>JAKFBV010000023.1:0-126266 GCA_036677005.1 Pedobacter sp.
TTTGAACTCAATTTCATTTGCGAGGTCTATGCCTTCAGTAACCAATCGAGCTTTAGGTACTTTAAAGTTAGTGATTTTATACATCGCTGTTTGTGTGCCTTTATCGCTCATGCCAATTTCATAAGATTATGTTTAGCCAAATGTTCTCTGGTATAAGTGTATTGTTCCAAACCCTTATTTAACTCCAAATTGCTGTTGAGTTAAATATACCCTAATATAAAAATAAGCGTGTACGTAACCGAATTTATTAAAAATAAGAATTTTAAATCAAAATGGGTCTGAATTTATTTATTGGACTTGTCCTGCAGCAGTTTATGAATGGCCTTCATCAAGATTCCTTCTGCTTCGGCAGTTACGCCGGAAGCCTGACCGGTTTCATAACCACCCTGAGCATATGCAGCCGCATTGCCAATATATCCTACCGCATAATCCCCATAACCGGCTACGGTAACAAAAAGATCAGGCCGTTCTGCCTTTGCCGCCAGCTGATATTCAACGAATGGTTCACCCGGCAAATGCAGGATACGTACCTTTCCAAGTGTCAGACAGCTCAGGCCGATCATTTTTCCGGCTTGTAAGCGTCTTAACCAAACCAGTTTAGAAAGGTTATTGGAAATGAAAACAGAGGTCTGTGTTTTCATGGCACCCTCCAGATTTTCCAGACCAGCAGCAGGTTTAAGTGCCACATCTTCTACATTCCAGCTCACAGAACCGGCAGAGACCGGCTCCCGTTTGGTGTTATCCCAGGCACGTTTCATTCCATCGGCGAGCCGCTCAGCGAGGATTAACCTGTTTTCTTTTGCACCATCATTATATTTTCCTGCAGTCAGGTTCCCCCCCGCTCCGTTAAAATGGATATGAAGTGCATCAGGAACCGCGAGCTGGCGCATAAAACGGGCTATTCCCGGAAAATCCGGATTTGCTACGCCTGTACGATAATAACTCTGGGGATGAGATGCGTAATAACTAAGGACTGCCAGTGGCTTATCATTATTCCAGAAACTGACCAGGGATACCATAGGATCGATCAGTCCTTCGGGTTCTGCCCTGACAGCAGAATCCCTTGTTGCAGAGGAACGTGTAAATTTAACTTTCCCATCTGAACCAAGTATGCGGCGATTTGAGGCAACCTTGAAAACCTCGGCCTGTCCTGTTCCGATATGAGTAAAAGGTACGGCGCTTGTAATTGATTTCCGGATAGCAGCACCAAGGCGCTGAATGAGATCCCGGGCATAGCTGCCTTCAAATGCAAGGGGATTCAAGCCTGCAGTTTTAAGCATATTTTCTGCTCCGAAATCAGAAGCCGGCGCATCATGCTGGTGTATGGCATGAACCACCACCCTTGAAGGAATGGTACCGGCAGCTTCGGCCATTATACGTTTAAATTCATCCTGGCTATCATTTGCAATGCCGATCCAGTCAACCGAACACATTACAATCGGCTGTCCGGCACCTAAAATAACAATACCCTTGGCACGCAAGCCCAGATCCCAGTTATTGACCATAGGATCATAAGTTAAACTGCTGCCGATCGGCGGGGTAGCATCTATATCAAAAGTGGCCAGTTGCAGCTTAGCCTGAACAAAAACCGGGCTGAATTTTGCATCTGCGGATGAAACATTAAACGTAATCAAAAATATACCGGAACATAAAATCAGGCGGAACAGGTAATATGGTGTAAATCTCATTATGATAATTGGTAATCGGGTATTTTACCTCCCGGGATTTTTATTTTCACTCTGTATTCAATTGCAGCTCTACAGATAAATTTGCATGATTTCAGGCTTGTTTCAGATCGCAATCTAATTTCTATAAAATGCGCTGTTTTCCTTCGTAAGAATATCTATAGGCATAAAATATATCTTCTCAACCGGAGATGAAAATGCCAGATGCTGGTAAAGTGAGATCAGTCCCCTGTAAGCCTGCTGCCTGGGCTTCTGACAAATTAAAAAGTCAATGATGCCCTTATCCATATATTCAATATTTTCTTTCAGAAAATCATAACCGATCAGGATAAGATCTTTTTCTGACTTTTCAATAAAATGAGCGACTTTCGATACCCTGGAATTTGTGACAAACACAAGCCTGATATTGTCATTATCCTCAAACACTTTGAGCAGGTGTTTTTCAATTGACTTCAGGTCGGTGTCCCTGATATCCAGCTTAAGGATAGGAACCTCCTTCCCATGATCATGAAAATAGGCTCTGAAACCCTCTTCTTTCTTTAAGAGATGATGATGATTATCGATCTCCCTGGAGATATTTACAATTAATATTTTGTCCTTTCCGTTTAGCAGATAACTAACCAGATGGGCGCCAAGGTAACCGCTATGATATAAATTCGGTCCTATATAACTCAGGCTGCCATGATTGGGAAGATCCGAATCGATCAAAACATAAGGGATGTTTAATTCCCTGCATTTATTGGTAAAACTAACCGATTCCTCAATAAAGGAAGGTGCCATTAAAATACCATCGGGTTTGCTTTCAAGAATGATCCTGCTTTGTTGCACAAATGAATCAATCGAATTCTGATCATAAAAATATTTATCGACAATAATACCAAATTGTTTAATTTCTGAATCTGCCTGTTTAATACCATGTAAAGGAGCAACCCAGAAACTTGTTTCTTTCGAACTTTCAGGGATCAGGGTTGCAATGCGCAGTGTTTTACGGGATGCGAGCCGCTGGGCAAGTAAATTGGGCTGGTAATTTAATTCTTCAATGATCTTAGTAATTTTCTCTTTGGTTTGTTTGGAAACCCCCTTTCTGTTATGAAGGACCCTGTCAACGGTGGCAATTGAAACATTCGCTCTTCTGGCAATTTCTTTAACTCCCGTAAGCTCAGTAATTCTTTTTTTCATAACAGATCTCAAAAATATTTAACTGTGTATTCTTCACACAATTATAACTTTTATCCATGGCTTTTCAAATGATATTATTGTAAACACTTCAATTTTATTATATATTCGTTAACGTACCCGTAGATCGGGTGTAAATTAAGTACAGCTTATTAATTCTACTTATAAATTAAGTCAAGCCATGAAAAACCTATTCATCATTCCTTTTGCATTGATTATGCCATTTAAGGGCACCGGAGATCCAATTAGTTCCAATAACAGGCAAATAAACCAGTATGTAAATTCTGGTTTTAAAATGAATAAAAGCCTGCAGGCTGATCCCATAGAAATAACAAGGGTCCGTGCAGATATGATGATCGCTAAGCTCCCTGCTGCAGATCCATGGGATGCAAGACCGGATGGCAGTGCATTGGCATGGGGTGAAGCTGCAACTATGGAAACATTGGTAGATATGTATGAAGCTACAGATGATCCCGCTTATCTGAAAGAAGTCGCCCGGCGCGGCGATCGTTTGCTGACCCATCGTGATGACCGAAGCGGAGTCAAAGATGGTTCGGGAAAAAGCAGGCCTGCATGGAGCATGGGTATGAAATATGTTGTAGCAAAAGAAGATCTGCTGGATGCATCGGGTAAAGTTGCAGTAAATGTCCGCTCCACCACCTATGCAAACAACGACCTGACCCTGGTTGAACTGATCCCGGATTCAAAAATTGGTCGTTTTAGTCTGAAGATAACTAACAGTTTTTGGAAAAGAAATGAGACCTATTCCGATCTGAGCACAGATCCGAATGATGAACGTTTCATTGAAAAGATTGTGAATGATCCAATGTCACCCTATTCAACCCGTGCAGGAGATTTCTCTGAGGTAAAATCCAATCTGATCAGGGTAAAGATTGCTGGGTCTTCTGTTCCTACAGCACAAAGTATCACATTGAAATCAATACCCTTAGCCTATACCGGTTACCTGGGCATTGTATATAATCCCATGCTCAGGCTTGCTGAGCTCGCAAAAAGCAAAGCTGAACTGGCAGATCTCCGTCCGGCAGCTATGCGTTTTATCAAGGCGGCCGAAGAATCCTATAAAGATGCCAGTGCCCGATTATGGAGAAATGGCCCGAATGCGGATGAGGGCTATTACCTGACCTGTGAACGGGGTGAATCTTTCCCCGCAGATAATGTTGGTCAACCAATTAATTTTCTGGCTATGCATACCAGTACGCAGCTTGCCTTATTCCGTCTGACCAGTAAAAAAGAATACCTCGAACGTTCTGAAAAAATGTCTCAATTGTTAAAGAATCGGCTCCAATATAATCAGGAAGGGGATCTTTATGTGTGGACCTACTGGTACGAACCCATGACGACCGTAGGATGGAAACCAGAGGATAAATTATCAGCGAATGTGATGTATTATAAAGGATCACCTAATGTGGAAGACAGTTCTCATGGAGTACTCGATATTGCCATGGTAGTCGCTGCCAATCGTGCTGAAATAGTATTTACAAAAGAGGATCTTCTCCGGTTCTCAAATACCCTGCTTAAAAATGTGATCCTTCCAGACCGTACAGGAATTCGCAGAGCGGTTGACGGAAAAGGCGGAGATCACGGGGCTTACTTCCCGATATTACATGGATGGCTGGAACTGGCTGCTGCAAATCCTGAAGTTTATCATGAGATCCGAAAAACTTATCTGAACAGAGGAGAAGAAAATCTTGCTTTCACCGCTGAATTGCTGAGATGGGAACGTAAAATAAACGCAAAAAAATAATCTTCCGACAAAAATATTTAAACCATTGAAAAATGTCTGCAATAAATAAAATCAACTCAAGGCGTGAATTCCTGAAAAAAACCTCTTTGGGAGGCATTGGAACAGCATTAGGTATGAGTACTGCGGTTCCGGCTTTTGCCGGAGATACCTTAGATACTTCGGAACATACAATCAGTGCTGAAAAACTGCATGTCAGGCCACGTTATCACAGATGGCATGTTAATGAGGGGGCTGAATGGCTGGAGAAAAATACAGGATATAACCATCTCGACTGGAATATTCCGGTTTCGCAGTGTGCCATTGTATTGCTTGATGTATGGAGCAGACATTATCTCAAAGAACCGACGGATCGTGCTGAGAAGATCATCCGGGAAAAATATGTTCCTCTCTTAAAAAAATGCAGGGAATCAGGTATGGCTATCATTCATGCACCCTCTCCACAGGTAGCTGTAAAACATCCGAACTGGGTAAAACTTATTTCTGAAGAAGAGCTGAACCCTCGTCCTGATACCTGGCCTCCAAGAGAATTCCGTGGTTTGAGCGGCCCTTACAAAGCCTTCAGGAGGCCATTTGAGCCAAGGGAAGCAGAGATCCAGGCCATGGTAAGTCCACATCTGTTTCACCCATTAGCAAAGCCGGCAGGTACTGAAGCGGTCATTGCAACCGGGGAGGAATTGCATCGTTACTGCAAACAAAAAGGTATTCTGTTTCTGTTTATGGCGGGTTTTAACACCAACGCTTGCATGATTACCAGAGATTACGGTGCATTACAAATGAATTACCGGGGTTATCAGGTAAGTGTGCTGCGCGACTGCACTACCGGAATGGAAAACAAAACCACACAAGCTGAACTGCAGCAAACCAATGGTGCCTTATTATTTTTTGAAATGTTCGGACAGTACACGGTTACATCCGATGAAATTGTGAATGGCTTTTCAGGAAAAGTCTGATTCTTTTTTTTGCCTGTTATCTGTTATCTGTTGTCAGTAATTTGCTGATTAATTGATAATCAGGTTTCCATGGCTTAGCTATTAATTTTCTGTTTCCCATTCTCCATTACATACCTGATTCCTGAATCAAGAACCAATAGTCAGGAATCAAGATAATGAACTAATATTTGACATTTAGTAGTATATCACTGACAACAGACAAAAAAGGGAATTGAGAATGGGGAATAGATAAAGGTACCTAATCCCCTATTCCCAATCTTCCGGAAGCTTTAAGGACCAGACATCATTTACAAGCGGGGGTATCATCCCCCCTGCTATCCATATTTTATCCTGAAAGACAAAAGCAGAAGGCTCATGACGCTCCTTCCAGACGATATCTGATTTGAACTCTTCCCATGTTTTACCATCCCTGGTGTACCAGACATCTTTATGGTTCTTGTACGGATTATTCGACCATCCGCCCATCACCCAGATCCGATCACGGTAAACCACTGTTGAAAACCATAAACGCTCCTGCCAGGGTGCATTTGATGTTTCTTTTATCCAGTGAACACCATCTTTGGAGCTCCATACATCATTCAGAGCATTGTATTCAGGAACATAATTGCCACCGCCAAAAACATAGATCCTGCCATTTAAAACGGCGGCCTGGTGATATGCCCGCGGTGCCCAGCCTGCATCGGCTGTTGCAAGTTTCCAGTCTTTTCCGTTTGAAGAATACCAGACATCATTTTTAAGACTGCTTTTATCCCCGAAGTAATAATTCTCTGTCCCCCCAAGGATCCATATTTTACCTTTAAACTTAACAATTGCTGAAGCGATACGTGGGGTCCAGGATGCATTTTTAGTTTCTGATTTCCAGTTTTTACCATCCCTTGAAGACCAGACCATATTACTTGCCGAATGACCTTCGAGACGGCCATTATACCATCCTCCCATCATCCACATCCTGTTTTTGAAAGCTATGGACATCGACAGATCACTGTGTATCCAGGGTGCAGAAGGGCTGATCAGATTCCAGTTTTTTCCATCTGCAGAATTCCAGACATCCCTCGGTGGAGCTTCATTCGAGTTAAACCAGCCTCCAAAGATCCATAGCCGGTTTTTATAGACCAGTTCAGCCTGAGAATCCCTGGCCTGCCAGGCAACAGCAGGACTTTCCTGAACCCAGTCTGCTTTCTGCTGAGCATATCCGGAAAATCCGTAAACACCGGCGATTAAAGCAATTATAAACTGTTTTTTCATACAGATACCTCAAATTCTGAATAGAAAATTTATAAACCAAGCATCCTTTTTGCATTCCCCGATCTCAGCATTTCTTTGGTCTTTTCATCAGCTTCATTGCTGTGAAGAGATTCAATCCGCAATAAACCGCTCAGGTAATCAAGTATTGGTGAATGAGTACCGAATGCAAACTTATCCGTACCATAGAGATTCAGAAAATTGGCCATATTGGTAATGGTCCTCCCTGAGGTATCAAATAAAAGATCAGTCTTTTTCACCAAATTCATCTCTTCAGAAGTAAGATTTGCGGCATTCGCAAAATTCAGGATCATGTATTTTGCATCAGGTACTGCCTTTATGATGGGGAGAATATCTTTCAGGTTCCACTCCCTTTTCGAGGTACCAACCACATTGTTGATATCCATCCAGGAACGTTGTCTGCTGTCAACCATCCGGTAATTGAATGCCACCGGCAAACCATGGTCGCGCACTCGTTTTACAAGTTCAATACAGGCAGGATCAATAATATCAAAATCATGATACTTAGGATAGATCCTCACTCCTTTCATACCCAGTTGCTTCACACTCGTTTCCAGATCATCCTTCCAGCCGGCGTAGATCGGGTTTATCACCGCAAATGGAATAAACCGGTCATTAAACTTACGATTTGACTTGATCTCCTCGGCTAATTCTTCGTTTGCTGATTGTGTATTCTTGTAAAAAATGCCGTTCAGGTTACTGATCACAGAAACATCTACACCGAACTTATTCATTCTTTGAAGTAAAGCTTCGCAGGTATTATATTTTAGCTGCTGGAATGGCCAGTGCCCTACATATGCATTGATATCAATCAACATTTCTTCCTCCTTTTCTTAATATGTTGTTAAAATTTTCAAAAAATATTTTTTTCTTCTGGGATTCATCCAGGTTTGAAGCCAGGATCTTACCTACACTCTGGTAATAACAATTATCTGAACCGAAAAGCACCCTGTCCTCGCCAAGATGCTTAACTGCGAAATCGATCAGGTTCTCTTCGTTATTGCTGCCGGAAGTATCAACATACACGTTCGGACTATTTTTTAAGGTCTTGCACATATACTCCCAGTCGCCTCCACCCCCGATATGGGCATATTGAAACATAGCTTCGGGATATCTTTGTGCGATATCAACAAAATCATCAGGAAGGGAAACATGAAGAGGTTTATTGCCATTATATTTCATCCGGTATCCTCCTACACCGATCTGGACTTCCGCATGCATATGAATGATCATTTTAAGATCGATCATCTTCTCCACTATGGGATAATAGGATGGATCATTGATCTTTGTCTGATAGTACACTTTGGCATTAATCATACCCAGATCCACACAGCGTTTAATTTCGTCCATGGATTCTTTATGATGTACCGGATTAAAGGTAAAGCTTCCTGAAAAGGTATCAGGATAGATCTTCATAACACCCAGCACAATGTTATTATTGGCGATAAATGACTCCGGTCTGCCGTCCGGAATACGATTTATCAGTCGGGTTACAGGATAGGAAAGGATCAGTTTCTCAACTTTCAGGCGCTCAGAATATTTTATCAACTCTTCAGCATATTTCTTCTGTACCTCAGGATCAGTACTTGAGAGGTTAACATGAACATGTGAATCAATCTTGCGGTATTTGAAGACATCCTGCATGATATCATAATTACTTTCCAATGATTCGGAGCTGGAGTTTGAAACAGATTCTGATCCGGAAATAAATCCAAAAAGATCGTCTGACATGACAATCCCTGCCGCCGAAAAAGCGGTGCCACTAACAAACTGTCTTCTGCTTAATCCAGACATGATGTATTTAAATTAATGATCAACATATATTTGCATTATAAAAGAAGGTCAGTCAACATTTCTTCCTGACCGCCTTAGAATAGCGTTATAATTATCAAAAAAGACCTTCTTTTTCTGATTCTCCGTCAGGTTAGAGGCCAGGATCTTACCCACACTCTGATAATAACAATTATCAGAACCAAAAAACAACCTGTCCTCACCCAAAAGTTTCATCGCAGAATCGATCATATTTTCCGCATTATTGCTGCCGGAAGTATCCACATAGATATTGGGATAGTGAACAAATGATTTACAGGCATATTCCCAGTCGCCGCCGCCACCAATATGGGCATACTGGAACATCGCTTCCGGATATCTTTTGGCAATCTCAACGAAATCATCCGGTATGGAGGTTTGTGGTCTGATACCAATATCATATTTCATTCTGTATCCTCCAAGGCCAAGCTGGGCGTATGCATGCATATGGATGATCATCTTCAGGTCAATCATCTTTTCTATGATCGGATAGAACAAGGGATCATTGATCTTTAACTGAGTATAAACCTTTAATCCCACCATTCCAAGATCCACACAGCGCTTTATTTCTTCAAGCGACTCTTTCTGATAAATGGCATTCGCAGTAAACTGACCAATGAGCCTGTCAGGATATTGTTTCATGCATTTAAGCATTAAATCATTAAAAGACCTGAATTCTTTTGGGGTACCTTCTCCGTGGTAAGCAGGAAGGGAAATAAACATTTTATCTATTCCTAAGCGCTCTGCGAAGGCAATATTCCCTTCAGGGCCACCATCAAAAAGATGTGCATGAACATGTGAATCGATCTTCCTGAATTTCATAACATCTTTCATTAAGTTATAAGAGGAAGGGGCTATTGCATTGGACAATGAGGTTGGCGTGGTATCTGTCTGGTGCAGAGCCATTAAGCGCTCAGACAGCAGCAGGCTGGCAGCCGAGAGGGCTGTCCCGGTAACAAATTTTCTGCGATTGATAGGACTAGACATGCGGAATTATATTAAATGAAAGTATTTTTTTAGGGTATAAGTTTGTTCAAAGTATAGCAAATAAGTTTATTAGCAAGGGGCTCAGACCTGGTATTGGTTATATTTCCCAATTTCAGTTCATATACATACCCTGGTTTTAAAGCGGCCAGACTAAGTGAAACTTTTTTCCGGTCAGCAGAAATTTTAATAGCTGTAACCGGAACCGTCTGAATATCCTGCTGAACTGAATTATCGGCTCCTTCATTTTTAGGTTTTCTTTGATATTTATAGTAATAATGTCTGAACTTATAATTTTCAGGATCAAGAGCAGTGGTTTTATCTATTGCCTGTGTAAAGTTCAGTTCAAAACCATTCTTTGTCAGTTTCATTGTATGTACATCAACAGGCTGATCCCCATTGAAAATGATCCGCTGGATCCCCTGGTCACCACCCCATCCAAATGCGATCTGCCCTACCCATAAACTGCCATCAGGTGCAAAGGCAAGCCGGTTATTTCCCCGCCTTAAACCATGTCCATCAATGAAAGGAATACAGGCTCCCTGCAATTCCCCGTCAACCTTTTCGAGCATCACCCTTACGATACGGTCGCGGTTCATCTCTCCAACAAACAATTGGCCTGCAAAGGGACCGAATTTACCTTCAGTAATATCACACAGGGGCTGTGAAGGAGAATTAGCCATAATACCCTGCGGAAAGAGAACAGCGGCCCTGGTCCGCATTTTATCCAGTTCATCAACCGGGCCGGCAACTGGTTTTCCTCCTTTCCAATCTTTACTCCATACCAGACTGGCCGGGTGACCATAAAAGCCCCCCTCCCTGACATGATACAGCGTACTGGTTTCAACCCAGTCGCTCTGATTATCAGTTACAAATAAATTACCTTCCAGATCAAAGCCTAAACCATTAGGAGAGCGCATACCGGAGGCATAGGGCTGCAGTTTTCTGCTTCCGGGTTCCAGCTTCATGACCCATCCCCGGTAAGGGACGACGGAATACATTTCGTAAACACCCGGAGTCATATCCCGGCCTAAGGTATTCAGGGTACCCCGTATTTCAGGTCTCACAGAACCTCCGGGAGAAGCTGTATTCAATGCGATAAATTGATTTCCTTTGGCATCCTTTACGGGTCCGTAATTAAATTCATGATAATTTCCTGAAATCCCGAAATCATCAGTCACCTTCTCATATACATCAGCAAGCCCGTCTCCATCTGTATCTTTAATACGGGTAAGTTCAGGCCTTTGCATCACCAAAAACTCAGACTTGCTCACAACCTGTATCCCAAGAGGCTCATGCAATCCATTTGCAAATAGTTTCCATTGCCTGGTCTCCGGAGTGTAGATCATCACTTCCCCCCTGATAAAGCAGGCCACAAGCCGCCCATCAGGTAAAAATGCAAGTCCTCCGGTCTCAGCCATCAGTCCGGGAGGTGTCTGAATAGTCTGTACTGAATAGGCATCCTTTACCGGATCTTCTGCAGGGATGCTGCTGCTAAAGAGCAAAAAACAAACAATAAGGGCCTTGGTCATCTTTAGGTTCATGTTCATTTCTTCTTCAAGTTACTATAGACCAGTGAGTAATTTATCATGTTTATACTGAAGTCTTTAGCTTGTTCTGTCGAAAGTTTTAATTTACCATTAATCCAGGTACCTGCAGAAACTTCATATACAATTGAAGCCAACCCTGAACTGGAACTGAACCAAACATTATCCTTTGCCTCAGGAATTCTGAATTTACGGATCAGGCCTTTACCGTCCTCCCTTGGCAGGATTAATTCAAAAACGTCAATACCATTTATCGTGTAGTGAAACTCCGGATATTTATTCACCAGGCTGTAGCCCCTAAACTCAATTACCGGTTCCCCTTCCGGTTTGCCGATCAGAATAGGATATGAAGTGTTATCTCGGTAAAATACAGACCCGATAATTTTCGCATTTACATCAGCGTGTCCCTTCCATATCCGGGTATTATCCACAAATCCACCGCTCCAGGCATATCTTAAGCGGCATGCTCCGGCATCCCAGCAATAGGAAAGATCATTTGGAAGACTTACCGCAATTGCTGCCGGTCCGGCATCCTCCATAAAAATACGATACAAATACGGCGCGACGGCCTGATAAGGATGCTGAGCCGGTATATCATTCATATCATGATTAAGGTGGGCGGCATCAGAATTAGCATTTAAGGCCTTTTCTGCTCTTCTGGAAGAAGGAATATTCTGATCTATAGCCATATCAGGCATATTGCCCTCCTTTGAAACATACATCACCCCATACATAATGAAACCATGGCCCGGAATAGTACATACATAAGGATACGCACCAGGCTGTGAAGGTGAAGTAAAGGACAAGGTTGCGGATTGATTGGCCGGGATAGCTGGCACGGACCATAAAACATCAGGAGATGGCGGGATATAATTCAATTGCGGACCTCTTTCTTCTAATTTAAGGGCAGCATTGACAACATCTGATCGTTTACCTGGTTTGGTGATCAGAAAATTGTGGGTCATATCATCATTATTGCTCAGTACAATCCTGATCTGTTCGTTCGGTTTTACGCTGAAGCGGACGAGGTCAAATTGCAGGCCACTTATAGCATTGATGTGTATGGTAGTTACAGAATTCTGAGCCCTAACTTGCTGGAAACACAGAAAACAAGTAAACAGGCATAATATGGCTTTCAGTTTATTCATAAATAACAAAGAATAATATAATATCCATTCATGAACTCCAAGTTAGCAATATTATGCGGTTACGTACACGTATAGTGATAAATTTTAAATTAAATGATAATTGAATATCAATTTGAGAGATTTATGCGTATTATTGGTTTATTAAAACCGCATAAAAAACGCATAGAGCATTCCGGATACTTTTAAATTATGACAAGAATTACAGAACAAGCATCCAAGTACAGGCATTTAGAGAAAATGTCTGTTGAAGAACTTACAGCAAATTTGAATAAGGAAGATCAGTCGGTTGCAAATGCTATTGAAAGGGCTTTACCTAAGCTGAATACCCTGATCAATACGATCGTAAGTAAAATAGAGCATGGCGGCAGGTTGTTTTATGTGGGTGCAGGAAGCGGCGGACGATTATCCGTTTTGGATGTCATTGAGCTGCCAACGACTTTTGGTGTTTCGGCCGATCTATTTAATGTGATACTAGCCGGAGGGAAAGAGCATCTGATCGAAGCCCCCGAAGAAAAGGAAGACGATGTCCATGCCGCATGGCTCATGCTGCAAGAGAAGCATGTATCTGCAAAAGATATCGTAGTTGGAATCTCGGCCAGCGGCACTACCCCATTCGTATTATCCGCTTTAAAGGAATGCAGAAAGAAGCAGATCACAACTGCCTGTATCGTCAGCAATCCCGGTTCCCCTATTGCAGAACAGGCAGATATTCCTGTTGAAGTGATCACAGGTCCGGAATTTATTACAGGCAGCACCCGGATGAAATGCGGAACAGCCCAGAAAATGATCTTCGATATGATCAGCACGACCACCATGATCAAACTGGGCCGCGTTCTGGATAACCAGATGGTTAATGTGAAGCTGATCAATGATAAAATTACCGACCGGGCAGTTAAAATGTTAATGAATACGACCGGTATGGAAGATTACAATCAGACAAAAGCTCTTTTGCTTGAACATGGTAGTGTTCAGAAAGCCCTTGATCATCATAATAAAGCCTAATTAAATGAAACCTGCATGAGCTTACCGATCACACAACGAAATGAATTTAAGCTCATGCAATCCCGCACATGCGGGACTTAAAAAACAATTATATACTGATGAAACATCTGCTTCTTTTCCTGCTGGTTCTATTTTTTTCGAACTATAGCCAGGCTCAAACTAATTTTATGACTGGCACCTCTTCTGTCAGTATTGAACCGGACAATTCCATATTTTCTGTTTCACTCGCCGGTTATGGAGCCCCCAGAGACGGAAGATTCAGCATCACCTGGAAAGAGACCGGGCAAACTCCCGATCTGACTGCTATAACAGCATTGAACGGGAAATTCTATGCCATCAGCAGCTCTGGTGAATTAATGAAGGGAACACCTGGGCAACAAGGGTTTAAATGGGAAAAATCAGGTAAAGCAATACCAATCAGTACGATGTGTGCCTTCAGGGGTAAGCTCTATGCTGTCAGCGGAACTGATCTTTTGACTGGAACTTTTTCATCCAATCAGGTGATCTGGAAAAAGATATCAAAAACTGAAGGGATAACCGCTCTGACCGCTTTAAATGATAGACTTTATGCTTCAACAGTCGGAAACGAACTTATCTCAGGGACATATACAGGTACAGCATTGAAATGGAAGAAGATCGGAATTGCGACTGAGATAAAAAGCATGACCGCTCATGAAGACAAGATCTATTCTGTTAATAAAAGTGACTCCATGTTCTCTGCGAAGGTAAATCAGAGCAGCCCTCGCTGGACCGGCATAGGCAGAAATAATTCATACACATTCAACATTCAGATCAGGCATATTACCGTTCTCAATGGCAGACTGTATGCCCTCACAACAGATAATAAACTTTATAAAGCCGGGCACAGTACTACAGGAACACTAAGTTCAAGAGCGCTTGCCATTAAAGGTAAAGGCAAAACAGTAGTCATTGTCGGAGTTGACCTTACCGGATTCAATTATACGCTGATAAAAGAGATCAAGGATATGATCTATAAGAAAAGAAACATACCTCAATCAGCGATCCTGATCAATGCCTCACATACTCACTTTGCACCCGTTACTCAGGCATGGCTTACCTGGGCAGAATATTATCATGCTCCGGATACTGCCTACCTTAATTTTGCAAAAATGGCTGTCATCAGATCCATCGAGAAAGCTTTGGATAATATGACACCTTCCAGCATTTATTTCGGCAGAGGTTCCAGCGAGATCGGCCTTAACCGGAGAAGTACACCGGGTATCGAAAAACCACAGGATAAAACCCTTGATGTTTTGAAGATCGAAGACGCCAGTAAAAAGATCAAAAGTATTTTATTTTTAACGGGTTGTCATCCGGTATTCAGAAATGAAGGAGCTGAAGCTTATACCCTTGACGCTAATTATCCGGGCGTTGCAAAGAAACTGATCGAAGAGAGCACAAATACCCAAAATGCAATTTTTATTCAGGGATGTGGAGGTGATATCAATCCCAGGGATGAAGATCATAACAGGAGTGGTCAGAAACTTACCGAAGAAGTTCTTGGAATTCTGAATAAAGATATGAAAAGGCTTGATGGAGATATATCTTTTGCCTTCGACAGGATGGAAATCCCTGTAAAACCGATGAGTATGGATGAGGTGAAAGAATTTAAAATAAGCAACAGCAATAAACCGGGAAATCTTGATGCTGAAAAGAATGTGAGATGGGCAGACCTGATGCTGGATAGATATAAAACCGGGAAAGTTGCAAACACCCTGCATTTGTATATTCAAACCATCAATATAGGAAACTGGAAGTTTGTTGGATTATCACGCGAGGTGGTGAATGAATATGGACCGGCGATCAGAGCGATCTGGCCTGAAAAGATCGTTACTGTAGCAGGCTACAGCAATGATGTACCCAGTTATTTACCTGTTAACTGGCATATTCAGGAAAAACAATACGAAGGGAACAGTTCCTTTTTCTGGTACGGACAACCCGGAATCCCCCCTTTAAATGTTCTGGAAATCATCACAGACAGAATCAGAACATTGAATAAATAAGCCAATAAATATGCCAAATAGCGCTATAAAGGGCAGTTCAAAGCCCATACTAATCATAGGAGCCTTATTCTTTGTCTTTGGTTTTGTCACCTGGCTGGGTTCCGTATTAATTCCATATCTGAAGATCGCCTGTCAATTAAACAATCTGGAATCCTATCTGGTTGCATTTTCATTTTACATATCCTACCTCATCATGGCTATCCCATCGGCATGGGTTTTGAAATTCACAGGGTTTAAAAATGGGATTTCGCTGGGATTGCTCCTGATGGCTTTGGGAACATTGATCTTTGTTCCTGCTGCCCTGGTTCGCGAATACGGTGTTTTTCTTTTGGGTTTATTTGTACAGGGAGCCGGTTTAGCCATTTTACAAACAGCCTCCAATCCATATGTCACCATCCTGGGGCCACGTGAAAGTGCGGCCAAACGGATCAGTGTAATGGGAATAAGCAATGGCATCGCTGGAATTATAGCCCCGATCATACTAGGATCAATCATTCTGGATAATACGGATGAAATTCAAAGCCGGCTGCTTTCCATGAATGTGGCACAGCAGATCATTGAACTCGATGCACTGGCACACCGGGTTATTATCCCCTATCTGATCATGGCTTTGATCTTAATCATACTTTCGGTCTTTACCTATTTTTCAGGTTTACCTGAGATCGATACCGACCATGAGGATAAGGAAGTTGCAGCAGCGAATATCAATAAGCATAGTATCTTTCAGTTTCCGCATTTATTGATCGGGGTATTTACTTTGTTTCTGTATGTCGGTGTAGAAGTAATTGCCGGAGACACTATAATCAGCTATGGTTCATCGCAGGGAATAGCATTATCTACAGCAAAATATTTTACAAGTGCTACCTTATCCGCGATGCTCTTAGGATATCTGATCGGAATAATATGTATTCCTAAATACTTTTCGCAGGAATTGGCCTTAAAAGTAGCTTCGATCTTCGGAATTGTATTCGCAGTATGCGCCATCTTCACTCAGGGATATACCAGCGTTTTGTTTATTGCCCTGCTTGGCCTGAGTAATTCTTTAATGTGGCCCTCCATCTGGCCACTGGCCATAGCAGATCTGGGCAGATTTACCAAGATTGGGTCCTCTTTATTGATCATGGCTATTGGAGGCGGGGCTTTACTGCCTCTGGCATATGGACATCTCGCAGATATTATTAATCCACAGGATGCCTATTGGATAGTCGTACCCTGTTACGTAATGATCTGGTATTTCGCTGTTTATGGCCATAAAATAAGAAGCATATGAAACTTGAATCCTTGAAATAAAGGATGAATACTAATTTTAACACCTTTATCAATTTTCTATATATGAAAAAATGTTTCCTTTTACTTTTTGCAGGCTTGTTCTTTGCTTCAGCAGCGAAGACTCAAACTGCAGATCCTAACCTGGGGATCATTCCGGCTCCCAAATCTGTCAATATCTTAATGGGACAATTCGCAGTCGGCACTAAAACAGTTATTCAGTATGAAAATGCCGAAGACCGTCAAAATGCAAACCTATTCCATGATTTTTTAAAGGAAAAATATCTGATTGATCTTCCTGTAAGTAAACTTTCCGCCCAAAAAATAGCCGGAACCATCCTTTTCACTTCCAGGGATGCTGAGCAGCTTCCGGCTGAAGCTTATAAATTGAATATCAATCCGGGTTCGATCATTCTAAGAGGAAAAGAAGCCGGACAGTTCTATGGATTGCAGACATTATTACAGCTTTTCCCGGTTGAGAAGGATGCCAAACTCTTTATACCATGTGCCGAGATCAATGATGAGCCCCGGTTCAAATTCCGCGGAATGCACCTGGATGTAACCTTACATTTTTTTCCGGTTTCATTTATTAAAAAGTTCATCGACCGGATGGCTCAGTATAAACTGAATACATTCCACTGGCATCTTACGGAGGATCAGGGCTGGAGAATCGAGATCAAAAAATATCCGGAATTAACCCGCGTGGGTGCATACCGGGCGCAAACACTTATCGGAAGTGCTCAAAAAGAAGATCCGATGGGCTATGATAATACCCCGCATGGAGGCTTCTATAATCAGGATGAGATCAGGGATGTGATCAAATATGCTTCAGACCGGCACATTACCATCCTCCCAGAAATTGAATTGCCTGGTCATTGCATTTCTGCATTGGCAGCCTACCCCTATCTGGGCTGCGGGGATAATCCGGGTCCGTTTAAAACCATCGAAAGCTGGGGTATTTATGAGGATGTATTTTGTGCAGGAAAGGAAAGCACCTTCGAATTCCTGGAAAATGTTTTAACCGAAGTAATGGAATTGTTCCCCAGTAAATACATTCATATCGGCGGTGATGAGGTTCCAAAAACACGCTGGAAATCATGCAAATATTGCCAGAAACGGATAAAAGACAATAATCTGAAGGATGAATTTGAGCTGCAAAGCTATTTTGTTCAGCGGATAGAAAAGTTCCTGAACTCAAAAGGAAGAGCGATCATCGGCTGGGATGAGATCCTGGAAGGCGGTTTAGCTCCAAACGCGACCCTGATGTCGTGGAGAGGAGAAAAAGGGGGAATTGCTGCTGCTCAGCAAAATCATGACGTGATCATGGCACCAAATGATTATATCTATTTCGACCATTACCAGGCCAAACCTGAGCAGGAGCCCATGGGTTTTCCGGGCTTTAATCCTCTGGAAAGGGTTTATTCTTACAATCCGGTACCTCCCTCCCTTAGTCCGGAGCAACAAAAACACATACTTGGTGCTGAAGCCTGCGTCTGGACCGAATATATGGCTACTCCTGCAAAGGTCGAATATATGACCCTGCCCCGTTTATTTGCATTTTCCGAGATCGCATGGACACCCCTGGATCGTAAAAATTACACGAACTTTTTCCAGGAACGAATACCACTGCATTTAGCGAAACTTGACAAAACGGATGTGCTGTATTTTGTACCGACTGCCATTGGTGCAGATGATGAAAAGACCTACCACATTAAGGGCGGAAAGGACGTGACCATTAGCTTAAAGCCGACTGTTCTTGGCGCTAAAATTTACTATACCTTTAATAATCTTTCTCCACGGGAGAGCGACTTTATTTATGAAAAACCAATAGTGGTTCATGTGCCTGATGGTGAAAAGAGAGTTTTAAAAACTATTGTTATAACGCCTTCAGGTAAGCGCAGTTCTGTAACAAGAACCTTGTTTATCAATGCTTCTCCATCGGCATTAAGGAAATAAGATCGTCTGTTTTGTAGAATTAAAGGCCTCTGATTATTATTTCAGGGGCTTTTTAATGAATGTTTATATGATTTTCAATGAGGTATTTCGATAAGAAGCAAAAAAATCATTTTCAGGAGGCAGCTCCGTGATCAGGTAATCGATCCGGTCAATATCACAGATCTTTATTGTTTGATTGGTGTTCAGCTTTTCTGAAATAGCCAGAACAGCAACCTTTTTGGCTGAACGGATAAGAGCTTTTTTAGCCTGTACGACTTCCCAATCCAGATCGCTTAAACCGCCTTCCATAGAAAATGCATTTGCACCCAGCAGGCATAAATCCACTTTAATATCAGCAAGCTGGTTGATGGTTCCGGATCCTACATGCAGATTGGCATTTTTGAATAAGTTTCCCCCTATCGAAATGACTGTCAGGTTATTATGATCGGAAAGGGTAATAGCTACCTGCGGACTAATCGTAAAAACAGTCATTCTAAGGTTTTCAGGTATCATTTTAGCCAGTTCAAGAATGCTTGTCCCGCCTTCTGTAAGGATCACCATATTGCTTTTCAGAAGTTTTAATGTCTTTTCAGCAATCGTTTTCTTAGCCTCCAATGCATAAACTTCATTCTGAACATTAAAAGGCGCCACAAATGATAAACTTGCCGCCCCACCATGAATCTTCAGGATCTTTCCGTCATCAGCCAGTTCTTTCAGGTCGCGCCGGATGGTATCATCGGAAACATTCATGGCAATACTCAGATCGGTAGAAAGCACCCGGTTATGAAGATTGATCTCCCTCATAATGAACTTCTTACGATCTGTCTTCTTCATAAATACTTTATTATAGATTTTTATCCTGACTGAGGAGTTAAATATAGAAAATAATAAAATTCAAGCCATCTTTAAAGTACCAGTAAACGATCTTTAAATGAGCCTATTTGCTGATTTCCACTTTCGCCGGACCGTAAATATCCCAGGTACCATTAAGCCTGCGTTTTACCTGACTCCAAACCGGCACCTCTAATGAATCTCCGGCAGCGATAAGTTGAATTTCAAATTTATCGCCTGGACTGAAATTCGCTTTTAAATCACTGTTCAATAGGATCCTGCTTCGTTTATCTTCTATGGTTTTGATAAGGAATTTTTGATTCTGATCCTTTTCAGAAACTAACCAGAACCCATTATATCCACCATTGTAATCACGCTGAATAGTCTTTTTATCCTGCGAATCTTTAGATTCCTCATAGTTATACAGATAAGGACGGGTATGCGGAAACGGAGAATCTGTGATGATGCTGTTCGTTTGAGGTTCATAACTTTGTACAAGTCCTACCGCATGAATATTACCGGAAGCATCAAGTGTTAACCAGCTGTTTTGACCGGCAGCTTCAATTTTATTGACCCGCAGAATAAAGGGTCTGATTAATTCGGGTTTATTCAGGCGGATAATACTTCCTTCCAAATGCTGAGTTACATTGTATGAAGCATTCACCAGTATGCGCAAAGGCTGATTTTTGACTTCTAAAACCTCCAAAGGCTTTGTAAACAGAGGCTGAACATTGAAATTAAACTGACCTTTTTTAATATATCCGGTGCCGGTTAATGATGCAGACATGACCTTACCCGAAGCATCAAGTCCTAAAAACCCTTCTTCGCCTGAAAAAGACAGTCCCCCATCAAAAGTAGCGCTTGCATTATTGTGCTCAGATACCATATAAATATGTTCTGTAGCTGGTTGTGAATTATTTTTCGAAGGTTTTATTCTTAATGCCAATACTGATCCGGAACCTGTTCTGACTTTCAATTCCTCAACAGCAGCAATTTTATTCAGTCCTTTAGTAGGAAGTATCACTGAGGTGAACCGAACTGTTTCATTCTCAGGAGCCTTAAGATGAGATAATGCATAGTTCAGATCCATAGCTGCTCTGGGTTTGGGTGATCCGGTCCTGATCAGCTCTGCAGACCGGGATGCAGAATGCCATACATACATTTGGTGATTACTGGTATCTGTTGCTGACCATTGCAGTCTGGCCGGCCCGTTCATGATATAATATTCCGGTTTGCTTAAAAAGCCGAATCCTGCACCCGGAGGTGCATAATAAAAGGGTTTATCGCTTAAAGAACTCACTCTTCCGTTAGGATCCAGTTCAGCCGAATAGTCGATATCTTTATGGAATACAGAACCGGTAGTGGATTCTTTAAATGCAGTATTTTTGTCTGAAAGGATAGTTAACTTTCCCTTGCTGATGCCATGAAGACTATAATCATATTCCTTGCCGCCTTTGGCCCAGAAGTTATCAATGATATAACTCTCGTCTTCTGAAAGATCAATCAGAGCCACTCTACGCTTATATAATGAAAGTCCCTGATCCTTATAAGCCAATAGATCATTCAAAGCCGCGGAGCGCAGGATTTGCCCGTCAGTCCATGTTTGAAGGTCAGCACCGGGTGAAGGCGATTTTAACTGATTGGTCCGGTTAACAACAAGGATATTGTGTGCCACCGTTGTGCTGGTAAATCCAAATCTTAAATGTGTATTGTAATAACCCGGATCAAATGAAAATTCACGCCCTTTAGCATAAAAGGCAAGTCCAAGCTCATCTGCCTGCCCATGATTTAACGTTGGTCCGAATCGTACCAGGGCTGCCCTCTCCTTCTCCTTTTCCCCTGAACGTAAGATAAGCGTACCATAATCAAAAAACAGCGTACTTCCTGAGGCAAGTGGTGAACCCAAATCTGCTTTATTTTGGATGTTCATTTCCTTCAGGGGAAGCAAACTAAAAAGATCCTCCTCATCATACCTATAGTTAGAAGGCATATTGTTCATCATCAATTTTGCGGTCAGCATGGCTGCATCCCGGACTTCCTTTTTTTCAGTGTAGCGGTAAAAATGCTGAGCAGAAACCAGGGTGCTCTTATCAAAGATGCGCCCATCATTGATGATCATGGCATCAGGACCTGCATCCCCAAAAAGCGGCAGGCGGCCCGCCACCTGGATACCTGTAAAAAAGTCGAGTGCAAATTGTGAAAAACGGGTGTCATCAAAGGCAGCATAACCATTCGGATAGGCAGGCAAGCTCATACGCCTTAGGAAAATGGCTGTGGAAAGCAATAATTCGCGGGTATGCTGCGCATATGATGCACCAGTTTCAAAATAGCGGCCATTAATATCAATGGTATTGCTGATCGCAAAACGAAATCCCAGAGGACCGTTGAGTGCCCAATCCACCCATTCTGTAATGCCCAGCATGGCTCCTACAACCAGCGGTGCGCGATTATAATCGATATTACCATTGTTTAATTCGTTACTGGCTCCCTTTCCTGATTTTACCATGCGCAGGCAGTAATCTGCTCCGTTCATGAGAAGATTGAGTTCAATATTCCTAGACATACTGTAACCTGTATTAGAAAGCGAACTTTCTTTGGAATGCCTGCTCATAGAAAGCATTTCGGCAAAATAGGCATAGTTCATTAAGGCACGTGCTGCCTGATAATAGGGTCTGTCCAAACGTCCCCCATCGGCTTTACCCGGCTCGAGCCCCGGATAATCTATTGGTCCCTCATTTGCCCGCGGGTAAATAGTGGCGATCGCATCCAAAATCCATAAGGCACGCTGAGCATATTTTTCATTGGATGTCAGGATATAGGCATTAACTAAAGCAGGAAGATCCACGGACTCCAGTTGTTTAATGGTCATTCCATTGGCAAGAGCAATAAAATAATAGGGAGATTTGGTATTTAGATCAGTCCAGCCGCTTCCCTTATCGGGATGGGATGCATTGGGATAAATCACACCCTCCACCGACTCAACATGTCTGGGATCCTTCCAGCCGCGCCATTTCATCTTTTTTTGCTGAACAGGATCAAGATCCTTTCCTAATCCGTACGTGTAAATTGATCCGCTTGCCGGAATTATACTTTTCACAAAATCATAGTCACGAGACAGCCATGTTTCAGCAATCCTGATGTAATTGTCTTTCAGGGCTTTTGCCCATTCCTCCTTTTCAGAACGGGATCTTGCTGCTGAAATATCTTCCCTGTTTAAATAAAGAAAGGGGAGTTCGGGGACGGAAACACGCGGAATTTTCTCAAAATCAATACTTTTTCGAACAGCAGACTCAGCGGATAATTTATCCTGAGAAAATGCAGATGAAATACCTGCTGTAAATAAAAACAGTAAAATATGTCGCTTAAATTGACCTGCTTTACCAGGCACCTTAAATACTATTTTCATGGGAAGATCAATTTAATTTCTACAGTATTATTGAATTTTGAACAACTCTCCATTTTCTAAGACCAGCATCGGCTCAGAATTATCATCAGCAAGCAATATATTAGAAATTTCAGCCGGAAACTGAATTAAACGCTCAAACTGCCCCTTTTCCGTGATTTTATACAGCAGGCCATTTGCTGTTGCGGCAAGATAATAGGTCTTACCTGATTGCCGGAAGCCTTCAACCTTTAATACCCTGTCATTCAATGTTTTACGAATAATAGTATTACCTTTATCATCCAGCACATAGAACTGGAAACCCTCTGTTCCGGCAAGAATCTCCAATTTCCCATCATTATTAAAATCTCCGTGCCGGATATCATTTACTTCCCCGCCCACATTAGTGCTCCAGTATTCCTGTATTTTTTTATTAAAACCGATCATACGGATCTCACTTTGCTTGGTTCCCAATAAGACCGTCGGCGCAAAAGTCTTAGAATCCTTGTTTATTACATGGGCTATTTTCCATCCCGGACCGCCGGTCTTTCCGGTAATCAGTTCATTATCCTTGATCAGGGTATAATAATAATATTCCAGCGCGAATATGCCTTCCTCTTTACCATCAGCATCCAGATCTGCATATTCCATATCTTCAATGCCATAAAAATATAAGGCAGTCTCAGCTTTCAATTTGCCCTGTAGATCCAGTTCATACAGGTATCGGAACTGAGTACCAACCATAATGACAGGCTCCTGATCTTTTCCATTTTTATTGGCTATTCTGATAGTGGTAATTCCAATTAAATTGCCTTTATATTCATGATGAGCCGCATCATCAGGAAACTTATAATTCCATAATTCCTTTCCATTTATATCCAGGGCATGCATATACCAGTTTTCTGTAGCTACGAAGATCAGAGGCCGGTTTCCGGCATATTGCAGGCTAACTTCATTCACACGACCTTTGGCAGAAAATGTCCACAAGGTATTTCCTTTAGAATCAATAGCTTTCACAGTTCCATGGATACCTCCCAGTAACATATCTTCTTTTTTATCGCCATTCAGATCCGCAGAAAAGGAGCTGCCGACCTGCTCATTCAGGGAATAAACCCTGTCTGAACTTTTTACCGCTAAAGATTTGATTAAATGACTGTTTGTTAATGGCTTCACAGCCTGAACAGCAATAAGTGCCTTTACTATCTGGCTTTGCAGATCGGCTTTCCACTGAACCTGTCCTGAGTCAATTGCCCCCTGGCTTATTGGTTCCCCTGATTGATTGTAACTGATCTTATTTTTTAACAGATCAAAGGTTTTCCATTTCCCGCTCCTTTTATTCCATCTGAAATGAACTGTTTCAGGGAAGTTCAATTCCTGAGATCCTATCTTAATTCTGCTTACAGATGCAGCAATCAGTTCATTATCCCCAATCAGATGAAAGCTACCATTACTGGAAAAAGCTACGCTATTTAATGCACCTGTAACAACAATCCATTTCTGATTCCCGGCCTTTATTTCTATCGTGTTTTTACCAATATTGGCAGAATGAACTACTTCATTCTCAGAAGAATGACTTGAAAGAACATTAATAAAACCGGTTTGGTCACCTTTTGTGTATTCCTGTTCGTTGATCACCTCTGTCAAAACGGTTTCCTTATCGGCATAGGGATAAGGATAAACAGTTTTCCAGTATTTAATAAAATGCCCGTAAATATTTTTCAGCCTGAGATCAGCAGAACTTAAACTCTGAAGCTGCATGTTTACACCTTTTTGCTCCACCCGGAAAGTATTTTTTTCTATATTCGGATTGCCCAGAGATTGCCAATGATTTTTAAGTACAAAACTACCTGATTCTTTAATTTTCAAATCATCATAAATAATGAAGAATTTACCTTCAGGACTGATGATTGTACGCTCCCAGTCCGTTCCGTTATAGTCAGGCACGATACTGCGGCTGATACCGGTGCCTTCAAGGTCGGCAAGCCAATCCAGTTTCACTAATGAAGGTTTCTTGTTTTGCTTACCATCCTTTACAATAAGCAGACCTGAGTGATACTCCGGAGTATTTTGAATATAATCACGGTCATTCAGGAATAGCCTCCCCCTGGAGCTATAATTTAAAATTGCGTTTCCATCCTGATGACCATGTTTCCCGGCAGAAAAACCATCCAGAATAAGGTAATTGTCATTTAATCCAAAGCCTGACCGGAATGTTAGTTTATGAAAAGTATCCCTCTGCTCAATATTCATCTTATCTTTTTTATGATTTTTCAGATCATCATTTTTCAGGTTATTCGGAAATTCCGGAGCATTCTGATCAAGCTGGTTCTTCAGATCATCATAAACCCCTTGTTCGATCTCCTGAGCCTGCACCTTAGGGTATAAGCTACCGTCGGGTTGTTCTGAATTTTTAAGACTTGCGATATAGCGATGTATGGGATAGATCAGGTCCGGCATTTTTTGCCCTGTAAACGGACCTGTACGGGTACGTTCAAGCAGAAAATTATAAACCGGATCATTATAATACCAGGACGCAGCATTCAGTAACTGGGAATGACCCCAGGAATAGGCACTGCTCATCCCAAACGGATAAGTATCTCCACCGCCTGATAATGTGCCCAAATTGTCGATCATCATGGAATGCAGGTTGGCACTTGGCTTCAAACTCCGGTTGATAAATTTTAGGTCTCCGCTGAGCATAGCATAATCAATATTGGCTACCGGAAGATGTGCCAGATAATCAGAGCCTTCATCCAGACTGATATAAGAAGTATTACCGGAAAAAATGCGTTCGCCCCTTTTTTTCCATTCAGCAATTTCAGGCAGGTTAAAGTACTTTTCAAAATACTGGCAGGAACCAACCAATGACAATGCAGGAAAGATCTCATGGTTCCAGCGGGGGGCGGTTTCAGGCGCACTTACCAGGTATTTATCAAGATAATTCGCCTCACAAATCAGATAAAGCGCCGAAAGGATCTGATTCCGGTCTGAATCAGAGAATAAGGGTGAAGCCTCCAGAATACTCCAGTTCTGGAATAATTTCTCACCCTGGATCCACATATTTTTCCGCACATTCAACTGATAAATGGCTTCAGAGGGGTGACTTTTAACAAAATGGGCAAAACCCTTCCATAACTTAAGATAAACTTCCCCATATTCCGGATTAGCAGTAAGCTGGAAGTACTCGCCATATAATTTTATTCCGGCTAAAACATCTAATAAGGCATCTGCAATCAGCTCATTATTCTTAACCGGCTTCAATTTTGAGAGCATTTCATCAGGCGATTTAATATTCGGCCTGAAATATGAACGTGTCACCTGAAGTAATTTTGATTCAAAAAGCCAGGGAATTTGAGCATTGTTTTCTGATTTCAGAATTACCTTTAACCGATCCAATGCAAGTTTAGTTCCTTCAATATCCGATGAGGAAACCAAAATTGTATTTCCCCCCATTCCAAATGGATCGATCAATGTCAATAATTGATATCCGCCCCTTCCCGGATAAACCGCATCGGAATACGACAAACGCAAACCGTAAAGGCGTGCCACTTGCTTGTTGTTACCAAGATTACCTAAGAGGATCGTATTCCCCGACCATCCTTTTACAAATTTTGCAGGATCAGGAAGCCCGATTTCTGGCAGGATACCCGTCTTTTCCTTAATAATACCTTGCAATTCCTTAGCCAGATCCTTCCATAGCTGTTCATCGGGTACAATGATCTTTATATCCCTTAAATTTGTTGTTCTTTGAAGATTACGCGCAGAAATGGTTTTTAAATCCGTGGAGTCAGATAAATGAATATAAGGCGATTCAAAACCGAATAATTCTGTATTAAAGTAACAGAAGATAAGTACTAATACTCCTCTTAACAAATATTTTAACATACTTAATTAAATTATAAATAAATGATATTCAATACATTACAAACTAAATCTTAATTAACTTAATTTGACTTATTAAAATAAAGATAGAACACCTCAGCAAGCTGCTTTCCAAGGAGTTCCCAATCCTTCCCCATGGGTGCTTTATTCAGACCGGCAATCCATTCATAGTTCAGTTCATATACAAAAGCATCAATTCCAAACCGTTTTGCCAGTCCTTCTCCGAAGGAACCTGGATTTTTAACATGTGAAGGTCCTTCGGTAAACCAGGTATGCTTGTATAATAAATTTTCAATTTTTTTCATGTTAGTGGTATAAGCTCCATTTTCGGAATTAGGAAGGTTAACATGAATATTACCGCCCTGATCATTATGCAGATCTATTGCCAATTGGGGCATTTTACCTTTACTGATCATCATTTCCAGCCAGTTCTCGAAAGCATATTTCTCGGGGGTTAAAATCCGGTCTGCCGGACGATCCCACTCCCTGTTAAGATCCTTACCATTGGTATTGAAACGGGTTCTGCCGCGTGCAACTCCATCTTTATTGGCCATCGGCATGATATATACACAATAACGCTTCAAATAACGTGCAGCATCCTTTTCCAAGAGGGTGCGGATCAAACCCTGAACTACCCAATTCCCTCCTGGTTCCCAGGAATGAGCCCTTGCCCTAAGAAATACACTGAAGGGGGCATTAGGATCTCCAACTCTTACAATTTCGAGAGGACGCCCCTCAACTGTATTGTCCATATTCAAAATATCAACCAATGAATTTCCCTTGATTTCAAGTAAAAGTTTATCAAGATCACTGATTCTATATGGCTCAACACTGGCCACATACATTTGATCACTCTTCATCGGGACTTTGATCTTTAAGCGGTTTCCTGATATAAAGTCGGCCGGAATAACTGACCAGCTTTTACCATCCCTGGAGATCAGACAGTTCGTTTTTTCTGATACAGGAATACCTTTCATCCCATTCCATACATTCTCAAAATTTTTCAGAATCAGCGTTACTTCAGAGCCGGAATCTGCCTCAAGTTTAAAATACCAGTGTCCATTGGCTCGATTCGGGGATGCGCGCTCATGGTCATAAATAAGACTTACATTAACAATACCCATGGAATCTGTTTCCCAGTCTAATTGTGAAGCGTTTTCAAAATTAGTACTGATATATTTTAAACTGCTTATCAGTGTGTCTGATGGCAGAGAATGGGAATTGCCCGGTATACTATTCCGAATAAATTCAGCAGCTGAACTATTTGGTGCAGAGATAACCAAGTATATTCCGAATAATAAAAAAACAGTGATTTTTTTTCTCATTTTTAAAATCAATTATTATTCAGATTCTCAGGTACATTTACTGCCTGATTTCTTAATAAATAGATGAAGATTTCAATTTATTCAGGGTATAACATATCAGTTTATTATTCAGTGAATCCCCTTTTGAAGTTTTAATATCTCCCAGGTTTAATTCATAAACATACCCGGGCTTTAAACCAGCCAGAGTCAGTGAAATTCTCTTACGGTCATTGGAAATTTTAACATCAGTAACTGGAACATTCTGAACATCAAATTGATCGGAGCCGTACTTATTGTGGTATTTATAAAAGTAATGCCGAAATTTATAATTTTCAGGATTTGTTGCAGTCGATTCCTCCAGTGGTTCAGTAAACGTCAGGTCAAAGCCCTTATCTGTCAGATTCATACTATAAATATCCGCAGGTGCTTTACCTGTAAAAACGATCCGCTGAATACCCTGATCCCCAAGCCAGCCATGCGAGTTTTGCCCGATCCATAAACTGCCATCAGGGCCAAAAACTAATCGGTTATTTCCCTTTCGCAGGCCATTTCCATCAAAAAATGGGATGCATGCACCCTGTAATTCTCCGCCCACACGCTCCAGCATTACCCTGACTATCCGCTCCTTGTTCATCTCTCCTATTAACAACTGACCAGAATAAGGGCCGAATCTTCCTCCTGTATTATCACAAAGAGGCTGGGTTGGCGAATTAGCCATTATACCATGCGGGAACAAGACAGCGCCCCTGGTTCTCATACTATCCAAAACCGGAAGCGGTAATAAAAATGGATTGCCTTTGTTCCAGCCTTTCTGCCATACCAGACTTCCGGGATGACCATAGAACTTTCCTTCCTGTACATGATGCAAAGGACTGGTACCAATCCAGTCACCCTGATTATCCGTTGCAAACAGATTACCTTCAAGATCAAATCCAAGTCCGTTTGGAGAACGGAAACCAGAGGCAAATGGTTGTAAAGTGCCATTCTGGTTTAATTTCATTACCCATCCCCGGTAAGGTACATTCGAAAACATCTGACCCTTACTGCCAGTCTCACGACCGAGCTGATTTATTTCGCCGCGCACTTCGGATCTGATGTTACCCCCGCCAGAAGAAGAATTTAAGGCGATAAACAGATTACCGTCCTTATCTTTAACCGGACCGTAGTTGAATTCATGATAATTACCTGAAAGCCCAAAATCATCCGTAACTTTTTCATAAAGATCAGCAATTCCATCACTATCAGTATCTTTTACCCTTGTCAATTCAGGACGTTGCATAATCAATAACTCAGAATTACTGAGTACCATAATCCCTAATGGATCGTGAAGACCTTCCGCGAACAATTTCCATTTTTTTGTCAGAGGATTATAGGTCATCACCTCTCCCCTGGTAAAGCATGCCACCAGGCGGCCATCCGGTAAAAATTCTACAGCACCTGTCTCACTGGTTAAACCTTCGGGCATTATGATCGTTTCAACCCGGTATGATTCATTAATTTTTTGAGCTACAAGTGATTGTATGCAGGTGAAGAACAAAATTCCTGTCAAATAGCGGCTAATCATTTTATATCTCATAACAGTCCACCTTCCTTCCTGCTCATTGTGATGCTGAATTTCATAGCCTGTTTGGGTGATAACTTTAGTTTATTCTTTTCCCATTTTCCACCAGAGGCATCATAGCTAATCCCATCAGCCGGATTAGTATTAAACCAAACGGTACTTTTTACATCAGGGATCCTGAATTTCCTGACCAGGCCGGTACCATCAGGTTTTGGAAGGATCAGCTCAAATACATCAAGCCCGTTGAGTGTATAATGAAATTCAGGATAACGGTTAATGAGTTTGTATCCTTTAAAATCTATTACAGGCACATCATCCTTAGCACTTAATGTTAAGGGAAACTGAGTTTTATCCCTAAAAAACAGTGTACCCACAACTTTCGCAGATACATCGCCTTTACCTTTCCATAATTCAGAGTTGTCAAGAAAGCCACCGATCCATGCAAAACGCAGCTTACAGGTACCGGCATCCCAACAATAGGACAAATCACCCGGGAGACTAACGGCAATTGCCGCAGGACTCGCCCCATCGATAAAAACACGGTAAATGTATGGTGATACAGGGGTATAAGGATGTAATGCTTTGATTTTAAATGCCTGATCCTCTCCCTTAACCTGATGATTAGTATGCTGAGTACCTGACAAAGAATTATCCTCTGTTCTTCGGCTTGGAGGGATATTAGGATCATTTTTTAGTTCGGGCATTCGACCGTCTGAGCTTACATACATCGCACCAAACATAATAAAGCCATGTCCCGGGATTGTACATACATAGGGGTACACTCCTTCCTGCTTAGGTGCTGTAAAACTCAGTGTCCTGAACTGATTGGGATTTACGAGGGGAATGGCCCACAAAACAGATGAGGAATTCGGAATATAATCCATGGAAGGCCCTTTTTCACCTAAGCTTAAGGCCTCATTAACAACATCAAGCCTTGCTCCCGGCCTGGTGATGAGAAGATTATGGCTCATATCATCACTATTGCTGAAAATAAGTTTTATTCTTTCACCCGGCTTCACTTTAAACCTAACCACATCAAACTGAAGCCCAACCAGAACATCGATATTGATGGTTCTAACCGTATCTGCAGTGGTCAGGGTATTAGCGGAGTCTGCCGGGATCAGGTTTTCAGAAACCGAATCGAAGTTTGAAATGTATTTATCACTTGCAAATAAAAAACTATTAAAATGACAAAGGAAAAAAATGAATACCGTACAAATAATTTGTTTTAACATCCTGGTCTTTTATTTACTTTAACGCTTGTCAGCAATGATCATACCCCAGCAGAAACAAATGTACTGTTCTAATTAAATTGATTTTTCTTCCTTCAAAAATTCTTTTCGGACCCCTTCAACCAGATCTTTATGATATAGTGTATTGTCATTTCTGGAATAACACTGAAGGACTGCAAAGTGTACTGCATTTAAAATTGAGGCCCCGCTTAGTTCGTATTTACCGGATAATTCTGACAAATCAATTGAAGAATGCTTTTTTAATCCTGAAGGCATTGATTTTTGCCATAAAATATGCCGTTCAGTGGTATTCGGCATCGGAAAGTGTACAACAGAATGAAAACGGCGAATAAAGGCATCATCAAGATTATTCTTAAAGTTGGATGCAAGGATCAACAGGCCGGTATAATCTTCCACGCGCTGAAGCAAATAGCTGACTTCCTGGTTTGCATATTTATCATGAGCACTCTGCACATTTGTACGTTTACCAAAAAGCGCGTCAGCTTCATCAAAAAACAGTATCCAGTTTTTAGTTTCCGCCTTTTTGAAAACTCCTTCCAGGTTTTTTTCGGTTTCGCCAATAAACTTACTGACAATCTGAGAAAGGTCTATCCGGTAAACATCTTTCTTAAACTGCTTGCCAAGTAAAGCGGCGGTTAAAGTTTTACCTGTTCCGGACGGACCGTAAAATAAAACACGGTACCCCGGCTTTATCTTTCTTTTAAGGTTTTCGTCTTCATCCAGTTTATGATGATATTCCAACCAGTTACTGATATCATTAACCTGTTGTAGTGTACGCGGATGCAGTACAACATCATCCCACAGCATACTTGTGGTAATATGTTTGGCGGGAAAATCGAGACCGAAACGCGGTGCGCTTTCCTTACCAAAAATCAATTTTTCTATCCAATCCTGCGCGAGGATTATACGGCCACTCATTACAGGTTCGCCTTCTTTGACAGGTTCAAGCCACAAAATTCCTTCTTTAAAGAAAATATGATGCTCACGGAACATATCCTGTAGCTGCAAGCGCTTTTCGATATCAGTGCCGGAAAGTATAAACTGGATAGTCTCACCCGTAGGAAGCATTCCGCGATGGTTACTGGCTTTTACTCCACCAAACTCCGGAAAGTCGCCCCCTGAAGGAAGATGACCGAGGATGACAGATTCAAAAAAATTAGTTTGAATATGCGGGATAAGAGCAAGCATAATGACTATCCATTCTTCGTTATTAAGAGCGGGAAGGTTTATTTTAAGATCAGCAGGAATAAGTTCATTACCATTTTCTTCCAACCACTTATCCAGATGTGCGGGACTCTCATTAAAATGCGATTGAATTCGCCAGACAAGCAGATCCCTGATATTGCTCAATACATTCTCAATCGAAGATTGAGCAGGTCTGTTTTTATGAACTGGATATAGCACGGTTTTTATTTCTAAGTTAAAAAAAAATCTGCATAATCATTTTTTAGGCTTGTCTGTACAGCATAAATCTACGGGGACAGTAAATGGATCAAGGGCTGCACTTTTAGCCTCCGCAGAAGATTTCCTTCTCTGAAATTCCTGTTCGGCCAGATTTTCCTGAAAAGATGAGTAATCACTTTCACAGCCATTGAAGTTAATGGCGAGTGCTGCTGTCCCATCAAAGGTTTCGAAAGCTTTTACATGCTGCTTTTCATGTTTAAGCAGAGGGCCATTTATTGCGGCCCGTACCCTGTCCTGCTGGCAGGGACTAAGATTTTCCGGCACTGCCGGTAAGCTAATTTTTGTACTTGCTTTAAACGGAACCTTTAAAATTCCGGTAATGTTTACGCATTCATCCTCACAATCCGCACATCCTTTACTTTTCTTAGTTTTCTCATTCACAACGCTTCCTGCCTTCTTTGCAAAGCCGGCAGTTGTTTCGCCTTCCAGATCAACGGATCCGGCTGTGCATGGCGATCCGGGTTCATCTTTCTCTTTCTTTGACAGAGATGCATTGCCTTGCTGTATGGTATGCACCAGTTCATGAGCCAGCAACTTTTTCCCTTCCCGCGTAGCCGGGTCGTATTCGTCTTTATTAAAAACGATATGATTTTCAAAAGCGTAAGCTCTTGCATTAACTTCTTTTGCGGAAGCTTCGGCGTCGGGGCCTGTATGTATTTTTACTGCTGAGAAGTCATGCCCAATACGGCTCTGAAAGAAATGCTGAATATTTTTTGGCAGAGCACTGCCCTTCGCATGGAGTGTATTCAGGTAAGCCGATGTATTTATTGCAGCTGCAGGTTGGGTATTTCCTTCTTTCAGGTGCAGTTTTTCGTCTTCCTCCTTGCTTTTTTTCTGAAGCTTCTTTTCCTCTTCTTCTTTTTTATCTTCGGATTTAAGCTGGACTTTTTTCTTTTCTTCTTCCTCCTTATTATCCGGCATACGCTGAAGTTTCTTTTCTTCCTCTTCTTTTAGAGGCTTTCGCTGAAGAGATTTCTCTTCTTCTTCGCAACTTTCACATTTTCGTTGAACTGTTACCGGAACCTGCTGAAAGAAGGGTTCATGAGTCGGATCGCCAAAAAAACTTTGGTCAGCTTTGTTTTCTTTTCTGAAAAAAGCACCTTCGGCAGAAGATCTTCTGCGGCGATAGATGATGCGTGTTGGTGATGCTTTCATAATTTATTATTATTATAATTTATAATCTGATAAAGAAGAATTAGCAATTGTATTTGGAACTGAAACATTTACATTATGATCAGATTCCTCAACAGGGTCCCCTGTAGAAGGATCTATCTCATTTATTGTACAGGTAAACGAGTTGGGGACAAATTGTTCGGCTTCTATAATTCCCTGAATATCTGCCTTTTCAGCTGCCGGCAAGGTTGAGCCGGCAAGCTGATTTAATAAGGAAGAATTCAGGTTCCGTCCATATCCTGCTGTAACAACATATATAAAGCCTTTACCCTCTTCACGAAGGGGACCGGTGGCTCTGGTTTCAACAGCTAAATGGGAACCTGATTCATACCAATCCCTGTTGTTTGCATCCTGAGTAAGGACAGATAAATTATTCCAGGTAGTTCCGGGCCCACCAATATTATCATTTAGCAAATGCGCTCTGATATAATAGGTATCACTGCTGCCAGCGCTGGTTTTTCTTTTCCTCAATTTATTCCAGTTTGCATTTGTCAGGCTTGAAGAAGGTTGAGAACCTGCCGAAACTGGCCTTCCATTAACAATCTGCACGCGCATAGACGATGCAAACCCACCATGTAATCCGCCATATTGCGGAGGAAGAGATACTAATGAAGTACCTGTAGTTTCTCTCATAAGTTCTGCAACATCAGGCCCAATAAGTTCAAGCAAGGCTTGTATTTGCCTTGTTTTGTCTGCTTCGGGCATAGTAGTATTACCTGTTAAAGTATCAACCTGAAGTAATTTGGCTTCAATTGCTGCCTTAACAGGATTTAATTGTGCCTGCTTATGAGTTGGGATTATAAGATTCGTCAAAAATGATTGAAAGGCGATTGGGGTACTCGCCATCATTAAACTTCTGCTCTGTGGATTAAAATATAAGTTATGTACTTCCCCTGGTCTGACATTAACTTCTTTTCTTACTCCCAGCCAACCCATAACTGCACCAACAGCACTTCTGCCCATAGCCATTAACCGGTCAAATATTGCAAATCCAGTATCCACTGCCTTATTCACCAGCCAGGTTAATGCCTGATCCACCAAATTACGGGCGGTTTCAATCATCTCTCCTATTCTTCTTCCAATGCCGCTTAAACCAACCTGGTTCGCTAAGAACCCGATAATTACCGGTATGCTTCTCGCTAAAGTCCCTTCCAGGTAATCGGCGGCACGTTTGGTATTTCCACTGGCTATTTCAACTACGCCTTCCACAAATGAATTAACGATCTCAAGCATCTCACGAAGGTATTTCAGGAATGATTGTATCGCACTGTATAAAGCAATCGCACTGTTTACCACAGCCATAATACCTGTCGGATCGAGCATGGATAACAGCTTGGTCACCATCTTGGTAACAATCTGTTCCATGATCCAGTTTTTGACTGCACCCAGAACTGTATCCCACAAATTAGTAAGCTGTTCCTTTATCTTATCCCAGATAGCAGCCATTCCTCTTTCCTGTACATCTTTGATGAATGTCCAGATCCCTTCAAGTGTATTGATCATACTACGGATCCGGGCCACCCTTTCCGGACCTATACGCGGATGAGCCGCCAGCTTTTCCCATATTTTTTCCATTGTAATATTGAGAACTTCCAGTACCCAGCCAATAATTCCGCGTAAACTAAAATCCTCAGGCGCTTTTACTCCGGAATCCTTTAATTCGCTGGTCAGCCAGCCCACCAGGCCAGCCATCAGATGTTTTAAAATATTATCAAAGAACTGCATAAAGCCCTGTTTGATGGCTTTCAGCAAATTCTTAAGGAAGCCCACCGGATCTGCCTTGATCATATCAAATGCCTGCATGGCTTTGGTGATGATGTTCCCTATCAGGGCAATAGGGAAGTTCATCACCTGCAGAATAACTTCAATTACTATCCGGATGATCTCGACTACAAAAGCAATCAACCTGCCGATTGGCTCACCAAATCGGGCTATAATCCGTTCAAAGGCTTGTATCGGCTGAGCAAGATCATTTAAGCTAAAGGAATTCCATAAGCTGGTGAAGAGCTGCACAATATAAGCAGGTGTCATATCCAGCCTGGTGATTGCTGCTTCAATGCGTGCCGTTGTACGTTCTATAGCACCCGATTCTTTGAGCTGATTAAACTGATCCTCCCCACCTTCCATCAGACTCATAAACCCTTTGATAAGGTTTTCCATGGTACGAGGAACAATTTCATCAGTGAAAGGATCTTTTCCGATGATCACTGTAACCAGGGCAAAACCTCTGACTGTTCTTGCCCAGGCGGACAATCTTCGCATTAAGACCTCCTTGATGAAGCGGAGGATGACTATAGCAGTATCTCTTACAAAATCCCAAACCCTTTGTACCGGTGCAGCAAACTGATCATAAATCATATTGAAGGTATCAACAGGATGCATCAGGCTCTCTATTGACACTCTGCTCCAGATTGTAGTAAATCCGGTTTTTATCTGATCGTAAGCATCACTGAATACACCTATACCCCGATCTATCCAGTCGGCTGCCTTCTGGAAGGTTCCGGTTTCCTGCATTTGGGTACGCTGAGCAATTCCCTCTTCACCACCCAGTTCAAGCAATGCACTCAGGATGGTAGTACCATTTCGTTCTACGGGCTCGTCGGTTATCGGATCCTGACCAAGGACAACCCTTAAGAGCGGATAAGCTGTAGTATGATTTCTGACAAATTCTACAATTTGAGTTAGAAGGAATCGCTTAACGGTTTCAAGCAATTCGGTGGCGGCGGTAAGGGCAAAATCAATTATACTCCGAATGGTTGAGTGTATAATGTTGCCTGCTTCTTCAAACAACTGGCGCGGAGATGCCAGTCGTTCCAAACTTAAACTCTCAATGAACTGGCTAACGCGATTAATTACGCCCTGCACCAATCCATGGACGGTAGCGATCTGCTGATCAACCCATAAGGCCGCATCATTTAATGCACCCAATTCGTTCAGTTTCTGGTGCAACAATCTTCCGCCCGGCATAATGTCAAACGCCGCCTCAATAAAGCTGTGGCCGTTCTGTTCGATCTCTTCACCGGTGATAGGATCTTCACCTAAAATGACCCTGAGCGCACGATACCCAGGAATAGCCATAACAAAATCTCTGGCCTCGTTAAGGAAGAGGCGCTTTCCGGCTTCCAGAGTTTCGGCAACAAAAGATGTTACGGCAGAAAATGCATCATCAAACCATGAACATTGTACAGAGACTCCATTTGTTCTTTGCGAAACCGGCGGCCCACGGTTATTTTCTGAGATTTCTTCCTGTTTTTGTATAAAGGACGAATAATTTGAACTGTCATTTGCTAAAGTAGAATTAGTCAGGTCTGCTGATTCCTTGCGTTGAGTAAAACTATCAGCCTTATTAAAAGGTAACTGATGTATAGCTGAAGTCCTTTTTCTTTGTAAACTATGTTCAATCCGGCCCCCGGATCTTTCTCCCTCTTGTTCTTCCTCTTCTCTGAGTTGAATTTCATTGTCCTGGCTAAGATTGGCATTCTGGGTTTGAACAAGATTACCTGTGCCACTAACATTCCAATCGCTTAACTCAGGTTTGGTTTGAATATCTGTATGATCACCTGAACCCACTATTTCACCCTGATCAGCATCTTCTTTTCTGTCGATATTGAACAGCTCTTTCCTGAGTTCTTTTAAAGTTTTTGGTTTTTCTTCAACCTGAGCCCCTTCGCCATCACCCAGAGCACCGGTTTTTAATTTTATAGGATCGAAAAATGCGGTCCAGCCGGATATTGGATGATCACGGGTTTGTACCTGTGCCCCAAGGTTGTCTTCACCGGATGTATTTCCGTTGACAGTAGTAACTGTACTGCCAGTTACTTTCTCTACAATTGCAAAATGAGAAAATTGATTGCGATAGGCAATATCACCGGTTTGGGGCATTTCTCCCGGTGTCCTTGCGGCATCAGGGTTAACCATACGACCTCCAAGCTCCCATTTTTTCATAGGGATTCCGCCTTTATTTAATGCCCAGAATACGAATATACCGCACCAGCTTGGCATGGCATCACGCATCACTCTGTCATCAGTACTTGGCCTTGGCTGATTGGGACGCATGCCCATTGCCTGCCGCTTTTTCTTTATATCCATCTCACTCACTGCACCGCTTACTGCAGTTCCGCCGCTTCCGCTTATGACCTTATCTTCGCCGAATGTTGTTTTGAAATATTCTAATAATCGCTCCCAGCCTTCACGATAGCCATCTGGTCCCTCCTTGTTGGCATTGACTTTACCTTCTTCTCCTTTAGCCTTTGCAAGGGCATTATTTAATTGAGGAACAGAGGAATTTGTACCGGTACTTCGCTGAATAATTGCTTTCCTTGCAACTGCAGGTGAAGTTTGATTGGTTTTACTGGCACCTTGCTGGATGGTATGAGTGAGCTCGTGGGCAAGCAATAAGCCTCCGCCGGCGGTATTCGGAGAATATTTACCGCTGTTAAAATAGATATCATTGCCATGCGTAAAAGCCTGGGCATGGATACTGCTGCTCAGCGTTTCTGCTGTGCTGCCTGTGTGGATACGCACACTGTCAAAGTTGGCGTTAAAACGGCTTCCCATAAAACTTCTGGTTTCAGGGGACATAGCACTTCCGCCTCCATTGGAGCTGCTTAATGTATGTTCAAAAGATGATGAAGTTTGCGGGGGACCTCTCCCGCTGCGTTGTATTACATTTGACTGAAATAAAGAAATAGATTTTCTATTGATCGAATACTGTTCACCAGATCCCTCGTTACCGGCATCATTAAACTCAAAATTCTCGTCGTAACTTTTTCTGTGCAGGCTGTTATAAAATTTTGCCTGTAGACTTTCTTCCTCCTCCTTACACTGGATTGCACTTATTTGCGGGACCTGAAGTTTTGGCTGGATCTCTTCATCCCGTTCTTCTTCTTTTAATTGTACTTTTTCTTCATCGGTGCCTCCGGCAATCTGACTTGTAGTTTCGGGCATCCGCATAACCGTTTCGGCTACCTGATCTGCCTCCTTTTCATATGGATCATCCGGTTGACTGATAGTTAATTTAGCCTGTACAGCCGGACCAAAAAATGCAGTTGAGCCTTTTTCACCAAAAAAGCCTGCCTCATCAGATTTTCGAAAAAAAGCAGTACTTGTATCTGCCTGTTTCCGGGCAATACTAGTGCTTTTAAACGTATTTTCTGGAGCTGCGAACACCTTGCTGGTCTGTTTTAATCAGGCTTTAATTATATTCTATAAAACCCTTATTTATTTTTACAATCTTTCGTTGAAGCTGGAATACACCAATCCCATTACTGCTTCCTGTTGGGTTACTATTTCCTTCAATTGTATGGATAAATCCGCCTTCTGCTTTTTCAATAATACCCGTATGTCCCATGCCACTTCCATGATCTATAATGAACACCTGCCCTGGTTTAACCAATGAAGGGTTATTTGCCGCTTCGGCACCTCTAATCTTTTTACCTTGCGAATTGTTCCAATGCATTAAACATCCTCCTGTTTTATAAAGCGGATTTTCTCTGTTTAGGTTTCTGGCTGCCTCCTTAAAGCACCAATAAACAAATCCTGCGCACCAGTACGATCCCGGGGGACAATCTACAGAATGCAGATATTTATTGACCTCAGCACCTCTGTTACTTCCAGGTGGATCCTCCATTACCCCAACCTGTGATCTGGCAATTTGTATGGCCTGGGTAAGCATGATATTCGGCGCATCAATAGAAGCCGGAACACTAACCGTACCGAAAAGAACCGCCCAGGTAATGGCTCCTACCTTACCGTCAACCTCTAATGCATTACCCATATCATCACGATGAGTAGCTTGAAATTGCTTCACAACAGCTTTGGTTTTGGAGCCAAAAACTCCTGTTCCTTCAAATGAGCCGAATCCAAGCTCCATCAAACGATTCTGGATTGCTAAAACTATTGTTTTATCGGGCTCGCCTTCTTTAATTGTTTTGTTAGGATACTGCATAATACATCTATTGTTAAGTCCACTCTACATTGAGCATACCCTTCATCCAGGGCAGTTTTATCAGACTGATATTCCATGGAATATGGGATATCAGCATGTCATAAGCTTCCTGTTTAACCTTCAGGTCCCAATTATTATTTTTAAAATTCAATTTGCCTTCCCTTTGTAAAAATGAGCCTCTTAATCCATCTGCAGATGTACTTTTTAATGCTGCCCAATGTTCCACAACTGATTCCAGCAGGTCTTTTACTTTATGCTTTTCCTTTCTGCTTAACCTATATTTTGAAATCGGATCACTTATTTCTATTCCGCATAGTATTTTAGCTAACACTGCTTCAAATTCTTCATATTCATCCTGGCCAGTGACAATATATTGCATCACTGCGATTGCCTTATTACTGTCTAAAACTCCTGCTTTTGAAATTAACCGGATATCATTAAAAAACATCGGTAAAAAGGCCGAAACAATGATTAAGCCGGCATTATTAATATAAATTTCCTCCTTTTCTGTTGGGCTATCTTGTTTGAAGCCGCGTTCGGCAGGCAGTTTTTTTTCAAATTTTGTATTATCAGCTGATCTTGTTTCTTTTATGCGAATCTCCAAAGGATTATTCACAGATTTTCGCATTGCCTTAACCACAGAATCTCTCAATGCAGGCGTATTAATCTTATCAATAATAATTAAGGAAAGCAGCTCAGGGTATTTTAATTCAATGTCATTGGTCAGGATACCTGAAAACAAATCAATAAGAGTTTTGCCATTCCTGGCTACGGAAATTGAGTATAATAAAAGGTTTTTATAAAGCTGTCCAAAAATGTGCTTTTCTTTGGTGTTCTTAAAAGTGCTCAGGATAATTTCATAATCAGCCCTGAGACTGCCCGTGTTAACTTCTGTTAAACTCTCAATTAATTTCCAAAACTGCTCCTGGTTAAGGATCTCCAATAACCGCGTTCTGACCCCACTTTCTTTAAGTGCCGGGTAAAGTATCGTCCAGTCAGCGGGTCCATTTTCCTCAGAAATAAGCTTATTTAATTGTCCCTGCCAATCAGATGATGTTTTAACAGTGCTCCACCATGGTAAAAACCCTTTGCGGAGATAAAAAACCAATAAATTGAGCAATCTGTCTGCTTTTGACCAATTTAAATCAGTATTTGATGCATAGGAATAACTTATTTTTTCATCCAGTTGCTTTTCAATTTCAGCCAGTATCTTCTCTGCAAACAAATTTTGAAAATCCGCTAAACTATTGTATTCAACCTCTGCAAACAACAGATCAATACGGATTACATCCTCCATTGAATCATATTTTAGCATTAAGTTTTCCAGTCCGGTCTTCAATTTAAGACGGCAAAGGCTTTGAACTTCGTTTTGAAACTCAAAACCATTAACCGGTGCATTGACAATTACATCAATGATCTGCTTCCGGATAATATTTCCATTAATTGAAGTCACTTTATAAATTGATTGATTTTATCAGCTCAAGTAATTTTTGAATTATTTCAAAATAAACAGGCTTACTGCTCTCTTCTTTATTGTCTTTGATCCTTGTCAACTCAGCAGACAGATCTTCTGTAAGGGTCTTTATCAGCTCTTTCAAAGGATCAGAAAGGTCAGGAAGTGATTTGATCATTTCGATCTGACTGATGATTAAATCAAATGTACCTGCCATGGAAACCTTAGCTGAATTCACATCTTCTTTCTGAATACAGGAAATATACATGGTAAGATTTTCGAGGATCCTGTATAAGTTTGCAGCAATTAACTGCAAATCACTGTTCAGTACCAGTTCAATCAGTTTTTCCAGCCATTCATTAATTCTGGCATTTATCTCCTGAACAGCCAAGAATTCAATCTGTTTATCGGTTTCTTCAGTAGAAATCTGTTCAAATTCTTTAAAAAATGCAGCAATATCCTGATAAGAAGGATAAGCATTAACAAAAATTCTAAAAAGTTGCAGATCAATGGACTCTAAATTCTTAAATGCTTCAATTATCTGGCTCACAGGCAAGCAGGTTTTCACAACCGGACTTTTTATATCTACTGTTTTGCTCGCGGTATTTGAGCATATTCCATTGCTTACTTTCAATTTAACAGTGAAGGTTCCGTTAGTATAGGTGTGCTTCGGACTATTCTCATCAGATGTTCCACCATCACCAAAATCCCATTCAAACTTGTCAGCAAACTGAGATTTATTGATAAAGCTTATCTCATTTACATTAAGGTCTCCTTTAAAGTCAAATGCAGCAATTGGCTTCTTAAAAACTAAAACATCAACTGAAACGGTTTCTCCATCTTTTGTATAAGTAATTTTTATACTTTTCTGAGTACCGGTCTGAAGATCAACGATTGATGGCTGAAAAGTAACCGTATTATCGGCAGCTGTAACTATACCCTCTCCGCTTGCTGTTCCACCTTCAGGCGAAACAAATACCGCATAGGCCTGTTTATCATCAGAACAGAATTCTTTAATTTTTATATCAATGCTAAGCTTCTCCGCTGGCGGTTTACTTTCATTTATAATAAAGTTAATTGGCTGACAATCAGAATAACACAGATAAGGCAGATAAAAATCAGCTATTACAGTTCCATCATCTATTTCGCCAATTAAGTTCTCTAAGTTCTGGTTAATGTCCTTTTCGACAAACAGTTCCCGGAGCACTTCTACGTCTTTTTTAGAAAAAAGATCGTCATCATCTTCAGGATCAATTGCTATATACGTATTTGAACTTTCTTCACCTGACTTTGAATGGGTTGAATCTGACGACTCTACGTACCTCTTTTCCATTACATTAGTGATTTCTTTTCTCTCCGGTTCAATTACCTCTTCATGATAGACTAATATAAAAGTGCCCCCTATGCTTACACCGGCTTTATGCTGTATTCCCGGATGCTTTCTGATAAAAAATGCAAATTTCTGCTGTAGAAGGACAGAAAATAAGCGGATTAAATAATCACGGTATAATGATAAAAACTGAACTTGCTTACAGTTGTAAATCAGTACATCCAGATGGTCAATTATATCTTCAGTCAGGATGCTGATATTTGTTGCCTTAGCTTTGCTAATTAAATTTTTCAAATATTCAGCAACCCTGATAAGGTCCGTCTGCCGTCTGATAAAAATCTTTATATCAAAATCGCCAAGATTCGAAGAAATACTTTCTGAAAGCTTTTCGATATAGTACAATAAGGCATAAGCGGCAGTATTATTTTGTTCGCCATCTTTAAGGTCAGTTTGATTATTCAGCAAAACATTTGAGCCGATGTAATCATCATCTTTAATTTCGTTATAATATATTTCAAACTCATGCCCAAGCGAATTTGCTTTAAATCTGAACCTCCTGTCACATTTTTTTAACAGAGGTACCTGAGGTATGACAGACGAAGGGGCAGGTAAAGTTGTATTTCCCCCCGGCATATTGTAAAAGTATTTCATTTCACCGCACAAGGTGCAGGTAAAGCCGGTAGCCAGTGCATCATATATGGATTCGAGGTCTTTAAACTGGCATTTTATTTTTTCAGGACCCAAATCGTTTAATAAATCACCTTTTGACCCGGCCGATAATTCTTTGATCTGTGTGCGTAAGGATTTAACGTCTCCGCTTAAGGCGATAACCTCAAATGGCAAACGTTTTTCATTTTTAATGGAAATAATACTTCTCAGGGCGTCCTTATAATTCATGCCTACATGTCCCTCTATTCTGAGAAAGTTATTGGGTTCTAAATCATAATTAAGAGGATTCATTATATCATCATCACTGGTATTATAATCCTGAACATTGTATGATAAAATTCGTTTTTCCCTGCCCAGACTTGTTTTTTCATAATTCCAAAAGCGGAATAATTTAAGATCCCCAACAACCGGATTGTAATAAAAAGGTATTGATTTTTCTGAAAGAGGTATTGTACCAAATTTACCGGGAGTAATCCTGACCCGCTTTGCATTTTGATATTTCTCCTTAAAATCCCCCGCTGTAACCGGAGGAAGAGAAAACTTTGCTATTAATAATACAATGCGTGTAAATAAGGCTCTTAATTCCCTCGTCAGGTATAAATTTGATTTCAAAACAGGTGATGGAATAAAATAATCTCTATACTCACCTGTAGATTTTAAAGTATCCACACTGGCTAAGCCAAGCATTAAATGTCTGGGGAACAAATTGCTATCAGGGCAGCACATGCTGATGGCCCGGGTTGCAACATGACGAAACTCTTCATAGGCCAGCAAAAGGTCTGAGAAAAGGTCATAGTAATATTGAATATTAATTAGCTGTTTGCCGCTTATGCTTTTATCATTAATAAAATTAAAGCTGCCCGACAGATTATTAAAGGGATTAGCCGGATAAACATCCAGCACCAAAGGCGCAATTGTGTTGTAGGCTTCTGTTAAAACCGACTCTGTTTTGGTAAGGAATGTGTTATTTAAAACCTTTTGGTATGCTTCAAATATTGCTGATGTATCAGCCAGTAAAGTCGCCGACACATCAAACCTTGACATTCTCAATTCATCAAGATACCGGATTTTGTTATTTGAAGTTCCATTATTTCCACTCTGCAGGGACTTGGCATCGTTTATATCAATCAGCAGAGGCTTAAAACTTACTGTTACATTAATACCTTTATCATCACAGGAATTAGGATTACAATTCTTGGCACCTTCTTCAAGAATTTCGACGAATAGCAGAACAATTTTATTTTTCAGGAAATCAGCGTCAAGATCAGTTGCATCCTCTACTGAGTCCTGTTTCAGTTCATCAATATGAAAACGGGGCTGTCTTCTGCTATCAACAAACCTGTTGTAAAGTCTGTCCTGCACAGCATTAAAATCCTTATATTTTGTATAATTAATCCCCTCAACAGAAATTAAATACCCTTCGGATGTTACACCGCAACCTTTGGTGATGTATATTGACTTCCCATCCGCAGAAGGTTGAAGCTCCAAACCACATACTATACCAATGCCAATCAGATTGGTCCTGCTAAGCCTGCCCTGTTCCTCAAGGTATTCGAACAGCTGGTTTAAGTGTTCCGAGCTAAGCAGCTGATCTGGAACAAATTCCGGGTAATTGAGTTTTGAAGCTAACATAACAAAGGTTTTAAATTTCTATATTATTGTTTGATCCAGATACACCCTGTTTTCGTCGTTGCCATCTGCACAATCATGCAAAGAAGCTTTAGGGTAAACTGATTTAAGCTTTATAAATTCCTCCAGGAGTAGCGTTAGTTTGGTATGTAAGGCCAATGTATCCTGTTCATTCTTTGCAAGTTCATTTAACCAGGCACAATACAATTGTTCAAATTTTTCAAGCTGCAGGTTACTTACCCAGCAAATTTTAAGTGCCAGATGTGCAGGAATTTCCATGCGGATCGTATCTTCAGCAAAGCGGCGGAATGCGATGCCCGAATTTGCCAGACCAGCTTCCCCGTTCATTACGATAGTCATCCTGAATGAGTATGGATCCTCCTGACCGCATAAATCACAAGTGCCCGGAATACAGATACCAAGGAGAGGATCGCCATTCACAATTAAAGTGCCCGGAATATTTCGAGGGCGCAGTAAAAGGTGCTCCACAATAAATATTTTATCAGAAAGCTGTATCTGTTTAACATACTTTATTATTTCATCACGAGCCTCAATTGCCGCTGCTTCTGTGGGGAAACTTTGTTTGCGTGTGGCTATGGTCTCTCCGCTCTCATCTTTTAAGTTAAGAACCCATTTCTTCTCCTTCTTTATCTCAAAGCTGCCTTCTGTTATGATATACTTCAGCACCTCATCAATTTCTTTTTGTGCTTTTGCTTCTGCAAGCGTTAAATCCGGGTCTGTATATCTGGTACTGCTGCTGATATAAATATTTCCGTCATCGTCAACTAAGCGCCACCTCTGTTCGAATGAAACATTGTCTATATCCCGTTCTTCATACAATTCAAAATAGTCTCCGGCCTTTTTAAGACCTAACAGACGCTCAATCCGCATTTTTAATCCGGCAATATTTTCATTATCACATACGTGTCCGGCATCTTTATAGTTAAATGCTTTAGCCCTGTTAGCGCTCATAAAAGGCAGATCTTTGAGAAAGCTGATCTTGTTGTTTATGAGAATTTTATCTGCCAGTTTTTTATTCCCTTCATAAGAATAAAGCATGAGTGCATAGTCTGTAAAGCGCTCGGCAAAACGGGCCATCAGACTATCCAGAAAACGATTTCTGCGATCGAGAAAAACCGTTTTAGATTCTGTTAAATCATCCAGGGTTGTTTGATCTACTATTGCACCATTCACCTGGGCATACAAATCGCTGATCCCATTGATATCATCATTATCAAGAAGCCGGCTGAAATATGTTTTTGAAACAGTTTTATCTAGTGAAAATAAGTCCTTCACATGACTTAATTGTTCCAGATAGTTAACCAGAATCTGTTCGAATACGAGCAGAAAGGCCTTCAGTTGTTTTGCCTGAGCACGTCTTTTATCCGGGGCATTCAAAGGCAAACCCCCATCACCCAATCCGTAGGTTAAAGGCAAACCATATTGTACCGGCTGATAGCTATTCAGCTGATAATATGTTCCTTCAGGAACAGGCAGATCATTATCAGTTACTGAGTACTGAAGATGCGCATTCATCCCTCTGATAACCTGGAGTGAATCAGACAGTTCCAGTTTGTCGGGAAGAAAAGGAAGACCATTTTTAAATAACAAAAATTTAGAGCCTTCTATATACAAGCGGGGCTGGTGATTCAATGTAACCGGCATCGTCCAGGATTCGCTCTGAATACGATTGCCTTCTTTATCATACTTTACAATAACCAGGTTCCTGATAGCAATTACCCCCGGGATATCAGCTAACAGATTGATTATATCTGAGGTATATAGTTCCTCTTTAAGTCGGGTTTGGTCCAGCTCATTATTATTAATAAATCCGCTGTTTAATTTCGGACCTTCAAAGATCTCCTCAACAGCTGTACCTGCCTGAAGTAGTTCTTTCAGGGAGTAAAAGCGGATATCAGGACTAAAATATTGACTTATCAGGTAATAAGCCCGAGCCATCACCTGTTCGATATCTGCATCAGAACTTAGATCCATATCAGCGCAGATTGCCATGTCTTCTACTTCTATACCTTTTACAGAACAAAAATCTTCACAGAGATTACGATGCTGATGCAGTACTGACCTTGTTTCCGCTATGACTTCATCAGCCTTCTTAATTTTTTCAAGGTATTTGGGTATAATTCCAGATGCAGAAGAATCTTCAATAGCTAATGCAAGATCGCTCAACTGTATAATTTTTCTATCAGATTCACTGCTGAATGACACAGTAAACGGAATATCTGAAAGGGTTAATGTTTCTGTGACTGTTAAATCAGCCTTATCGGTAGCATAAATGATATCAATTGTCGCATAAAGCGGTTTACGCAAAGCTCTGGCCAGTTCATTTTGAGGAATATTGGAGTTATCGCCTTTATTGCCAGAAATAAACTTGACTATAATGCCTGTAATTACAGTATCAGTGCTCCTGAATGATTTGTAAACGGACTTATTTGCCTCTAAATCATGCCAGGCAGGCAAACGCATTTCGATTGCAGCAGTTGAATATTCCAGGTTAAGCGAATCAGTAGTAAAACTGAAATTATACTTTATCTTACCGCTGTTAAGATCTCCCACACCTTCTTCTTCCTCAAATTCAATCAGAACATCATAAAAGCCATTAATTATTATCTGATGTTCAGTTGGCGGCGAATATTGCAATATACTTTTGGCACAATTGGCGTATATAAGGAGATCATCACAAGAGATCTCCTTACAGAAGAGCCATGCATTTTTTATCCCGTCAATATCAATCAGCAACTTGCGATAATCCTGAATTGTCCAGGGATTGACCGTAAGAATTTCCCTGGCAGTAAAAAAGGCCTGCTTATTATGATCAGCTTTTACACCTGGTGCCTCATCAAGAATATCTTTAATATCAAAAGATGTTCGATAGCCAAGGTCAGTAATTGCATAACAAAGTAATTCGAGAAGAGTGATACCTGGATCGTGTATATTATAATCAGTCCATAAACTACTGCTTAAAGCTTCAATATATTCCATTCCTTTTGAACGCAGGAAGTTAAAGTCTTCACTGTTGTTGAGAACCGGATTTTTCAATATGGTAATATTTTCAGCCATAGTTTCTTTTCGGTATTTCGTATATCATTAAATTCCCCCGGCACTTACATTAATACACAAGCTACTCCTACCTCACAAATAGTATGTTTTGATGATGGTGCCGATACTAAAACAGATTTGGCAGTTGAGGCCTCAATGGTATCAGTATCAGAACTCTCGGTAAGACTTTCATCAGTCCGATAATACATCTTCACATCAGTTATAAAATCTACATAGCTGCGCTCCTCTATGAAATTTATGAGAACAGATTTATGTACCTTACCTCCCAGAACAATATCTGCTGCCTTACCATATGCCCAGGGTGTAAGAAACTCCGTTATTTCTTTCTGCAATAATTCGCGGTAATAATTAAACTCGAGCCCGCTGATCAACTTTAATTTGAACTCCAGTCTCACTTCTTCAAACTGAGGATGTCTGACATCCAGTTTTACGTGGCAGGAAATCTTCTTTTTTAAAAAGGTTTCTATTTGTTCCAGAACATTCTGATTTGTATAAGGGCGCAGCGGATTTGCATCATTGCGGTTTATTAAATCAGGAATCGTAATTATTGTTACATGCCCGGGTGCAAGTTCATTATAATCATTACCTGAAAAGCTGGTATGATTCAAGCACTTAACCTTATGTATTGAAGGAAAAGCTTCAAGTACTAAATGTTCGTAATCCCAAATCGTTATGGCTCTGGATTTATGACGCAAACGTTCACTTACTCTGATAAAATACTGTTCAGAAGTTTCAGCAGACCTACCGCCAAAGGAAGGATATGGCTGTTTAATTTTCTTAATTGATGAGGAAGCTTCTTTCAGTTTTGAAATACTGCCGGCCGGCAAAGCTGTCTGTTGAAATTCGACAGCGTTGTTATTTGGTGCTAAGGTAACCACCGCTGCCTGTGCATCTACAGAAAGCATCTTACAAACCGCTTCTGCCTGTTCTTCTACTGCTGCCAGTAACCAGATATAACCGGGTTCTAAAATGGTATTCTCTCTGCTTGCATCGGCCGGAATAATAAACGATATAATACCCGATTGTACGAGCTGACCTGTATTATCTGTTACCGATTGATCATCGAATTTTTTCCAGGCATTATTACTTAAATAATTCCATGTAATGTGCTTTTCAGGCTTGTCAAGTAAAGGGTTACTTGTACCTTCTAATACCTGAAACAGCAAAGCTACACCCTGTCCTGATTGTAAATTTTCTATACCGATGTACAGTTCTCCGGCATTTTCATTACTGCCAGTAAAATTCGGCAATAAGGAAATTTCGCCACCGCCATTCAAGCTTGCATGCTGTTCCGCTTCTCCAAATGGATAAAGATGGAAAAATCGAATTTCGCGATCATCAAAATCTGCCGGATCACTGATATCAGCAGTAACAGCCGCTTTATAATGAAGTGATATTTTTTCAACCGCAGGTGTATATGGTTCTGTTGGCTCTGTAAGACCTGCTGGTGCTGGCTTGGCCTTATCGATCAGATAGAGTGTTAATTGCTTTTGATATTCCACATGCCCAAAACCATCTTTCAATGTAAGTTTAAGAAAACTCTTATTTGAACTGATATTATACTGGCTGTAGTTTTCAGAATATTCTGCAATAACATCATCTGACAATTGATAAAAGGAAGTTGGAAAACTAATATTCGGACTTGGTGATGATACGTTCGAGTCACTTAGTATGCTTAATTCTATATCAGGATCCTTCCAGACTCCCTTTTCAAGAGAAAACAAACTTACCCTGGGGCTGTAATCAGTTGCCCCGGATACTGCTGCTGTGTCATAATCAATAGCTCCGGTACCCGAAGGCAGATCTTTCCAGCCTACACTAAAATATAGTTTTGCCTTTTTCTTAAACAGCTCCTTGTTTCCAATAATCAGGGAAGCCCCTGCCTTAGGCGCCGGACCAAAAGGAAGAAAAGGTTTTGAAGGATCCAGCTCACCAAAATCATTTGATAAAAGCAGGTCTTTTAATCCGCCATTTATAATTACATCATTAGCATCAAGCCCGACCTTTACTTCAACTTCTATGTTACTGATATTAATATCCCGTAGCAAATCGTATTTATAAACCGCATTGCTTGTATTAGTCAGGTAAACTTTTAGCATCGGAACCTTGCAGTTAAATAATCCCCCGTGTACGGAAGGATTATAATCTGTAACAGCAGCGACATCACCAGGGATTTTAATGGATAATACACTTACATCGACCGGCCCAGCGATTGTACCAGCACTCCAGGTTTGAGTGCTTACTTTATACCAGCCTTTTTCTGTAGTTAAATAACATTCAACAGATCCTAAAGCAGTGAGCTGATTTGCAGTAAATGCCGGGGCAAATTTGATATTGACAAGTCGTTCGCCCTCAGTTAAATATAAATTTGAAGAAGCTATTGAAAACCCAATTTGTGCCGGGGGCATCCGGATATTAGTTAATACGCCGTCAACCAGATCTTTATTTAAATACGGGTGCCACTCTTTAAACTCAGTTTCAATTTCAGCGCCCTGTCCGTCGGCAGAATTGATGATTGGAGAGGCGAATATTCTACCTGTATTGTTAATTGAAGAGTAATTATCAGCAGCGTTGGCCCTATAGACAGACATGAGTTTAGTAACCTTAGCTTTGTTAAAGATCACATCTTTATCCATTGCATAAAACACCTCTTTGCCCAGGCTATCTTTTCCTGCTTTTAGTAAGGTGCCTTTTTTTAGCATATAGGTATCTGCTTGTTTAGCAAGCTCTAACAGAATATGTGCTTTATTAGGAGTTTCAGGTTGTGATTTAATCCTTAAAACATCTTTATAGTAAAAGTCTAAATGAGATTGAGTTAATGTATTTATATGTTCTTTTGAATATCGGAAAAGCTGTAAAAAACTCAGGAACAGCGTATAATCAGGTGTATGATTATTTACTGTAGTAAAACTTTGCATTAATGCTGTTTCAGACTCTTTAATGATCCTGGCATAGGACATTAAAAATTGGTCGAATATTCCTCTGAATAAATTATGATTAGCAGCATGATTTATCTTTCTGATCGGATCTGAGGCAGGATCACCATAAATGCTTTTGTCCTCAGGAATACCGGTATAAAATCCAGTCCAGTCAGACTCATTTTTAAACCACATAGAGGATAATCCTTTTGCCAGAATAACAGAAGCTTTTTCAACGGGAATACCGAGAACTTTCCAGCCGGGCTGATCTTTATCCTTAATCAGGTTCATTATTTTTCCGCCTTTATAATATGCAAGCAGCTTTTGCAGTGCTGGTTGTAATTTGACATGAACCAGGTTCCGGATATTAATTTTTAGCTGGTTATCATCGGCCAGTTTTGAAGTATAGAAATCTAATGCTTTAGATAAAGTAAGTACACCCGCAATTACAGCGCTTAAACTTTCTTTTTTAAGATTTACCTGCTGTTCATTCTTTTTTAAAATATCAAACCTGGTTTTTATTTCGAGTTTATACTCATCAATGTCTTGTATAGCGATTGAACCTAATACTGCAGATACATCACTTTCAAAGAATGGCTGCCAGTTATTAACAACCTTATTATTCAGATCATAATAATTAAGGCAGGCAGAAAATTTACCTGCAAAAACAATCCAGTCAGCATAATCACGCTCATCAATGCTCACGTACCCCTTTTTCATTTCATTAAGCAGGCGCTGTTCCTGGCTGGTACCGCCTCTTACTAAGGGATTTTTGTTAGTTAAGCAAGCCATGGCTTAAAATGCTACAGGATTATTAGTGCTTATAAATTGCAATTCGGTTCCTTCGTTACGATAATAAGGGTAAACAAAATTGAAACGTGAATTTGTTGCCCTTACTACATATTCAATTTCGAGTACAATAATGCCCTCTAATTCATTGTCGGTATTCAACTCTATCTTTTTGGCATCAATACGTGGTTCAAAATAGAGTATAGCAGTTTTGATTTTATCTATGATGATAGTTTTTGTGGCTGTATCCAGCGATTCAAAGATCAGTTCATCCATATTACAACCAAACTTGGGCTGCATTATCCGTTCACCAACTCTGGTTGACAGTAAAATCTCAAGACTTTTATAGATGTCATCAACCTTCTCTGTCATTTCCACAGACTGAGCTGTAATATTAAATTCCGGCGGAAAACTCCAGCCCCGCCCCAGGAAATCATTTGTTTTTACCTCTGCCATAACAAAAATTTAACCACCGATTATTACTGTTGGACAGCCTGCTACTATTGAACCCCCATGTGACGCTGAATCACCCATCCTGGCGGCAGGTTTTCCACAGATCATAACTGTGGATGAACCGGCAGCTATAGTATCCGGCGGACCGGTACAGGTAAGCATATCACCAACACAAGCGGCAGGCATACCACCAATTAAAACTGTTGGTGCCCTTGGCGGCAATACCGGACCTCCCACATGAGGAACTGTTCCGGTCACCATCGGACAAACATGCATATCACCAACTCTTGCTGCTGCAGGCATTTATTCTTAATTAATTTTCACAACCGATCCTTTAACCGTTGTACTTCCTCCTGAAGATATTTCCGCTGTTGAACTACCTTCAGCTTTAATTCCTCCACTTCCTTTTAAATTTATGTTTACCCCTTCCGCTTTTATATCTGTTGCCGCTTTCAGCACAATATCTTTGATACTTTCTATTTTAAACCCATCCTGATCCATGCTGAATTTATTTCCATGCTGATCTTCCATTTTTATGGCTTTATCTTCTTCCGAAAGAAGAAATTTATTTCCTGATGGAGTTTCTATGCTGACTGTCTTTTTTTCATCATTGAATATTACTTTCATGCCGCTTCGTGATACATATCCTTTCTCATGATTATCATCACTGGTCTCTAATGGTGCGGCATTTTTACTGCTGTTACACATCCCCAATATCACAGCATGACGTGGATCGTTATTTATAAACCCGACAATAACTTCATCTCCTATTTCAGGCCTGAAGAAAGTTCCTCTGTCACTACCTGCATCCAGAGTACTTATCCTGCTCCAAATCCCCTCATCTTCTGAACTAATATGAGGCAGACGAACCATTATGCGATCCTCAGCATCCGGGTCGCCTTCCAGTTTTGTTACAATGCCAATCTGCAAGCCCTGAATGGCAGGTAACAGCGCACCGGCTAATGGCTGCTGTACCGGATAAGTTTGTACAAACCATTCGGGATTGATGCCAAATTGCAGGGTAGTTTGCCAATTGCCCTTAGCTACCTGATGCCGAACCCCCGTTACAAACAATTTCCCCTCGAAACGCTCTCCAACCCCTTTTAACTCAAACATTTTTCCCGGTTTTACAGCCGCCGTTCCATCTGTTGTAACGCGGCCTCTTATTTTAGCCAGCTTGTGTTTGAGCATTTTAGCATTGGCCCATTGCTGAAGCTCCTGTTCACTCAGCTTTCCGCTGTGCTGTAACTGAAAGCTTTCCTCTCCTGATATATCCGCAAGTGTATCAGCTGTAATATTTCCGGTATCCGGCACACCGGGATCCTCTGCTTCAACCCCGGTAAGCATTTCCTGATCTGTTGAATTCCACGCACTTGCTTTTACTGATTTAAACTGAAGTCTGGCATCAATTTCAGCATCAAGATCATACACTGTTGCTCCATATTGAACGGTAAGTACTGATGCAGATGAGAAGTCGGGTTTAGCGATACTTAACTTGCCATCGTCAGCAATACACAATAATCCATTTGCATCAATTCTGCATAACATCATGTCCCAATCTGTTGTATTGTACTGCACAATTTCTTTGTGTGAAATGAGTGTTGTTTCTACATCCTTTTCTATTCCATGTAAGTCTATCAGATCCTCAATAACTTCACTATCTTTTACATCTTTGAAATATTTACTTTTAGCGGCTATGGTCATTTTAACAGCTTCATCTTTACATTCAACCATTAATACCGAAGCAGTTTTTCTGAGTTTAATACCGTGTTTAATAACGATACCCTTAAAAATTGTTTCTTCATCACTCCGGTAACCTGCTTTTATCTCTAACCTTTTACCTGGTTCAAAATCAGCTTTGTTACTAATATCAAACGATCCACTGGAGGCTTCGCCATCCAGTATTATGAGGGTGGCAGAAGGAATCCGATTAATCTCTTTGTTCACTATTATAGATAATACATGATAGGTTTTTGACACTTCATTCCCTTCTGAAAGTATTGTGTATGTACAAACACTTTTCGGTGCATCAGAAGCGATCGTTCTTTCATTCGGCATATTAATTCTGAGCTTTTACCATTGGGGGAAAAAACAATTCTGTGCCCTGTATCAAATGCCTGAAATTGTAAAGCTTATTGACCCCGGCTACCTGCAGATAATATTTCGAATCCCCATAAATATTGTAACACATCAATGGTAAAGTATCACCCATTTTTACTGTACGATAATGTGTTAAATCAGCTGATTGAGGATTTTCTGTTGCCACCCGCAAAGTCTCTTCAACACTGCCTTTAAAACCGGCTTTGCAAATAGCCCTGATGGGACTGCCATCCGGATTAAATAACTTATAGGTAATGCTTAAGGAATTACAGCGCCCTTTGAAAATAAAATTTCCCCAAACCAGTTTGAAATGCTTTGGCTCATGCGATGCGCTATCATATTCAAGCAGCATTTGCTTAAATGCCTCTACCTCATCATGTATGCTTGCCTTTTTTTCTCCGTTGATAATGCCTGTACAATCAAATAGAAACTCAAAGGCCATTTCCTCAGGCTTTTTTACATTAAACCGCTGTGTTGCAGCACTCGTCCCGGTTCCCTGGCCTTCTGTAAACTCAACTTTATAATCCAGCACGTAGGTTTCCGGATTTACCATGGCAGTAAACGTATCGCCTATCTTATGGTTATCGGCATAATCCGGATTATTATAAGCCAGTATTTTTATTTTTTCGAGCTGTCCCTGTGCCATCATCTTTCATTTTTATTGTTAAAAATTTCGATTATCTGCTCGATACATTGCTGAATTACAGCCTCATTATCCGGCTTGTCAGCCTGGCTTTGGGCAACAGCGGCCGAATCACTTTCTGGCTGCGGCTGGTTAACTGTAACCCGTATGTTCAGTTCTTTTATCTCGAGTGACATATCAATTCAATGTGAAATAATTATAACTCAGATCAAGCGTTTCAATTACTAAGGAATTATCCTGCGAATTAAAGTCCGAAACCGACCATTTCTTTGGCCATGCATTATATACATTCCATGTTTTTAAGGGCTGATGCTCTTCATTAAGCAAACTGATAATAATCTGTGCAGGTTTAATATCCCGGTTTTGCAGAGCATCCAAACACCATTGAATTACTTTAGAATCTGTAAGCATACCCCGCTTTAAAGAAAGATCCGGGTACTTGGTTCTTAAGGGCAATTTGTGCTCAAATCTATTCTCTCCCCCCTCCTTATAGGATTCGGTATCATATTCTATACTGAGGCCTGCAACAGATTGAAAGCGCAGATCATTGTCGTTGCCTATACCTACAAATTCTACCTTAAAATGAAAACCTACCGGAGGATAATATCCGCCGGCTGATGGTGCTTTAGCCATGATAAATGCAGCTTAATGTTAAATGAACGGTATCTGTTAAAAGATGCGTTAATTCATAATATCCAGGCCTTCATGAGCTAATTCAATGGTTTCAATAGCTACTTCATTACCATCTGCTTTCAAATCGCTGGCTTGTACCTTAATCGGAAAAGCATTCATGACTTTCCAGCTGATAACAGGTTCATGATTTTCATTTAATAAAGAAATGGTTAAATCCCTTCGTTCTATTGTATTCAGATTTACCGTTTTTATCCAGGTATAAAACTCTTTATCACTTGCAACAGTTCCGCGTTTGAGTGTAATGTTGCTTGATTTTTGCATACCGGGCATTTTTATTTTTGAATACTGAGGACTGGATCCTTCGCGGTATTCTATGGGTTCAATTTGTATATCTAATCCTGTTACTTCAGAAAAACCGATACGTGTGCCACCCCATTGAACAAGGAAGTGGAACTTGGGAAGAGGATATGTTGCCATAATGTGCTTTTTAAACAGATTAAATTATTTATAATTAAAATCAACTTTCCGCCATTTTATGACTGAAACGCAGAATTATGAATTCTGCAGGCCTTACAACCGCCAAACCTATTTCAACAATCATTCTACCTTCCAGTATGTCTAAAGCAGACATTGTTTTGTTTAGTCCAACAGAAACATAAAATGCATGTTCAGGTTTAGCACCTTGCAATGCCCCCTGTCTCCATAATGTAACCAGAAAGTTTTCCAGCATACCCTGAACTTTAACCCAGGTATTCGAGTCATTTGGTTCAAAAACAAAACCTCCGGAAGCATTTTTACAGCTCTCTTCAACCATGTTAAAGAAGCGGCGCACCGGAATATATCTCCACTCATTATCGTTACCGGCTAAGGTCCTTGCCCCCCATATTAAAATTCCTCTCCCGGTAAAGGCCCGTATCACATTAATCGATTTACCAGCTACAGAATCAACATTTAAACCTCCCTGTGCTTCCTCAGTGACCTGTTTTGTAAGTCCGGAAACCATATTAAGGCTAACATTAGCGGGTGCTTTCCAAACACCCCTGGTGCTGTCAACCAATGCGTAAACACCCACCACCGTACTGCCTGGAGATAGAATAACCCTCTGCTTATCCAGTTCAAGTTTTACAAGGGATTGTAATTCGGTAGGCAAGGTATTGTACGGAGCTGCAGGAAGATCTTTATCATCGGCATCAGTTAAATCGCCATCGTCATTTTTATCGCTTTTCCATATAACTGTAAGTGTATCAAGACTATACAGATAATTTAAGGAAGTGCGCAAAAACGGATGATATGCTGCACCATATTTGAGATCAGTAGTTCCTATTCCGGAAACCGCACGCAAGGTTTCCGGATCATCTCCATGACAATCCATGACTACAAAACGATCTTGTAATTTACCTGCCTCCATCAATGCAGAATCATACACATCATAGGCATCACCGGCTCCGGCAATATTAACAGCTTGTGGAAAAACAATCAGGGTGGGTTCATCATACCGGCTGGACATTTTAAGCCCGGCAATTAAATTTGTTTTCGAAATTGTAGCTGCAGTTGTATTTCCAACACTGATAATATAACATGGCCCTCCGCCATTAGCAAAATACATTTGCATCTGGTAATACATCGTATGTATGGATGGCGCGGGTACTGATGCTGTAACTACACGCTTTTTTAAAACAGGAGGGGTCCCTGTTGTATAGGATTCTTCAATCTTTACACTAAATGTTTCATTAACACCTGTACCAAAGTAAGTTTCATACTCCAGCAATGATGTGATTCGCTTTGCTTCCGAGACTGTTATTGCATCAATAACAGCTGTGGAAAGTGGTGTTCCCTCTATTCCGCTTCGGGCAGTGTAGCCTATGAAAACAGGAATAGCTGTTTCTACCTGCGCCACGGATGGTGGAAGCTTCGGTATTTCCTCAATATAAACACCGGGTGATCTGTAAGATGTTGCCATGTTCTTATTTTTAGTTAGTAATTTAAATGCACTTCTGCACTGTAATAAGCATCTCCATTGATTTCAATTGTTCCAAGCTGATCCGTGCCCGGATTAGCTATGGCTGATATGTTACCAAGTGCAGTAGATTCCATAGATAATGTTTTCAGTGGCTTTTGACTAATAGGTACCGGCTTTGCAGATACAAATTCATTACCCGCCTGAGGAATGAATGATAATTTATGTGGCGGGGGGCGACTGTCGCTAACTGATACAACATCATTGCTTCGTGCAATATATTTCCAGATAAGTAACCTGTTAGGAAAACGGATAGTAAACAAGGAGCCATTACCCGTACCTGATCCGTTAAATAAAGCGAAGGCATTGGAAGCAGGCAGAAAATTAAAGATTTCTATTATGCCAAATATATTATTGTAAACGGCATCACTGTCTGTGTACACATACCGGCTTTCGCCATTAACTTCTATTCTATAATAACCCTTTGGCAGCTTCTCAAGGCGAACAGGTACCAAGGTTTGAGAACTTGAAAAACTAAGATTTACAGTATCGGTCACCTGCATATCATAGGCCCCGGTATTATGGTTCAGCCCGTATATATTAACTGTAAAATCGGTATCACTAATGGTATTAAATAAATATACGAATGGGGTAACTTCAACAAGATCATTGGAATTTACATATTGTATTTTCCCTCTGTTCATCCAGTAATCCTTATTCGTCAATGGACGCTTGGAGGAATTACTGCTGGGTTTTATCGCTTCAAAAACAGTATCCGACACGTTAGAGGCAAGAGTCCCTATCGGATAATCGTTTGTGTTATTATAAATGGGAATTTTTGAATTGAGATAAAGGTCGGATCCGACCTTTGACTGATTTGCATTACTGAAATAATATTTCCGGGGTTCAGAGGGATGATAATTCAGGTTAGTAAAATTATTGAAATACGGATTGTTCAGCTTCATAAAAAAAGTCAATTTTCCGCTTTTACTGAAATCAATCAGCGGTTTATCACTTTCATCTACCCTGATCAGTACAATCAGCTTATTACCGACCATTTTAAATAACATTCCCTGCCCTTTTAAAACAGAAGCAGTTTCTGCTGAGTGGCTTATCTCAAAATCATTACACCGGGTATCGGTATAATAGTCATGCCTGACCTCAATGCTAAAAAGTATTTTATATCTCAGGTTCATGATACCACGAGTTTAGATTTAGCCTGATTACTGATTTCAGTAATCAGTCCGCCACCCGAAACCACAGCATCTTCATTAATAGTTATTTGTCTTACTTTATACAAAACTGAAGGAATATACTTTCCGCCCATGGTACTCCACAGATGGTTGATCTGCTCGAAATTGAGCGTGTACAGGTCCACAATAAGCTTTTCTATTTTTTCATCTAATGCTGGATGACTGATTGGAGTAAAGACATTCTGGTACTGAAAAAACTGGATAATGTATGCCAGCCATTTTAATGAATCAGTGTATTCTGAACGATTTACGGCAAATAAGATATATAGATTAATATAAGTAGGCGGATTTTTATAGTTTATTCCCGAATCAGTTTTAACATAATTCTCCTGTTGTTTGGCAACACGGTCTTCTTCTACATTAACTAATGAAAGGATGGCTCTGTTTGCCAGTGAATTAACACCCGGGATGTCATTATCCATTGCCCTGGATATATTACCAAGGATGAGTCTTGGATCGGTATTTATACCAAGCTTTAGAGATAGGTAGGAATTGACCTCATCTGAAATGAACTTTAACGTTTCGTTTATCATGCCAATTAATTAAGCTTGAGATAAACGGTACAGTTCTTAATATTTCTTCCCTTGACAAAATCTATCTACACTCACTTATTAAGGAGTAACCGTTTAGATAATTTGGAGAGAGAAATTTAGCTAGTAGTTGAGAGCTACAAATTTAGCCGGTAATTGAGAGAGAAAATTTAGCTAATAATTGAGAGAGTGTAACTCAAATTCTAATACCAATGTAAAACTTTTTATTTAAAAACAAAAGGAAAATTATTTTTCTTTAGCTTTTTTATCGAAAGATTAATGCAGTTCCAAGGCTTTAAAAAGAAACCTAATGACTCTTAAACATCCCCTCATAATGTTCTGATGGTTCGAATATCCCTCCACTCCTATGATAAAAATCTGAATTCAGTTCAAAAACACCATTTTTAGGGATCATCCAGGAGGCAGAAGCTGACGGGTGATAATTTACCATGTTTTTCCAGTTAACATAGTTCATGTCACCATTGGTTTCCATCATTCCCATATTAATAACAGGGAATGGGGCCAAGTGTGCGGCCAGGTTTTTATTCCAGTCAATTAAAATTGGATTTACAGTCAGATCTGCACACATGCAGGGCACGTTCCTTTCTGAAGCAAGCTTTGCTATTTTAACAGACATGCTAAGGGTTTTTGCAATACCCTTCAAGACCAAGACCTTATACCCCTGATCAAGGCGTTTTATGGCAGTACTTTCATCATGTACACTTTCATCTGCTCCGATTCTGATGTCAATATCCTCTACACTTTCATCATTCCTTTCATTCAGAGGCTCTTCGAATAGTAATATCTGATCAAAGGCACCAATTCTTCTGGCATGATCCAGGTATTTTAAAAGAGTTTCTTTCTTCTCATAACGGGCATTGGCATCCATGGTATAGATCAATTTACCATTGTCGGTTTGCCCGGTCCTGAGATCCCTGAGTGTCTTATGAATCAGGGTAAGTCTGGCCATATCAGCCTGAAGCATCTCTGTTTGAGATCCGGGAGAGCCTGTTTTGATCTTAAATACAAAATAACCCTGTTTGGCGGCATTTTTCAGGTCCTGCATGGGCATACCATATGGGATCTGATACATAATAGCTATTTTCTTATTCCTGTGGGATAAGGCCTTTTTATATGGATGCGGGATCATAGCTTCAAAGCTGTTAAACTTATTCTCAGCTGCGTAAATAAGCCAGGCAGCGTTATCCACACTAACCAGTGCATTGTAAATAAAATTGATATTCAGATCCCGTTTTCCGCTTATCTTCTCCCCTTCCTGAATAACTGAAGGCAGTATTTTATCGAGTAATTCAACCGGGTTTCTGAAAGGGCTTTGTTTTACAAGTTCCAGAGACTTATTGACCAGATCATACATCATCGCATTTCCCTCAGCTTCTGTATGAAGTGAAAATAAGTCGGCATCACCATAAAGCACACTCTGCGTGGCAAGTCCGATCTTACTGATCCCAGAGGAAGATTGCATTCTGGATACGACCTGCCATAATTCCGTTAAATAACCACCCTTAAACCCGAATGGGCGAATGAGTTTTTCGCGTTCAAAAGCAGACTGGGTTCGGATGATGCTGATCTTCTTCAAAGCATCAGTGGATGCAGCCTGAAGATCAGACAGATCCATGGATCCCATGGCAGCCAAAATTCCGGCACTTTTAACAAATTTTCTTCTGTCCATTTTGAAATTCCTGCAAATTATAAGGTTCGGGAAGGAAGTAGTATCTAAGTGAGTTTTTCTGAAAGCAGCAGTTCTTTAACAAACTGATCATCAATAAGGTGAGGATAAGCCTTACATACCCGATCGATCTCTTCCATTTGCCCTCCTGATAACTCCTCTTGAGGATTCAGGCACCAGCGGCCTTCCAGAAGACCCTGTCTGCGTAAAACCTCATGAATTCCAGGAATACATCCGTGGAAACTATTGGCAGGGTCAAAGATTGCCGCATTCATATCCGTAACTTCAATCCCTTTGGTAAGCAACTCTGCAATACCCGTATTGCCATTGGCTTTACAGGCTTTTATTTCTTCCAGCAATTCAACTGCCGCTCTTGTCCATACAGCCCAATGCCCAAGTAATCCACCCACAAACTCCTTCTCCACTATTTTACCATTGATATTGAAACTGTATCTGGTCAGAAGATCCGGAATGATATTATCATCGTTTCCGGTATAAAGATCAATTTCATTGCATCTTGAGGATGCGCATACCGCTCTGACAACATCCAGAGTCTGATAACGGTTAAATGCAGCTACTTTAATCGCCTCGATATTCCTGATCTCAGCAAATTCCTGCCAGAAATTGTAGGTAAAGATGCGGCCGCCAACGGAAGGCTGAAGATAAAATCCAATTACTGGCATAACTGCTGCCACATCGCGTACACGCTGAAGTATATCCTTTTCAGTCCATCCCTGAAGTCCGCCCATACTGAGCAGACCGAGATCATAACCGTATTTCAATGCTGTTTCGGCTTCTTTTACTGCCTGGGCAGTTGGTCCGCATAATCCGGATATTTTTATGAAAGGACGCCCGGGATTAGAAGCATCTATTTCTTCTGATACCACTTTTAAAACGGTTTCAAACAAGTTAATTTCAGGATCCCTGATCTCAAACTGTGTAGAATGCACTGCAACAGCTAATCCGCCAGCACCTGTTGCCATATAATATCTGGCCAGGCCTCTCTGACGAGCCTCATCGAACTGACGGGAAGAATTTAAGGCCAGAGGAATCGCAGGCAGAACAGTCCCGCTATGCAATACGCTTTTCAGAGCCGGATCTAATGTTTTTGATGACATATTTTTAATCAATTAGCTTCAATAATAATTTAAAACTGGCCTTTTCTTTCCTGAAAGTGGGTAGGTTTATTGATGGTCTTCCCTCCACCCTGAAGCCAGGCAACGGTCATTTCGATCATCTGACGTACGGTTACCCTTGGGTAACCAAAAAGCTGATGGGCTTTTGAAGCATTGCTCAGCAAGGCATTGGGCTGAACTTCATTTACGAATTGAGGTTCTTTGCCCAGAATTAATCCAAACTGCTCTGCAAGCCATTTTATTGACAGGGTTTCAGGCCCTGTAACATTTAAAATATTTGCCGGCACATCACAGTGCAAAAAGGAACGGATAGCTATTTCATTAGCATCTCCCTGCCAGATCACATTGACATTTCCAGTGCTCAGGTCAATAGGCTTACCTTCTATCACCGATTTGGCAATTTCAAGTATCACCCCATAACGTAGGTCTATCGCGTAATTGAGCCGGTAAATAAGCGTTGGTATCTGATACTGTTCTGAGAAATACTGAAAAATCCGTTCCCGGCCAAGACAGGACTGTCCGTACTCACCAACCGGCGCCGGAAGATGTTCTTCTGACAAACCGCCGGAACTAACCGGAGTGAAGGGGTAAATATTCCCTGTTGAGAAAGCAACAATACGGGAGTTCTTATAGCGTTCTGCCACACGTCCGGGCAGGTATGAATTCATCGCCCAGGTAAAGGGTTCCTTTCCGGTTGTTCCAAATTTGGTTCCGGCGAGATACATAATATTCGCTGCATCCGGTAATTCTGCAAGCTGCTTTTCATTCAGCAGGTCGGCAGAAATAGTTTCAATACCCTCCGCTTCCAGTTCTTCACGCGTACCTGCCTCCGAAAAGCGTGAAATACCAATGATACGTTTATTCACTCCGGCACTTTTTATTGCCCTGCGAGCCAATTTTGCCATACTTGGCCCCATTTTACCGCCTACTCCCAATATAATTATATCACCATCGATCTTTGATATATCCGATACCAGGGCATCTGATGGTTTTAATAATTCTTGTTCTAATACTTCTAAATCAGTCATTTTAAATTGCAATTAAAAAAATAGTTCATTAACATTATCTTTCGGCACTAATAAAACCTGGTATTGTAACCGGTTCTGATCAATAATTACTTGTCTTTTGCCATCTCTGCCGCCCTTGTGGTTGTGTAATATTTAGCAAGCATATTGGGTATCTCCCAGGCTGGAAGTTCAGCTCCTTTCAAATAGGTAAGATAATTTTTAACTACCTCAGCAAAATGCTCTTCATGAGGAACCTTATACTTTTCAGGAATAATCAGCTCCCATAAATTTCCTGATTTCTTTAGGGCCAGGCCGGGATAATTACCTTCTAACCTGCTGATTGCCTCCTGAAGTTGTTTTTCAGAGTTTTGAGCTGATACCGGCAATTCAATGTAAACGACCGGTTTATATCCCTGCTCTTTGCCCTGTTTAATTAATAAATTAGCTTTTGTGCCCCGCATTTTGGCAAAATGAGTGTCTCCTGACCCTTCCGGAGCCTCAAAATTCCATATGATCCCAACCCGCGCATGAACACCTTTAATGGCATAATTCATTTCGCCGTTCGACATCACATTCAATATCCCATTTTTGATATCCTTCTGCAGGTAATCAGGAAATTGATCCTTTTGAGTTGATTTTTGAAATTGCGCCAGACTTAAAGGGCTGGTCCATTCTCTGGCCGAAAGCATATTGATATCTTTTTTATAATCAAGTACTACATCCGGAAAACATACCCATTGGATCAGGTCAACCATATGTGTCGTAATATCCACCAATCCCCTGCCTTCCTGGTCCACATCGAAGAACCAGGCCGGTCTTACCAATGGTTTACCGGATACATTCTTATAAAAATGATGCACACTCTCCTGGATCACAGCCGGATTATCCTTAGTCCCTTTTTCCAGCTGCCCGAAGAAGGCAGTATCCTGACTTAAAGCACGCTGAAGAACATAATAAATATTAAAGCGTTCGGTCATGATATCGTACAGGAGCACCTTCTTCTCTTTTGCCTTTATGAATGATTCTTCCAGTGATCTGAACCCAGCCTGATCAATCGCCAATGGCTTATCAGCAAGCACATTCATTCCAGAATCAATGGACCTGCTGATATAATTTGTCTTTAACTTATTGTTACCGGAAATAATCACCACATTACCTGCTTTATCACTGAACATTTTATCCAGATAGTCCGGGCCGCGGTATATTTCATGCTTCCAGGCAGTTGGATTTTCAGCCCGGGTATTATAACTCTCAACCAGCTTCATATGGTTATCCAGCTCTGAACCATCAGGCGCATAAACATGAACTACCGAATCAATTTCACCATACATCGACTTTTGTAATAAGGCTGCATGAAAATGTCCGGGATCAAGGGTGATCAGGCGAATCTTTTCATCTTTCTTCCCGGTCGTCTGCTGCTTATTTCCGCAACTGCTGCCAGCCATCAGGAAAGAAGCTGTTCCGAGCATTAAGAAGGTATTTCTGGAAAATGAGAAAATCTGTCTCTTATTCATTTGATTTTTCCGTTTACGTACACGTAAATATATGCGATTTCATTCTGATTCTTAGGATCAGGGCTAAAACCAATAAATTATTTTATTTATTCTTTATCAGGCCGGTTTTTTCCGACAATTTAATCACTTCATTAAGAATCCTGGTTTCAATACCTACCTGCCATTTGGATGGCAAACCATAGACTGTATGAGATTCTCCTTCATACGACCCCTCCTTAAGCACCAGCGAAGATGGAACATAAGCCATTACGTCGTTGGAATAACCATAAACAAATGCATCAGCTCCCAGCATCTGTTTAATTTTAATCGAATATTCTATCAACAGCTCACCCCCCAGGCTTACAACAGGCTGATCACCAATAGACCAGACCTGTACAGGGTAAGGATAGGACGTAATTAGCTTTTCACCGGATCTGATTTTACCCCTCATGCGCTCTGCCCATCTCTTCTGATAAGGAACTGTAGTTGAATTGATGAATTTTGTATATTCTGCATCGGTTGGCGGCGTAGCTAATGGAAGATCGATTTCAGAATAACTGGTTATAAGACCTGCCGGCAATTTCCGCATATCTTCTTCAAGAACCCGTTCCACTGCTGCTGCAAGCTCTTTCCCGTATTGTTTTGCCAGAGGAACTGTATTGCGGGGCAAAGGGTTCTGGTCGGCACCGGCACATTGAAAGAACAAAGCAATTGCGCCAGGATGAGCCTTTTCAAGTTCTATCTGGGTAAATCCGGGATAATCACCCGACCAGTCATATCCGTTTAGAACGGTTGGATGACAGGCATAACCAAAAGCTATCGCTTTGATATCTCCATTTGCATTCAGAACCTTGATCACCGGTACGGCATAATCATTTGGGCCCTGAAGTTCAGTAAGCTGAGTAAGTAAATTTGCTGCATTATTGCGTCTGTTCACCTGAAAGCGGGTTACACCATTTTGAGCGTAAAGCGCTGCGGGTTCCAGATTCTTCAGTGCCTCACCCACCAAATTTACGATCTGATCCTCCAGAATTTTGGTGTATTTTCTGATATTTTCAATCTGTTCCTTATCCAGAACATATATATCCATCAGGGCATCACCGATCACCGGGCCTGAATGCGTGTGAGAACTGTTCAACAGGATCTGATCACGGTCTAATCCATATTTTGATTTGATACGATCTCTTATCCTGCCAGAAACATCCTTAGGAACACCCAAAAGGTCGGTACTGATCATCACAGCCTTTTTCCCTTTGGTATCTTCCAGTACCAATGCTTTTGCCCAGATCGAATGCAAGGTACCCTCTGATGAATGGGTCCGGGAGGCAAAACCTGCCATGGGCATTGCCATTTTTGGGGTAATATTTGCTCTGCTTACTCCAGCTTTCCATAAAAGGGATGAGTTCTGAGCCTGGACAGGATTGATCAGTGTCAGGAAAGCAATAGCCAGGCTAATTATTGATGGTTTCATTCTGAATTATTTTTAATAGATATATAGAGTAAGGACAGACTAATTGTTCGTTAAAGCCTGAAAAGTTTTTTGGAATTACCGTATAGAATTTTCCGTTCAATTTCTTTGGATGGAGATAAATTGCGGATTGCAGGTATGATATTGGCCCCCAGGCATGTTTTGCCTGTACCAAGTGAATCAGAACAATCACTTCCAAATAGCAATTTATTCTGATGGCGCTCTAAAAATCCACGGGCATGATCCTCATCTCTGGTAAGTGAACCCAGGCCTGAACCTGCCGAAAAATCACCATACATATTCGGGTATTCCGTCAGGAGACGATCGGTGAGTCCGCCCCTTGTGACGCTGCCTTTTGGATATAAAATATTAGCATCTGTATGATTCTTATCAATATCTGCCCACCAGGTTTGTGCGTGGCCAATAAAATTCACCTTTGGATATTTTCTCAGCATGGTATGGAAACGTTCGATACCTCTGTTATATATATTATGCTGCCAGTGCATTAAAACCGGTACTTTATAGGTCTGCGCAAGCTCATATATATTTTGCATTGCGGAAGAATCGCAGTCAAGACCGAATTTTAACTCCCCGATAACAGGAGCCCCAAGTTTCAGGTATTTTTCAATTTCCTGAACGGCACCGGGCATATCCGGGACTTCATTAGCTCCAAAGATAAATTCATCAGGGTGATCTTTTGCAAACTGATAACAGACCTCATTACCGGTAGCCTTAGCCTGCAAACCATTACTAAAACCATAATAAGTTGAACCATAACTTAAGGGTCGTCCAGCAGGTAATAGAATTGTTTTTGTAACACCCATTGCCCGCTGATGAGGGATCAGCAGGTCATTCGATCTTCCGCTATAATCGGTATGCTGGTGTATATCGATGATTGGCTCAGCGGCATTTCGTAAATCTATGCCTTCTCTTTGGTTCAATGAATTTGCCAAAAGTGAAGGAACAATACCCATTGTTAAAGCTGCCCCCAATCCGGCAACACTATTCTTAATTATAAATTCACGTCTTGAATACTCTTTTTTTTGCATCTCCGTTTCTGATTTTAATTATTTATACTCGGTAAAGCGTGGCGTATGGCCCAGAATTTTATCTATAAAAGCATAAGCTTCTTTGCGATTTTCAAGCGGAAAATCATGTTCATCATCAGGATAACGGACCTGCAGGTTGCCCGAAGCATTCAGCGACTTATAAACAGGCTCAACTAAGGCTATTCCGGCCTGAACACCCTTAAAATCGAAATTAGCATCACGTGTAGGTGATACAGAAAAGAATGCCCGTGGTGCAATAGCTGATATGACCAGATTGAAATCAAAAGGTATATTCTTGTTTTCAAGATTAAATCTGCTGCGTAATAATGGCATATATCGGGTTTGTGCCCATGGACCCAGTCTTCCGCCATATTTCTTTTCAGCATCGGCACCAATGTTATAATAATCAAGCTGGGTCCATCCGCAGCTGCTGACAGTTATTTTTATCCGCTCATCCATTGCAGCCAGGAATATAGAATTATGTCCGCCTAAAGAATGGCCAAGAACACCAATATTTTCGGCATTGACATCAGGCCTGTTTTGAAGCAAATCAATACAACGCATATGGTTAAAAATGCCTTTCATGGTACCTGATTCATACCGGTCAGTTTCGAAATTATAATTTTCAGAATCCCCAAAACTTGGGAAATCGGGAGCAATAACCACATATCCTCGTTGAGCAAGCTCACGGGCATGAGAGCGGTTCCGCTTGTTTCCCTGTCCGTCAACAGCTTTTCTGCCTAAAGGATCAGTCTCATGCAATACCAGCATGGCCGGCAACCTTTTGGGCTTCCCTGACTGATGCGGAACATAAAGATACACGGGTACAATCTCACCTATTGCCACGGTAAAATTAATATTATAGCGGGTAAAACCGGGTTCTTTTAAACTATCAACAATCTGAACATCGGAATCTTTAAAAGCAGGTCTTTGGGGTAGTTTGCCCATAACCTTTTGCATGTTGTTGATTATTTCCTGCCTTTGCTTTTGATGAGCAATTAACTTTTCTGAAGAAACCGGCCTTCCCTGGGCAGAAACTAATCGGGGAAAGACTAAAAATATAATAAGCAAAACTTGGCAGATTCCTGAAGTCAGCAGACCATTCGATTTTATCATTGACAGGGTTTATTTTTGTTAAATATAGTAATCAATCTAAGAAGCTATTTTATTTTTATTTGCAACATTGGTATTTCAAAGAGTAGCCGGTGCGGACACCGGCTACGGCGGTCCTCCCCGGTTGGTGTCTGCACCAACCGCAACGATTTTTTCATTTTAAACAGCTTCTCAGGTTTGATTTAATTAATCATTTCGTGCTTAAGCGGTGTATGCCCTAAAATTTTATCTAAAAAAGCATATACTTCTTTTCGGTTATCCACAGGAAAATCATGTGCTGCGTCAGGGTAACGTACCTGCAGCATTTCAGGCACACCGAGCTCCTTATAAGTCTTTTCGGCTAAGGCAATGCCCACCCGTACCCCATTCAAATCAAAATTGCTATCCCGGAGCGGTGAAACAGAGAAAAAGGCTCTTGGTGCGATGGCAGAAATAATATCGTTAAAATTAAAAGGAATAAGTTTGGCATCCAGATTATACCTGGTCCGGATCAGCGGCATATACCTTGTTTGCGCCCATGGGCCAAGCCGGCCACCATATTTCTTAGTTCCTTCATCACCAATATTATAATACTCAAACTGAGTCCAGCCACTACTGGAAACAGCAACTTTTAAACGGGTATCGAATGCGGCAACAAACATCGAATTATGTCCTCCCAGAGAATGACCTATTACTCCAATATTATTCGGGTCCACATCTTTCCTGCTTTGAAGCAGATCGATGCAACGCATATGGTTAAAAATAGCCTGCATGGTAGCTGATTCATATCTGTCGGTTTCAAAATTATGGTCTTTCATATCACCGAAACTTGGGTAATCTGGTGCAATTACCACATAACCACGTTGTGCAAGTTCACGGGCATGGGCGCGATTGGGCAATGGGCTCTGTCCATCCACAACCCCTTTCCCAAGTTCACTTGTACCATGCAGAACCAGCATTGCCGGAATTCGTTTGATTGTACCTCTTTGGGTCGGCACATATAAATAAACCGGTAATCTTTCATTCTTGGCAACAGCAAAACTTAGTGTATAGCGGGTAAATCTTTCTTCCTTTACACTGTCAGTAATTCTTATATCAAAAGGCGGTAAATTGGATCGATCAGGAAGTTTACCCATGGCTTTTTCCATATTTCGCAGGATCTGCTGTCTTTTCTTTTCATGAGAAGCAGAACTTTCAGCTAGCAGATCCTTGAGTTCATTCACATAATTTAATACTTGCCACACCTGAGCCGGCAAAAAATTAAAAGTTAAAAACAGGATCAAAAGAAATTTTGAGATCAAAGCCATATCTTCTGATTTTAAATTTTCGGAATGTTTTATAAAAATAAAAGGATTAACCCGTATTTGCGGATTAATCCTTTTATCAAATTTAAATCAAATTAAGGAGTTATTGTAATCGAAATCTCCTTAGTAACTACTTTTTGCTGATCTATATTACCATTGGCAGCAACAAAAACAGCCTTATAGGTACCAGCTGTCGCATAAGTATAACGGAACTCTGATAGAACAGGATTGGTAAGACCCTTAATCGCTGTTGACCAGTCAGGTCCTAAATCAACTTTATCAATACTTATTGCCTTACTAACAGCCCAATGCTCACTTTCAGGATCATTATACGGACTTGCCGGATCAAAAGGTACAAACGGCTTAAAGACAGCAGTAGGCTGATATGCAGGATCTTGCGGATCATATATCGGGTTTTTGGGATCAAAAATCGGATTTGCTGCGTTAAACTGAGGCAAAGTTGCATTCAGATAAGTATTGGCCTGAAGAGTTAACCTGGTAGCAGTAATCGAAGATAAAGCCGGAGCTTTATCCTTCAGATCATCCACAATTCTGAAACCTGTACTTGCCTGGTCTGCAATAGTTAATGCCAGAGTGTTATCAAGCAATTTTTTACTGTTTAATGTAAAGGTCTGAATGAACCATTGACGGGCGATACCATTGGTGGCCTGCTTCTTCGTATTATATCGAAATGCAAAATAGATTGGCTTTCCTGCTACAATAAGATCTGATACATCAACTGTACCTGAAGCAAGAAAAGCTGTAGAAGTACCAAGTTTGAATCGGCCAGTAATATCAACCCAGGTTGCAGCTTTCAATTTAGCAACACTGCTGTAATCACCATTAAAATTTGTAGAAGCAAGAAGCGAGACCTGATTAGCCTGGGTTCCCAACTGCACACTGCTGGTAAAAGCAAGTGTTGCACCTGCACCGGCAACATCAGCTACTCTCCCTGTTCTTGAAGCATAATCCTTTTTCAACTCTCCTGAATAGAAGGCGATTGATTGAGCCTCACCGCCTGTAATCAAAAATTTAACAGCCTCACCGGCTTTATAGGTAGTTTTTTCGGCTGATACATCAAATGCCGGCGTTTCTGCCTCAATTGCCGGTTTTTCACAGGACGCCATTATAAGCGCCGCCGCGAGGATACTATATATTTTTAGTTTCATAATTTCTATTTAAATTAAATTATTCCCAACCCGGATTTTGAGTCATTTTTAAGTTTGAAGACATTTCGTTGATTGGAATTGGCATCAAAAGATCACGCGAACTTACGTTTGAGTAATATTTAACAAAAAACTGTCCCGGGCTTTGCTGCTGTAGTTTATTACCCATATCCTGATGAACTTTCAGGAATATTCCCCAGCGAAGGAGATCAGCTTTCCGTGTATTTTCAAAGTTAAACTCTCTCGTCCTTTCATCCTGAATTGCAGCTAAGAATGCTTCTTTTGAGGCTGGGTTAATATTACCATCAGTTGCTTTATTGATTGTAGCGGTTGCTGTTGCACCTGAGCCACCTCCGCCACTGATCGTAATTGCAGGAACAGTTGTATATTTCCCTTCGTTAAAGAAGGTAACAGCCATCGGGTCACGGTCAAGGTTGATCGCAGTAACAATTCCTCCCGAAATAGTTGCGGTCGCAGTAGCACCACCACCTCCACTGAAGGTAACGGTTGGAGCTGCGGTATATCCTGAACCTCCGTTTGTAACTGCAATCGTTTTAATACCGGTAGACCACGCTCTCCTTCTTACTTTATTAAATGCTTCAACCGCATCAGCAGTTGGGCCTTTTATTTCATTCTCAGCTTCCGCATACATTAGCAAAATATCAGAATATCTTAAAAGAACCATATTAATCGGAGTTCTGGTTGGGCTCTTTGGTAATAAGGTCTCATATTCCCTCCTCCATTTTGCCGGTTTCATGAGATTCTTGGCATTCTCATTAACAGGTAATAAACTCATAGTCTTATCTCCGGTTGCTGTATAAGTAAAATGAGCAATACTAAACCATTTGCGGTTATCACCAGATTCAAACTTGTTATAAAGCTCTGAAGTGATATTCATATAGGCATCTGCTCTTCCTGTTTTTGAATTAACTCCGGCAGCAGGACCATTGATCCAGCCAATATTTCCAGTTTCTACGTATTGGTCTGTAAGGTTACCATAGAATTCAACTTCCCAGATGCTTTCCTTGATGTCATACTTATCTCCGGCAAGTTTCATGAAAATGTCCGGGTAACTTGGATTGAGTGAATGGCCTGCTTCTGCATCGTCAATAATCATTTTAGCCCATTTACTTGCTTCGGCATATCGTGTTTTATCTTTAACCGGTTCACCTGCCATATGCAGGTTAACCCTGGCTAAGAGACCACGAACAGCAGACTTACTGATCGCACCGCCAAAACCCAGGGCTTTGATGCCCGGAACCAGTTTCTCAGCAGCTTCCATATCTTTAATGATCTGTACGTATATATCTTTAGCAGTTGCTCTTGAGGCATCTACATCAACAACAGATGAAGTTGGTTCAAGTTTCAAAGGAACACCACCAAAATATTGCACCAAAGTAAAGTAATAGTAGCCTCTTAGGAATAAGGATTCCCCTCTGATCACATCACGCTTTTCCTGGGCGATTGCAGTGTTCTTATCTACATTCTTGATCAAAACATTCGCCTTATTAATTCCTGACCAAAGGTTATTCCATAAACCTGCATTATATTGATCTGCAGAGGAATAGAAATAGTTCCATGGACCTGTAGTTAAGGTTGCTCTGTTCATATATCCTTCATCAGCTGTCCATGCCAGTAAATAACTTGCATAAGTACCATGCAAACCACCGGCACCCAGGTGATCATATACACCGGCACGGGCAAATTGTAACTGAGCTTCAGTCGTGTAATAATTATCCGGATTAAGGAAATCCGTTGGTTCTGTCTCCAGATATTTCTTACATGAGCCTAAACTCATTAAGAATAGTGTTGCGAGTATATAATGTCTAATTTTCATTTTTCTTTCAATTAATTTCGTTAAAATCCTGCTTTAATACCAAAGGCAATTGTCGGCGATCTTGGATAAGATGAATAGTCAAAACCCGGTGTTAAGGTATTATTACGAGTAGAAACTTCAGGATCCATTCCTGAATAATTTGTCCATGTAATCAGGTTCTGTGCAGAAACATTAACACTTAAATTACTCAGATATGCAGTCTTAATTAATTTTGCAGGTAAATTATAATTTAAAGAAACTGTCTTCATACGCAGGAAAGAACCATCCTCTACAACTCTGGAAGAGTGGAAACCGATTGGACCTTGTCCGCGGGTACGATAGTTTTCGTTTGTTGGATTAGTTGGCGACCAGCGGTTTGAATAGCTTGCAAACTGATTGATATTCGCCCAGCCATTACTGTTACCTTCCATAATCAGCCGGTTGGCATTGTATACATCGTTTCCATAAGACCACTGGAAGAATACATTCAGATTGAATGCCTTATAAGTGAAATTATTTGAAAAACCACCGGTATGAATTGGTTGACCTCTTCCGATGAAAGTTAAATCAGCATCATTCATGATACCGTCGCCGTTCATATCCCTGTATTTGATATCACCAGGCTGAATTGTATTACGGACTGCTCCATTGGTAGGTAATGAAGGTTTCAGGATATAAACCCCCGGCGAAGGATTATCAAAATCCTCATACTGGTAATTTCCTTCCCATATAAACCCGATCATCATTCCTGCCGGTTTTCCAACCTCAGCAACATATAATGGCTTATTAAACTGAGATACGTAGGAAGAATTGCTGTTGAGCGAACGCTGACCACGGGTAAGTTCCATTACTTTGTTCCTGTTGAAACTGATATTGAAATTACTTTCCCAGATGAAGTTCTTTGACTGAACGTTTACGGTGTTTAACGTTAATTCAAGACCATCATTTCTCAATTTACCAATGTTTTTAACGGCAGAGGTAAATCCGGTTGATGGAGGTAAAATTGCGTTAAGCAGCAGGTCCTCCGTTGTTTTACGATATAAATCTACTTCAAAAGTGATCCTGTCTTTTAGAATACCAATTTCATAACCTAAATCAATGGTGTTCACTTTTTCCCATTGAAGATCAGGATTACCAACTGCAGACATATAATTTGAAGCAATAGGCGTTGAATTATTAAAGGAATAACCATTGATGTTTTGTAATAAACGTGCGTAGGTATCAAAATCACCTACCCTGTTATTACCATTACTACCATAACTGGTTCTCAGCTTGGACGTTGAAATACCAGGGAATATCTTCGCAAAGAATCCTTCCTTGTGCATATTCCAGGCCAATGCTGCTCCCGGGAAATATCCCCAGTGATTGATGAATTTCGAAGAACCGTCTGCTCTGAAGGTACCTGTTACGATGTATTTGGATTTATAGTTATAATCTAAACGACCTGCATAAGATGCCATGGTGTTGCGGCTTGAATTTGAAAGCTGATTATAGGCCAATCCTTCATCCAAACCATCCATACCCAGATTTTCATTTGGCAGTAACCTACCACCGTACGCTTTTCGGTTTGAATTTATACTATTAACTGCAAATAGGCCAAGTCCGGTAATGGTGTGATCTTTCTTGAATGTTTTCTTGTAATTCAAAGTTGTTTCATTTGAGAAACTATTTGAGAAAATATTATCGATCGAACCATTTACACCATTCACATTATTAGGACTAGGTCCACCCTGTGCTGTTTTTGAATTGTAAAAACGTTCAAGGGTCAATTTATTATGGCGGATACCTGCAGTTGATTTTATGGTCAGATCCTTATTGATATCATAACTAAGATAACCGTTTCCTTCAACAAGATTGGTAATATTATATGAATACTGATTCTCAAGGTCAATTAGCGGATTAACCCTGAAATCTGATGCATTTAAGGCCTCATTATCCACTGCATCTTCCAGAAGATTATCATTTGGATTAGGTGTAATAGGACGGTATAACCAGGCCCTGGCTAAAGCGAAGGCAGTAGGGTTACCATCAGTTAATGCTCCCTGATTAATAATCTGACCATTCTGTTTAATTCCGCTATAATTTGCTGTAATACCTGCCTTAATCTTATTGCTGATAGTTTGATCTAATGTTACCCGGCCAGAATAGCGATTGAAACCGGTATTGATAATTGAACCGGTTTGATCAAATAAAGATCCGGATATAGAATATTTGGTCTGCTCTGTACCTCCTCTTAATGCCAGAGTATAGTTCTGAACATTACCCTGCTGCATTACATAATCCTGAAAATTGATACCCTCAACGTTTCTGTAATCCTCCAGGGTTTTACCTCCGGCGAAGTATGCTGTAGTTGTTGCTGTGTTAGGATTTAATTCAGTCTGATATTTAATGAATTCATACGGACTCATGACGTCTACATACTTTGGAACGGTCTGAATACCATAGGAACTGGAGAAATTAACAGAAGATTTTCCCACTTTTCCACGTTTTGTCTGGATCAGAATTACTCCGTTTGCAGCTCTTGAACCATAAATTGCGGTAGAGGAAGCATCTTTCAGAATAGTCATTGATTCAATCTCCTCAGGATTGATAGATGCCGGATCCGGATCTTCTACCGGAAATCCATCAATAACGTATAAAGGAGATGTACTTTGAGTTAAGGAACCCGCTCCCCTGATCACAATATTGATACCTCCGCCCGGCTGACCATCGGCCGCATCAACCTTAACGCCGGCCACACGGCCAGCTAAAGCCTCAGCAAATGTTCCAACAGGAGCTTTCAACAACTCATCCATTGGAACAACTCCAACAGATCCTGTAAGATCAGGCTTTGCAACGGTACCATAACCAATTACTACCACTTCACTTAAAGAAGAACTTGAAGTAAGTAAAGTTACATCGATTGTTGTGCGGTTACCAACAACAAGTTCCCTGGTTTCCATTCCAAGAAATGCGAATACAAGTGTTTCATTACTTGCGGCCTGAATACTGTATTTTCCATTTGCCAGAGTTGTTGTACCTCTGTTAGATCCCTTGACCCTTACTGTCACCCCGGGTAAAGGTAGTCCTGCTTCAAGAACAGTACCAGTAATGTTCTTGAGTTGCTGGGATACTGCCTGCTCAGAAAAACTGAGGAAAAGCATCAGCAGCATTACTATCCCTGCTCTGGAGGGAATGTACCTTTGTTTTTTTAACATCATCATGTAAATTTTAAGCATAGTTTATAATTAATGGTTAATAAATAGGCTCTTTCGATACGGGTGCGTACCCGTAATTTGCAATAAAATTAAGCAACATCCAGATTTTAAATGCTCTAATTGTTACTCCGTACCCGCGTGATAAAAAAAAGGCTGCAACCTAAGTGAAACAGGAAACTAATTAACTCGTGATGAGTATTTTCCTGAATAAAGATAAATTCTTCAATAAATTAAAGTTCAGATAAACAAAAGAAACATTGAAAAAATCAAGCGTTTACGTACCCTAAAATAAAAAAATAATTTAATAATGAAGAATATCTGTAAAAAAAATTAAGAATATCTGTTAAAAAAAAAGGTGTTATTCATTCCCTTTGTTAAAATAAAATCATCTAATTAATTGAATGGATTTGAAATCCGGATCAGGTCAGTTCGGGTATGGTCATTTTCCGTCACCCTTGCCAAAGAATATATCTCACCTCCCTGACCAATAGCTATAGAATTCACATATAAAGGACGGTCTCCGTTTGCATAAAAAATCGGCCCATGATCCTGATACTCATCTTTTGGTATATTATAAGTGATCAGATGCAGATTTTCAAGGGCTTTAGCAGCCCCTTTGGCGATTTCGGATTCTCCGGCAATGCGTTTCCCATTGATATAGACAGGGCCGCCTGTAAGGTAATAGATCGTCTCTCCATCCGGACCTAATTGAAAACCCAGATAACCATAACTGAACTGATCGAACATACCGCTTCTGGCAGATGGCCCTGAAGTTATCCTTCTGACGATCTCAATTATTGGCTTTTTGGGATTAAACCGAAATAAATACCCTGAATTCCCATGCACTCCATAGGCCGTATCTTCTGGTTTATACCAAAATATCTTTCTCCAGTTATAGCCCATGCTTCCGGGCCTGGTAGGATCGTACCTGCCAAAATAATCGAGTCTGAGATTAACATGATCAAGCTTATTAATCTCACCTTCCACGGGATTATATGAAAAAATATCTCCTTCGGAAGTAGAAAAATAAACAGTCCCGGTATTCGGATCTATGAGCAATGAGCGGCAGAGTGAACGAAAATCATCCCCTGGCTCCCCTCCTTCACCATTTGCAGAAATCTGACCAAGGTTTTTTAATTTATTTTTATTGACATCATAGTGTACAAAATTTCCCATGGGCCATGTAATGCCGAAAATATGCCCCCTTTCGCAATCCATCGTCATCGAAACCATCCCTTCGCCATTGGGTAATAGAGTAAGGTCCTCAAAGTTGCCGGTTTTGAGATCATAAGAAAGGATATGCCCTCCCGGATATAACTTGTATCCTTCAGGTGGGTTGACCGGCAGTCGGTCCATCCCCTCAATCAGTTCATAATAGCCAACATGTGTTGAGAAATACAGTTTACCTTTACTTTCATAAAAACGGGTATGGCTCTTTCCCTGGGGAATACAGCCCTTATCTTTTTCGCCGCAAACCTCCGTTAGATCAGCGATAAACCCGGTTTTATCAGTATCCGGATCATATACATACATCTTTCCTCCTACATCGATCCGATCAGAAGATAAAACATAATAGATCTTACCATCGCTGGCAGCTGATAATGCGTTATAAGTATCGTGCGCCTCTGGAAATCCCGAATTATAAGTAGTAGCAATTAATTGGTTTAACACTCCAATCCCTTCAAGTTTGTTCATGTATTAATATTTTTCTTCTGTTTCACCTGCAATTTTAAGCGCGACAATGTATTTTGACTTTACTTTTCTAATGATTTTTTTACTGATTCAGCATTAGCCTGAATCTTAGTGATCGCATTTGCAATTGAATCCATGTCATCCCTGCTTCCGAGTAAAATGTTCTGAGTGAACCATACAGCTTCTGTACAAAGAAGATCATTTTGAGGGCACTGGTTTTGCTCCATCCATTTATTATAATCCAGCATCTCTTTGGGATATATTTTCTTATAATTCTTTGATTGAAATGCTTCCCTGATAAATTCCTGAGTATTGAGCGGGTTATATCCTCCTGAACATGGGACGCCCTCGGCCCGCAAAGCCTGTAAAAATGAACTTCTGGATAAACCCTTAAAATACTCCTTCTTATATCTGAAAGCGAACAGGTGAAATGAAATTCTGGTAGCACAATCGTACGCTTTATATGGCACGACACCCGGAATATTTTCAATTTTTAATTTCAGGTAAGCCGCATTCTCTTCACGAACTGTGGTTTGGGCATCCAGTCTCTTTAATTGAGCTAAACCAATAGCGGCCTGATATTCGGTAAAACGCACTTTTGTCCCAATCCTTACACTTCCCGCATTGAATGTTCCCACTGCTGTACCGTATGGCAATCCAAGGTTTTGAAAAGAAAAACAACGATCCATAAATTTATCATCATTACTGACAATTGCACCGCCTTCGCCGATCGGAATATTTTTTGAGTTTTGGAAGCTATAACAACCGGCATCTCCAATGGTCCCAACCTTTTGATTATTAACTTCAGTGAGTGGTGCCTGACATGCATCTTCAACCACAAACAGATTATGTTTTTTTGCAATAGCCATTATCCTGGGCATATCAGCAGGCATACCCAAAATATGAACAGGCAAAATTGCCCTGGTACGGGCTGTAATCTTTGCTTCAATTTTTGCCGGATCGATCTGGTAAGTTTCCGGATCAATATCAACAAACACAGGCATAGCTCCATTCATCAGGATGGCCTGTACCGTAGAAATAAAAGTGTAGGGTGGAACCAGAACTTCGTCACCTCCTTTAATATCCAGCTGATTCAAAGCCACTATTAAAGCATTGGTTCCATTATTCACAACCAAACAACGTTTTGCACCCAATGTCTTAGCCCAAACCGCCTCAAATTCAGAAACCACTGAAGCACGCGACCATATCCCGCTTCTCAGTACCTCCAATACCCGTTTCTCATCCGTCTCCGGAATCCAGATAGGCCATTTAACCCATTTGGCTTTATCCCAGGCAGCCGGGCCTCCTAAAATTGCAGGGCTTGAATTCCTTTGTATTTCACCTGCCACAAGGGAAGGCGTGATACCCATAGTCAGAACGGTACCCATTCCGGCCAGGGAGCCTTGTTTTAAAAACTTACGCCTTGATGAATCAGTTTTTTTATTTTTCATGGTTATTAATTTCAATTCAAATCCGGGATATTTCTGATCTGATGAAGCCAGATCGAGAAATTCAACATTTAATCCGTTTACGTTTACGTACCCGAAAATATAAAACATTTTCATCTTAAACAATAGAACAGGGGAAAATAATTTCCGGGAAATAACTTATTTCCAATTTTTAACAACTACTCCGATCATGTCGATGGAAACGCCTGCGCCACCCAAACCTACTCCTTTCACCATAGCTTTGGAAGCTGCAGGCGGGCGGAGAGGATCGTAATACTTAGGACGAATTTCGTTAAGTTTTACACTGTGAACCTCGCTGCTTACATAATAGGTAGCTTTAACAAGATGTCTGAAATCGCTGCCGGCATTCTTAAGGATTGAGCCCATTGAGGTAAAAATAGATTCTAATTCGGAATCGGCATTTCCAGGATTTTGTCCATATAAGCCTGATATATAGATCTTTTGACCATAATTAATGCGTGTGACTTTACAATAAACAGGTGATGCGGTCATACCCGGGGGAGTTATGAAATCCAATTGATTATCTGTTTTAACTCCTGCATTAACAGATGATGCGATCAGCTCTATTTCAATTACCGGGTCTTTACTGGTCCATTCAACATTGATCATAGGCGGAACAGTTCCCCCCTCAAAGAATTTTGCGAACTCCCGCTCCACAATTTTAATATCCGACATTGGGCGGATAAAGGATTTGATCTGAACAATATCCTTTTTCTTCAGGCCTAATGAGATCAGAGTAGCTTCCAGTTGCTCCAGGGTACCTCGGGTAGCATCTGCCAGTTCTCCTTTCACCGCCTGACCGGAAACATAAACTACCGGACCGGAAGGTAATATGGCAGCCCGGGCGGTACCCTGAGCTGAAGATAAATTCCCGGGCATAACATATTTTACTGTACCGGATACTGTTTTCGCAGACAAAGCAATTGCATCCATAGAAACCAATGCATCTTTGTGTGCAAGATCACCGGCAACAAAGCTCAGGGCAGGTTTTTTCCCAGCCCGGAAGCGTTTATCTATTTGATCCTGGACCCTGGTTATCAGATTGGAGGTACTGAGATATACATTCAATTTAACGACCTGTTCCAGGTTCGAGCCAGCCTTCTTTAAAGCGGATGAAATATTCGAAAAAATCTGACTTATTTGTGCATTGAGGTCACCCCGGTTAACTAAATTGCCGGATTTGTCCAAAGGAAGGAATTGGGTGGTATGAACCAGGGGCAGATCATCAACGATTACTGCATCAGAGGCCCCTCTAAGGTTTGAAGATCCTGAATAATGAATATTCTGAGACTTTTTTTGTGCAGAAACAGAAAAACTCAGGAATAAGAAAAAAATACAGATCAGAGTTCTCATAATAAAGTAGTTGTCTGTTGTTTTTGTCTGTTGCCAGTTGCCGGTTGTCTGTTGTGTGTGCACGCTAATTGTCAAATGAATAGTAATTGTCTTTATTTTTTGCTCCTTGTTCTTTATTCTAAATAATTAAGTCTCAAATGAACCTAAATTCTCCTGATACTCAATACTCAATACTCAATACTCTCCTAATTATTAATTGGCGCCCAGTATGCACAATAACCCTCAGCTCGAACAGGCCCCTTAAACAACAGGCATCCACCGCAAGGTTTATCTTTTGCAGGAGGAAGATAAAGTGCACAATTGCTGCAATGACTGTCAGGAATTGGTGTTTTGTTTACATAAGCGAGTGTTTTACGTTTTGCAACCTCTTCTGCACTCACCCCGCTCAGATCATCACATGGATTTTTTTGTGCAGGCAGCGGGCTTTTAGGTTGCTGCTTTGAATCCCCTCCCTTAGCCATGGTTTTGAGCGAGCTGCCGGCAAGAACTAATCCAGTGCCTAAAGCAACTGAACCGGCAAACAAATATTTACCAATGAACCTTCTTCTTGAATATTTATTTTCTTTCATCATCTTAATTTTAACAAGTCAGTTTTGACTTGAGGCCAGCTTTTAATTCTTTCTAAGTAATTGAAACCCTTCCTGTACTTCAATAACCGAACCAGTATTTATCTGTCCGGCAAGCTCTTTGGTTGATTCATTTTTATTCAATCCGGCTTTCAGTCCCTTTAATGCTGCAGCCTGCAGATTGGGAGCAGCTAATCCTGCATCAGAAAGAGTATTAAGATAAGCTGAAAACTGCTCCTTATTATATCTTGCCCCAATAACGTTGGACAGATCCTGAATAAAGCTAAGTTTCCAGGCTTCTTCCTTACTGAAGAATGCATTTTTCCCGGTCAGTGACTTTAATATCTCAACTGAAGAACCGGGTTCAGAGCTTAAAACAGCACTTCTGAACCAATCATTCTGTCCGTGATTCTTTATTACTTCTGCCAGGGCAGCAACAACTTTCTTCCCTTTAAATTCTCCAAGACTAAGGGCGGCCTGCAAGGCAACCCGCTGTGAGGGATCATTAATCAATGAAATGATCTGCTTCAGGGTTTTAGGATATCTTTCTGCAAGTATAACGCCATTTTCACGAACACCCGGTTCAGAATCCAGCAAGGCTTGTTTGATTATTTTTTCATTTAGTGCATTCAAACCTTCAAGTACATATAGGGCATGAAGCCGGGCTCTTGGATCCTGGCTGGTATGGAACAATGATTTAACTGCAGGAATAACTGTCATATCCTGACGTTCAAGCAGCAAACGCTGAGCCTGATTGCGATACCAGCCGTTTTTATGCGACAGATAATCCAGTAATTGAAGACTTGTTGCATTTTTAAGGTCCACTTTTACTCCCTTGTATGTGCCGTTTTCAGGTAATACACGATAGATCCTTCCCATATTGCTTCCGGCCATAAAATCCATTTCGGCTTTCAGATCATCCGGAATTGAAACCGGAGTTTCAATATGCTGTCTGTAATAATCAAGGATATATAAATATCCGTCGGGGCCAACAGAGAAAGTTACCGGACGGAACCAGGTATCGGTTGAATAGATAAACTCTCTGTTCTTTTCAGTTTCAGCACGTTTTGCAACAAGCACCGGACTCGTTTCACCCGGATTGATAATATCTCTGTGGATCAGGCTTCCGGACACATCGGTTGTAAAAATATTTCCATATAATTCCTGTGGAAGTGCATCACCATTGTAAATAGTACCACCTGAAGCACCTGTAAAATGATCTTCAGCATACTCGATCCTGTTCAGGTTTGCTTCCTTAAACATTTTATTCCTGCGGGCACTTCTTTCAGCTCTCCAGAAAGGGGGTGGAATTTCCTGGAACATGATCTCCTCATGGTCAGTAATAGTCACATTAAACTTGCTGCTTGGCATGAATGGATGTCTGTGAGTATATCTCCATGGAATAACGGCCTGCTGTAAGTGAATTGAGTTTTCTGTGAAGAACCGATGTCCCCAGTCGTCAATTGTTTGTCCGAACTGCCCCGGACCGGTTTCCAGTTCAAATAAATCGCGGTCGAGCCTGAAGCGAAAATCCGCTCCCCTGACTTCAACAGGTACGGCGCCGGGAGTTTTACTGTATGTAACTTTACCACTTTGACCACGGTTATTTGCGTAGATCCAGTTGTCGATCCCTAATTTCAGGCTGGTAACCTGGGCTTCTGAATTATTCTGAAAGAATCCCGAAAACAAAATTTCTCTGGTATCAGACTTGCCATCACCATCATTATCTTTCAGGTAAAGGATATTAGGTGCCGCTGTCACGATAAGTCCGCCTTTCCATGGCAGCATACTGGTAGCTTCAGTCACATTCTCAGCAAATATGATCGATTGATCAATTTTACCGTCTCCGTCTGTATCTTTCAGTATCCGGATACGGCCATGGCCTTTACCCGGTTCTACTTCATAGGGATAATCAGGCATTTCAATCACATAAGCATTTCCCTGCTCATCAAATTCAAGAGCAACCGGGTCGAATACATGAGGTTCAGAGGCAAATAAAGAAACTTTATAGCCTTTTGCAACATTCAGGGTCTTCATGGATTCTTCCGGACTGAGAGGCCCCGGATAACGTTGTGCCATGCTGTTTCCCGCTAATAAAATAAATGGTAGTAATAATAAGGCAGACCTGCCATTGAAATTAGTCTTCATTCCTTGCTTATATGGTTAAATGTAATATGAACTTTAACGTAAAAATACCGGATTATATCTTGTCAGCTTATATTCATGATGAACGATTATCTAATTATCAGATTTGAAATCTGTTATGCAAACCTGTTTTTTGCTTATTCAGCTTGTTACAATAATCCACAATAAGGACCATTTTTATACAATATTCTGATTTCAATAGATAACAGGGTTTTAAATCCATATCGACAGTGCTATCCCTGTAAACTATTAATAAAGAGCCTCTAAGAAAACGATAATATTACATCACGGTAACGTACCCGAAATTAAACATTAAAATGGCAGAATCAAATTTATTTTATAGGATTATGTATTTAGTTCGCATGCTATCAGGCTGACTGTATAAGCGAAGGACAGATGTAAGTAAACCCGATAGGAACGGCAGCCCATCATGAGGCATGAATGAGGGCTAAAGTGGATAGCGGGGCTACCCTTAATAGTAGCTTTAGCCCTGCTTTTCTAAAAATTTCAATCGTTTTATTAATTTGAAAAGCAAATTCCTGCCCCTTTGGGTTGTTTCAGTCCCGCTATCCGTTGCAAGCCTCCCGATAAGAATCAGGAGGGCTTTTCACTCCTATCGGGTTTATTTAACTTCGTTCCGTATTTCATGGATAGAATGGGATGGCAATCACATTTTTCCCTCCATGTTGGCGGTCTCCTACTTACCTTGTCGAAGCACCAGACCCACATACTGGATTCTTTGCGAACTAAACACATAATCCAATTATTTTAATCAGCCGCTTTGTCAGCCGATGAGATCCCCGGCACTGGAAGCATCGCTGTTCACATGAATTTTATAAAACAACCCTATTTTGCTGAACTAAAAACGGTGTATTTTAGAGGACCGTCATATTCACTATGCGGAAAGGTATGAAACCGTATTTTACCAGCTTTATCCATATTGAAGCCCGGGTCATTATCCAGTTGTATCCATTTTCCAGAAATGTGCTTTGCAGGGTAATACAGCGTTCCGCCATCCGGGAGTTCCAGACGAACATAAGCCACGTCTGACAATTCGCGGTCAAGTTCCAGATTCCATTTACCGCCGGATACGTCAAGTCCGTTCACCCGGCCGGAATGTTCTTTACCCGAATGATAGTCCCAGCCTGCTCCCGAAACTACACTGATCTCATTTCCGTTCAGGCTGATCCTGTCTTCGATCATTACTCCCTTCAATTTATACCTGACCAGATAAGAATCTCCTTCTGCACGTATCGACTCAATCCATGGCTCATTCAGAAAGGGCTCATGAACGGAAACAAAAGCAGATTTCCCCCCTGTAAGCCTTTGCATGATCCCAAGACGCATAAAATCATCCAGCTTATTATCATCTTCAGCAGCCAGCCTGACCGAAGGAGCCCTAAAACTATAGATCTGAGTTCCTGAAGGAGATAGATTATGTGTCCGAAGTCCAGATTTTTCATATCGCCAGGTAGCTGTCCAGGGCTTATTGACAGTAGTTGTTTTGATATCCTTCAAAAAGGAATAAGCATGGCTACGCTTACCTTCCATATCTGCTTCATATTGGTTTTTTGGCACATTGCTTCCTCCCCAATCAGGCACCAGTGTTTTTACAGCATCATTCAGCGGAATACTGGTTTCAAGTTTGCCTTCCTCTTCGCACATGCCATGCAGGAACCAGTCATGAGTTGTACCGCCTTCCACATCGAAACGATCGATAATATAATCGCGACCTTCTGCCGCATGAACCAGAATAAGTCTCCTGCGATAGGTTCCGGCTGATGCGTAAGCAGGCGAGGCATCCAGGTCAATAGCCTTTACATGGACATTTTTATCATCATAAAACTTAAGGCGTCCGGTCACAGGTTTCGCCGCAGTCCCAGCATCCTGTGCCTTCTGATCGATAACTACGGTATTATGAGAGGCGGTATGAAGCGTCCAGCCACGATATTTGGAATGGGTATATCCAATATCAGAGAGTAATTCAGTACCGTTTGCGTATAATATAACAGAAGCATTATCATAGTGCGAATGACCGTAGTTCCCGCTCCAGTTAAGATTGATCATGGTCTGATCTTTTGCCGTACCGGCAGCTAATGCCGCATTTCCGAGTGCGGGCCACAAACGCGACACCGATATCCCGCTGGTCTTCACCGGCACAGCTCTGTTTGCCCAGGTATCATTTAAAGGGATCTTATGGCCATTGGGCATGGTGGCTTCCTCACTTACCTGTATCGCCTTATTATAAAAAGGCATGGCATTGCTCAGGTCCAGATTCTCAAACCTCTCCCCTTTCCAGTCTTCCGGATCTGTATAACCCCGGGCCGCCACCGCCACACTTTTAAGTCCCCCGATAGTTTGATCATGGTACGAAACCGTACCTTCCTTCCACCAACCATCTGCAAAAAAACCAAGCTTTAAAAATTCACGGAACCGGTTCACTCCATCATGTACCATAGCGGGTTTTTTAAGAATCCGACCCATGCGAATCATATCCCGGTACATTCCGGGCGACATATTAGTATAGAGCTCAGGGTTTGCAGCAGTGAATTCATAGCCTAATTCCAATAGATCTTTTACTATTCGTTTATCAGTCTCTTTGCCAATGTGTGAATCCATTCTTTTCCAGTCGTATCCTTTCTGCAAAATATCATATACAACCGCGATCTGAACCGGGATATCCCCATAAGCCCACCAGTTCCATTTAGCGCCGCGATATGGAACCAGTCCCTGATAAGGCCATTTCTGGTCAGCAGGGAAAAATTTTTTCGGAGCACTTGGATAATCATACCGAATGGCATAATCAGGAAAAAGCTGTGCAAAACGACCGGCAATAATTGCTGCCCTGTCGCCATAGGCCGGATCCCGGGTTGCCGACCAGATAGTAGCCAGCTGAACACCCATTTGCTGAATCCACTGCCAGCGTTCAAACCAGGCATGTGCTTCAAAAAAATACTGAGTACCCTGCTCATTCTGATAATAGCGGTAAATCTGTTTTGCACCACCCGGCGCAATAATTACCTTTTCACCATTATTAGGATACTTCTCATTAGGAAAGATCATGTTGCAGAACTTACATTTCACCTTATCACCAAGTTCAAGCTCCCATTTCAGTACCCCCATCTCCTGTGCACCTCCATTGCAGTTCGGGCAGCCTATAAAGTAAATCCCGGAACCTGCAGGAACTAAAGCCTTAAGTTCGGGCAGGGACATTTTCATTAAGGGTTCTACCGAAACCTTCAGGGATTCAATGTTTGGACTATTCTGCTGAGCATTTGCAAAATCAAGCATGATAACTGCAAAAACGAATATTGTATTTAAAACTCTTTTAAGCATGTTTTCCTGTTTTCGGATTAATTATTTTCAAATTCGTGTACGTACCCGAATTTATGTAAAAAATTCAATAATTACGGATAGAATAAAGAAATTACGGATAGAATAAAGAACCGTCAAAGATTTTCGCAACAGTTCAAAAACTGAGAACATTGAAAATAACGTATTATCTATAGACAAGTGATTAAGAAAGGCTATGATCAATTAAGAAAGGATATTTAATTATTGGAAGAACTGAAAACATATTTAGAAAGCGGAATCCTTGAACAATACGTTCTTGGCGACTTAAGCAAGGAAGAAATGATTGCTGTCGAAAAAAATGCTTTGCGATATCCTGAGATCAGGACGGAAATATCAGAAATCGCGAATGCTTTACTGGGTTATGCTAAATCGAATTCTATCGAGCCTTCAGCAGCTTTTCGAAACAGGATCCTAAATTCCCCAGATCAGGATATTCAAGTTTCAAGGCTTAACTCTTCCGCTGCCTCCCCTAAATCATCAGCATTTTACAAATATGCTTTCGCAGCGTCCCTGGCATTTTTATTCCTGAGTATAATTTTACTTATAGACAGTGAGTTAACAGACACCCGAAATGCGCTTCAATTCCATCAAAACCCGGCTGCTTATAAACTGGTAAGCCTGAAAGGTTCAGCAAAAGCCCCTTCAGCCAGCATGCTGCTTGCATTCAATGCTGAGAAGGAAGAACTAATGATCGACCTTTCATCACTAAATATGCCAACAAACGACCAGGAACACCAATATCAGTTATGGGCAATGGTTGACGGTAAACCGGTAGATCTTGGGGTGTTTGACTCAGAAGGCGGCAGTATCGGTATGAAAAAAATGAAATCTGTAAAAGATGCTCAGGCTTTTGCTGTTACGCTCGAACCCCGCGGTGGCAGTGTTAATCCAACTATGGATCAGATGATGGCTTTTGGAAGTATCTGATGAGGTGTGAGGTAATAATTATCAGGTATTAGTGTCACTATTTCTTTTAAAATTGCAGAGAATTACCTGAGGTTTCAGTAAGATTCTATGACAAGCATTGACCTCCTAAAATCTTGCCATCTTTTTAATTGTTTGGGTAATTGATTATATTTACTTAAACGAAAATTCTGCCTGCAAATTTACATTCCCCAATATCAGATTTCTTCATATTCTGTTCGACTCAGGGCTATACCTTGGTCGTATAAGGTTCGTAAAAGAACAGAGAAACATTCAAGAAGGATCCGGGACACCTTCGACTTTTTCCCGAAGCCTTCCCGGAACTGTCTCGAAACTGTCCCAGAACTGGTATGAAGAATATACGAACAAGTCCCCTGTCGTCCCCAAAGGAAACAAGGTTAAGCTAAGTTCTGAAATTGATGAAAGGATAATATTTCTTTAAAGTTAAATAGCTTCAAGAAATTTCAAGAACCAGGAGAAAAACCTGAGGTATCTAATTCCCGGTATTGTGATTAGTAAAACCTATATGAAAGTATGATTTTCGGGGCAGATATACAAATATATTATATTCACCCTGATTTCTTCCTGATTACGCTTTCCCTTAATCAGAACCTAAACTTGACATAATAAAAAAAGGGCCGAATAGCTAGTATTCGACCCTACATCTACCTATGAAAAACATGCCCTTTGGGGGGCATCATACTATGGACAATTTATATGCCAGTCGGAAAACAGTATCTGAAGCTAAATTTCACGTGAAATTTCTTATTAAATTCCCCAATTGTAGATAATTTACCCGAGACCGGGGTATTATTTCCACACCATACATGATCACCCCAACTTGATAATCTAAAATATAAAAACAGGTTATTCAATGCTGCTAACAGAGAAAATCCTGCTTTAGGAGCAAACTGGTTGGTAAGTAAGATATGGATTTTCTCGATGGATGCGATTGCAATCGGCCTTATCTATCTTTGTATAAGCAGCTGGATAATGTGGTATAATATCCGAAAAAGCTATCGCTGGAGAACAATTGTGTTAATTACAGGTTTTGCTGTGGTTATATACTTTTTGTTCATTTTACTTCATTCCCCCCTTTAAGCTATAAACCTTTGCCTTAAAAATTTCTTTTAATAGCTGAACTGCCATTTTACTGCGCTGACCTGTCTGGCAGTAAAAAACAATCGTCATGTCTTCAGGCAATTCATTGATACGATCCTGCAGTTCATACAGGGGAATATTTACTCCTCCTAAATTATGATCTTCAAATTCATAATTTTCGCGAACATCCACCAAATACACTTCTTCAGCTTTGTTATTTTGTAAATGAATCAGTTCTTCGGCTGTAATTTCATCTCCTGTATTATTTATTGTTCCGGCTTGTATTGAATGCCTGTTCTGTTCAGAACCTGAACTGTTAGTGATCTTAAATATATTACTCGTGCCATCCAGTGCATTTATACATAATAATTTGCCGGATAGCACCTCCCCCATTTCGCAAATCACTTTAATAGCCTCGTTAGCCATGTAAGTGCCTATAATTCCGGGCAATACGCCAATCACTCCAATTTCAGCACAATTGGGCACTTCATCAATACCGGGAGGGTCAGGAAAAATACTGCGATAATCGGGTCCTCCATGATAATTAAAGACTGATACCTGACCTTCAAATTTAAACAGGGAACCAAAAACCAAAGGCAGATTCAGCGCAGCACAGGTATCATTAACCAGATATCGTGTCGGAAAATTATCTGAGCCGTCAATTACCAGATCATAGGCCCTGAATAATTGATCTGCGTTCTGCATGCTTAGCCGAACCGGATAGGCAGAAAACTTAACATGCGGATTTAAAACGCTAAGTTTTTCAAGGGCAACCTGTGCCTTGTTTTTCCCAATATCACCTGCTGAATAAAGGATTTGCCGGTGCAGATTAGTTTCATCAACGGTATCATCATCAACTACCCCAATAAAACCAACTCCGGCAGCCACAAGGTATTGCAGAACAGGGCAGCCAAGTCCGCCGGCACCAACCATTAATACCCTTGCGTTTTTTAGTTTTTGCTGACCTGCTATTCCTAATTCCGGAAGAATAATTTGCCTTTTATATCTTTTTAACTCCTGGCTATCAAGCATTTTCATGTCTGTTTAAAGGCATCTGTCCCAGTCTTTCCAAACAGGTTCATACCCTTGCGAAGATATGACCTGCGCAATTTCATGAGCGCTGCGCTCATCGGATATCTCAAATTGTTCCAGGGATTGTGGTTCAACGGCATACCCCCCGGGATTTGTTTTTGAACCGGCGCTTATGGAAGTGATACCTAGTTTAATAATGTTATTCCTGAAATCTGGAGATTCACGTGTAGAGATGGATAATTCCAGTTCTTCATTAAACAAACGATACGCGCAGATCAGTTGTACAAGCTCGCGATCATTCATTTCGACCTTAGGTTCCAGCCCCCCGCTGAAGGGCCTTAGTCTTGGAAAGGATAAACTGTACTTGCTTTTCCAGTATTTTTTCTCCAGGTAATTTAGGTGCATGGCGGTAAAGAAAGAATCTGTTCTCCAGTCTTCCAGGCCAATCAGCACGCCTAAACCCATTTTATGTATCTCCGCCTGCCCTAACCTGTCGGGCGTTTCCAGTCTGTATTGAAAATTCGATTTTTTCCCTTTAGGATGATGTTTACGGTAATCATCCTGATGATAGGTCTCCTGGTAAACCAGCACGGTATTTAAACCATAGGGTTTTAATTCCTGGTAGTCTTCCAGATCAAGCGGCTGAACTTCCATAGAAATATGCGCAAAGTGCGGACGAATTAAGTCAAGCACTTTCTTAAAATAATCAACATGTACGGTTTGATTCGCTTCGCCCGACACTAACAGCACATGCTCATATCCCATATTTTTTATGACAGACACTTCCTGCATAATTTCCATCGGGGACAGCGTTTTGCGCCTTACCTTATTTTCATAGCTAAAGCCGCAGTAAGTACAGATATTATTACATTCATTGGAAAGATAAAGGGGAATATACATCTGTATTACTTTCCCGAAACGTTTAAGCGTTAAGTTCTGACTGATCTGCGCCATTTGTTCCAGGTATGGAGCTGCCGCGGGGGAAATCAGCGCTTTAAAATCTTCCAGATTTCTTTTTGAATTTTCTAAAGCCCGCTCTACATCAGCGCTTGTCTTGGCGTAGATACTTTGTTTGGTTTCGTCCCAATTACAGGTCTGAAATACATCCCAAAAACTATTCATCCAAAAAAGAAGTTAGGGGGCTGCTTGCAACAGCATAAGTAAGTGACAATGCTAATTTTGCTTCAAATGCCAGACGCCCCGCTTCAACTGCAAGTTTAAAGGCCCTGGCCATTTGTACCGGGTTGCCTGATACTGCTATGGCTGTATTGACCAGTACTGCATCGGCCCCAATTTCAAGTGCCCATGCTGCATCAGAAGGAGAACCTATTCCGGCATCCACAATTACCGGAACATTGCTTTGGCTAATGATAATCTCTAAAAAATCAATGGTCTTTAAACCTTTATTGCTCCCAATGGGCGAGCCCAAAGGCATTACAGCTGATGTACCCGCATCCTCCAGACGCTTGCACAAAACCGGGTCGGCATGTATATAAGGCAAAACCACAAATCCCAGTTTAGCCAGTTCCTCCGTTGCTTTTAAGGTTTCAATAGGATCGGGCATTAAATATTTTGGATCCGGATGTATTTCCAGTTTTATCCAATTGGTCTCCAATGCTTCCCGGGCTAACTGTGCTGCAAATACCGCTTCCTTAGCATTTCGCACCCCTGATGTATTTGGCAATAAATTCAGATGGGGATGCTTTAAGCGAATTAATATATCATCATTCTTTTCATTTACATCTACACGTTTAAGCGCAACTGTAACCAATTCAGAGCCTGATCCCAGCAGCGCATCTTCCATCAATTCAGACGAACTGAATTTACCCGTACCGGTAAATAAACGGGATTTAAATATTTTATCAGCTATTTTCAACATCATCATTTAATTTTTTATCGTATCAGCTTGTGTATCCCTGACAAGCCGGTAGATAGCCTCTACTATTTTCTTCTGGCCGGGATTATTTGTTAGCGCACCCGATATGGCTACACCATGAACTTTAGCTTGCATAATTAAAGAAATATCCGGCAATGTAATTCCCCCAATCGCAATTACAGGTATCCTGATATTACTATCCAGCATTTGCTGCATGATCAATTTATATCCTTCCAAACCTATTACAGGACTCAGGTTTTGTTTGGTAGTAGTAAACCTGTAAGGACCAAGGCCTATATAATCGGCCCCTTCATTCACTCTTTGTCTTATATGTTCGAAGGTGTTTGCTGTGCCGCCGATAATCATCTCTTTACCAGTTATTTCCCTGGCTTTTTTAATTTCCATATCATTAAGTCCTAAATGAACCCCATACGCACCTGATTCCAGGGCTATATGAGGATGATCATTTATGATCAATCTGGCCTTATACTTTTCACAAAGTTTAGATGCTTCAAGTGCAGATTTTAAGATCACAGATTCAGGCTGATTTTTAATCCTTAACTGTATCCATCCGCAGCCTGCATCAAGAGCATTTTTAATTGCATCGAGCTGAGAGCTGATTTGATTTCCCTGTGAGATATAATGTAACTTATCAATCATAATTATACTGTATGGTACCCCAATAGTGTTGGATTACTGTTTAGATATTCTTCGATATATAATTTTGCTTTCCTACAGGCAGCCAGCAGTGGAAGCCCCAGAGCGAGATTAGATGCTATTGCTGAAGATAAGATGCAACCCGAACCATGCTTTGGGTATAAAGAAATTTTTGCTGGTGTAATTTCATAAAAATCATTCTGGTCGAACAGGAGATCCAGGGCAGGATTTTTATCATTGTGGCCGCCCTTCAGCAGTACCGGACAATATTTGGCCCATGCACGTGCAGATGATATCACATCCTGACTCCCGCCTAAGAATTGCATTTCAGCAAGGTTGGGCGTAATCAGGTCGATTTTATTAAGTGATTGTTTTAATATTGGCAGGCCTGTATCCCAGTTATTGAATTTATAGCCGGCACTTGCTTTCCAAACAGGATCTAATACTATTTTGATTTCAGGATTATTTGATTTAAGAAAGGATATTACTTCAAATAATACCTCAGGATTTTGAATCAGGCCAATTTTACATGCCTTAATATCAAACTTTGAGACCAAAGGCTTAAGCTGTTTTATAATGAAAGCAGGTTCCATCCACTCCATTGCTAAAAAATCAGAATCATTTTGCACCGTCCATGCTGTGGAAACACCAAATCCATAAACCTGATGCTGTTCGAATGTTTTTATATCCGCCATCAGCCCTGCACCTGCACTGGGGTCAAAACCGGCAATACTGATTACGTATGGACGATCTTTATACATTCTTGTATGATTTTAAAATTTTTCACTGCTTTTTCTGTGTTTTTCCAGATACTGCCCAAAATTGCTGCCCCGTCAAAATTCATTTTTTTTATGCTATCCATGTTATTCGCCCCGATGCCGCCTATGCCAATAATCAGGGGTGAAGGCTTCCTGTTGTTAAGTTTAAATCCCGGCGGTAAAACACTTTTGTAGCCTTGCTTTGAAATACTATTGTAAACGGGCCCGAAAAAAACATACTGATATTCATTTAAGGAAGCTAATAAGGACAGATCATGTATAGAGGTACTTAATATAAATCCCTTGCTGATAAGCCCTTCCAACGTATTATTATTCAATTTACTTCGCTCATTTTCAGTATAGTGCAGGCGTTTTATTCCAAACTCTTCTGCTAAACTATGGTGCTGATGCAGCGAGAGACAGGGATAATAGTCCGGTTCTATACCGGCAATCATTTTTCTTACCTGTTCCTCAGTATCTGCAGGCTTGCGAATATGGAAGCATTCCAATCCCAATTCAAATAGTTCATTGACGATGCTGGCTTCATCATTCACCTGATCCGGGCTTGAAACAACAATCAGTTTCATTATTTACAGATAGATCTCACTGCCTTTTTGCTTAAACTCATTCGACTTTTCTTCCATGCCTTTCGACAGGGCATCTTCATCATTGAAGCCTTTATCTTTAGCATAATCTCTCACATCCTGGCTAATCTTCATAGAACAAAAGTTCGGACCGCACATAGAACAGAAATGAGCTATTTTAGCGCCTTCAGCAGGTAAGGTTTCATCATGAAACTCTTTAGCCGTATCCGGATCAAGCGAAAGGTTAAACTGGTCTTCCCATCTGAATTCAAAACGGGCTTTGCTTAAAGCATTATCCCGGTATTGTGCACCCGGGTGACCTTTAGCCAGATCTGCAGCATGAGCTGCAATCTTATATGTGATAACCCCATCTTTTACATCTTTTTTATTAGGCAACCCCAGATGTTCCTTAGGTGTTACATAACAAAGCATAGCAGTACCGAACCAGCCGATCATAGCAGCCCCAATAGCCGATGTAATATGGTCGTAACCAGGTGCAATATCTGTAGTAAGCGGGCCTAAGGTATAGAAAGGCGCTTCAGAACAATGCTGCAATTGCTTTTCCATATTTTCCTTGATCAGGTGCATAGGAACGTGCCCCGGCCCCTCGACTATTGTTTGAACATCATGTTTCCAGGCAATTTTAGTCAGCTCCCCCAGTGTTTCCAGTTCGGCAAACTGCGCGGCATCATTAGCATCAGCAATACAGCCCGGCCTTAATCCATCGCCAAGAGAGAAGGATACATCGTAAGCCTTCATGATTTCACAGATATCTTCGAAATGTGTATAGAGAAAATTTTCTTTATGATGCGCAAGACACCACTTGGCCATGATAGATCCACCCCGTGAAACAATACCAGTTATACGTTTTGCCGTAAGCGGAACATATCTCAGTAATACACCTGCATGTATGGTGAAATAATCCACACCCTGTTCAGCCTGTTCAATTAATGTATCCCTAAACAGTTCCCAGGTAAGATCTTCGGCTTTACCATTCACTTTTTCAAGCGCCTGGTAAATTGGAACCGTACCAATGGGCACCGGAGAGTTACGAATGATCCACTCCCTGGTTTCATGTATATTTTTCCCGGTAGACAGGTCCATTATTGTATCTGCTCCCCAGCGGCAGGCCCAAACAGCCTTTTCAACCTCTTCTTCGATGCCCGATGTAACCGCAGAGTTTCCAATATTAGCATTAATTTTGACCAGAAAATTACGGCCAATAATCATTGGCTCAATTTCAGGATGGTTAATGTTTGAAGGGATTACAGCCCGTCCTGATGCTACTTCCTGCCTTACAAATTCAGGTGTTATATATCCTTTTGGTGTATTGGCTCCAAAACTATGCCCCGGATGCTGATGGGCCATCACATCATACTGACCCTTAAGCTGTTCTTTTAGCAGATCAATGCGCTGATTCTCCCTGATGGCAATGTATTCCATTTCCGGAGTTATAAGCCCTTTTTTCGCATAATGCATCTGGGACACATTCATACCGGCTTTTGCACGATAGGATTTGCTGATATGAGCAAACCTGAGAGCATCCAAATTTTTATCACCGGCACGCTGCTGACCATACTCAGATGAAATATGATCTAACTGTTCTACATCGCCGCGTTTTAAAATCCATTGTTCACGAAGACGGGGTAAACCCTTTCTGATATCTATTTCAACATTTGAATCTGTGTACGGACCACTGGTATCATAAATGGTTACAGGCGCATTGGGCTCTGTTTCTCCAAATCTTCCATGTAATTTAGTATCGCTTAAACTAACCTCACGCATGGCAACCTGTATATCATGTATCTGTCCTTTAACAAACACTTTACGTGAGGAAGGAAAGGGGGTGCAGCTGATTGCTTGTTCTCCCGGTATATTTTCGTTTTTCATTTAGAGAATAATTTGTTTTTTAAGATTACCCGCCCTGGGTTGCCTTAATCAGAATGATTTGATCACCCGCGTTCAACAAGTATGTTTCCCAGTTGGTCTTAGGAATAATTATTTCATTAACAGCTATAGCTATGCCCTTTATGGGTTGCTGAATGACAACAGAAAGCAGTTGCTGCAGTGAGCAATGTTCAGTTACGGAATAATTTTGTTGATTTACGGTAATTTCCATCCTATCTGGCAATATTTAACTATAGGAATGGTCCCGTTTTAAGGAATGGAAAACAAATCGAATTTGTTCTGCTTTTCCCTTCGGCAGTACTAACTGCATCAGGTTCAAAGGGTCTTTCTCAGCACAAGGCACCCCTAAAGTTTTTGTAAATGTAAAAATAAAAATTAATAAATCAGATTTAAAGAAAGTGATTCTAAACAACCTGAGAATTATCCTGCGGCCTCTACGAATAGCTGGCTGAATGACCAGCTATTGTTATTTAACCAGTATTATACCAGTCTGACTGGTTCTTTCTGATCATTTATGGCAACCAGGGTAAATGTTCCGGAAATTGCTTTTTGCCTGTGGTTTGAGTACATTTCTTCCACATAAATCTCCACCAGCACTTTCAGGCTGGTATTACCCAGATGAATAACCCTGCCGACTAGTTCCACGATAGTACCGGAAGGTATAGGTTTAGTAAAATCAATCCGGTCCGAAGCTACTGTAACCATCTTTTTCCGGGCAAAGCGTGTCGCTGTAATGAATGCCACTTCATCCATCAGATACATGGCTGTTCCACCAAATAAAGTATCATAATGATTGGTGGTATTAGGAAAAACAGCTTTAAAAAGCCGGGTTTCAGAATTATTGATTTTTTCTTCAATTGTCATAATTTGTATGATAATATGCCGTACGAAATTAATCCGTACGGCATAATGATATTAATGTGTCGTTATATTGCTTTCAAAGAGTGCTCTGGCTTGCCTGGCGGCATTCACCATATGCATCAAGGCTTCCTTTGTTTCTGGCCATTTCCGGGTTTTCAACCCACAATCAGGATTTACCCATAAGTTTCTGATTGGTAATATGGCTGCTGCTTTTTCCAGCAAATCGACCATTTCTCCAACAGCAGGCACCCTGGGCGAATGAATATCGTACACTCCGGGACCAATTTCATTAGGATATTTAAAATCAGAAAATGCTTCCAGTAATTCCATTTGTGAGCGCGAGGTTTCAATGGTGATCACATCTGCATCCATTGCAGCAATATGTTCAATAATGCCGTTAAACTCACTGTAGCACATGTGCGTATGAACCTGTGTTTCATCGCGAACACCGCTGGCCGATATTCTGAATGCCTTCACTGCCCAATCGAGATATGCTGCCCGTTCTTTCTTCCGCAAAGGAAGACCTTCCCGAATTGCCGGTTCATCGATCTGGATGATCTTTATTCCAGCGTTTTCTAATGCCATCGCTTCATCTCTGATCGCCAGTGCGATCTGGTTTGCAGTTTCAGACCGGGGCTGATCATTCCTCACAAAAGACCATTGAAGTATAGTTACAGGACCTGTGAGCATTCCTTTCATAGGCTTATCTGTATTTGCCTGAGCAAAACTGCTCCATTTAACGGTCATATCTTCCCGGCGGCTTACATCGCCATATATAACCGGGGGTTTTACGCAACGGCTGCCATAACTTTGTACCCAGCCATTTTTGGTAAATAGAAATCCATCCAATTTCTCGCCAAAATATTCAACCATGTCATTCCGCTCAAATTCGCCATGTACCAGTACATCCAGACCGATCTCTTCCTGCCAGCGAATGGCCTCAATAGTGGCGTTTTTTATGGCTTCATCATATTGAGAAGGTGTTAATTCACCTTTTTTAAGTCTCGCCCTTAACTGGCGGATATCATCTGTTTGAGGAAAAGAACCAATAGTAGTAGTAGGAAACAGGGGAAACTTAAACCGTTCATGCTGGATCTTCTGACGATCTGTAAAAATACTTAACCGTTGAGCCTGATTGTCGGTAATTGCTGCTGTACGTTGTTTAACACAAGGTTTATGAATAAGGTTTGACAAGCGGCGGCTTTCAATAGCCAATTTATTGACTTTGAGCAAAGCCTCATTTCCCTCAATAATTTGCCCAATCTCATTGATCTCATTTAATTTCTGTTTAGCAAATGCCATCCAGTTTTTAACCTCCTCCTCCAGGCTGGTTTCCAGGTCAAGGTCAAATGGAGTATGAAGCAGGGAACAACTCGGAGCGATCATCACACGCGATTTGCCAACTACCTTTATAGCTTTACGAATGAGCCCGACAGATTGTTCGTAGTCATCTTTCCAGATATTCCGGCCATCAACAACACCAAGTGACAGGGTTAACTTTTCTGGCACGTGACGAAGAACGAAATTCAGTTGTTCAGGAGCTCTGACCAGATCGAGGTGAATTGCGTTTACGGGAAGATCCAATACCCATTCTGCATTTTCGGTTAAACCTTCAAAATAGGTTGCTATCAATATTTTCAGTCCGGGACATTGTTTATTAATCTCACGATAAGTATATATAAAAGCCTCTTTATCCTTTTCAGAAAGGTCGATCGTTAAGAAAGGCTCATCTAATTGCACCCATTCAGCGCCATAACCTTTAAGGCTTTTCAGTATCTCAATGTACACCGGGAGCAAATTTTTGATCAGATCAATTTTTTCAAATCCGGTCTCTTTTTCTTTACCAAGCAGAAGATAAGAAACAGGGCCCATTAATACCGGCTTTGGCACTCTGCCAATGAATTGTTTTGAAGCAATGAACTCTGCAAATAGCTTTTGCGAAAAAACCCTGAATGGCTGCTTTGCAGTAAATTCAGGTACTATGTAATGATAGTTCGTATCAAACCACTTGGTCATTTCCATAGCGGTAATATCCAGGCCATCCTTCTGGTATCCGCGGGCCATTGCAAAATACAGATCAAGTTCTGAATTACCCTTTACCGAAGTAACAACAGGGTTATATCTCTCCGGAATAACTCCCAGCAATAAAGACATGTCGAGTACCTGGTCGTAAAAGCTAAAGTCGTTACAGGGGATAAGATCAATACCGGCATCCTGCTGTGTAGTCCAGTTTTCTTCTTTTAACTTCCTTGACGTGGCCAGGAGGTCTTCTTTGCCGGTTTTGCCTGACCAAAAGGATTCACAGGCTTTTTTCAGTTCACGGCGGGCACCTGCACGAGGATACCCCAGATTGTTTTTGAGCATACGCATAAAACTTTTTTAAACATTAATGAAAATTAATGTTCCTTACGTTTTCGGTACACTTTCGGGAATTGTAATAAAAGGCAGAAGACTACACAGGAAAATATATTCCTGTATAAACTTCATCTTTGACTACAGCTTTTTACGCGAAAGCATGGTCTGGCAGTGAGGCAAGTATCCTGGCTTGTAACAGTGTTACCGTCCTTCTCATTCGCCTTTGGCGGACAATGGACAGTGTTTGGCAACACCTTTTGAGTTACTTACAGTTGCGCGACAGCCCGTGATTTACACACGGTTCCTGTTTTAATTCTTCAGTTTCTAAAGAAACCTGACTGCTGAAAATAAAGTAAAGAACTTTGTGCAAATATAGAGCATAAGTTTAAGATTTCAGAAATAAACGATATTCTTCCTTCAATTCATTCAGGCAGCGGGCACAGAGGCATCCTTCAAAGCATTCGCTCACATACTGCATCTCATTCAAATTCAGCTGGACGGTACAGCACTGACATTTACTGAAAGCATTGGCTTTGCACTCCATTCTGGCACCGCAGCGTTCGCAACTGATGATCTCATGTTTAGTCATTAGTATCAAGATTTTTATAGGCAGAATACATTAATTCCCGAAAAAACGAATCTTCCGGGAATTAATGTATTTCATTTAAACCAGCATCTTAAGAACCGCAACTGACACAGCCATCTTCCATACTGCAACTTGCGCCTCCCTCAGACGATGATGGTTCAACTAGCCCTGGATCATTGTTCTGAACCGGATCAAGCTTCGGAACTACCGGTTCCAATGTTTTTCCTCCCTGCTTTTCTACTGTAAACTGAACCGCTTTTGTTGCCGCCTGGGTACGCAGGTAGTACATCCCGGTTTTCAAACCCTTTTTCCATGCATAAAAATGCATGGAGGTTAATTTTGCGGTATTGGGATTATCTACAAAAAGATTAAGTGATTGCGACTGGCAGATAAAAGCACCCCGATCAGCAGCCATATCTATCAGATTGCGCTGTTTAATCTCCCAAACTGTTTTGTATAATTCCCTGACTTCTTTTGGAATTTCTTCAATATGCTGAACAGAACCATTGGCCCGGATGATATTATCCTTCATGATATTGTTCCATAATCCCAGATTAATCAAATCTTTAAGCAAATGCTTGTTCACAATAATAAACTCTCCGCTTAATACCCTGCGAGTGTAAATATTAGATGTGTAGGGCTCAAAACATTCATTATTTCCTAATACCTGAGAGGTTGAAGCTGTAGGCATCGGAGCAACAAGAAGGGAATTCCGTACCCCAAATTGTTTTACCTCCTCTCTTAACTTTTCCCAATCATGCCTTTCTGAAGGCTTAACACCCCAGAGATCAAACTGAAACAAACCCTTTGATAATGGAGATCCTTCAAAAGTTTCATATGCTCCCTGCTCTTTCGCCAAATCCTTACTGGCCGTCATAGCCGCAAAATAGATCGTCTCAAATATATTTTTGTTCAGCACGGCAGCCAGTTCACTCTCAAATGGCAGACGCATCAGAATGAAAACATCTGCAAGGCCCTGCACTCCTAATCCGACAGGCCGATGTCGCAGATTGGAATTTCTTGCCTCCTCAACCGGGTAAAAGTTATTATCGATAATGCAATTCAGATTTTTGGTAACCTGATAAGTAATCTCATACAGTTTTCCGAAATCAAACTGTCCCTCAGTAACAAAACGTGGTAGCGCTATAGATGCAAGGTTGCAAACAGCTACTTCATCAGGACTTGTATATTCCATAATTTCAGTACAAAGGTTACTGCATTTAATGGTACCCAAATTCTGCTGATTACTTTTGCTGTTTGCTGCATCTTTATAGAGTAGATAAGGAGTACCGGTTTCAATCTGTGCTTCCAGAATAGCAAACCATAATTCCTGTGCCTTAATCGTTTTACGTGCCCTGCCCTCCGATTCATACTGATGATATAACTCTTCGAACTCTTTCCCAAAACATTCGTGCAATCCCGGGGCCTCATGCGGACAAAAAAGGCTCCATTCCTCATTAGCCTCGACTCTCTTCATAAAAAGATCAGGTACCCAGAGTGCATAAAACAGGTCTCTGGCACGCATTTCTTCTTTACCATGATTTTTTCTCAGGTCCAGAAATTCAAATACATCGGCATGCCAGGGCTCCAGATAAATCGCAAAGGCCCCTTTCCTCTTCCCACCTCCCTGATCTACATACCGTGCTGTATCGTTAAATACCTTAAGCATCGGGACAATTCCATTACTGGTACCATTCGTACCACCAATATAAGTCCCCGTAGCCCTGACATTATGAATTGCCAGACCTATCCCGCCGGCACTCTGAGAAATCCTTGCAGTCTGCTTCAGCGTATCGTAAATACCATCAATGCTATCATCTTTCATTGCTAAAAGAAAACAGGATGACATTTGAGGCTTGGGAGTTCCGGCATTAAAAAGCGTGGGGGTAGCATGAGTGAACCAACGCTCAGTCATCAGATTATAGGTATTAATAACACTCTCCAGATCATTCTTATGTATCCCTATCGCCACACGCATGTACATATGCTGCGGGCGTTCAGTAACTTTACCATCAATCCGAAGCAAATATGATTTTTCAAGTGTTTTAAAACCGAAATAATCAAAACCAAAATCCCGGTCGTAAATAATAGAACTATCCAGCAGATCAGCATTTTTTTCAATTATTTCGATCACATCATCTGCTATCAATGGCATTTTACGGCCACTATGTGCATCTGAATAATGATAAAGATTCAGCATGGTTTCAGAAAATGATTTAGTGGTGTTCTTATGCAGATTGCTAACAGCAATACGACTGGCCAGTAAGGCATAATCAGGATGCTTTGTGGTGAGCGAAGCTGATGTCTCTGCTGCCAGATTATCTAATTCGGTGGTGCTAACTCCATCATAAAGTCCCTCAATTACTTTTTTTGCAACATCAATTGCATCTACCAGCGGACTCAGACCATAAGATAGTTTCTGTATGCGGGCAGTAATTTTATCGAATTTGACGCTCTCTTTTCTTCCGTTTCTCTTGATTACAAACATGGTTTTGGTGGATTTTTGGTTATTGGATTGTTAGTTATTCATTTGTGGGTTGTGAGTTTGTCATTGCGACGCAGGAAGCAATCTCATTTTGTTTTGAGGGCTTAGAATACCAGGGATTGCTTCGTACTTCGCAATGAAATCGCACCAAAAAATATCCTGATACTATACTCAAAAATCTTCCTCCAGTGAGAAATTATTTGATTCTTTGCTGCCTGAAAGTACTCCCGCTTTCTGATAGTCGCCAACCCTCTTTTCAAAGAAATTAGTTTTCCCCTGAAGAGAAATCATTTCCATAAAATCAAAAGGATTTGATGCGTGATAAATTTTCGGACAGCCCAGTTCATCGGCCCAGCGATCGGCTACAAATTCAATGTATTGTTTCATTAGTTTAGCATTCATGCCAATAAGTTCTACCGGCAAGGCCTCGCTTATAAATTCCTTTTCAATCTCTACTGCATCCCGGATAATACTCAGAACCTGTTCTTCTGAAAGTTTATTGCAAAGCATCCGGTAAAGCATACAGGCGAATTCGCAATGAAGTCCCTCATCGCGGCTGATCAGTTCATTGCTGAAAGTCAAACCAGGCATCAGGCCCCGTTTTTTAAACCAGAATATGGAGCAGAAACTGCCACTAAAAAAAATACCTTCAACTGCTGCAAAAGCAACAAGCCGTTCGGCAAAACTGCCATTTTCTATCCAGCGAAGAGCCCATTCTGCCTTTTTCTTCACTGCCGGAACTGTATCAATTGCATGAAATAGATGATCTTTTTCTATGGGATTGCTGATATAAGTATCGATCAGAAGAGCATACGTTTCTGAATGGATGTTTTCCATCATGATCTGGAAACCATAAAAGCATCTTGCTTCAGGAATCTGGACTTCCCTCATAAAGTTGACAGCCAGATTCTCATTCACAATCCCATCACTGGCGGCGAAAAAAGCCAGAATATGTGAGATAAAATGCTTTTCGCCGGCATTCAGATTTCTCCAGTCTTTCAGATCTCCCGAAAGGTCGATCTCTTCAGCTGTCCAGAAACTGGCTTCATGCTTTTTATACATTTCCCAGATAGCGGGATAATTAATGGGGAGGATCACAAAACGATCCTTGTTCTCTCTGAGTAATACTTCTTCCTGTTGCATATCTTGTGTTTTTGGGTAAACGACAAGAATTGACAAAAGACAACAAATCCCTGAACAGGAAGAGAGCTTTCGTCAAAACTTTAATCGTGAAAGTTTTGAACAAAACTATTTTGGCAGGTGTCTGGCTTTCCGGTTTTACGGATTACAGTTGCACGTCAGTCCGTGAATTTCACACGGTTCCCTTTTAATCATCCGCCAGGGCGGATGAACCAGAATAGATATGACAAAGAACTAAGCTCTAAAAGTAGAGATTAAATTACTGAAGAACTGATCTAGTTTTAAACAAACAGGCAGTTTTCAACAGATTCATCAGGGTCTGCAAGAACAAACGGATCAAGCGCAATAAAGTATTTAAAAATACGGCTACAGTCGGCAAATCAACCATGGGGTTTCTTCGGCTTCAAACTCCATTTAGTGGTTAACGACAAAGGGGAAATTCTTAATTTCGTTGTTACACAAGGGCATGCAGATGATAGAGAACCTCTTAATAATGAACGCTTTATCGCCTCTATCAAAGGAAAGTTATATGGTGATAAAGGGTATCTTTCTAAAGAATTGACCAATATGTTATTTGTGGATGGATTGCACCAGGCAGCATTATCTACGCTAACCAGGGCATTATATACAAAGTTGATATTCAGGTCAGATTTTCCTGTTATTTTTACCCCTTCATTGATAACTGCTGGCAATATTTTATCCAGTAACTCAGTTAAATAACCTCCTTTAAAACCAAACGGACGTATGAGTTTTTCGCGTTCGAAATCTGACCAGGTACTTACTACACGAATAATCTTTGCAGTCTCCTGAGAAGCAGACGTCATGTTTGTTGCCTTTTTCATCTGAATTAAGACTTTTCAGCAAGCAATAGTTCCTTCACAAATTCATCATCGGTAAGATGAGGGTAAGCGGCACATACCCGGTCGATCTCTTCCATTTGCCCTCCTGATAACTCCTCATGAGGATTCAGGCACCAGCGGCCCTCCAGTAATCCCTGCCTGCGCAATACTTCATGAATTCCCGGAATACATCCATGAAAATTATGGCCCGGGTCAAAGATCGCGGCGTTCATATCTGTCACCTGTATGCCTTTCGTGAGCAGATCAGCTATACCCTTATTTCCATTGGATTTACAGGACTTGATTTCTTCCAAAAGCCCGACTGCTTTTTGGGTCCATACGGCCCAATGGCCCAATAACCCGCCGACAAATTCTTTTTCTGCAATTTTCCCGTTTATTTCAAAACGATACGTAGTCAATAAATCAGGAATGATATTATCATCGTTGCCCGTATATAAAGCTATCTGATCTTTTCTGCCGGATGAGCAGACAGCGCGTACCACATCCAATGTCTGATACCGGTTAAAGGCAGCTACTTTAATGGCCTCTATATTTTTAATTTCGGCAAATTCCAGCCAAAAATCATAGCTGAATATCCGCCCGCCTACCGATGGTTGCAAATAAAATCCAATTAGCGGCATGACCTCTGCTACATCCCTTACCCGTTGGAGTATCGCCTGTTCTGTCCATCCCTGTAGACCGCCCATGCTGAGTAAACCAAGGTCATACCCATACCTGACTGCCAATTCGGCTTCCTTAACAGCCTGCTCTGTCGGCCCGCAAATACCGGCAACTTTAATATACGGCCTGTTTAGTTTGGCAGCATCAATCTCTTCGGAAGCAACCCTTAACACGGTGTCATAAAGATTTATAGCAGGATCTCTGATCTCAAATTGCGTGGAATGAACTCCAACCGCTACACCACCCGCACCGGAAGCCATATAATATCTTGTTAAGCCTCTTTGACGCTCTTCATCAAACTGTCTATTTTGGTTTAAAGCCAATGGAAGAGCCGGTATTACCGTACCCTGATGTAAAAATTTCTTTAATACTGGATCTAATGGTTTCATTAAAATTTACCCTCTCTTTCCTGAAAATGCGTTGCCTTGTTAAATGTTGCCCCGCCCTCTTTTACCCATAAAGCGGTGATGTCTATTATTTCCCGTATCGTTACCTTCGGATAACCAAATAGTCTGTGCGATTCTGAGGCATTGCTCAATAAAGCAGTGTCCCCAGCCTGATGTATGAAGTGTGGTTCTTTTCCAAAAGACAGACCGAACTGTTCTGCAAGCCATTTCACCGAAAGGGTCTCCGGGCCGGTAACATTTAACAGCTTTGCCGGAGATGCACAGTGCAACAAGGAGCGTAAAGCAATCTCGTTAGCATCCCCCTGCCAGATCACATTGACGTTTCCCGTGCTCAGGTCAATTTCCTTGCCTTCATAAACCGACTTCGCGATTTCCAATAGCACACCGTACCTGAAATCAACGGCATAGTTCAGCCGGTAGATTAAAACAGGCGTATTGTTTTTCTTAGAAAAGTATTGAAAGATCCGCTCACGCCCCAAACAGGATTGGCCATACTCGCCGACCGGGGAAGGAGAATACTCTTCAGAAAGACCACCGGCGCCGAGCGGGATAAAAGGGTAAACGTTCCCGCTGGAAAAGGCCACTATGTTCGAATTTCTATAACGTTCAGCCACTCTTCCCGGAAGATAGGCGTTCATTGCCCAGGTAAATGGTTCGTTACCGGATGAACCGAACTTATGTCCGGCAAGATAAATCACGTTCTCCACATCGGGAAGATTCTTCAGATCTTCCTCGTTTAAAAGATCTGCGGCGATGGTTTCGATACCATCACGCTCAAGTTCTTCTTTCAGGCCCTTATCCGAAAACCTCGAAACACCGATCACTTTCTTATTTAAACCTGCTTTGTCGATAGCCTGTTTGGCAAGCCTTGCCATGCTTGGGCCCATTTTACCGCCGATACCCAATAGCATGATATCTCCTTTAATAGCGGAAATATCTTTCAGTAATGCGTCTGATGGCCGGACCAGTTTTTTCTCTAAGGTTTCTAAATCTGTCATTGTTTTTTATATGCTTTATTTGATGAACATATCGTATACATTATAACTGGCCAGAATGATGATCACAGTCAGCCCCAACGCGCCAAAAACTTTTATCGCGGCACTATTCTTACGCTTGCCCATGATCCTGGTCTTATTGGCGATGGAATACATGGCTATCCCAATAAAAGGAACCAGAAAAATGGTAATGCTCTGGGCAAACACAATGAGCTTCAATGGCAATGTGCCGAACAATATTGCAATGGCAGCTCCGCAGACCATGACCAGTCCGATCAGCCCCCTCGTTATTTTAGCACTCAAATGGCTCCCAAAGCCCATGGAATCACTTAATAAGGTGCCCCCGAGCGTCGCATTCCCGATCAGGGAAGAAAAAGAGGCGCCGAACAAACCTATCAGGAACAGATCGGCCGCGTAATTCCCAAAAAGCGGCTCCAGGGCCTTTGCCATTTCCGATGCGCTGCTTACCTGTATTCCCTGGGGGTTCAGCACTGCCGCCGCGCAGATCAGGACTATAGCGCTCATCGCTCCTAAAATGAGGATACCGGTCACGCTGCTGTTCCTTGTTTCCTCTCCAACGCTCGGGTTGAGCTTTTTTCTTTCCTGCACCAGATACGATTGGTAAAATGCACCGACTATTGAAAAACATGATGCCATAAAGGCGATGATCAGTCCTTCGGAGCCCAATGGTATGGAAGGAACAAAACCTTTTACTACCTGCGCAATATCTGGTTTTGCAAAAAACAACGTGCTTAAAAAGGAAAACAGCATCAGCCCCACCAAGAGGATCATTAACCGTTCCAGTGTTTTATAAAAACCCCTGAAAAAAAGCAGGCCGATCCCTGCCAGATTAAATACAACTACCCATAAAGCAGGCGATGTCCCCGATGCTTCGGCAATGGCAATCCCCACACCTATTGAATTACCGGCCTGGAATGAGGTGCTTACCAGAAATATACCGATGCCGATGATAATGGCAATCTTTCCACCCCACTCTTCCCGGATGGTGGTCAGCAATGAGTTTTTACTGGCCAGGCCGATCCTGGCCCCCATGTTCGTAAAGATGATCATGAAGAAAATGGCCACCACTACTATCCAGAGCAGGGAATAGCCATATACGGCGCCTAACTTAGAGGTAATCGTGATCTTACTGGGGCCAAATACCAGGGCAGCGGTGATAATGCCCGGACCTAAAGTCAACAGCCAGCCTATAATGGGATTTCTTCTTTTCATACTATTAATTATCTTATTTGTTTGTTTGTATTTTAGTTAATTGAAGAGGGCCGTATCTCCACAACAACTGAAGTTTTACATTCATCTCTTTGGGGCAAGGATGTACACTTAATTAGCATTGTAAATGGTAATTTATTTAGCGTTATTAAATAATTTTTATACTTACCGGAACACCCCCCTTAGCCTTGCTCTCATCAGCAGCTTCCATAAAAGCGACTATTTCTAATGTTTCTTCTGGCTTCACTGGTGCTAATCCTGTTTCAAAAAACTTGATGATCTGTTCCAGCAAAAGATCGTATCCTTTAAACTCACCTAAGGTAAGGTTTGCCTTTTCGCCCAAAACTCTTCCTCCAAAATCACTCGCAGAAACCTTTCCTCCATAATCATAATTTTTTTCTGTGAATTAAACTTCTGTTTAATTTTAACAAATATTATTTCTGTTTTCTGTTTTTTGTTACTTCTTCTGCATTTATTGAAGAAGCTTTATTGCCCCAACTACTACGGATATGTGTAAGCAAAGCCGCCAGTTCAGCATCTTTCAAGAAATTGAAGGCGGGCATTTGCTGGGTATAAGACCCGCCACTGACACGAACAGTACTATTTGACCCATTTAGCAGTACATTAATTAATGTATCTTTATTACCGGAAACCCGTTCTGCACCCTGTAATGGCGGAAAAATATCTTTCAATCCTTTACCATCTTCTTTATGGCAGGAAACACAATACTGACTATATAATACCGCCCCGTTAAGTGATGGCCCTGCATTTGTTTCATCATGAGCTGCTGTCATCGGTTTATGATCCGCTTTTTTTACTTTAGCAATACGCAGAATCCGGTCATCACCCACTTTAGGAAACCCCGGAGATGGGTTCCAGTCGCGATTACTGGTCGAGATGTAAACGTCACCGGCAGGGGAAATACAAATATCCCTTATCCTGCCATATTTATTTTCCAGGAAAATCTTTTCTGATCCAATAGAAGTACCATCAGCATTGAGTTTCAGCACCCTAAGGCTTTTCCCTTTTAAGGTGGTGAGTATGAGTGAGTTCTCCCATTCAGGAATAATTTTAGAATAATAATAATCTATACCTGAAGGCGCTATGGTGGGTGTCCATGATTTTAGCGGCTCCGTAGTTCTATGCCTTGCAGCGTATACCTTTTCCGCTTCAGTATCATGAAATCCTTCGATGTTTTGCCAGCCATAATTACGCAGAGGCAAGATCATGTTGATTTCATCCTCTATGGCATCGCCATGCTCAGAAGTAAACAGCTTTCCATCGGGCGCCATGACCAGACCCTGCATGTTCCTGAACCCCCAGGCCCATACATAACTTCCTTTGACCGGATTATCATCAGGGATGCTTCCATCTATATTTAGGCGTAAAATTTTCCCATTTAAACTGGTACTGTCCTGGGCATACCCATCCTTTCCTACATCACCGGTAGCCCAGAATAATTTGTCTCCTCCGGATAATGCTATACGTGAGCCGTTATGCCCCAAATTAGCCGGAATTTCCAATAAGACTTTCGGGTTAATCAAGGTATCCCGCTTGTAGGTGTACCTTACTAATCTTGAAAAATACTGTCTGTCTCTTTGTGTGGTATAGTTTATAAAAACATAAGGATATTTTTTTTGGTCCGGATGGATCGCCATTCCCAATAAGCCAGGTGTTGTCCTCATCCAAACATCTTTTGTGATGTTTAATAACGTGTGTTTCTTCCCTGTTTCAGGATTTATTCTGCTTACAATACCTTTTTGCTCAGTTATCCAGATCCAGTCATCAGGCCCCCATGCAATTTCCCATGGAACGTCCAGACTATCCGCAATTACGCTGATACCCAGTATTGTGCTGTCCAAAGAAAGGTTTTCATCGACCGGCTGATGAAAGCTTTGCACCGGCTTATTTGAAAAACAGCCTATGAAGAAAGTGATAAGGATAGTGATTAAAAAAGAAAGGGTTAACTTCATATTTTTGGGAAACTTACTATACGCTGTTTTGCAGGCAGAATCGGCATTGAACAATTCATATCCTGATAATATGTCCTCTTTCTTACTGCTGTATTGTTAGACTTTTCCTCCCTATCATCATAAGTTTTAAAGTTCATTTCATTTCTGGATCTGCGGTGTTTATTAATTTATTGAGGGTGTAGCAAATAAGTTTATTAGTTAAAGGCTCTCCCTGAGCTGTTTTAATATCGCCCAGACTCAACTCATAAATATATCCGGGTTTTAAAGTACTCAGCGTCAGGGATACTTTTTTCCGGTCGCCGGAGATCTTAATACCGCTAACCGGTATTGTTTGAACATCAAACTGGTCGGAGCCATACTTTTTATGGTATTCATAATAGTAATGCCTGAACTTGTAATTTGCCAGGTCAGAAGCAGATGCCCCATCAAGCGGCTGAGTGAATGTAAGGTCAAAGCCCGTGGCAGTAAGATTCATACTGTAAATATCTGCAGACGGCTTTCCGGTAAACACGATCCGTTGAATTCCTTTGGCGCCTGCCCAGCCATGTTCAGCCTGACCGACCCATAGACTTCCATCGGGTGCGAAGGCCAGGCGATTATTCCCTTTCCGCAAACCGTTCCCGTCTATAAATGGGATACACGCTCCCTGAATCACTCCGCCAACTTCTTCCAGCATCACCCTTACGATCCTTTCACTGTTCATCTCCCCAACAAATAACTGCCCCGCAAAAGGTCCGATTTTACCCTTTGTGCCATCACTAACTGGCTGAGTTGGAGAATTTGCCATAATACCATGCGGAAACAAAACGCTCGCTTTGGTCCGCATACTATCGAGCTTCCCCAGTGGGAGTGTTAAAGGGTTTTCACCTTTCCATGATTTCTTCCATACAAGAGCAGAAGGATGTCCATAAAAGTTGCCATCCTGTATATGAAACAAGGGGCTTGTGCCCACCCAGTCTCCCTGATTATCAGTAGCAAATAAATTCCCTTTCAGATCAAAACCAATACCATTCGGTGAGCGGAATCCACTTGCATATGGTATCAATTTACCTTCCGGCGTAAGCTTCATGATCCAACCGCGATAAGGAACCGGCGAAAACATTTGTCCCTTTTGCCTCATTGTTGTTGAATCAAGTACTCCCCTGACCTCCTTCAGTATACCACCCGATGCTGAATTAAGGCCTATAAACAGATTCCCATTTTTGTCTTTTACAGGACCATAATTAAACTCATGATAATTCCCGGATATCCCGAATTCATCTGTCATGGTTTCATAAAGATCGGCCTGTCCGTCTCCATCCAGATCTTTGATACGGGTCAACTCCGGACGCTGCATCACGATAAATTCAGAATGATTAAGCGGTAAAATCCCCAGCGGTTCTTGCAAGCCTTCGGCAAACAGTTTCCAAATTTTTGTTTTGGGATTATAGAGCATTACCTCTCCTCTAAGGAAACAGGCCACCAGAGTGCTGTCAGGCAAAAATTCAATTGCCCCCACCTCAGCACTGAGACCTTCAGGCATGCTGATAGACTCAACTGAATAGGAAGAATGCACCTTTGTATTCTGGGCACTAGCACTTGAGGCATCCTTGCTTATTAAAATGCCTGAAAGCTGGAGTAAACCACATAGCAGCATTCCTGATATTAGCCTCATAATAATCCTCCCTTCTTCTTTGTCATTGTTACTGTAAACTGCCTGGCTTCAACAGAACTTAGCTCCAATCGTCCATCTGATAATTTTCCTCTTGAAAATGTGTAGTCTATGCCGTCATCAGGGCTGAAAACGAACCAAACTGACTGATTTGCTTTTGGAATTCTGAAGGTCCTCAACAAACCTGTACCATCACTTTTCTGCTTGATCAGTTCATAGACATCGATACCATTTATCAAATAATGAAACTCAGGGTAGCGGCTTATTAGTTTGTATCCTTTAAACTGAACCTCAGGAATATTTCCCGGGCTCCCTGTTCGAAGAGGGTATTCAGTTTTATCACGATAAAAAACAGTTCCCAGATTCTTTGCTACAGCTTGCCTATGACCGGCCCATAACTCTTTCATATCCAGAAAGCCGCCATCCGAGGCATAACGTAACCGACAATTGCCCGCATCCCAGAAATAAGATAAATTTTGTGGAAGCCTTACCGCAATGGTAGCCGGGCCTGAATTCTCAATAAAAACACGATACAAATACGGCGGTATTTCTTTATACGGGTGAGATGGCATCATATGACCGGCATGATCAGCTGCAATGCCATTATCCTTCTCCATTCTTCGGTTGAGCGGTATATTCAGATCATCCTTTAAAGGTGGCATGGCACCCTCAGTAACATACATTGCCCCATACATCACAAAACCATGACCGGGATAAGTACATACAAAAGGATAAACTCCAGGCTTCTCAGACACTGTAAATGTAATTGACAGACTCTCGCCCGGAGATATAACAGGAATCGACCATAATACCGAAGGAAGCTGCGGTATATAACTCAATGCTGCACCCTTTTCGCCTAATTTCAGGGCCGCATCTACAGCTTCCTGCCTTTTTCCGGGGAGTGTAAAAACCAGGTTGTGAGACATGTCGTCGCTGTTTGTTAATATGAGCTTCACCCTTGCACCTGGCTTTACGCTGAAACGGGCCTGATCATATTGCAAGCCCGTAATGGCCTTTAGAGATATTACGATAGGCTCTTCTTTATAATTAGGCAAAACTTTTGTCTGTACTGTCATCAGCAGGATAACAGCTAATAGTAATTTCTTTTTGGCTAACACAAATTTTAAGGATTTCTTTTTTCTCGTAACGGACATTGTCTTCAATATTTAAAAATACCGTATTAAGTATTGGCAGATAGTGTAGTTTATAGGTACTTACTTCAATCCGCTAATGATCATCGGGAGGAGACACTCCCTGACGTATCAGTTGCCCTCCTATCCAGTCAGTCTCTTCCTTTGCGATCGAAAACCAGCTCTGTTACTAAATAAGCATGGGCATTGACGTCAAAAAATCGGAAGCTTGCCGGGAACAACAGCGATAGAAACTCCTACCTACATTTTTGTAGAATTAATTTAAGCATAGTAATGGTCCTGAATTGATTTGATATTTAAATTTCGCCTTGTAGCCATTTATTCCATAATAAACTATATATAAATAACACAGCAAAGGGAGAATAAAAGCGATCGTCCAGTTGTAGTTGTCGATAAGAAATCCCTGAGAATACGATATTATTGCCCCACCAGCAATTGCAGAAGATAAAAATCCCGAAGCCTGACTAGTATATTTTCCAAGACCTTTAACTGAAAGAGAAAAAATAATAGCGAACATGACGGAATTAAACAATCCTACAGCTATCATAGACCAAACTGCAGTATAACCGCTTGAACTTAATGAAACAGCAATAAGCAAAATCGCTATAGCGGCACAAAATGTCAATACATTGGAGGGTTTAAGGTAGTTCAGAATAACCGCGCCAAAAAGTCTGCCCACGATCATACCACCCCAGTAAAACGCGACATAACTATTTGCTGCCGCTTCAGTTATCCCTAATGTATCAGCAATATAATTAGTTAAAAAAGTACCTATAGATACTTCTGCACCAACATAAAAGAAAATTGCCAATACACCTAATTTTAGGTTTCTGAAGCCTAATGCGTTTTTTTTACTTTGTCCTACATTTTCAGACTGCTCCACCGCACCACCTTTAATTGCCGGAAGTTTAAGCATATATACTATAATAGCAATCAGTAATAACAAGCCTGTTATACCTAAATAAGGATATTTAACCGCATCGGATGAGGCTGTTGACTCCTGCAAACGTGACAATATAAAATGGGCGCCAAAAACAGGCGCTGCAGTGGTTCCCAATGAACCAACTCCCTGAATTAATGTAAGTCTTGAAGAAGCTGTCTTTGCCGACCCTAAGACCGTAATGTATGGGTTAGCTGCTACTTGTAAAATCACAATACCTATCGCCAGCACAAATAGCGCAGCGAGAAAGATATGATATTCATGCAATATGGAGGCTGGAAAAAAAAGTAATGACCCAAGCGCGGCAATACAGAAACCGGTTACTATTCCCTTTTTATAACCAATTTTTTCTACGATTTTACCAGCCGGTATAGATATTAATCCATAAGTTAAAAAAAAATAAAACTGAACAAGAGAAGACTGAGAATAAGTTAATGTAAAACTATTCTTAAAAAATGGAACCAGTGTATCATTTAAACAGGTTATAAAACCCATCATAAAATAAAGTACAGCAAGAGATATTAACGCAGGAACATAGCTCTGCTTACTGTCTGTTTCCGCAGCAACTACATTCTGTGAACTGAAATTGGCCATATTAAACTGCTATGTTATGTTTCTTTTCATTAATTGCTTCCAATACCTTCCAGCACTGGTACAGGCCACGCGGAACATGGAAACAACCTTTCCACTTACCACCCTTTGCAGGTGACAATACTTCACCCTGCCGGTTGAGATAACCATACCACTCTCCCTTTTCCGGATCTGCAAAATGATCCCATGTATATTTGTGTACTTTCTCAAACCATTCCCAGCATCTTTGATCTCCGGTATATAAGTACCCCTTTAATACGCAAACCAAAGCTTCCATATGTACCCACCACAATTTCTGATCCCACTCAAGCTGCAATGGCGGCGCTCCCTTAGCATCCATAAAGTAAAGAATACCCTCATATTTCTTATCCCAACCGTGTTCCAGAATATTGAGGGAAATGTCTGCTGCTTTTCTGATCAGCCCCGGATCAGACATTTTCTTTCCAATATCCATAACAAACCACATCGCTTCTAAACCATGCCCCGGATTAATCAAACGTCCTTCAAAACAATCAACAAAAGCACCTTGGTCCGACACATTCTCCAAAATAAGCCCTGGTTCAGGCTGATAAAACACATCCATTACCGAATGGATTGCATTCTTCATTGTACTATTTACCAATTCAGGATCCAGAAGTGTTTCTAATTCCAGAACCAGATTTGATAATATCATGGGAAGGGAGAATCCTTGCAATGGCCTGGTATCAGGGTAGGTTTTATTATAAATGCCTTTGCTGTTATCCTGTTTTTTCAAAATGTTATGAAAAGTATCTACAGCAATTTTACTATATTCTTCATTTTTAGTAGCCCGATATAATTGCGCGAAAGCCATACTGGCAAAACAATCAGAAAATATGTTATAAGGCTGAACAAGGGGATTTCCTTCCCTGTTCAGAGAAAAATACCAGTTTCCATCTTGATCCCTGCCCTTATTCATTAAAAATTCGGCTCCATGAACAGCAAAATCCAGCCATTTCTGTTTCTGCTGCACCTGATTGTACATCATAGAGAAACACCATACCTGCCTGCATTGTAGCCAGATAAACTTATCCGTATCATATACTTTGCCCTCTCTGTCAAGGCAGGTAAAATAACCTCCAAACTCATTGTCCGGTGAATTTTTCAACCAAAATGGAATTACATCTTCTAATAAATTATTTTTATACTTATTGATATAATTTTCTATTTTCATTTTGAAAGATTTTATGTGAACTAACTAATCTTGATATGGGATAGCCAAGCTTCGGCCATTAATTGAGAACCAGCCATAGTAGGGTGTACGCCGTCCCTTGACCAAAAGATACCTGGAGCCGATTTTTGCGCTTCATCAAAAACACGCTGAAAAGGGATGAAGACTGCCCCGAACTTTTGGGACATTTCAAGCACAACCTTTTGGTAGTCTTTAAAAACAGGATCCCATATTTCATGTTTACCCTTAATTCCCGGGACCCCAAATGGTTCGCCAATTAACAACTTAACATCTTTATTATGCTCTTTCGTCAAGTTTAATAATTCTTCCAAATCCTGATGAAATGTTTCAACACTTCCAGCCTCTCCCCTTGTAACAGACCAATGGTCATTTACACCGATGAGGATACTTATCACATTGGGCAAAATACTCAGGCTATCCTTTTGCCAACGTTTTACCAATTCACGGACCCGATTACCACTGTTTGCCCTGTTGTAAAATTTTAAATTTTTACCGGGATATTTATATAGTAGTTGCGCGGCAGCCAAAAAGGGATAGCCTCTTCCTAAAGCGGCTGCATCATTATATTTTTCCTGCGTACGATCCCTGTACACATCTGTAATTGAGTCACCCTGAAAAAGTATAATATCGCTTGAGTGTACAATTAGTTTCTTCTTTTCAGAAACTAATGACGCTGACAAAACCTCCGGGATAGCTAATGCAATTGTGCTACAGATTGAAACCTGTTTAATAAAATTTCTTCGATTCTTTAAAGTACTTTCCATAACTACCATTTCATAAGTTCTCCGCAGGAGTAAATTGCCATAAATCTTTTCCGTCACGGAAATAGAACCGGCCTTTTTTATCCATTGAGAGGAAAAAGGCAGGAACACCTGTTTTTATATTTGTTACATTTTTCGTTTTGGGATCAATCCGGAATAATCCTCCATTTCCAGTTCCATAAATTTGGCCAGAAGGGTGTATTATTAAGTTTACATCACGCCATACTGCACCATTTTTTTTCTCTACAGTCACCTCGAATATCTTGTGTTGTGAGACTACAATATGAGAAAGTGGATTGAAAATAAATAGAACTCCGTCTGCAACTCCCCACACATTTCCATCCGGGCCATTGATCAAACAGGTTATAGCTTTTGCATTGGGTACTGGGATGAGTTCATAAGTTTTCTTTTTAGTAACCGGATCCCAGGTAAATAATTTTGCATCTGAAACTGCCGGCTTAATACCAAGTCCACCCCAAACGGAGGTTCCCACCAAAATTTGTCCGCCTGCATTTATCAGGCTAACAACAGATAGATCAGGAAATACATTCTCATAAGCAACTGATTTCCCGGTTTCAGGATCATATTCAATTAAAGCCCCGCCTAACCGACCATAATCGGGGACAGTTCCAAAAAGCATCTTACCCGAATCTGATATCTTTACACCAGCAAAAGGGCGATCCTGATTTGGATATTCACCAATCAATTTTGGATTACCCGTATTTAAATCTTCTGGAAGCTTATTATTATATATTGCATTACCCTTTAAATTCCATGGTAGCTTGGTATTATATAAATAAAGTTTACCCCCGGGATAAATTCCGAAATACATGTTTGATCCGTTTACTGTTATGCTCTCCGATTGATGTAATCCGGAATAGTGAGTAACCTTTCCGCTTTCAGGATCATAAGCAGAATTGCTACCAACCAGGTATCCGCTTGTCCATATTCTGCCATCCGGACCTAATTTTGTTATATTTATCCCAACAGGCTGAGTGGGCAATTCTATGTTGATAGGAGTTATACTATTTGTTTTGGGATTGTATTTTATGAGCTTACCATCGAAACTAAGGATATACAATTCCTTATCCTTACCCCAACTCATTGCCATTGCTTTTTGTATTTCAATGAGTTTTTTCGGCGTTTGGGTGGGTTTTGTTAGATCGAGAGAATACAAGCTGGTTCCTGTAGTGTAAAACACCTCTTGATTATCCGGCGATTTTATTGCAGATTTCACCATCACCGATCCCTTTAATTCCTTGTCCATACTACGTTTATCCAAATTATAAACGATTGTTTTTTTAAGATCCGGCAGGTTAGCCAGAAGCCTATCGCCTCCATCTAATCCTTTCACTACCCCCATATCATATACAAAACCGGGCAATCCACGGTATGCTTCGGGTAATAACTCTCGCTTTTCCCCTGTTCTTGGATCTAATTCAACAAGGTAACTATGAGAACCTATACCGGCAAAAACCTTATCTGTCCCTGCATGATATGCTAACCCATGAACGTAATTTTCTCCAGGCACTATTGGCCCGGAGCCCACATCACTAAAACCTTCGGATGGATGATATCTGAACACCCGGCAACCCGGATAAGTGGCACCAAACATCTCCCCGTTTTTCCCCGCTACAACTGCAAAAAGATACGTTTCGGATGTTAATGGTTTTCCCAGGTCTTCAATCTGCTGGCTCCCTGGCCTGTGACGGGCCAAACGCCCACCAGCAGATCCTGCTATATAAATCCAGCCATCTGAAGACACATTAATATCCCAGGCACCATCCATTTTTTCTAAGGGTAAATTCACATCAAGGGTATTTGTTGTCAGGTTAATCCCCAATAAATAACCGGGCTTACCTCTCAATACCGTATATATCCATTTATTCCCTGCATCATCATCAGCAAAAGTGCTGCCTTCCAACCAGGTTTCTGATACCTGCGTACCCAGGTTAATAAGTTTCCCTGATTCATTCTGTGCTGCCCCAACCAAGGGAAACAAAAGCAGGGTTAGAAAAAAATAATATATAACTTTCATATGCTATTGATTGATTTAACTAATTACAATGAGTTTGATTTATTCAGAGAGTTTTTTTTCTATCCATTCAATCCACTTTTTCGATTGTTCCGGATAAATATAATGAGTGGCAGCAGGAAGAATAAAAAGTTCTTTTGGCGATGTTATCACATTATAAGCTGAAAAAGTGGATGTAGGAGGAGTTGTTTCGTCATTAAAACCCCATGAATAAAAACCTGGAATCTTTAATAGTCGAGCGAAATTGACAACGTCATAATATCCGGCAGTAGCGATTTTGTCTTTGGCGGTATTCAATTTCAAATTGGATTTGGAGAACATGTTTGGCCACCCACCTGCCCGTCCATACACAAACCCAGTCAGGTCACTAAGAGCAGGGCAAAACGCAAGAACATATTGAACCCTTGTATCAAGCGCGGCAGTTACAATGGATAGCGCCCCACCCTGGCTTGATCCCGCGACAGCAAGTCTTTTCCCATCAAATTCCGGTAAACTAAAAATAAAATCAACCGACCGAATGCATCCAAGATAAACCCGTTTAAAATAGTATAGATCGCAATTGTCTAAATTAAAATAGGGGTATCCGTTAAGCGCGCCACGGTACAGGTTCTCATAAACATCCGCATTCATGTTAACCGGAATTCCATGAATACCAATCTGAAGTGTTATTATTCCCTTTTCAGCCATTGCAACATTGGCAGTATGTGCTCTTACACCGGCACCAGGGAACCTGATCATTGCAGGGTATTTACCTTCTTTCTTAGGTATGCTGAGAAAACCATAAATTCTCGCGCCCTTTTCCTTACCATTTTGAAAACTAACATGATATACATTGACGGTTCCAGTGCTTTGCTCAGGGATCAATGTTAATTGCGGATCAAGAGGCTGTTTTGATGCCGCATCAATGGCTGACTTCCAGAAAACAGTAAAATCTTCGGGAACTTTCGCGGTTGGTTTAATTTTGAGTGGTTCAAAAGCAGCCGTCGCTATTCCTCTGTACGTTTTGCCATCTATACTGGCATTAACTACACAACGCAAAAAACCCGGATACCTCATGGTACCACCATCAAGTAATACCTCACCGCTCTCCAGAACCATTTCCTCCCGTTTAAACGCTTCCATTTTTTCAGGACCTATCTCATAGCTGATCTTAGCGTTTGGGACAAGTTTCCCTGAAAGCTTAACACCTACAGAAAATCGAGCTTTTTCCCCCGGTTTATATACCCAATCAGAATGATCGGGAACAACGGCTACTTCTATTTCAGGCTTGGAGGTTTGACCCCAACAAAAATTATACGTAGCTGCACATAAAATTATATAGAATATCAGTTTTTTCATTTCTAACTAGTTTAAATTCTCTTTTAAGGAATAATGGTAAGTTCCAGTTCTCTGGCCACTTCTTTGCTTTCATTAATATCTTTATTAGCACCAATAAAGTATACTTTGTAGGTTCCCGGCTTTTTATAGATATGAGTGTATTTTTGAATCCGTGTTTCAGAGTATCCTTTTATTGGAATAGGGCGGTCCGGTCCTAAATCAATTTCACCTGCATTGATGGGTTTACTTATTGCCCAAATTTCATGTTGAGGATCATTTGTTTTATCAAACGTATTTCCAAGTAATGTTACCCTGCTCGCGGATACAGAAGATCTTGGAATGGATGTTGTATCCCGTATTTGTTGGATAATTCTAAACCCAGCATTACTCATATCGGCAATAGTTAATGTTCCAATAGGAGTACTACTTGTCATCGAAAAACTCTGAGCCATCCAGGTTCTAGCGATCCCATTTGCTGTTTGCGGCTTACTTATATATTTATAAGCTAGATAAATTGGCTTTCCCTTCATTAGGTCGGTAATATCTTGTACACCTGATGCTTTGAAAGTAGCATTGGTACCTATCAAAAACCTATTTGTTATGTTAGTCCAAGTTGCAGCCTGAACTCTGGAAAAGTCAGCATAATTGCCATCAAAATCGGAAGAGGCAACGATTGAAAGCTGATCTGCCTGTGTACCTCCCGTTACTGCTGTTGTAAAAGACATACTCGCCTGTCCTGCCTTTACAATTCTTCCTTCTTTAAAAGCATAATCGTGGTATACCTCACCTGAATAAAAGGAGACTAATCCGGGGTTTCCTTCAAAAGAGAATATTACCTCTTCTCCTACTTTAAAAGTTGATGAATTAGTTTTTACAACAAAGCCTTGTAAATCTCCCCCAACTAATTCCTCATCTTTGTTACAGGAGATTATTAGAATACTTAATAAAATAATAATATTTCGTTTCATTATAAAATTTTTAAATAAAATATTTCAGTTCAATTACCATCCTTCATTTTGCACAAGCGCATTATTTAAGCTGAGTTCAGAAGCAGGAATAGGCCAAAGCACATGCATATTGGATACAGCTTTGAACCAACTAGCGTAAAATGCACCAGGCACCTCCCGTTCAATTGTATTGCCAATTCTATTCATTGTTGAAACAAATACACCCCAACGGATAAGGTCAGCCTTTCTTAACCCTTCAAAGCATAATTCTCTGGATCTTTCATCAACAATTTCCTTGAAGAAAGAATTCTTATCCAAATTTGACAAATCAAACTGATTCGGGTTAGTTGCAGCAGGAAGAAGTTTTCCAAACCCTCTTTTTCGAACTAAATTGATAGCATTATAGACAGCAGGAGTTGGACCATTGTTTATTTCATTCTCCGCCTCAGCAAACATGAGCAACACATCAGAATATCTTAAAAGGGGAAAGTTCTGGGGGGTAGAATTAGTTGACTTGGGAATAACAAGTTCGTATTCTCTTCTATATTTTGCAGGATACCTGTTATATAAGGAAGCTGCACTGGGATTAGAAGGTAATAGTGTTTTAGAACCCGATGGCCCAGTTGATGTATAACTAAAGTTAGCAATTGACCAATCCCGCCTTAAATCAACCTCATCGTATAACCGATATAGGTCTGCCGTTATTTTTACCCCGCCAAATCCGAAACCAGTAAGAGCATTGGATGATGCTGGTCCATTTACATAACCATTATATCCTGTTTCATTATATGTAGAAGGGCTCCCCCAAAATTCCACTTCCCAAATGCTCTCTTTTATATCATATTTATCCTGCGCATAATTGATAAAAATCTGGGAGAAATTCGGATTTAATGAATGACCAGCATCAACATCATCCATCACCTTTTTTGCCCAGTCACGGGCCTCTGCATATTTAGAAACGTCCTTCACAGGACTTCCTGCCATGAATAGACAAACCCGGGCCAAAATGCCCCGTACAGCCGATTTACTGATTCTGCCACCAAAACCAACAGTCTTGATATTAGGTACAAATCCCTCAGCTTCCTTCATGTCCTTCAATATTTGTTCATATACCTCCTTTGCTGGTGTCCTTTGCACTTCAATATTATTTACACTGGTTCCGGGTTTTAAGATCAGGGGGACTGCACCAAAATTCTGTACCAAAAGGAAGTAATAATAGCCCCTGAGAAACAAAGCCTCACCCCTTATCTGATCCCTGCTAACTTGACTGATACCTTGATTGTTATCTATGTTAGCCAGTAAAACATTTGCACGATGAACACCTTTATATGAGTCTGCCCAAAATCGAAGAATTTCAGGATGGCCTGCTGTAAACATATAGGCATAAATTCCGGTTGGGGTATTCCTTGTGTAATACCCTTCATCTGCTTCGAATCCTGACATATAAGGGATCCTGTTTCCATATAATCCGATGCTTCCCAATTGATCATAAACACCATTAAGGGATAATTTTAATTGAGCTTCGGTATTATAATAGGTCGAAGGAGAAAGAAAATCTGTTGGCTCAGCATCAAGGAATTTCTTACAGGACCCCATGCTTGTAATAGCCAGCATTAATATTAAATAATAATGAAAATGTTTCATATCATTGATTTTATTTTGTTCTTAAAATGATGCATTTAGACCAAATGTGATGGTTCGGGCTTGAGGGTATGCCGAAAAGTCAAAACCCGGCATTAGTACAGGGTTACGTACAGACACTTCAGGATCCATACCAGAATACTTGGTCCAGGTAATTAAATTTTGGGCAGAAACGTTTAAGTTTAACCTGGTCAAAGAATACTTTTTAATGGACTTTTCGGGAAAGGAATAACCTATAGAAATTGTTTTGAGACGCAAATAAGAACCATCCTCCAGAACTCTTGAAGAATGTAATGAATTTGGACCATGACCACCTGCCCTGAAATTTTTATTGGTAGGGTTTTCCGGAGTCCAGCGGTCAACATAACTTGCAAATTGATTAATATCCCTGTAATATAAAACATTGCCTTCCATCTGGAGTCTGTTGGCATTATAAACTTGGTTCCCATAGGACCATTGTAAGAATGCATTAAGGTTGAATCCCTTATAACTGAAGTTATTTACCAAACCGCCAGTATGCACAGGTAACCCTCTGCCAATAACTGTCATGTCACGACTATTTATAGTCCCATCTCCATTTAAATCCTTATACTTTATATCACCGGGCTGGATCAAAGCCCTTTGGTTTCCATTAGTGGTTATTGTGTTTTTGAGTACATACGTACCTGGTGAAGGATTCTCAAAATCTGCAAACTGATATACTCCATCGAATACAACCCCATAAAACATACCCATAGGCTGCCCCACCCTCGCAACATATAAAGGATTTGAAAAAGACCCCATAAAGGTCGGAATTGAATACATAGTTTCCTGACCTTTTACCAGTTCTATTACCTTGTTATTATTAAAGCTAATGTTGAAATTACTTTTCCAATTAAACAACTTGGAGCTGAAATTGACGGTATTTAAGCTAAGTTCTAACCCCTGATTTTGTACTTTACCTATATTCTTGAATGCACGGCTGTAACCCGTAGTTACTGGAAGATCAGCTAATAGCAAGAGGTTTTCGGTTCTTTTTCTGTACCAATCAATTGTAAGCTCTGCTCTGTTATTAAATAAACCCAGGTCATAACCAATATTTAATTGACTGGTACTTTCCCATTTTAGTTCATCATTTCCCAACCCATTTGGAATTACACCTTTTTCCGGTTGCCCGTTATTGAAAGAGTATGAATTTGCTACAGGAAGACTAAGGCTTGAAAGATAGGCGAAATCGCTTACTCTGTTATTTCCCGTAATGCCATAACTTGTCCTGATTTTTGAGGTCGAAATAAAAGCAGGGAAATTCAAAAATTCTTCGTTGTGCATGTTCCAGGCAAATGCTGCTGAAGGAAAGTATCCCCACCTTTTACCAGGCGCAAGCTTTGAAGATCCATCTCCTCTGAAAGTTGCCGTAATCAGGTATTTCGACTTAAAACCATAGTTTAATCTACCAAAAAAAGAAGCCAGCTTACTACTACTTCTTGAGGAAGTAATCAAATAAGGAATCCCTTCATCCAAGCCATCTATTCCAAGCTCTTCGTTAGGGATATTTTGTGAAGCAGATCCATTCTGAAAGGTTTTAATTCCTTGCATAGAAAAACCGCCTACTGTGGTAAACGTATGGGCTTTATTAATTATTTTTTTATAGGTAAGCGTATTTTCATTTGACCAAACATTCATGAAAGAATAATTTACAGAACCATTTAGCCCCCGAATATTAGTTAAATTTAGTGGACTGCCCTGAACGGTCTTTGAATTATAGAAAAGGTCATATTGAGACTGTCTGCTGTTTAAAGATCCTGTTGTTTTAAAAGTCAGATCATTCGTAATAGCATAGCTTAGATAAGCATTAGCAAGCATATCCCCAGTTGCGCTAACTGTATATTCATTATTGTTGGTAATAATTGGATTTAATCTGATATCATTGATATTAATAATATCAGGATCCGATTCTTCTTCAAGCAAATTCAGGTCGGTGCCTGTCACCGGACGAAAACCCCATGCCCTGAATAATAAGTAAGTTGATATATTCGTGGAACCTGTACCATTTGCTATTCTGGATCCCGATGTCCCGATTTTACTATAATTGGCAATTAAGCCTGCCTTAAGTTTTTTACTAAGTTGTTGATCTATTGACATCCTGCCCTGGTAACGTTTATAGGAAGAATTATTAATAACACCTTCCTGGTCATAGATAGAACCAGAGATAGAATATTTTGTCTGTGCATTTCCTCCTCTAATTGAAAGGTCATGAATCTGCATAGGCGCTCGTCGGAAGAGATGATCCTGCCAGTTAATACCTTTTTCATCTTTATAAGAATCCAAGGTTTTACCATTTTTAAAATATCTATCGGTGGCATTACCGGGATATAACTCATACTGATATTTAACATATTCATAAGGCGACATCATCTCCATTTTTTTCTGAACCTTCTGGAATCCTAAAGAACTGTTAAAAGAAATTACCGGTTTGCCAATTTCACCTTTTTTCGTTTCTATAACTATAACGCCATTAGCCCCCCTGGCACCATAAATTGCTGTGGCTGAAGCATCTTTTAAGATGTTTATTGACTCGATATCATTAGGATTTAGTGCCGCATTCTCAGGATCTTCAACTGGGAAACCATCAATTACATATAAAGGAGTATTACTTTGGGTAAGTGAATTAGCCCCTCTAATTATAATATTCATCCCTACCCCAGGTTGCCCATCCGATGAAGAGACCTGCAGTCCGGCTACACGCCCAGCCAAAGCTTCAGAAAAAGAAGAAACAGGTGCCAGCTTAAGATCTGTCATGTTAGCTATACCAACAGAACCAGTAAGCTCCATTTTATTTTGTGTCCCATAACCAATTACTACCATTTCATTGAGTTCCCGCTGCTCTTCTACCAATACTATGTTTAGAGAGGTTCTTCCGTTTATGGGAATCTCCTGCGGCACAAACCCTATAAAGCTAAAAACCAGAACAGCTTTTTCATTAGGAACCGAAATAGTATATTGTCCATTGGTATCAGTAACTGTCCCTATCAAAGTTCCCTTCAGTTTAACGCTAGCGCCCGGCAGGGGCTGGCCTTTCTGATCCACCACCCGGCCTCTCACATCGATAGCATTAATAATATTGTCGAAAAAGTATTTTTCTTTTTCCTTAATAATAATTGTCCTTTCGTTTATACTGTAAGTTAAGGAAAGACCTTTTAAGCAAATACTTAGTGCGTCTTCAAGGGGAGTTTCATTAAAAGTAACATCTAATCTTTGGGAATTTTTAATCAATTTGGGAGACCAGAAAACATTGTATCCGGTCTGTTTATTAATTTGATTAAATACCTGCTTCAGGGTAGCATCTTTTTGAGTAAAGGTGACCTTTTGTGCAAATCCCGCGGCGCTTACCTGTATCATTGCGGCGAAGAGTAAAAAGAAAGTAATCTTCATTATGCGAAGGAGTTTCTTTATGCAGCCAGAAGGCATACAAATTTTTGCAGTAAAATTTTTATACATTTGTTTTCTGTTTAGAATTAAAAAATGTGATCGACAAATTGCTTTTTTGGTTTAAGCAGTCCTAAATCAGGGGCATCGCAAGTGTTCCTGATTTGCTTCTTTAAACCATTCTTATACGGTTAAGAGGTATTTTCTTTTTTCTTCATGTTAAGTTTGATTAGATTGAACATTTAAAAAGACTGGTTAGGCCATTACCTTTTTTTACTTACAATAATTTTTCCATCTTCAATATTAAATTCAACATCGCCTGTTTGTTCCATCATTTTAAGTAAACTGGATACATTGGCAAAACGGGTCGTCACCGCCCCAAATAGCTCATTTTTAAGTGTCCCATCCTGCCAGGTTACATCCACATCATACCATCTGGCAATTTTTCTCATAATGCTTCCCAGTTTCTCATCATCAAAACGGAAATAACCGTTTTTCCATGCTATTACTTCCTCGGTATTAACTTCGCTGACTGATATACCATTGTCGGTTAATACAGCCTGCTGGCCGGGCTTCAAGAACTGTGAGTTGTGAGTTGTGAGTTGTGAGACTTTTACCGAACCTTCTAAGAGCGTGGTCTTAACAGCAGGTTCGTCTGCATAAGTGTTTATATTAAAATGTGTTCCTAATACTTCCACTTCCTGTTTGTCTGTCTTTACTATAAAAGGATGGTTTTTGTCTTTGGCCACTTCAAAATAGGCTTCGCCGTTCAGTTCTACCCTACGTTCTTTGAGTGAAGCAAAACTTGCAGGATATTTTAATGAAGATGCAGCGTTGAGCCATACTTTGGTGCCATCTGGCAGGATTACCTGGTACTGGCCGCCGCGAGGGGTTTCTATGGTATTGTATGTCATCTCGACCGCAGGGAGAGATCTCTCAGTCCTACCTCCTTCGAGATGACGGACTTCATAAATCAATTGCCCATCTGCAGTTTTAGTGATTCTGATACCGGCTTGTTTGGCGATATCACCTTTGTTGGCATCGGTCAGGCTAATCTTACTCCCATCAGCCAGGGTCAAAATGGCTTTATTACCACCTGGAGTTATCTCTTTCTTGATGTCAATATCTGCATATTCTCTTTCTGGTTTATCACTATAGTTAGAGTAAAAATATATTCCTAGTGAAATAAAAATAAGAACGGCGGCAGCGGAAATAATACGTGACCATAATGTTATTTGAACGGCATTGTTCTTTAATGGTAAGCTCTTCCCAATTATTTCTAAATTCCGATCTATTTCTTTATTACTTAGATCATAATTAGTATTTGATGCCTGCATAACATACCAACTTTCCAGGATTGCCTTTTCCTCTGGCTTTAGTGTGCCGTCATTGTATTTGTTTAACAGCTCTATGATCTGTTTGTCTTCCATATAATAAATATCAACCCTTGATAACAGTATGACGACAAAGTCCTGAGAAGGTATTAGATCAGAAGAAAAAAAAATGATTGGGATGTTAACGAAGGAGTTCGTATTTAAAGGAAAGGAAATACGGTAAGAAATGAGTTGAGCTTTAACCTTAATATTTTTACAGCGTTATGAACCTGTTGTTTTACTGTTTTATCAGAGATGTTTAGTTGCTGCCCGATTTCTTTGTAAGAAAGTTCTTCCTGCCTGCTTAATTCAAATACTTTACGCATTTTGGGTGGCAAGGCGGCAATTTCTTTCTCTATAATGGCTGTCAATTCTTTTGCCCTTACCTGTTCATCGGTAATATATTGGCCTTGCTCAATGAAATCACGAATGGAATCAACATACTTTACAGCGACCCTCTGATGCCTGATCAGGTCAAATATCCGGTTCTGCACTGAGGTATATAAATAGGATGATAAGGAAGTCTTAAAAATGAGTGTATTTCTTTTCTGCCAAAGCGTTAAAAACAGATCCTGTATAACATCATTTGCTTCATCCTGATCCTTGAGCAATCGAAAAGCATGCTTATATAAAATTACCTTATACCTCTCAAAAATCTCGGTATACGCGACCTGATCACCCTCCTTCAGTAGGGCAATCAAATTCTGATCGGTGACTTTGCTGTATAATGCCATGAAACACGTTTACTAAACGAATGTAACCGAAAATTAAATAATTTAAAAACAAAATCCCAATTGGTCGGCATATTCTAACCTAAAACTACCATCTGAAATGACCCGTTCCCTTTAAACCCTAACGTGTACCCACATCTTTTTGTAGGTTCCAGCCTAAAGAGAAAAAAATGATTGCAAATGCTCCTGATCTTAATTAACACCTCCGGAATTATTCCGGGGGACACAGACTCTTTTGCATTGGACAATTAAAGCTGCCGCTGCTTAACTCAATAATAGGGAGAATTTTGAGGAAGATCCCTCCTTCGTCGGGATTGACATACCGGCGGGGAACGCAGCTT
>JAKFBV010000024.1:0-50980 GCA_036677005.1 Pedobacter sp.
TGAGAAAACAGATATTCAAAGAGCTAGCAAAGTAAGATCTACCAATGGATTATTTGTCCATGTGTTCGGGAAAATTGCTGCAGCTTTTATTTATCTCATATTTTAACCCTTGATTCGCATTATAACCTACAACTTAAAACTTATAACTTATTACCAGCCCTTTGCTTTAATTTTTCCGCTATCTCCAGGCTGCGTTTAATTCGGGTGTCAATAGATTTTGCCTGCCTGATATAATAGATATATCCCCGTTTTCCCCCGTCAGAAAGTGCCATATAGGCATTAAAAGCGAATTCATCCTGAGCCAGCACCTCGCTCAGTTCTTCAGGAAGCTCCAGCCCGTTTCCGGGATCGATGCGAATAGTTATGGTAAATGGTACTCCTTGCACAAGCTTGTGTTTTTTGATGAGCTGCAGACTGGCGATGATCACATGCCTTTCATGTCTGGGGATCAAAGCGCAATGGAACTCTGGCTTATTGCCTATCGAGCATAAAATGCGGACCGATCCCTTGCCATGAATGAATTGCCCTGCAATATCATCAGGAACAATGATAACATGATGCACCATAGGGCCATCAACAGGCTCTAAATGAGCATCGAATGAAATGGGCTCTGAAGTTTTCATATCTGATCCCGCAAATTTATCAATTTAAAGGCATTGGCAATAAATGCTGCAAAAGGATTTTTATATTACTTTCCGCCTCTGTACAAAAAAGTTATCTTTGCAAATGCAAGAGAAGATCATCATTCTTGACTTCGGGTCGCAATACACACAACTTATTGCCCGGAGAGTCAGAGAGCTAAACGTTTACTGCGAAATACATCCATTTAATCATCTTCCTGTCTTTCAGGACTCCTATGGGGAGTTTGACCATACGGTTAAGGGTATCATCCTTTCAGGCAGTCCTTACTCTGTCAGACAAGCAGATGCACCCCAGATTGATCTGAGTGCTCTGCAGCAGAAATATCCGATCCTGGGTGTGTGTTATGGCGCACAGTATATCGCACAAATCGCCGGAGGCGAAGTTAAAGCCTCTTCGACACGCGAGTACGGAAGAGCCCGCCTGGATTATATCGATCATAAGCACCCCTTATTTAAAAATATTTTAAAAGGATCTCAAACCTGGATGTCGCATGCCGATACCATTGCCTCGATCCCTGATAATTTCGAGATCATAGCCAGTACAGATTCTGTTAAGGTAGCTGCCTATCATATTAAGAATACAAAAGTATATGGGATCCAGTTCCATCCGGAGGTAACACACAGCACGGACGGAAAACAGCTCCTTGAAAATTTTCTGGTTGATATTTGCGGTTGCAGCCAGGACTGGACCCCTGATGCATTTATTGAAACCACAATCTCTGTGCTGAAGGAGAAATTAGGAAATGATAAGGTGATTCTGGGCTTATCGGGAGGTGTTGACTCTTCAGTAGCGGCCGTGCTTTTGCATCAGGCGATCGGAAAGAACCTTCATTGTATCTTTGTAGATAATGGCTTATTGCGTAAGGATGAGTTTGAGCAGGTTTTAGATTCCTATCAGCATATGGGGCTGAATGTGAGGGGCGTGAGAGCAGGCGATCGTTTTTTAAGTCAGCTGGCCGGTTTAAAAGACCCTGAAGAGAAAAGAAAAGCGATCGGCAGGGTATTTATCGAAGTTTTTGATGATGCGGCTCATGAAGTACAGGATGTTAAATGGCTCGGACAGGGTACCATTTATCCTGATGTAATCGAATCCGTATCAGTAAAAGGCCCCTCAGCTACCATTAAATCGCACCATAATGTGGGCGGACTGCCTGATTTTATGAAACTCAAGGTAGTTGAGCCTTTAAATACGCTCTTTAAAGATGAAGTGCGGAGGGTAGGGAAGACTTTAGGTATGGATAGCTCATTGCTGGGAAGACACCCTTTTCCTGGTCCCGGACTGGCGATCAGAATACTGGATGATATTACCCCCGAAAAGGTGGCTATTCTGCAGGAAGCAGATGCAATTTATATCAGTAACCTGAAATCTTCAGGCTGGTATGATAAGGTTTGGCAGGCCGGAGCCATATTTTTGCCTGTGCAATCGGTAGGTGTTATGGGAGATGAGAGAACATATGAGCATGTTATTTGTTTAAGAGCTGTAAGTTCTGTAGATGGTATGACCGCTGACTGGAGCCATCTGCCTTATGATCTGCTTGCTAAGATCTCCAATGAAATAATTAATAATGTAAAGGGAATTAACAGAGTTGTGTATGATATTAGTTCCAAACCGCCTGCGACTATTGAGTGGGAATAACTCTTTAATTATTTTATGCCTGCTGATCTTTTTATCGGCATGTTCGAAAAAGATAGTTCCTTCTAAACCAGGCCGGGAGCCTGCGCCTGCAAAAACAGAAAAACCTGATGTCATTGAACCTGTCAAAAAGAATACCTATCATTCCATTGTTCTGTTACTGCCTTTTGAGCTGAATACCCTTGATCTTAAAACAGGTACCCGCAAGGATATAGCAAAGGCCGATCTGGCCATTGATTTCTATCAGGGTTTTAAGCTTGCCCTGGATTCACTTTCTGAATCCGGCCAAAATTATAATCTTCAGGTATTTGATACCCAGGATCAGGAAACCAGGGTGGTTAATCTGGCGATGGCTAATTCTGTCAGAAACAATGACCTGATCATCGGCCCTGTATATCCCGATGCGATAAGTACCTTTTCAGAGTTCTCTGAATTGAGTGGAACCCTGCAGGTTTCGCCGCTTGCTGCAGCTATGCCCTCCGAATTCAAAAACTCCGGACTGATTACGGTAAATAATTCCATCGATCAGCATGGCTGGAAGATCGCTGATTTTATTAACAGGAATTACAAGCCTGAACTTGTTCATATCGTTCTGATCAATACCCAGAAAACAGAGGATGCAAAGTTCTCCACTCAATTGAAAAGGTATTTAAATGAATTATCAGCAGGGAAATTCCGTATTACTGAACGGCCTAATGCCATTGCCCTTGAAAGTTATTTAAATCCGGCGAAAAATAATCTGGTACTGATCAGCTCCTCTGACAGGATATTTTTATTGCCTACCATCGACAGGCTCTATAAGCTCCGGAATGAGAAATATAAGATAGAGATTTTTGGACATCCCAACTGGATCAAAGCCAAATTCTTTAACCCTGAAAAGATGCAGGCCCTTAATACCCGGATCAGTTCTTCTTATTATGTGAACTATAAGGCTGATAATGTAAAAAACTTCATTGCCCGTTACCGGGCTGAATATGGCTTTGAACCATCAGAATATTCGTTCAAAGGCTTTGATATTGCTTACTATTTTGGCGGAATGCTCGGAAAGTATGGTAAGGATTATCCTGATCATCTGGACGACACTATCTACAGGGGGCTTCATAATAATTTTCGTTTCATTAAGGATCCTGCCCTGGGTTACAGGAATACCGAACTCATGATCCTGAAATACCAGAATTTTGAATTGCAGCTAGTAAAATGAGGTCAGAACAGCAACTCAGGACATTTTTACGCGTACTGGAAAAATATCCTGCAGATAAACCTTTGGCAAAATTTCTGGTTGAATATTTTAAGAGAAATAAGCAGATGGGTTCGAATGATCGCCGTTCAGCTTCCAGGTTATTATATAACTATTTCAGGCTGGGCAGGGCGGTACAGGATAAACCTGCAGAACAGCGCCTGTTTCTGGCAGAGTTCTTATGTACAGCGGTAGATAATCCATTTCTCCAGCATTTCCGGCCTGATCTGAATGAAAAAATATACTGGTCACTGGATGAGAAAATCGCATATGCCGAATTAAATGAAGGCCTGGATTTGAAAGAGGTTTTTCCCTTCACTGAATTCCTGTCAGATGGGATAGATCATCGGGACTTCCTTCGTTCATTTTTCGTCCAGCCCGATCTTTACATCAGGATTCACCCGCAGGCCGTGGCCTTTGTTTTGAAGACCATTCAGGAGAGCGGGATAGCTTTCAGGCAGCTGGCAGATTGGACAATTGCTTTACCGAATGGAACAAAATTAAATTTGCTGTTTCCGGATAATAGTTTTCCTGTAAAGCCTTATGAAGTTCAGGACCTTTCTTCACAGCAAACCCTGAAATATTTTAAACCGAACCGCTATGAGCATTGGTGGGATGCATGTGCGGCTTCCGGTGGTAAATCATTGTTATTATTCTCTAAACAGCCTGATATTAAGCTTGTTGTTTCAGATATTCGGGAGAGTGTATTGGATAATTTGGATGAGCGGTTTATCGCTGCCGGTTTAAGAACCTATCAAAAGAAGCAGATCGATCTTACCCAAAATGCTGAGCCGGCGCTGCATCATTATGAATTTGATGGCATTATACTCGATGCTCCCTGCAGCGGTTCAGGCACATGGGGCAGAACCCCGGAAATGATCAGCCAGTTCGCTGACTTTAAAATCGGAGGATTTCAGGACCTTCAAAAGACCATCGCAGCGAATGTTCTCCATTACCTGAAGCCCGGTAAACCGCTTATTTATATTACCTGTTCTGTTTTCAGGGATGAAAATGAAGAACTAGTGAAATACCTGCAGAGCGATCATGGAATGCAGCTGGAAGAATTCGAATTGTTTAAAGGCTATGAGAATAAGGCAGATACGATGTTTGTAGCCCGCCTGATCAAGCTCTAGGTCTCACCCTTTGTGCGTGCGGGGCTGCTTCTTGTACTGTTCCAGCATCCCTCTCCAATTGGAGAGGGAAAGCAAAGACTCTGCTTGAAGTACAAACGAAAATAGGGTGAGGCCAAATCAGCAGATCACCAAATTACAGCCCGGTATTATTCCTGAACAGCTTGATCGCTATGGCAAGCAGGATGATCCCGAAAGCTTTACGCAAAATATTCAATCCTGTTTAAGCAGGGCCTTTCTGATAAATTTATAAATAAAACAAAAAAGGTTTCAGAGAACTCTGAAACCTTTTTTGTTTTAGGATTTTAGCATTAATTAATCTCTTTCTTTCTCTACGATTTTACCATCTCTTAACTCTCTGACCTTGCTGTATTTCCTGCCATAGCTTAAGTAGATAACTACACCAATCGCCATCCAGATAAACAAACGAATCCAGCTTTCGGTTGGTAAAGAGTACATCAGGTAAAGACAAACCAGAATACCCATCACCGGCACGAAAGGCACAAAAGGGGTTCGGAAAGGCCGGACTGCATCCGGTAAGGATTTACGTAATACCAGTATCCCGATACAAACCAACACAAATGCGAACAGGGTGCCGATACTGACCATATGACCCAGATCTGAAACCGGAACGAAACCTGCAAACAGACTCACAAACACCAGGAAGAATAAATTGGTTTTCCATGGTGTACGGAATTTTTTATGTACAACTGCGAAGAATTTTGGCAATAAGCCATCTTTTGCCATCGTATAAAACACACGGGACTGACCCATCAGCATGACCAGGATTACCGAGGTATATCCTGCAAGAATAGCGATAATAAGGGCATCCTGTAAGAAGGTATAACCTGTCATAGCAAAGGCTGTAGCAGCTGGTTTTGCGTCTCCCGCGAAGTCTTTGTAATTAACCAATCCGGTCATTACATGGGCAAACAATACATACAGGATCGTACAAACAACCAATGAGCCTAATATTCCGATAGGCATTCCTTTCTGAGGATTTTTGGCTTCCTGCGCCGCAGTTGAAACAGCATCAAAGCCAATAAAAGCAAAGAATACTACTGCAGCTCCGGTTGAAATACCGGTCCATCCGAAATTTTCGAATTTTCCGGTGTTCTCTGGAATGTAGGGCACATAGTTATCAGGGTTTATATGGCTCCATCCTAAGGTGATAAATATCAGGACAACAGAAACCTTTAATATGACCAGGAAGTTATTCATGTTTGCCGATCCCTGTGTACCGCGTATTAAAACCAGTGATAAAACACTTACGATAAATATAGCCGGCAGATTGATTATTCCACCTTCTACTACGGTTCCGTCACCTAATTTCATTGTTTCCCATGGGGATACAATGAGTTCATGGGGCAGATTAATATTGTATTTATGGAGCAGTTCGAGAAGGTAACGTGACCAGCTTACAGCAACGGTAGCTGCACCCAGGGCATACTCAAGAACAAGGTCCCAGCCAATGATCCATGCCATAAATTCGCCCATGGTGGCGTAGGAATAGGTATAGGCACTGCCGGCAACCGGTATCATGGAGGCAAACTCTGCATAACAAAGCCCGGCAAAGGCACACGCAAAAGCAGCAAGTGCGAATGATATGGTAACTGCAGGGCCGGCATTCTCGGCTGCAGCTATCCCGGTAAGAGAAAAGAGACCGGCACCAATAATGGCACCAATGCCTAAGGCAATCAAATTTACACTGTTCAGAGAACGTTTTAATGTACCTTCACCTGTCTCATTTGATTCGAACAATAACTGTTCGATAGATTTTTTGTGGAACATACGAATTGGTTTAGTTAATATTTTAGATGTGTAAATATGATTTTAAAGACCTCAAACGTAATTAATTAAATCTAAATTATCTGCTGATAGTATCAGTCTTATTTATAAGGGTATCCATGATGGTATGACCAGATTGATCAACTGTCTTAATCACTTTCATCTCTCTTCTTACTTCCACCTGTATGGTATGTGTGGTGCCCTCTGATATATGGGGTGCAATGATCAGAGATACGATCGACATCAGTTTAATAAGAATATTCATGGAAGGGCCTGATGTATCTTTAAACGGATCTCCAACAGTATCTCCGGTAACCGAAGCTTTATGCGGTTCAGATTTTTTGTAGAACATCTCCCCGTTGATCTCAACTCCTTTTTCAAATGATTTCTTGGCATTATCCCAGGCACCACCGGCATTTGACTGGAACATACCCATCAATACACCCGAAACTGTAACACCAGCCAGCAAGCCTCCTAATACTTCCGGGCCAAAAGAAAATCCGATAATAATAGGTACGATCAGAGCAATTGCTCCCGGTAACATCATTTCACGGATAGAAGCTTTGGTTGAGATAGCCACACATTTTTCATATTCCGGTGTCGCTTTGTATTCCATAATACCTGGAATTTCGCGGAACTGCCTGCGAACTTCATTCACCATATCCATAGCCGCTCTTCCAACTGCAGATATACATAGTGCTGAAAATATAAAGGGTATCATCCCGCCTACGAATAACCCGGCGAGAACATCCGCTTTGTAGATATCGATATGATCGATACCGGCAACTCCAACAAATGCTGCGAATAAAGCCAGGGAAGTTAAAGCTGCTGAAGCAATAGCAAAGCCTTTTCCGGTTGCTGCTGTGGTATTACCCACGGCATCTAAATTATCAGTGCGCTCTCTGACTTCCGGCGGCAGACCGCTCATTTCAGCGATACCTCCTGCATTATCCGCAATCGGCCCGAAAGCATCAATGGATAACTGCATGGCCGTAGTGGCCATCATCCCTGCCGCTGCAATAGCAACACCATAGAAACCGGCAAAATGGAATGATCCGTAAATACCGGCTGCAAGAACCAGGATAGGAGCGACGGTTGATTCCATCCCTACGGATAAACCTGAAATGATATTGGTAGCATGTCCGGTTGATGATTGACGGATAATACTCATTACTGGTCGTTTACCCATTGCCGTATAATATTCTGTAATTAAACTCATCAGAGTTCCAACAACCAGACCCACAATAATGGCATAGAATACATCCATTCTGCTGAATTCAAACCCACGGATGACCATGTTTTCCGGCAGCATCCATTGAACAGCAAAAAAGGAAACCACAGCGGTCATAATAATGGAGGACCAGTTGCCCATGTTCAGTGCGGTCTGTACACTGTCTGTTTCCTTGGTGATCTTTACAAAAACAGTTGCCACAATGGATATGATAAGGCCAAGCCCGGCGATAAGCATTGGTAAAAGAATAGGTGCGATGCCTCCGAACTTATCCACTGAAACAATTTCACGGCCCAGGATCATGGTTGCCAGAATGGTTGCAACATAGGATCCAAAAAGATCGGCACCCATACCTGCTACGTCTCCAACATTATCTCCAACATTATCTGCAATTGTTGCAGGGTTACGGACATCATCTTCAGGGATACCCGCTTCAACTTTTCCTACAAGGTCGGCGCCCACATCTGCGGCTTTCGTATAAATACCGCCGCCAACACGTGCAAAAAGGGCAATAGATTCCGCACCGAGTGAAAATCCAGCCAGAACCTCAAGCGCTTTTTCCATCTCTTTACCATTCACGCTGGCTCCGGTGCTCAGAACATACATCTGATAAAAAACGATGAATAAACTTCCAAGACCTAAAACTGCAAGTCCGGCAACTCCAATTCCCATTACACTTCCTGCAGTAAAGGAAACCTTCAGCGCTTTGGCTAAGCTGGTCCTTGCTGCCTGAGTAGTACGAACATTCGCTTTGGTAGCAATATTCATCCCGATATATCCTGCCAGAGCAGAAGTAAATGCTCCTATAAGAAAGGAGATAGCTATCACCCAGCTTGATGTTTCAACCAAAGTGCCTGAGTAGGCTAATAAGATCGAGGCTATTGCAGCAAAATATCCCAGTACCTTCCACTCAGCTTTCAGAAAGGCCATAGCGCCGTCTGCAATATATCCTGAAAGACGCTGCATGTTTTCATCTCCTGCATCCTGGCTGGTAACCCAGGCTGATTTGATAGCCATGATCACGATCCCGAAAACACCCATTACAGGTATTAAATAAATTAAATTGTTTTGTAAAAACTCCATGGATAATTCTCTATTTATAATCGTTATTTTTTCTTATGCGAACGGCAAAAATAGCAGGCTTATTCTATTAATCAAACTCAGAAATTCATAATGTTATGATATTCAGCAATATTTCTTGTATAGCTTATTTATATATATTGATAATGAGATAGTTATATAAATTATTTATTTATATTTTTTACTCTTTATTTTTACTCTTTTGAGGATTAACTGAGTTCCGGATAATTTTTTTGACCGGCAGATAATTTTTTAATGTATGTTTATTTGAAAATCATAAACAATACTACTATATGAGTGAAACTTTAGACCAAACTGAAATGAAGCGGGAGCTGGGTCTGCTGGATGCAACCTTATTGGTTGCGGGGAGTATGATCGGTTCAGGAATTTTTATTGTAACTGCAGATATTACCCGGAACGTGGGATCAGCAGGGTGGTTAATAGCTGTATGGTTAATCACCGGCCTGATGACCCTTATTGCAGCGGTAAGTTATGGAGAACTCAGTGCCATGTTTCCAAAGGCAGGCGGGCAATATGTTTATCTGAAAGAGGCATATAACCCTCTGATAGGCTTTCTCTATGGCTGGAGTTTCTTTGCGGTGATTCAGACAGGTACAATAGCTGCCGTGGGGGTTGCATTTTCTAAGTTTACGGCTTATTTGCTTCCCGGGGTAAGTGAAGATCTGGTTTTATTTAATATAGGTAGCCTGACCATATCACCGGCCCAGATTCTGGCTATCGGGATCATTATACTCCTAACCTATATAAATACCAAGGGGGTAAAGGGGGGTAAAATGATCCAGACATCCTTTACACTGACTAAACTTGTCAGTTTATTCGGATTAATAGTATTCGGATTTATCATGCTTAAACCGGATATATGGGAAGCTAACTGGACAAATGCCTGGAGTATGCAAAAACTTGCTCCCGACGGATCATTCCAGTCGCTCACAACGGTAGCAGCTTTAGGGGCTGTTGCAGCTGCTATGGTAGGTTCCATTTTCAGCAGTGACGCATGGAACAATATAACCTTTATTGCCGGGGAGGTCAGAAATCCTAAACGGAATATCGGCCTGAGTTTGTTCCTGGGTACTCTGATCGTAACCATCGTATATGTACTCGCCAACCTGGTTTATGTTGCTGTACTCCCTTTACAGGATATAGCTTATGCAGAAAAGGACCGTGTAGCGGTAGCGGCTTCAAGTGTCATTTTTGGAAATATCGGTACGATCATTATCGCACTGATGATCATGGTCTCCACTTTCGGATGTAATAATGGATTGATACTTGCAGGGGCACGCGTTTACCATGCCATGGCTAATGACGGATTATTCTTTAAAAAGACTGCCAGCCTGAACAAACATGCCGTTCCCGAATTCGGATTGTGGATTCAGTGCCTGGTTGCATCTGCTCTGTGCCTGAGTGGGAGATATGGTGATCTTCTGGATATGATCTCCTTCGTGGTGGTGATCTTCTATGTCCTGACTATTTTCGGAATTTACATTTTACGGGCTAAACGGTCGGATGCCGAAAGACCTTACAAGGCTTTTGGATATCCTTTTCTGCCGGCTATTTATATCGTGATGGGGATCAGCTTTTGTATATTACTGATCATTTTCAAGCCTAACTTCACCTGGCCCGGACTTATTATTGTTCTAAGCGGGGTGCCTGTATTTTACATGTGGAGGGGCCTGGAGAATAAAAGAATAAAAGAATAAAAGATGCTTCCTAAGGAAACCTGGGAGAACAATCTGTAAAGAATGATCCGGCGTCCATTTTCAGGCGCCGGATCATTGCATTTAAGGCAGGCTGAAACTGATCGGGAGTGTATAAGCAACCCTTACATTTTGTTTGTTTTGCATGCCGGGTTTCCATTTTGGCGATCTTTGGAGAACCCGGATGGCTTCTTCATCACATCCGGCCCCAATTCCGCGCAGGATTCTAATGTTTGAAAGCTGTCCATCCTTTTCAATAATAAAACTTATCAGCACTTTCCCCTGAACAGACCTGTCAATTGCTGATTCCGGGTATCTCAAATTCCGGCTAAGGTATTTCACAAAGGCAGCCTGGCCTCCCGGAAATTCAGGATAAAATTCAATGCCGTCGATCGGATAGATATCCGTATTCTCTGCCGCAGTACCGGCAATTCCGGTACCCTTTGGGATACCCTCTGAAATTTCAACCGGATTTAACCCCGAACCTGCCTGCCCATCTGTGCTAACAGAACTGATCACCGCTTCGGTCAGTTGGGTTTGAGAAGGAGGGTTGGATACAGCCTCATTTTCGGAAACTACCACCATTTTACTGTATTGTATGCTTTTGAGCTGTACTGTTTTTTGGGGAGATTTTGCAGTCGGCGGATTTACAGGTTTTTGCTGATGGATCCTGGCGTGTAAATTAACTTCCAGTGCCCGAAGCGGTTCAGGGATCTCCGCGGAGGATATTGATCTGAACTTTTGTTCATAAAGCCACGGAGTGATTACAAGAACACTGAGAAGAACGCTCGCATAAACAAATGCTTTGAAAGTTGTATCCCCATTGTGTTTTCTCAATTCATAAGCACCATAGGCCTTATTACGATTTTGGAATACAAGATCCAGCCACTGGACCTTATATAAATTTTGAGTGAAACTTATCATGGGCTTTTTTTTATTTATTATAGGATGATAAAATATGGGGGAATCCATAATCCTAGTGCTTAGGAAATATTTACAAAATGGAATGGGATTTCAATCCGGATATGGATAACAGGCCCGAGGGAAAATGCCGATCAAAAGATCCGTGTCAATTCAATTGGGCCGGGCTATATAAAAACACCGCTGGTGATGAACTCACTGGATGAGGCTACACTGACTTTCATAACAGGATTGCATCCAATGGGCCGGCTTGGCGAGGCTGAGGAGGTCGCTGAACTCATTCTGTGGTTAGGTTCCGATAAATCTTCATTTGTAAATTGTTTTAATAATTAGTTCAGATGTTTTTCTGCTTTATACAATCTCTGCCACCACAAAGGTGCTTCCCCCTACGAATATCAGGTCATTCTTACCGGCGCTTTTTTTAGCGGATTCCAGGGCAGCGCTGACCGTCCTGTACGATTTGCCTTTCAAACCGATTGTATTGGCTTCCTTCCGAAGCTCGTCAGCCGGTTTCGCCCTTGGGATATCGGGCTGACAGAAATAATATATGGCCTTTAGAGGTAAGTGCTTCAGTATTTTTGAAATATCCTTATCCTTAACCATTCCTATCACCATATGAAGCCTTTCAAATGGCGTCTGGTCGATGTTCTTTAAAACCTCAATGAACCCGTCTTCATTATGTCCGGTATCACAGATCAGTAAGGGATTTTTCCCGAGGGTCTGCCAGCGTCCCATAAGCCCTGTAAGCGCTTTTACCTTTCTGAGGGCACTCATTATATCTTCGTCCGAGATAGAGTAACCCAGAAGCCTCAATTGCTTCACAGCGCTTAAAACGCCTGCCAGGTTTTTTAACTGGTAAATACCGCTGAGATCTAATTCGAGAGTTTTAAAACTAAAGTAAGAAGGAAATGTATCTTCAGCCTGGTTTATCTCCAACTTTAGGAGTTCAGTTGAACCACTCTGATCCCTGGCCTTTCTGATGTCCCATTCATCACTTGCGAAAACCAGTTTCGAGCCCATTTCTGCTGCTTTTTCTATAAATACACCGGCTACCTCCTCCTGTCTCTGGCTTACGACAACCGTGACTCCGCTTTTGATGATCCCTGCCTTTTCGGCGGCGATCTCCGGTAGCGTATTGCCCAGAATATTCATATGGTCGTAACCGATATTGCTGATCACAGAAAGCTCCGGATGGATCACATTGGTTGAATCGAGCCTTCCGCCGAGCCCAACTTCGATGATCGCGATGTCAACCTGGTGTACAGCAAAATGCCGGAATGCCATTGCAACAGTTACTTCAAAAAAAGAAGGATCCAGACTTTCAATAAAGTTGTGGTGCTCAGCAAGGAATTGCATTACTTCCTTTTCTGAGATCATTTTTCCGTTTATCCGGATACGCTCCCTGAAATCCCTGAGATGGGGAGAAGTATATAAACCGGTCTTATAACCGGCTGTCTGAAAGATCGCGGCAAGCATATGAGAAGTAGAACCTTTTCCGTTGGTACCCCCCACATGGATAAATTTAATTTTGTTCTGGGGCTTGTCAAGATGTTCGCAAAACTTCAGGGTATTGACCAGATCTGCTTTAATAGCAGCAGCCCCTAAGCGCGAAAACATAGGAAGACGTGAATATAAATAAGAAAGCGTTTCTGAATAAGTACCAAAAGATCCTGCAGGATGGGGAATATCAGGTTTATTTTCAGGCATATGCTTGTTCTGCCCGGAAGGCCGGGCCTATTTTACTTTGAAATTGAACATGACCACGCCGATCTGCACATCAGGTGCCGAATCAAGTTTATTTAAGGAAGATCCCAATACAGCAATGCGGCATTTTTCCCATATCGCTTTGTCTGAAAGTGTAGTTCCTTTTACACCCGGGACTGCATTCACCACGATACCATTTTTGTCAACATATATTCTTACTGCAACCCGGCCGTATTTTTGGCCATCATCTTTCGGAACGGTCAGGTTTGTAAAACGCCTGCTTTTCAGGTCCAGTCCTACACCGCCAAAACCTGAACCCCCATCACCATAATCAGGTGATAATGGGTCACCATCAACACTTCCCTGGTTACCTGCCACAGTTCCGGTTCCATCGCCTTTACCGCTTCCATCATTCTTCTTGCCTTTATAAAGTGCATTTTGGTTCACTACAGGCTTATTGTCTTTAGCCGGAAGGCTTACTGATGGGGATTTAGCCGTGTTTTTTTCTTTAGTTACAATTTCAGGCGCATCTTCCAGATCCTGGGTGGCTATGGCTTTATCAGAAACTTCCGAACTGGGTTCAGTAGAAGTGGTTTTATCCATGATCACCTTATCCGGTGCAGTATTATTGGCATCCGGGGCTGAAGAAGGTTCTTCAATGCTCATATAATCGTCACCCATACCGATATCTGAAGTTCCGTAATTTACGATGATGCCTCCGGTGCCGATCTCTTCGGGCTGGACCCGGCTCGCAATAATGAAAAAACTGATCACCAGGAAGCCTGCCATAATGCCGCTTGAGATGGCAAATGCTTTCGGGTAATTATTTTCTTCCTGTCTGCGGTATTCTATCATTTTTTTGTCTCTGTAGCTAAAACAAGTCTTACCTTCAGTTTATTTGCAATATCTGTCAATTCGATCACATTTTCAATAGCAATAGTACGATCAGCATACAGAATTATTGTGAGTTCGGGGGAAGCTTTCTGATAAGCTTCAATGCTCTGATACAGCTGGCTTGGAGCAACCTGTTTCTTTTCAACAAAATATTCCAGATCCTTGGTGATCGATACATTAATGGTCTTTTGCGGAATGGATTGCCCTGAACTTGATCTTGGTAAAAACAGTTTGACAACATTCGGATTTGCTACCGCCGATGCCAGCAGGAAAAACAAAAGCAAAAAGAACATGATGTCATTCAATGCTGATGTGTGAACCTCTACGTTCCCTCTTTGTCGTTTTCTTAAATTCATTTGCCCGGTTCTTCTAAGAGGTCGATAAATTCAATAGCATCAGTTTCCATTTTAAGGATGATGCGGTCAACCATAATATTCAGAATATGATATAATACATAAGCAATGATACCGATGATCAATCCGGTAGCCGAAGTGATCATTTTCACATATAAGCCGCCCGAAATAGTACCGATCTCAATAATTCCTTTCACAGATACTTCATGAAATATGGTGATCACCCCGATAATGGTACCTACGAAACCCAGCATGGGAGCAATTCCGGCGATGATACCGAGTATGCTGATGTTTTTTTCAAGTTTTGATACTTCCAGTTTCCCCACATTTTCAATGGCTCCTTCAATATCTTTGATAGGCCTTCCGATACGCAATAGACCTTTTTCAAGCATTCTGCCCAGGGGAGTATTACTGTTTCTGCAGATAGCCAGGGCTGTGTCTAATTTGGCAGATTTAATACTTTGTTTTACCTGCATCATCAGGTTCATTTCATCCTTAGAGGCCTTGCGAATGGTCAGGTAGCGCTCCACAAAAATAACCAGGCCTATAAAGGCAAGGAGTGCTAATGGTAGCATCACCCAACCACCTTTGAACAGGAGGTCGATAAACCTTAATTCTTCTCCGGTTTGCATCGTCTGAATGGTAGCGGCTGCTGTGTCAGCTATGGGATTTAGCGTATCAATTTGAAGTAGTAACATCATTATGGATTTTTCTTTGGTTTAACCCTGGCTATCCAGGCATCTTTAATTATATCTTTTTGTATTCGGCGTAATTCGGTGGTTGCGCTTGCTTCATCTTTATAGGATCCGAAGCTGATCTTCAGCATTTTACCCGGCATATTTTCGGCAATTTTAGTTTCAATGCCTTTTGAAGCAAGCCGCTTAATATAGCTATCAGCTTCAGCTCTTTTAGCAAAAGCCGCGCCGATGATCTCGAAACTGATACTTTCATCTGCTGCGATCTCTGCTTTTAGAGCTAAAGATTTATTTTCACTGACCGGGATACCAGGGTTTAATGCAAGGCTGTCATCGTTTATTGATCCACTGTCGGAAGGATTTACAATGGAATCGGATAATGTTTTGGAGGTGTCAATTAAGGGAACGTATTCGGGGATATTTTGCTCTTTGGCTGAAAAAATACCCTGTTTTAATTTCTGAACATAGCTATTAAATCCGGGATTTAAATAGTATAAAGCTACAGCCCCGATGATCAGTGCCAGAATGCCCGTCAGCAAAATGGGTATGATTCTGCTCCTGCCTGTTTCTTCCAGATATTCATCATCCTCAATTTCTTCTTTTATTTCCTTTTTTATTCCATCCTGTACCGGACCGGGATTTTTTTTCAGATCAGCAATGGGTTTTAATCCATAGAAATTGCCGGCTAATTCAAATGCGTCGGAAGCTTCAAAAAGAAGAACGTCATTTTTTTTATGAAAGATCCCAAGGGGTTTGATTTCGGCAAAATTTGAGGTGTTGACCAATTCCAGAAGGCCGGCAGAGAACTTTTTTATAAAATATTCAGCAGAAGATGGACTCAGATTTTTTTGACTGCAGATATATTCCCTAAGCGGGTAAAAGCCTGAAACTGCATTTTTGAAGGCGACCTGATAGGAGGGGGGCCTGAATGAATTGCTTATATTATCGTATGATCCGGCAACTCTGATTTTTATAAATGTACCCAGACCAGGGACGCTTACTTCATCCTGCTCACTTAATAAATCTGCAATGTAAAGGCCAATATCCATTAAGGGGTAAAGTTAATTTTTAATTCTTAAGCTGCCAAACAAAGCATTAGAACGAATAATTTATGCCTCCAAGTACCGTCAACCCCATTTTCGGGTAGAACAGATATTTCTGATAGGATTGTCCTGTTAAATTATTTGCCCGGAGATATACTCCTGTTTTATTGTTTATTTTGTACTCTGCGCCGGCACTCAGATCAAGAAAACCTTTCAGGGTACGGGAGGTGTAGCTGCCGGCCGTGCCGTTTAATCTGGCATAGCTCTCTCCCTGAAAAAGCAGTTCAGCATCCAGAAATAGTTTTTGATTGATCTTCGCTCTTGCATTGGAGATCAGCCTGAGCGTAGGTTTAAACCAGGCTTCCTTCTCAGTAGCCAGGTCATAATTGAAGATCTGAGCTTTGCCGCTGATGTTTAATACATCCGATGCTTTAACATTCATCTCCCCCTCCAGCCCGAATATTTTGCTATTACCATTATCGTAGATCGCGTCGAAGCGATTGATGAGGCTCGGATTATTGACAAATAGCTGAAGATTATCTATGGTTTTGTAATAGGCCATAATTTTATAACCAAACCCGGCACCTGCATTACCCTTTACCCCGGCGAAAACGTTCATTTTCTCAACAGTGTTTTGTATGGCTATATTTTTGCTCATAAATGGGTTCTCTGAGGCAAGGTCTTTCAGAGAGGTCTTCAGCACGTCCCCATTAACTCCTCCGAATAATATGGCGTATCCGGTAACAACCGGAAATTCTGCTGAAACAGCCGGAAAAATATTCAGGCGGCCTTTGGTTCCGAATTCCTGAACAATATTTACTCCCAGGTTCAATTCGAAACCGCTACTCTGAAATCTGACATAAGGGTTGGCCCGGAGCAGGTTATTCCCGATCTTATAAGCAAGATCTTTTGTGGAAGTAAGATCAGCAGAAGCGTTCAGACCGAAATTTAATAGCTTGATCTCCTTATTCACAGATCCGCTGATCAGGAATGAACTTTCACGGGCATCATCAATATTGCTGAACTGATAGGCTTTTATGCTGGCTGCATAATTGAACCCGGATGTCTCGGAGTAATTATTCATCACTTCCCCCTCTGCCGCTATTGTACTGAAACGCTGCCTGTTCCTGTCTGCAGGAATGGATGAAACCGGATCGAAACCATAGAAGAATGTAGCTCTTCTATCGTAGGTCAATTTTCCCGAAAGGGAGTAATCCTCTGCCACCGATCTGCCGAAAACACCCGCTTCCTGGTTCGAAAACTGTTGCTTTTCCAAATTACCCTGCTGGGATAGGTGCTTGAAATAACCTCCTGCCTGTAAGGCCTCGTCGCGGCCGGTATTTACGTAAACCTCACCTAATGCCGTATTAAAGTTACCTGCCCCGATCTTTACATAATTATTGCTCAACACAGCTTCACGTTCATCCGACATTTTCTGTGCCTGCAGTTCTTTGATATTAGAATTCAGGTCAAGCTTCTTATCTATTATAATATAGCTTAAAACAGGCTTAAAAGGCTTGGTGTTGTTCAGGTCGGGATTGCGCCTGATCTTTACAGCATCAGCCAGAACGGGTTTGTAAGGCCTTACTACTTCAATCTCATCAATGAGTGTACCGGTTTGAGGATTTGGCGGAGTCTCATTCTTTTTATCCTGTGCTGCAGCAGTAAGGGATAAACAGAACAAGCTTACAATCAGCGTATATTTAAAAGGGGTAATATTCATTATTTATTACTTTTATTCAGTGTCTCCAATTTTTCTTTGGCCAGTGCAAGAATATCATCATCCTTATTTTCATAGTTTTCAAGTATGCTTTGAAGGGTGCTTTTAGCCTGAAAAACATCTTTCATACCAACGTAAATGTCTGCGATCAGGATATATGTTTTCGCAACCCAGTAATCATGTGAAGGCATCTTATTGGTTAAATCGAAGGCGGTTGCCAGTGATGATTTATAATCGCGTTTCAGATACATCAGATTGGCAATATGGTATTTAGCTTCCGCACCGGTTACGGTCTGGGTTTTATCAGCCACTTCGTCAAATTCTTTTGTTGCCTGTATCGTATCCCCGATTACCAGGTTCGCTTTGCCTGCAAATAAACCGGCTCTAAATATTTCTTCTTCAGAGGATTTTTCAGACTCTCTGATAAAACGTACATACTGAAGCGTTTCATCCGGCATATTCATACTGGCATAAGCCTCCATCAGATTATTCACGGCAAAATTATAATTTGACTTATATTCTGAGGTCAGTTCCAGTTTTTTGAGGTGAACGATAGCTTCATTGTATTTTTTCTGAGCAAGATAGATCTTTGATATGCTCATCAATGCGCGCTCCGTATAATCACTTGTCCAGTCGTTAAGAATATATTCATAATCCGGAATAGCGGTGTCGGCGCGTTTTAGTTTAACCAGGCTTTCGGCCCTGATAAAGCGTGCATGTTTATCATGTATCGGCTTTGGAAATTTATCAAAATAAGCATTTACGGACTCAAATGTTCCCTGGTAATCAGCGGTTAAAAACCGGTTGTTTGCAGCCTGGAAGGTAATATTATCCTGTTCAGAAGTGCTGAGGTTCCCGATACTGGTTGTATTTGCATAGTCCAGAAATCCTGTTGCATCCGATTTCTGGAGGTAAATATTTTTAATGGATTCCAATGCCAGTTTGGCTTCATCGGTAGTGGTATATTCACTGATCACACGCTTGAATGTCAGAAGTGCCGCATCATCCTGATCCTGGTTAAGTTCAACAAGTCCGATCGTGATCAGGGCACGCGGTACGTAACTGCTGCGGGGATATTTTTCAATTAATGCGGTCAGGTCCGCTTTTGCAATTTCAAAATCACCCTTAATAAAATAGGTATAGGCTATCTCAAAGCCTGCATCATCCGAATAGTTTGATTTGGGGAACTGCTGCAGCAGGGATTGATGGGTAGCGATCTTCATATCATTCTGCCCCTGCAGTCCCTGGATCATCCCGCGCTGAAATAAAGCATAATCCTCACTGGAATTCCTGTAAGCTATTATTCTGTCGTAGTAAATTAGCGCATCACCGTAATCCTTTAATACAAAATAGGAATCTGCCAGCCTGAGTACCGCATCATTAATGGTATTCGCATCCTTCTCATTTCCCTGCAGAAAACGCTTGAAATAGGTAGCTGCTTTTCTGTAATTTTCATGTTCAAATGCGGCATATGCCAGCGCATAATGCGCAAAATTATAAACATCAGTATTTTTGGAAGCCGGAAGTTCCATGAATTTTTCAAAATTATCCACGGATTCGCCAAACTTGCGGACCTCATACATAGCTTCAGCCAGCCAATACGTTGAGAGGGAGTGAATATCCTCGTCCAAAGCATTATTATTAGATCGCATGAACATGGATATACCATTTTGGAAAGCACGTTCATTGTAGAACTCAAGCCCCCTGTAATAAGTTACTTTCTGATACACTGCCCTGGCTTCCCTGTTTTTATCAGGTATGCTTTCCAGTATATCGATTGCGTCCTTGTAATTTTTGGTAGTCAGCAGGATCTCGCCGAGAAGTGTCTTGGCGGCATCAAGTTTAGGTGAGCGGGGATAGGATTTAATGAATTGCTGGGTTGCATCCAGGGCCACCTGGTGAAATTCGAGTTCATAAGACAATTTAGCATAATTAAACAATCCTTCTTCCTGAAGCTGCTTGTCGAAGTTTAATTTTGATGCTTTGAAAAATGCACTCCTGGCGGCTTGTTTATTATCGGTCTTGAGAAATGATTCACCTAATGCGATCATTCCGCTCTGGAAATATTCATCAGTAGTTTCCAGCTTCTCCAGTTCGGCAATCGCATTTTTATAATCCCTGAGCTTAAACCAGGTATAACCGATCTGATAATTATCCTGGTTATTCTGGGTTTTACCCTTGTCTTTCTGCTGGAAATTCTTGTAAAACACCCCGGCGTTCTTATAATCTGATTTCGCAAAGTAAGAGGCTCCAACTATCCTGAACATCTCTGTTTCATAGAGCTGGCTTGTTGATTTTAGTATCGGGATGGCGTAATTCAGCACATCATCATAGCGGTTATCCAGAAAGTATAAGGCAGAAATGTAATAAGGGTAGCTGTTTTCATAGGATTTGGACCCCTTTAACCGTTCAAATTCAGTTAAAGCGGTCTTATAATTCTTTTGAAGGTAATTGATATAGGCGAAATAATAAATGGACTGCTCACTATAGCTGTTTTTCTCGTCTTTTAGCTGAGCGAACAGCGGCTTTGCATTGTCATATTCTTTTACTTCAAAATAGGAGTAGGCAAGCTTAAACCGGTATTCGGCCGACTCTTTTCCAGACAGGCTGTTCCCATCCAGTTTTTTCAGCCATTCGATCACCTTGGGATAGTTCTTTTGGGCAAAATAAGATCGTCCGACCTGGTAAAATGCCAGTTTAGTATAGTTATTTGCAGGATATTTTTCGATAAAGCCTAAAAACAAAGATTCTGCATCATCATTGCCCAGTTCCAAAGCGCAGAGTGCTTTATAATATTGGGCGTTCTCAATCAGAAGGCTGAGTTCAGGATTTAATTCGGCCCTGGCTGAAGTTTTTTGTTCAAACTGATTTATGCGCCCGAACTGATTGGAGGCTGCTGCATATTTACCTTTTTCAAGTAATTCCAGGCCACTTTTATAGGCTTGATTTAATTCGGCCCAGGCAGTATTTTGAGCCAGAACAGGTGCAGAAAAAAAAGCGAGAATTAGAGCAATTAGAGTGTATTGTCTGAACATAAGTAACCAAAATAATAATTGCTAATTTAAGCTAAAGGCCATTAGGCTATTCACATTAGTAATTAACATGTGTTGAAAACAGAATACTAACGATAAATTCTGAATGATGTTATTGATTTTCGAAAACTAATAACAAGAGGGGGGCTGATGCCCTGTCTTATTGATTGCGCTGGTTAGCAAGTAGGTATAAAACAGCCATCCTGATAGCAACGCCGTTTTCAACCTGATCCAGTATGATCGATTGTTTACTGTCGGCTACATCACTTGTTATTTCCACGCCCCTGTTAATTGGTCCGGGATGCATGACAGTAATCTCCTTGTCCAGTGAGTTGAGGATCTGTTTATTTAATCCGTACATCATGGAATACTCCCGTAAGGAAGGGAAGTATTTAATATCCTGGCGTTCCAGCTGGATTCGCAGCATATTGGCAACATCACACCAGTTGAGTGCTTTTAAAAGGTTATGCTCTACTTTCACACCCAAAGTGTCAATGTATTTCGGGAGGAGGGTACTCGGTCCGCAGACCATTACTTCAGCTCCTAATTTCTTAAGGCACAAAATATTGGAAAGGGCGACCCTCGAATGAAGGACATCGCCGATAATAGCTATTTTCTTCCCCTTAACTTCTCCATATTTTTCGCGGATGGAAAAGGCATCCAGAAGGGCCTGGGTAGGGTGTTCATGGGCGCCATCACCAGCATTGACGATCTGAGCTTTGACATGTCTGCTCAGGAAAACACCCGCTCCGGGGAAGGGATGCCTCATTACAACCATATCAACTTTCATGGAGAGGATATTATTCACCGTGTCAATAAGGGTTTCTCCCTTGCTAACGGATGATGATGAGGCTGAAAAATTCACAATATCAGCCGAAAGCCTTTTTTGAGCCAGTTCAAAAGACAGCCTGGTGCGGGTTGAGTTTTCAAAGAAAATGTTAGCTATGGTAATATCGCGCAGTGAGGGAACCTTTTTGATTGGCCGGTTCAGAACATCTTTAAACGTATCGGCAGTCTCGAAAATTAATTGAATATCCCTGGTTGTGAGATCTTTTATCCCCAGCAGATGTTTAGTGCTTAATGTGAGAAGTGCTTCTGCCATTATTTTTCTGATAATAAGATAACCTTGTCTTCATGATCAGTTTCTTTCCAGTTTACGATGACCTTTTGAGAATCTATCGTATCAACTTTAATACCGATATAATCAGCTTCTATTGGCAGGTGCCTTGAAAAACGTCTGTCAACCAATGTGAGGAGCTCAACTTTTTCGGGTCTGCCGAATGACTGAAGGGCATCCATAGCTGCACGGATGGTCCTGCCGGTCCATAATACATCATCCACCAGGATCACCTTTTTGCCTTCTATTATAAAATCGATCTCGGTGCTGCTGGGAATTAATAAGCCATCCTTACGGCGAAAATCATCTCTGAAGAATGTGATATCGAGGTTGCCGTTCTCGATAACTACCTTCGGGAGACTCTTTTTCAGTTCTGTGATGATCCGTTTGGCAAGAAATACACCCCGCGGCTGGATACCAAGGATAACTGAATTCCCGAACTGGTCGTGATTTTCTATTAACTGATGGCAAAGGCGCTGAATGGTGATCTGGAATTTCTGACCGTCAAGCAAGATTAGTTTTTGCATCAGTGGTATAATTTGAGCAAAAATATAAAAATTAATTGTACTCTTCGATTTCTATTTACATTTTATGACCCGGGCAGGTATCGGAGAAGAGTTAAAAAAGCCCTGAAAACAAAAAAAGCCCTGATTTTCATCAGAGCTTTGATCCTATAAATTATGCTTACTCAGCTTTTTCTTCTGAACTTTCAGAAACTTCAGCACTTGCTGCCGCAGCATCTTCCTCAGTTTTCTTAGCTTTTTTGGCTTTGCTTTCTGCACCTTCCATTTTCTCTTTCAATTGTGCCAATACACCTAAGTCACCTAAAGTAGATTTCTCAACAGATTCCTTTACCTTTTTAACGGCAGTGGTAGTTGCTTTAGCTTCTTTCTTCTTCGCGTTGAATTCTTCTTTGCGTTCTTCAGCTTTTGCCTCTTCCCAGATGCGGGCATGAGATACAACGATACGCTTGGAGTCTTTGTTGAATTCAATAATTCTGAAATCGGCTGTTTCTTCAGCTTTCACTGATGAACCATCTTCTTTGACCATATGTTTGGTAGGAGCAAATCCTTCAACACCGTACGGTAAGGCAATGATCGCCCCTTTGTCTGTTACTTTTAATACAGTTCCTTCATGGATAGAATCCAAAGTGAAGACTGTTTCAAAAGTTTCCCAAGGGTTTTCTTCTAACTGTTTGTGGCCTAAGCTCAGTTTACGGTTAGCCTCATCAAGTTCTAATACAACCACATCAAGTACTTCACCAACTTTAGTGAATTCATTCGGATGGTTAACTTTCTTAGACCATGAAAGATCAGAAATATGGATCAATCCGTCAATACCTTCTTCGATCTCAACAAAAACACCAAAATTGGTCATGTTCTTAACTGTGGCTTTGTGTTTGCTTCCGATAGGGTAGCGCTCGCCGATGTTCTTCCATGGATCCGGAGTAAGTTGTTTAATACCAAGGCTCATTTTACGCTCGGTACGATCAAGTGTCAATACCTGAGCTTCAACTTCGTCGCCAACTTTCAGGAATTCCTGAGGGTTACGAAGGTTTTGAGACCATGACATTTCAGAAACGTGGATCAGACCTTCAACACCCGGAGTGATCTCCAGGAATGCGCCATAATCAGCAACAGTTACAATTCTGCCTTTTACTTTAGAACCGATCTCTAATGCCGTATCTAATGCCTCCCAAGGATGCGGAGTTAATTGTTTTAATCCTAATGCGATACGTTTTTTCTCGTCATCAAAATCTAAAACGACCACATTGATCTTCTGATCAAGGTTTAATACCTCACGCGGATGCTCGATGCGTCCCCATGAAATATCAGTTATGTGTAATAAACCGTCAACGCCGCCAAGGTCGATGAACACACCGAAATCGGTGATATTTTTAACAGTACCTTCCAGTACCTGGCCTTTTTCAAGTTTGGCAACGATCTCGGTTTTTTGATTTTCTAAATCGTCTTCAATCAGCACCTTGTGGGATACAACAACGTTTTTGAACTCATGATTGATCTTAACGACCTTGAATTCCATTGTTTTACCTACATAGATATCGTAATCGCGGATTGGCTTGATGTCGATCTGCGATCCGGGAAGGAAAGCTTCAACACCCATAATGTCCACAATTAAACCACCTTTAGTACGGCTCTTTACATAACCTGTGATGATCTTATCCTGATCTAATGCTTCATTGATCGTTTCCCATGACCGCTGTGTTTTTGCACGTTTGCGGGATAATACCAACTGTCCGTTAGCATCTTCCTGCGATTCAACAAATACATCTACAGAATCACCAACCTTAAGGTCTGGTGTATCACGGAATTCTGATAATGATACCAAACCGTCAGACTTAAATCCGATGTTCAATACCACATCTTTGTTGTTGATCGATACAACAATACCCGAGATGATCTCGCCTTTGTTGATCGAGTTAAAAGTTCCGGCATACATCTCTTCCAACTTTTCACGGTCTTCTGTGCTGTAATTTCCAAAACCTTTATCATCCGCATCCCAGTCGAAATCGCCGGAAGGGGTGATTAATGTTTTTGATTTGATCTCTTCGATCGACACTGAATCAGCTTCTGATTCAATGGTTTCTTTTTCTTTAACCGTAGTGGTTTCTTCGCCCTGGAGCTCCGCTTGCTTAGCAGTCAGCTCTTTTTCGGCTTCTAGTTTTTTGGCCATTAATTAATTTATCTCCTTTTTCCGATTTAAATCGGACTGCAAAGGTAGAAAATTTCATTTTTATTAAAAAACATTTCGGCTCTTTATTTTTTTATTGAATTAAAACCTGCTCCAGGGGTCTTCCAAACATTATTATTGGTGAGATGCCATATCTTTTTATATAAGGGACAATGATATTAAGCTGTTTAAAAATGAAATTTTTCTTTCCCATCCTGCAGTGCTGCGGACACCAACCGCGGAAGACCGCCATATCCGCTGTCAGCAACGGCCACTCTTTTAATACAAATGCTCAGTTCTTTTGATCATTTAAAAGCGGCAGGATATGTTTCAGGGCAAATTCAAGCTGCTGTTCTTCATTGATATAGGAGTTATCCAGAATGATCGCATCTTCAGCACGAATTAAGGGGCTTTCCTCACGGGTAGTATCCTGATGATCGCGGAGGGCGAGATTGTCATAGATCTCTTTCAGACTCACTTTTTCGCCTTTCCTGATCAGCTCCTGGTACCGCCTTTCAGCACGTATTTTCGGATCGGCAGTCATAAATAATTTAATATCGGCATCCGGGAATACTACTGTACCAATATCGCGCCCATCCATCACAATATTTTTAGATCTTCCCATTCTTTGCTGCTGTCTGACCATTTCTGTACGAACGGCTTTTATTGCGCTGACCATGCTCACTTTCCCGGAAACAGGCATCTGACGAATTTCCTCGGAAATATCTTCGTCATTTAATGTAATATGAACCTGGTTTTCATGGGATTGAAAATTCAAATGGATCTCAGTCAGGGCTTTTTCAAGGGCAATGGGATCATTCAGGTCTGTACCATTCCGTAGAAAATAAAGGGTCACCCCCCGGTACATGGCCCCGCTGTCGATATAAATGAAATTCAATTTTTTAGCTAATGCTTTTGCCAGGGTACTTTTTCCGCATGATGAATAACCATCTATAGCTATTACAAAGTTTTTGCTCATCCCTGCAAAAATAGGATTTGAAATGGATTTCTGAATGCTATGATGAGAATTATCCTGCAACCTGATGATGAAATAAATTATGTCAGGCAATTGGCTATTTTTGGGAATGGATTTTTCTATACAGGATTTACTAAAAGAGATCAGCTTCCGTACTTCCAGAAGCGGAGGTAAAGGCGGGCAGAATGTGAATAAGGTTTCCAGTAAGGTTGAACTCAATATCAATATCAGAACTTCAGCCTTATTTACAGAAGATCAACGATCACTTGTATTAAAAAAAATGGCTAACAGGATAAATTCTGAAGGGGTACTTCAAATAATTACGGAAGAGGAAAGAAGCCAGCTGCATAATAAGCAAAGGAGTTTGGAAAAGCTGCAGATACTGCTTAAGAATGCCCTGCACCAGCCAGAACCGAGAAAAGCCACCAAACCCAGGCGTTCTGCAATAGAACGCAGACTGAAGGCTAAACAGTTAACCGCCCTGAAAAAGATCAACAGAAGGGATCACTATCATGATTGATCCCGGCCAGGATTTTATTAATCAAATCTGTAAAATAAGGCAAATGAGCCATATTGATGCGGCTTGGCAATGCTTTTTACTTCACGTGATTTAAGCAGAACCGAGAGGTCTGCTGTCCAGCGGTTTTTGGAATAGATCACTCCGGCCTGCTGACTGAACACCAAAGGTTTTGTGTCAAATACCACAGGGCCCTTATCCTCTCTGAATAATCCACCCTGAATGGTTGCATCATAGGCTACGAAGTGCAGCATAGGTTTGGCATAAAAGAAAAATTCTTTACCCTTTTCAGGCTCTGAATTAGAATTATTGGAAACAGTACTTTGAGAACTGGCTGAATTAAACAATTGATTGATTGCCCCTGCACGGAACATGATCCCTGCACCTGCACCGGCAAATGTATTACCGATATTCACATAAGAATTTAGGGTGAAATCAGTCCTGCCTGTTTCAGGCCGGCTCAGAAACCGGTTATATTCAATGGAAGTATTGAAACCCGCTTCGTTTTTTACCTGCCATTCCCAACCTTTAATTTCATAGAAACCAATTGCACTGTGGAGTAATTCCTGTGCCTCCTTACCTTTGGCAGATGGCCCTATTGTTCCTGCCTGAACACTCAGTTTCAGATTATTTTCTGAATTATACAGAAAATTAATCGCTGCACCCGCATATAAGTAGGCCGCGAAAGGGCGATCGACATAAGCAATATCAATGATGTTTCCGGATTGGGGATTGTACATTTTATGGCCTGCTTCCAGTTCCCAGATCACTTTATTGAGTTTATTGTTTTTTAATTTTGACTGGTCCATTGCAGTCCGGAAGTGGAGAAACAAGCCGTTGGTATAATACCTGTCCTGCCCCTGTGCCAGATACGAGTCATTATCACTTCTGAAGCCAAATTCATGTTTAAAGGTTTTCGGGAGGTCTTGGGAGGTGGATTGACGGATAATTAGAAGTATTAATAAAGCCGAAAGATAATATTTCATGAAGAGGGCATTAATCATTAAAAATCCCCGGCAGTTTTTCTGACAGGGTTGAACTGCTTGAATTTATTTAAAGGTGTAGCCTAAACTTAAGCCAAAATAAAATACGAGATTAAAATCATAGTTAAATACCGGTCCGACCCCTGCCCGCAAGGATAGTCCTTTTTGAATGGGCTGGAAGCGGTAGGATATATTAGTTGTGTACACGAGCGATCTGGTAGGGGAGGATTCAAACATATCAGGTTTTGAGCCATTTGAAAGAAGCAGGGTAGCTCCAAGTCCAAAATCAGCAAAATGCCGCCCATTGCCCAGCAGGTAATTTAATGAGATGGGAATAGTTGTGGCCTCCCTGCCTTTTAATGAAAAATATCCTAAACCAAGTCTTCCGCCAAATCCGTTCCGTCGATCTGAAAAACGTGTGTCGTAATTAACTGAATATTGAAGGCCCTGCCCGCCCAATTCAAAAAATACATTCCGGGCTCTTTCCCCGCTGCCTGATGGAAGTATCATCCGCAAATCCGCTGCCTGAATATTGGATTGCTGAGCTGAAGCCGAACAGGAATAAAAGATCGGAGCAAGAATCAAAAATAAACAAAATGGTATCTTCATTAATGAACAGCTGTTAACATACCAGATCCGGATATAGTTTTGATTAAAACGATCGAATTCACATTCAATTATTCAGAACGGGAAATCCGGAATAAGCTTTTCCAATAATAAGAATATTTTCAGGATTAAAAAGTGTAGCCCAAACTTAATCCTCCATAATATGGAATGAAGAAACTTTTGTTAAAAACCGGCGTAAGCCCTGCTCTTAAAGAAAATCCACTGTCAACGGGTTGTAACCTGTAGGCAAAACTCATCGTTCCAATTACTTTACTTGTATTGTTATCAAAAAAGAAGGAATCATCATTTCCGCTGGTAGCCAGGAGTGTTGCACCCAGCCCGATTTCGAAAAAATGTTTTCCTTTTCCCAGCAGGTAGTTTAATGATAATGGAACTGTTGTCGCATTGTCACCGTCGCTGGCGATATAGCCAATGCCTATCCTGCCTCCCAGGCCATCCCTGCGATTGGAAAACCGGGAATCATAATTAGCCGTAAACAATAAGCCCTGACCGCCTAATTCAACAAAGACATTCTGCGCGCGTCTTTCATCTCCTGAAGGAAGCTTTACACGCACATCTTCAGATGACTGCAGTTTGAATTCCTGGCCGTAGGCTAAGCCTGTCATCAAAATACAGGCAGTAAAAAAGAATGGAATGTATATTATCTTCATTTTTCCGGGATAAGGTTCGATTGAATACCAGTAAAATTAATATATCCTGCCCAAAAATTATAATTATTTTAATGCCGCCGGGCCTGATTCCCTGACCGTCAGATCAAGCGCATCCTTTACTTTATCTTTGATCAGTGCCAGGTCAATTACTTCGGTCATCTCATTTACATAATGAAAATCCAGATCCTTAATATAATTCTCTTTAATCTCAAGGATATCCTTCCTGTTAGATTTTGAAAGAATTATTTCCTTGATATTAGCTCTCTTTGCCGCCAGAATTTTCTCTTTTATGCCCCCAACCGGTAATACTTTTCCGCGTAATGTGATTTCACCGGTCATAGCCAGGTGAGGTTTTACTTTACGCTGGGTAAATGCCGATGTCAGGGCCGTGAGCATAGTGATCCCTGCTGAGGGCCCGTCTTTAGGGGTAGCGCCCGCCGGAACGTGTACATGGACATCCCATTGATCAAATAAACGGTTATCAATATTGAATTTTGATGCATGGGCACGCAAATAAGCCATTGCAATGGTGGCAGATTCTTTCATCACATCCCCCAGGCTGCCGGTCAGCGATAATTTACCTTTACCGGGGCTCAGACTTGCTTCAATAAAGAGGATATCACCCCCAACCTGGGTCCAGGCAAGGCCTGTAACCACCCCCGCAACTTCATTCCCTTCATAAATATCCTTATCATATATTGGCGGACCGAGTATGGTTTCCACATCAGTTTTGCTGACGGCCGGACTATATTTCACATCCATTGCGATCTTGGTTGCAATTCCCCGCACCAGCGATCCGATCTTTTTCTCCAGCCCCCGTACTCCAGACTCCCTGGTATAATCTTCGATCACCTTTTCAATTACAGCCTCTTTAAGTGAGATATCTTTTGCTTTTAAACCATGCTGTTCGCGTTGTTTAGGCAAAAGATGCTGTTTGGCAATTTCAATTTTCTCTTCTATCGTATAGCCGTTTACCTCAATGATCTCCATGCGGTCAAGCAATGCCGGTTGAATATTGCTCAGTGAATTGGCAGTAGCAATGAACATAACGCTCGAAAGGTCATAATCTACTTCCACATAATGATCATAGAAGGCACTATTCTGTTCCGGATCCAATACTTCCAGCAGGGCAGAAGAGGGGTCCCCGCGGAAATCATTGCCTACCTTATCTATTTCATCCAGAACAAATACCGGATTTGAGGTACCTGCTTTTTTGATAGACTGAATGATCCTTCCGGGCATGGCGCCGATATATGTTTTCCGATGGCCTCTGATCTCGGCTTCATCTCTGATACCACCCAATGCCATCCGGACATATTTTCTGCCCAGTGCTTTGGCTATAGATTTTCCCAATGAAGTTTTTCCAACCCCCGGAGGGCCAACCAGGCACAGGATCGGAGCTTTCATATTATGCTTCAATTTCAGTACTGCCAGGTATTCAATGATCCGCTGCTTTACTTTATCAAGGCCATAATGATCCTTTTCCAGGATCTTTACAGCTCTTTTGAGGTCAAAGATGTCTTTTGTAAAGTCATTCCATGGCAGATCCAGTAATAATTCCAGGTAATTGATCTGAATAGAATAATCGGCCGCTGCCGGGTTCATTCTGGCCAGTTTTTCAATTTCCTTATTGAAATGTACTGCAGTCTCTTTCCCCCATTTCTTTTGTTTGGCCCTTAATCTTAAGTTATCTACTTCAAGATCAGGCGAATTGCCCCCCAGTTCTTCCTGAATGGTCTTTAATTGCTGATTCAGGAAATAATCACGCTGCTGCTTATCCAGGTCAACCCTAACCTTTGATTGTATCTGGTTTTTTAATTCCTGCATCTGGAGTTCCAGTGTGAGATGCTCAAGAACCATCCTGGCCCGCTCACGCAGATTAGCTACTTCCAGCATTTGTTGCTTAGCCGCAACATCGGCGTTCATATTGGAGGAGATAAAGTTGATCAGGAAGGATGAACTTTCAATATTTTTTATGGCAATTCCGGCCTCGCTAGGAATATTTGGTGAGAGTTGAATAATCTGCATGGCCATCTCCTTGATGGAGGCCATCAGGGCTTTGAACTCCTTATCAGGTTTCGGGCGTACCTCCTCAAATTTCTGAATGCTGGCTTTGATATAAGGATCGCTTTGCACCTCCTCATTTAAGCGGAAACGCTGTTTCCCCTGAATGATCACGGTCGTATTTCCGTCGGGCATCTGAAGCATCTTTATGATAAGCGCTACAGTACCGACCTGGTTCAACTGCTCAAAAGAAGGGTCTTCAATCGCTACATCACGCTGGGACACTACGCCAATGATCCGGTCGCCTCGATAAGCATCCTTGATCAGTTTAATGGATTTATCCCTGCCTACCGTGATGGGGATCACAACACCCGGAAATAATACTGTGTTCCTTAAAGGCAGAATCGACAAAATGTCGGGTGTTTCTTCATTGTTCATTTCTTCCTCATCCTCCTGCGACATCAGCGGAAAGAATTCGGTATCTTCATTCATTAAGGGTATTGCGCGGTTAAAATCAAAATTGTCGTAATTGCTCATCTATATCTTAAATAACGTCATAATGACAGTAGAATTTGTACACAGGCGATCAAATCAGCCTGAAATATAAAAGTGCAAGGTATGTGCCAATTACAGTTCAGCCAAAAAATAGGCAGATATATAGTAATATACGGACAAATCTACTGACATGATTCTTTTGTCAATAATTATAATTTTCTTAATAAATATAAAATGACTGAAATAATAAAAAAGTATGACAAAGGCGATAAGGTAATTATTTGGCAGCCGGCTAAATGTATTCATTCCGGAATCTGCTTCAGAGGGAAAACGCTAACAGGGTTTTGAATCCTGTCAGCGTTATGTGAGAGTTCAATGAGCGGGATTGAAAAGAAATAAACTGTGAGCTCAGCCTTTCTTGCTGGTTCCCTGATCAATATGGTTTAGGGAACCAGAGAATGCCGCTGCTGAGCTTCTTTTATAATCTTAAATTGGCTAAACAATAAAAAATAATGATTTCCTGTCCTGTAACCGAGGCCGGCTTGTATAAAAATCGGTCAGATGATCTGTCAGAGAAATAAGGCCTAAAACTATGCGAAAATCAATTTTTGAAATGTTTTTTTTCTTGTGAATACTAAAATTTGTACATTTAAAAATAATACTCTTAATGTACCGTTATTACCTCAAATATTAATTTGTCACCAATTCAAATGAGATCATTTTCAGGTTTATTAATTATTCTTTTTACAGCGAGTATAGGCTTCGCTCAAACTTCTTATCATAAAATGGGGCAGAAAGCGCTCATTGATGGAAATTTTAAAGGCGCGGTCGCAAATCTTGAAAAAGCGCTTGCAACTGATACGAATGACGTGAATACCTTGTACATGCTTGGTTATTCCTATTACCATTCCGCCAATTATAAAGCGGCTGTGAATACCTTTAACAGGGTGGTCGCTTTGAAGCCCGGTGAAAACAGTGCTTATTATTACAGGGGTAAGGCCAGAAGCATCATGGCCAACGATACCAAGGGCATTTCGAACCCTGACAGGGAAAAATTACTCCTGTTTTCTATAAAGGATTTTTCGAAGGCGATCGATCTGAACGCTGATGATGTTAAGCTTTATCAGAACCGGGCTGTAGCTTACCGGGATTATGGCGTGTTAAAAGGGCAGAAGATCCCGAATTTTTACGATAAAAACAAAGCCACAAGTTCTTTCAGGGCTTGTATCGCTGATTTTGAAAAGGTATTGTCTATTACACCCGATCGCAAGGATATCATTACGCAATTAGCAGATGCAAAGAGCTATATGCAAAACCTTAAATAATATTTAAAGGAAATTGTCGCGAACCCGGCCCTGGCCGGGTTTTCTTTTTTAAAGAAAATTTAAAGATCTTCGGAAGATAATATTCTTTTATGCTCAGATCAATCAGAAAGCTGGAAAACCTGCATATTGCCTGCTGGCTGGTTAAAGATACCTGCTGGGTGATGGATCTGCAGTTCTTAGGAATATTTATGATCTTTCCTACCCTCTCGCTCGCCTTTTACATTACATTCAAATTCAGAAAGATACGCTCAGAACTATTCCATAATGCGGCTGTTTGCTTATGGATAATGGCGAATACGGTATGGATGATTGGTGAGTTTTTCTTTGACGATACCTTGCGGCCCTATGCCATGGTCTTTTTTATTTCCGGCCTGGTGGTATTATTATACTACCATACCATGGTTTACAGAAAGCTTGCCAGCTATTCTGACAGTACTGAAAAAATATAGTTATAGATATCCCGGATTTACCTCAGCAATTTTCCCCTGATCTGATACCTGTTTTTTCCCAGCAGCAAAATCTTTTGACTTTTGTCTATCAGGTAGATCGAATCAGGAATATAAGTCAGGTCTTCGGATGATTCATAGAGTTGATTCTTTGTACGGTTATGAATCTGAATAAGGATCAGCCGGCCCTCAGCATTTTTTTTAAAACGGATAGACCGGGTACGAAGATTAGTATCAATGGCCATGTAAATGATCGTGCTGCTGTCTTTTGTGATCCGGTAGCTATCACGCCAGGCCGGCTTATTGATATCAGATCCTGTAAACAGGGCGAGTTCATTTTGCCAGTTAACCTTAAGCCCGTTTTTTGTTTCAGAAACTTCGTTTTGCCTGACACTTTTATCTGCAAGCACCTCTGCCCGGCTCAGACGTAAAGCTTCTCCTTCGAAAAATCCCCGGATATCCATGTACCGTTTGATGATCGGCTTTTCATCCGGCTTCCTGCATGAAGTGATTAAAATTAAAAGCAGAATGAGTGTTCTGCTGGCCATTATGAAACCAATATCTGTCCGCTCATGATATCAGGTACCTGTATGTCCATCAATTTCAAAATTGTTGGGGCAATATCCCCCAGTTTGCCATCATGGATATGTTTAAACTCCTTATCGATCAGAATGCAGGGTACCAGGTTTGTAGTATGTGCTGTATTGGGAGTTCCGTCAGCATTGATCATATAATCAGCATTCCCATGATCGGCCAGAATTATGAATGAATATCCGTTCCTGATACCGCATTCAACAACCTGTTTCAGACATTGATCAACAGTCTCAACGGCTTTTACCACTGCACTGAACACCCCTGTATGACCAACCATGTCGGGGTTCGCGAAATTCAGGCATACGAAATCCGGCCAGCCGCTCTCCAGTTCAGGACAAATGGAGTCTGCAATTTGTGCGGCGCTCATTTCGGGCTTCAGGTCGTAGGTTGCAACTTTTGGAGAAGGTATCAGTATCCTTTTTTCATTTATAAATTCCTTTTCCCTGCCGCCTGAAAAGAAAAAGGTAACATGCGGGTATTTCTCAGTTTCCGCTATACGAATCTGGTTTTTATGATTTCGTTCTAATACGGCCCCAAGGGTATCATTAAGATCGTCTTTCGTAAATACTACATGAACATCCTTAAAGGTTTCGTCATAACTTGTCATCGTCACATAATACAGCGACAAAGGTTTCATGTTATATTCGGGAAAAGCATGCTGAGTTAAGGCCGTGGTAATTTCCCTGCCCCGGTCTGTTCGGAAATTGAAACAGATCACTGCATCCCCTTCTTCAATTTTTCCTACAGGAATTCCATCATTATCAATCTTTACGATAGGCTCAATAAATTCATCGCTAATACCCTCGTCATAGGAACGCTGAATACTTTCGGAGATATCGTTGCTGACTTTCCCGGTTCCGTTTACCAGAAGATCATAAGCTAATTTGATGCGTTCCCAGCGATTATCCCTGTCCATCGCATAATAACGTCCTATTGCGGATGCAATAATTCCGGAGGAATGCTGCAGATGATCTTCAAGCTCCATGATGAACTGAAGTCCGGAGTTTGGATCTGTATCCCGTCCGTCCATAAAGGGATGGATAAATACTTTTTTTACCTGGTTCGCTTTGGCTGCATCACACAGGCCTTTCAGATGGTCGATATGGGAATGCACCCCGCCATTTGATAGCAGGCCGATGAAGTGTACATTTTTGTTCGAGCTTTTAGCGTATTCGAAGGCTGATCTTAAAACCGGGTGATTAATCAGTTCATTATCCTGTACCGCCTTATTTATCCTTCCAAGTTCCTGGTAGATCACCCGGCCTGCCCCGAGATTCATATGCCCAACTTCAGAATTCCCCATCTGCCCGGCAGGTAATCCGACTGCTTCGCCCGATGCCTGCAATTGGGAGTTTGGATAAGTTTGGATCAAATGATCGAAAAAGGGAGTATTTGCAACACTAACAGCATCAGACCTGTCATGTTTCCCATAGCCCCAGCCATCGAGTATCAGAAGAATTGCTTTTTTATTTTTCACGGTGCAAATATACACCCAAGTTTAAAATAATATACATTTTTTGTATTATGGCATAATTTTAGCGCGATCATTGTACAAAATATGGGAACAAAAGTTTTACTTATAATTATTTCTTATTTTTTTATGATCGTCCCTGCCGAAATTCAGCAGAAGGATGTTATTGATATCATTTCCGGATACTTTAAAACATCTAACAGCGATGAACTTTCGGGATACTTTTCACCTCTTCTGGAGATGAATATTCTTTCGGAAGAGAATGAATATTCAAAAGCTCAGGCGGAGCTCATACTGAGGGATTTTTTCTCTAAACATAAGCCGGCTTCGGTAAAAATATTACATCGGCTTAATTCCAGCTCAAACTTCAGATTTGGGGTACTGTCCTTTCAAACGGAGAAGGATAAATTCAGGATCTCCATATCCATGACGAATGAAGGAGAAAAATTCCTGATCAAAGTGATCAGGATAGAATACGACAAAGAGTAATAACTTTTGATAAGTATTTCTATTTTTGTGCTCATTCAATTCAAATGAATTTAGACAAAGCGATACTGGAGCCATTCATCCTGAATGCACTTGCTGAGGATGTTGGTGATGGTGATCATACCTCACTTTCCACTATACCTGAAGGCCGGCAGGGGAAAGCAAAATTACTGGTCAAGGATACAGGTGTGATTGCAGGTATTGAAGTCGCGCTAGAGATATTCAAAGCTGTTGACCCGAAGCTTGAAACAGAAATCCTTATCCATGACGGGCAGCATGTCAAGCCCGGTGATATCGCATTCTTTGTGAATGGCAGTGTTCATTCCATTCTCAAAGCAGAGCGTTTGGTACTTAATATCATGCAAAGAATGAGCGGTATTGCCAGTACAACCAATCGTATTGTTAAGCTTCTTGAAGGTACCGGCACAAAAGTACTGGATACACGTAAAACCACACCAGGATTGAGATATCTTGAAAAACTTGCTGTGAAGATCGGCGGAGGAGTAAATCACAGGTTTGGACTGTATGATATGATCCTGATCAAAGATAATCACGTTGATTATGCAGGTGGCATCAGGAAGGTCATAAATTCTGTCCGAAATTATTTGAAGGTAAAAAAGATCCATATACCTGTAGAGATTGAGGTTAGAAACCTGGATGAGCTAAAAGAGGTCATACAGGCAGGAGGTATAGACAGAATATTACTTGATAATTTTAATTTTCCGATGCTTAGAGAAGCCGTTGAAATAGTTGATGGAGCATTTATTACGGAAGCCTCCGGAGGGATCACTGAGGAAAATGTTCTTGAATATGCCCGCTGCGGTGTTGATTATGTATCTATGGGGACATTAACCCATTCTGTGAAAAGCCTGGATATGAGCTTGAAGGCTATGAAATTCTAATTAAAAATTAAATTTGATCTATACACCTGATTGAATTAGTAATATTGTACCTGAATGATCTCAATTTACTCGGTCTCAGCATTAATCCTTGCATATCTTTTCGGGTCAATTCCTACAGCTGTATGGATTGGCCAGGCATTTTATGGAATAGATGTCCGGGAATACGGAAGCGGAAATGCCGGAGCTACAAATACCTTCAGAGTTTTAGGGAAGAAGGCCGGTATAGCAGTTATGATACTGGATATATTAAAGGGCTACACTGCTACGAATCTTGCTTACCTCATCGGCCTTTCTGTTACCGGCCCCCAGAATTCAGTTCAGTTCGTTAATTATCAGCTTGCACTAGGAATAATTGCGGTAATGGGCCATTTATTTCCGGTTTTTGCCGGTTTCAGGGGAGGAAAGGGGATAGCCACATTATTTGGAATGATATTAGCAGTACACTCAGCGGCAGCAATGCTTTGCGTTCTTACCTTTGTTATTGTTTTGATGATATCCGGGCACGTTTCACTTAGTTCAATACTGGCAGGGTTCACATTTCCGCTCAGTATTATCTTTATATTTCAATCACCGATCCGCTCTGTGGTGCTCTATGGAATGTGCATATGTGTATTGATTTTAGTCACTCACCAAAAAAATATTGAACGACTGTTAAAAGGTAAAGAATCCAAAGTAAATCTGTTTAAAAGAAAAGTACACTAATCAACACCTTATTTAAAACAGAATTATGAAAAAATTAACCCTGATCAGCGCTTTTGCTATTAGCACCGTGCTGTTCTCCTGTTCACAGGTTCCCCTCACAGGCCGCAGTCAGTTAAGTCTGGTAGATGATGCCGCTTTACAGCAGGAAGCCAGCCAGGCCTACCAGCAATTTCTTTCTGACCCTTCAACCAAAGTCATTTCCAGCGGGGCGGATGCGCAAAGTGTTAAAACAGTTGGAAATAAACTGGCGAATGCGATAAACCGTTATATGCAGGCCAATGGTTACGGAGATAAGTATAATTACAATTATCAGTTCACATTAGTACAAAGCAAGGATATCAATGCCTGGTGTATGCCGGGCGGTAAGGTGGCAGTATATTCGGGGATACTTCCGGTAACCCGTAATGATGCGGGACTGGCAACCGTAATGGGTCATGAAATTGCCCATGCTATTGCCCAGCATGCTGCCGAGCGGTATTCACAGATGACCCTTGCACAGGCAGGAGGAGGCCTTGTTGGCGCTGCAGTTGGCGGCCGGTCAGAAGGCACCCAGCAGATTGTAGCACAGTTATATGGAATAGGCGGACAATTGGCAATATTGAAGTACTCCCGTAACCAGGAAAGTGAAGCCGACCGTTTAGGCCTTATCTTTATGGCTATGGCCGGATATAATCCGGATAATGCGGTAGCATTCTGGGAACGCATGGCAACAGCTAAGGAAGGAAACGGTACGCCTCCGGAGTTTTTAAGCTCACACCCAAGTGATGCCACACGGATTGCAGCGATCAAACAATTATTACCTGAGGCAAGGCAGTTCTATACCGGTGCAAGAGTGAAATAAAGATATAAAATCCTTAATCCCGGATCTTCCGGGATTTTTTTTGTCCTAAAACTTCTACAATAGCCTGTCCCTTAAGTACACATTCATCATATTCCTTTTCAGGCTCTGAATCCAGCGTAATTGCACTGCCGACATGGAAGGAAAGATAGTTTGTCTCAGCATTATACAGTAGGGTGCGGATGATCACATTGAAATCGAAGTCCCCGTTTGGTGCGAAATATCCCGCCGCACCCGAGTAAACCCCGCGTCTGCTTCTCTCATACTTATCGGCCAGCTGCATAGCACGTATTTTTGGAGCGCCGGTCATCGATCCCATAGGGAAAGTATTGGCGATAATCTGAGCATTTGTAAGGCTTTCTTTTGCTTCACAGACCACCGTAGAGATCATCTGGTGAACCTGACTGAAGCTATACAAACCAAACAGTTCTTCTACCTTTACAGTTCCTGCTTTGGCACTTTTCGTCAGATCGTTCCTAACCAGGTCAACGATCATCACATTTTCGGCGCGCTCCTTCTCATCCATCAGCAGACCTTCTTTCAGTTGCTGATCCCGCCCTGCATCCCTATTTCTGGAAGAGGTACCTTTTATCGGCTGACTGATCAGCTTATTGCCGCGGCGGCTCAGAAAACGTTCGGGAGTGGCCGATATAATATAATGATCCTTTATTTTAAAATAATTTGCAAAAGGAGAGGGTGAGAGGTCATTTAGCCGGATAAAAACTTCCAGAGGATCAATGCCGGCATTTTCTGCGTAAAATTCCTGGCAAAAATTTATCTCGTAAATATCCCCCCTCTGGATATGCTCCTGTAATTCCTTCACACTTTTTATATATTCTGCCCGGCTAAAGCGGCTTTGGATTTCAGGCCTGAAATCAGAATGAACCCTGATTGGTATGACAAATCCGTTGAGTTCTTTCCAGATAGTGTCCGGTTTATCACTGTAGATCTGAACTTCCTTACCTTTGATTAAAATGGTATGCTCCGGCAGGAAAAAGTGAATATCAGGAAAGTCCGGATGATCCGGATTATGGGATCCGAGAACTTCGATCTCGTTTTTCAGGTCGTAGGCAAAATACCCGGGGATAAAAGCCTGGTTCTCTGATAAAAAATCACCGATCCTGTCAAAAGAACCGCTCCCGGTATAGGTTACTTCCCTGTTCGCACCCGCAGCAATTAGAACATCGAAAGCTGAATAGGGGTCAGAATAACCGTTTGAATCAAAATAGCATGCTGTGCCGAAGGTATTGGCCCAATGCAATGCCTTCGATTTTAACCTATCCGGATTATCAGTAGTAAAAACTTTTAACATAGATACATTCATTCAATTAAAGATCCGGAAATGATGTTCCGAAGCTTAAACTAGCAAAGTGTCAATGTTTGAACACGGTCAGGCCCTACAGAAAGATATTTTATCGGGACACCCAGGTGTTTTTCCAGATAGGATATATAATTGTTTAGTTTTTCAGGAATTGCATCAACTTCACGAATTCCTGTCAGATCTTCTTTCCAGCCCGGAATGGCCTCAAATACAGGCTCTGCTTTGATGGCACTGATATCATAGGGCATGTAATCGATCACTTCTCCATTATATCTATAATGAGTACAGGCATAGATGGTTTCAAATCCGCTCAATACATCGGCTTTGGTCATGACCATCTCGGAAACTCCATTTAACATGATCGCATATTTTAATGCCGGAAGATCGATCCATCCGCAGCGGCGGGGACGGCCGGTGGTTGCCCCAAATTCATGGCCTATTTTCCTGAGTTCCTCTCCGGTTTCATCCAGCAGTTCGGTAGGGAAGGGGCCGCTTCCTACACGTGTGCAGTAAGCTTTAAAGATCCCGATCACGCTTCCGATATTTTTTGGTGCTACCCCCAGGCCTGTGCAGGCACCTGCAGTGGTGGTATTTGAGGAGGTGACAAACGGATAGGATCCGAAATCGATATCGAGCATGGTACCCTGGGCGCCTTCAGCCAGCACCCTTTTACCTTCTCTTAAATACTGATTAACAAAATGTTCACTATCTACCTGCGGTATAGTTTTAAGTAATTCTACAGCCTCAAAGAATGCCGCTTCTTTTTCGGAATAATCAGGTATCACGCCATAATGAGATAAGATCGATCTGTGTTTATTGACCAGCCGGGTATAACGTTCACGGAAATCGGTCAGCATGGTATCGCCAACTCGTAAACCATTTCTGCCTGTCTTATCCATATAGGTCGGGCCTATACCTTTTAAGGTAGAACCGATCTTATCCACGCCCATATTGCTTTCTGATGCGGCATCAAGTAACTGATGAGTAGGCAGGATCAGGTGGGCTTTTCGTGCGATGACCATTTTCTTTCTGGCTACTGGATCGAAGCCATTTTTTTTCAGGTTATCGAGTTCCCTTTTTAAAATGATCGGGTCTATCACCACGCCATTTCCGATCAGGTTCATTGCTTTATCGTTGAATATTCCTGATGGGATGGTATTCAGGACATATTTCTGTTTGTCGAATTCCAGTGTATGTCCGGCATTTGGCCCGCCCTGGAAACGGGCTATTAAGTCATATTCAGGACTTAATACATCTACAATTTTTCCTTTTCCTTCGTCGCCCCATTGGAGGCCTAACAATACGTCAACAGTCATGATTTAATATAGGGGAGTATAGGTATGAGTAATATTTAATTTTTATTAGCGAATGATTCACAGTAACCTTCTTTCAGACGGCCGCAGTTACCATATAAATTGAGCGAATGGTGCTTGATTTCGAATTTGAGAATTTCGCCCATCATGCTTTGGATCTGCTGTATCCGGGGATCGCAAAATTCGACAACTTTTCCGCAATCGATGCAGATAATATGATCATGCTGCTTAAATCCATAGGATTTTTCGAACTGAGCCATATTTTTGCCAAACTGATGTTTGGTAACCAGGTCGCATGAAACTAAAAGTTCCAGTGTATTATACACCGTTGCCCGGCTAACCCGGTATTTTTTATTTTTCATGTGGATATACAGCGATTCCACATCGAAATGGTCATTTCGTGAATAAATTTCTTCCAGAATTGCATAGCGTTCCGGGGTTTTTCGCAGGCTTTTATTTTCAAGATAAGCCTCAAAAATTTTTATTACCAGTGCAATTGTATCTTTTCCGGGCATAATGTGATTAAATGACCCCCAAATTTATCCAAAAAATAAGAATATTCAGTATTTAATTCAGGAAGCCCTGACCATATCTTCAGTATGTGAATCAAAACGGGTAACTGAAGTAACCCCTGCAACTTCCTTAAGTTTAGCTATCAGGTTATCCAGATGCCTGGTATTGTTGACATATACCATGATCGATCCTTCGAAAATACCCTCGTTGGTATCAACTGTGATCGAACGCATATTGACTTTGAAATCGCTTGAAATTACGGTTGTGATCTGATTGATCAGCCCCACTTCATCAATACCGGTTATATGCAGGCCGGTTAAGAAGGCCAGTTCCTTTTGGGAATTCCATTTGGCTTTGACTATCCGGTATCCATAATTTGACATGAGTTTAGCAGCATTCGGGCAATTTGTACGATGGATCTTGATACCGTCACCAACAGTCACAAAACCAAAAACATCATCTCCCGGAATCGGATTGCAGCAGGCAGAAAGTTTGTAATCTAGTTTTTGAAGGTCCTCGCCTATCAGTAAAGTATCACTGTCATCGCCCTTAACTTTTTTACTCAGCTGTTCGTTATAGGTAAAATCAATTTTTTCAGGCTTATTTTCAACTACCTTTTCTGATGCAACAAACTCTTTGAGCTGTTTGACATCGATCTTGCCCTGGGCAACATTAAAAAACAGGTCCAGCGTTGTTGGAAGTTTAAAATAATAGGCAAGCTTGTACAGGTTATCGGTATTATAGGTAACTTTTAGTGATTTGAGCTTACGCTCCAGGATCTCTTTGCCTTGTTCAGCGATCTTACGCTTCTCTTCTTTCAAAGAAGATTTGATCTTTGATTTTGCTTTGGCGGTGACCACAAAACTCAGCCAGTCTTCTTTTGGGGATTGTTTGCTGGAAGTAATGATTTCTACCTGGTCGCCATTCTGCAGTTTATGGGAAAGCGGAACTAACTTGTAGTTAACTTTTGCTCCGATACAGCTTGCACCGATATCCGTATGGATCTCAAAAGCAAAATCGAGAGCGGTTGCACCAACAGGTAACTGTATTAATGAGCCTTTTGGAGTAAAAATGAATATTTCATCTGAAAACAGGTTCATTTTAAAATCATCCAGGAAATCCAGGGCATTGGCTTCAGGATTACTTAGAAGTTCGCGTACTTTATGAATCCATTGGTCAAGGCCGCTGTCTGTATTCGGTTCTTCTTTGTATTTCCAGTGTGCCGCAAAACCTTTTTCAGCAATTTCATTCATTCGTTTAGTACGGATCTGGACTTCAACCCACTGACCCCTGGGCCCCATTACCGTGGTATGCAGCGATTCGTAGCCATTTGCGCGGGGGGATGAGATCCAGTCGCGGAGGCGGTCAGGATTGGGACGATACAGGTCGGTAACTATGGAATAGGCCTTCCAGCAATCCGATTTTTCATTTTCAGGCTTGCTGTTCAGAATGATCCGTATGGCAAAAAGATCATAAACCTCATCAAAAGGAATATTTTTCTTCCGCATTTTGGTCCATATAGAATGTATGGATTTTGGCCTTCCGTACAGGTCGGCATCCAGCCCCTGCTCGTTTAATATTTCATTGACAGGGGCAATGAAATCTTTGATGAAATTTTCCCGCTCAGCTTTTTTCTCATTTAATTGCCGGGCAATGAACTTGTAAGTAACCGGTTCCATGTATTTCATAGACAGGTCTTCAAGCTCAGATTTTAATATATACAATCCAAGACGGTGTGCCAATGGCGCGTATAAATAAACGGTTTCTGAAGAGATCTTTAACTGCTTATCCCTGGGCATGAAGTCCATGGTGCGCATATTGTGCAAACGATCGGCGAGTTTGATCAGAATGACCCTTACATCATCAGCAAGGGTAAGAAGCATTTTTCTGAAATTTTCAGCTTGTAGGGAGCTGTTATAATCAAATACCCCCGATATTTTGGTTAATCCGTCGATAATTTTGGCGACTTTCTTTCCGAACTCACGTTCGATATCTTCCAGTGTAATATCCGTATCCTCAACTACATCGTGCAGGAGCGCACAGACAATGGATGTCGTTCCCAGGCCGATCTCCTCGGCTGCAATCTGGGCAACAGCGATAGGATGATAAATATAAGGTTCGCCCGATTTACGGCGCATATTCTGATGGCTTTGCAGGGCCATGTCAAAGGCAAGACGGATCATCCGTTTATCGCCTTTCTGCATGGTCGATTTACAGGCCCTCAGTAAGGCACGATACCTTTTGAGTATTTCTTTTTTTTCTGCTTCTAAATCGATTACAAGTTCTTTCATTCTTAAAAGCAACAGCTATTTCTAATTAACATTTGGATATTTGACGGGTTACTTTTTGTATCTTTGTGTATTAATATATATAAATATTTAGCTGTAAATTTGCAGGACATAAATTTATGAAATTTTTCAGGCTATCGGTAATTCTTTTATTGGTTTTGATGTCAAGAATGGCATTTGCCCAATATAATAATGACCCGACGATTAAGAGCAAGAACGATACCATAAAGGTTGCGATCACAAATGTGGATAACGAACTGGTTCCATGGATCGTCATTCCCGAAATCATAATTACCGATACCCGTCTGTTCAAATCGGCAGAAGAAAGGGCCAGGTTCAATCGCTTAAGGTATAATGTTCTGAAAGTAATGCCTTATGCCATGTTCGCCAGGAGAGAATATACAAAATTGCAGTCTGAACTGGCAAAAGTACATGGCAGAAAAGATAAGAGGCTATTGATCAGGGCTTTCGAAACCGCAATAAAGGATATGTTTAACCGGGAGGTTAAAAATCTTACCATAACTCAGGGGGGTATTCTTATCAAATTAATTGACAGGGAGACCGGGAACAGCAGTTATGATCTTTTGAAAGATATGAAGGGCGGGTTTACTGCCTTCTTTTACCAGTCTATTGCCCGGATCTTTGGCAATAACCTCAAAAATACATATGACCCGCAGGAGGACAGGGATATAGAAGCCATCATACAGTCTTCGGGGTATTACGCATACAGTTATTTATGAATGAAAAGTCAGTTTACCAGTTCACCGTTCAGCGTCTGGATGGTGAGGAGTTGAATTTGCTTGAATATAAGGATAAGGTATTGCTTATTGTAAACATCGCCTCCGAATGCGGTTTTACCCCCCAGCTAAAAGACCTGGAGATCCTTCATAAAGAACTTCAATATGAAGATTTTGAGATACTCGCTTTTCCATCCAATGATTTTGGCGGACAGGAGCCATTAGAAGGTTCCGCCATCAGTGATTTTTGCCAAAAGAATTATGAGGTCAGTTTCCCTGTCTTTGATAAGATCAGGGTACGCGGCAGCTATGCCCATCCGCTTTACAAATTTCTGGCGGATAAGAAACTTAACGGACGTGTAGGAGCTTCCCCGAGGTGGAATTTCCACAAATACCTGATCGACAGGAACGGCCAGCCGGCGGATTTCTTCTACCCCTTTACAAAACCCAATTCGTCCCGCATTAAAAAAAAGATCAACAAATTGTTGAATATATGCAATTTATGAAATTAGATATACTGGTATTTGCTGTGCATCCTGATGATGCTGAACTAGGATGTTCGGGCACGATACTAAAACATATAGCAGCAGGGAAAAAGGTAGGGATCATTGACCTTACACGCGGTGAATTAGGCACCCGTGGTACAGCCGAAACCAGGGATCAGGAAACTGCTGATTCGACCCGGATCTTAGGCCTGCATCTTCGTGAAAATCTTGAAATGCGGGATGGCTTTTTCAGAAATGATGAAGAGCATCAGTTAAAGATCATCCGCATGATCAGAAAATATACCCCTGAGATCGTTCTGAGCAACGCACTTCATGACCGGCATCCGGATCATGGCCGGGCAGGCGATCTGGTAAATGATGCCTTATTCCTCTCGGGACTGGCAAAGATCAAAACCGATATTGACGGTAAGGATCAAAAAGCATTCCGCCCGCGCCTCTTATTGCAATATATTCAGGACAGGTATATCGATCCTGATATCCTGGTGGATGTGAGCGCTTTCTGGGATAAAAAGATGGAATGTATCCATGCTTTTAAAACGCAGTTCTTTAATCCCGGTAATAATGAACTGCAGACCTATATCTCATCGCCCGACTTTTTAAAAGTTATTGAAGCCCGCTCCCGTGAATTAGGCAAGGCCATCGGCGCAGTGCATGCAGAAGGTTTTACATGCAGGAAACTGCTGGGGATAGACAGTTTACTGGATTTAAGATAGTTGCTAGTTGGTTGGTTAGTTGGTTGGTAAGTTGAGCATGCTCGAACCTCATACCTCATACCTCAACTGCCCTATAAAGAAGGCAGGATATTTTCCAGAATTTCAAGCCCTGTATCGATATGCTTCTCTTCGATGATCAGGGCTGGCCTGAAACGGATCGTTCTTTCGCCGCAACCCAGGAACATCACATTCTTCTCCATTCCCTTCCTGATGAACTTATCCCGCATATCTTTATCCGGGAAGTCAAATGCAGTGATCAGACCTCGTCCGCGCACATTTGAAACCTTATCCTGCTTTTCGGAGATCTTTCGCAGGCCTTCCTGTAAATAGTTACCGCTTATGGCTGCATTATTTAATAAACCATCTTCTTCAATGATCTCCAGTATCCGGGTTGACCTGACCATATCGACCAGGTTACCGCCCCATGTGGAATTGATCCGGGAAGGTATTTTAAACACATTGGTACTGATTTCATCAACCTTTTTTCCGACAAGTATTCCGCAAACCTGCATCTTTTTTCCGAATGCCAGGATATCCGGACGGGCTTTTTCACCGAAATGCTCATGAGCCCAGAATTTACCTGATAAACCCACCCCGGTCTGCACCTCATCGTAGATCAAAAAACAATCATTCTCGTCCGAGATTTGCCGCAATTGCTCCAGGAATTCCTGGCGCACATGATTATCTCCTCCCTCAGATTGTATCGGTTCGATGATTATAGCACAGATATCATCCTTATTATCCACAAAAGCCTGCCTGATCTGGGCTATTGACAAGGCTTCCCTGCGCTTAAGATCTTCATATCCATCATTGGTAAAGGGGAATTTCATAGCCGGAATACTCACCCTGGGCCAGTCGAATTTGGCGAACCACTTGGTTTTATCAGGTAAGGTATTGGTCAGGCTCAGGGTATAGCCCGTACGGCCATGAAAAGCTTTTTCAAAATGAAGCACCTTGAATCCACGCTCTTTCGTATAACCTTTTTCAAAATTTTTCTGAACCTTCCAGTCCATGGCAACTTTCAGGGCATTTTCAATGGCGAGTCCGCCGCCTGCAATAAAGAATGCATGGGGGAGGTAGTCAGGAATACCCACCCGTGAAAAAGTATCAACAAACTGAGCATATTGGGTGGTATAAATATCAGAGTTTGAGGGATTGGTCAATGCAGCCAGCATCAGATTTTTTTTGAATTCCTCATCGTTTACCATTTTGGGATGATTATAGCCCAGAGGAACTGAAGCGAAGCAGGTAAAAAAGTCTAATAATGTGCGCTTGTATTTCGCATCGTAAATATGTACGCCATTGCTTTTTTCCATATCGAAAGTCAGATCATATCCATCGGCAAGGATATGCTTGCTGAGTGTTTTTTGAACCTGATCTGCTGGAATTGATAATTTATACATGTGCTGTAGATTAAACTCAAAATTAGAAAAAAGCGCTCAAATGCCCAAATTTGGCCATTTTATGTGCTTTTATTTTGAAAATCAGGTTTAAACTGTTTAAAGCTATTTTTTCAATGCCTGATTTTTTTTCAGACAAAGTTTTCTGTCCCGGAATTTCATTGGACTTCCCTTAAATTCTGCCTGAAATACCTGAAATGGAAATAAATTTTTCCGCCATGCCTGAAATTCCGGCCAGGCCACCGGTATGAATCGCCAGAATGGTATCGCCGGGTTTAAAGTGGTCTTTTGATACCAGATCGAAAATGGAAAAGAACATCTTTCCGGTATAAACCGGATCGATCAAAATACCCGTAGAACTGCAGAAATCCTGAATGAAGGTCATTAGTTCAGGACTGGTTTTTGCGTACCCTCCAAAATGGTAAGCGCTATGAAATTCATAGGAAGAGCTTCCTGAAAGTTTCTCAATTTCCGCTTGAAGAAATTCTGCTCCTTTTAATACAGGAATGACGTGCATTTTAGTAGAGAGCAAGTGCCTTAAAATACCCGAGAGTATGCCGGCTGCGGTAGTACCGGTTCCGGCTGCACAAAAGATATGATCATATTCCCTGGGAAGTTCATCCAGCAATTCGGCGCAACCCCTTGCAGCCAGTTCTCCGGAACCGCCCTCATTAATAAAGCAGGCATCAGGATCGTCCTTAAAGTTCTTGTCAAATAATCCGGCCTTATCCCTGTAGCTTTCCCTGTCTGTAAATTGAAGATTCATCCCGAACAGCCTGCAAAATAAGAGGATCTCATTTTGTATGGGTTCTCCCCGAACTATCCCGGTACTTTTGAATCCAAATTTTGCCGCTGCACAGGCGCTGGCCAGAAGATGATTGGAAAAAGCACCCCCGAAGGTCACCAGGTGCTTTTTGTTGAGCTTTTCGGCGTCGAGCAGTATATATTTTAGTTTACGCCATTTATTGCCGGAAATATAGGGATGTATCATATCATCACGTTTTACAAAAACCTGCACCTCTTTTTTTGTAAAAAGGGGGTGCAGGACCTGTTCTACCGGGCTATGGATCTGAAGATCGATCATGGAAGAATTAGAGTTTAGGGTGGGGGTATTAAGGTATCAGTGACCCTATTTACCCAAGCCGAATCCAATGCCTCCGTTAAATGAATTATATTCAGCCATACTATAGGAACCATATATCCTGAAGAAGGCAAGATTTAACTGGAACCCCAGGTTAGTTCTGAAGCCCTTGATATCTCTTTGGTTAATATTGACCGGATCTGTAAAGGTGGTGTATGTTCTTTGTCCAAGCAGAGTAGCTCCGGTGACTATGGGGTAATTCCCTTTTAAACCTGCATCTGTTTTGGAAGTATGATATCCCAGACTTAAAAAAGGTGTAAATACCAGGAATTTCTTTGAAATGATTGCCTCAGTGTTGATGCCTGAAAATTGAGCTTCTATTCTTTGGTTCGTAAAATCCTGACTCTGACTGGCGGATGCCGGTTGTGAGCCTGCGGGTACCGGGACATCTAAAGGCACCTCAAAATTGAACTGGGTGTAACCTACAGCTACGGCAAGGTCAAGCGGGAAGATCTTATCAACTGTTCCTGATATTAAAGGAAGGAGTTCGACTTTGAGCCCTCCGCCAATCATTCCGATCGATCCGATATCCGTACCAAGGTTTATTTTTGGCATAGCCCTTAAGGTAAATTCCACACCTCTTGAAAGGCCGATCGAGCCCTGTAGTTGAGGAGCTGGAATTAAGCTGAGCCCGGCACCTTTCGGCATTGAAAAGGTCTCCAGGGGCTGGTTATTAGAATCGTAAACGGTTAGCTGTGTATTATTGCCATTTCCTCCGGCCAGGGTAGGTGTGATGGTCTGTGCGGGATTGCTGGGACGGACATTATTGGACAGGCCGATTTTTGAAACATCAAAAGTCTCATCTGTTTGCGGGACAACTGCTCCTGTAATGCCAAAACGAAGATCAAAACGAAGCAGGTTTTTAGAATGAGCTGTATTGTTCCATCCTGAGTTCAACCCAACTCCGAACCCTTTAAAAAGTGGTTTTAAATAGGCTTGTGCCAGTTTAGTAGCATCTGCAGGCCCCGATTTTATTAAGGCTGACACATCGCTCTGCGAAAATGCGGAGAGCGAAACCATTAAAACTAAACTAATGCTAAGGATCGCGGATAAGAAGTAATTTTTCATAGCGGTGAAGATTAAATATAAAGTATAAAGTTAAAATCTTTTAAGCATACCTGTGATAAAATGCATTTTTAATCATTTCGGGGATTACCTTTGCAGCATGTTAGAGGAAAACGATATTCAGGAATTAGATGAACAGGATCTCTATGAGCACCTGCGAATCGTTGTGGATAAAGGCCAGTCCTTATTACGGCTGGATAAATTTCTGATCATCCGTACTGAAAATACCTCGCGGAACCGGATTCAGAATGCTATTGAAGCCGGTAACGTGCTGGTGAATGATAAAGTGGTTAAGGCGAGCTATAAGGTAAAACCCCTGGATATTATCTCAATGGTATTGCCTCATCCTCCCCGTGATACGGAGGTGTATCCAGAAAATATCCCTATTGATATCGTTTATGAGGATGAAGATGTTATTCTGGTGAATAAGCCGGCTGGAATGGTTGTTCATCCGGGTTTTAATAATTATACCGGCACCCTGGTGAATGCACTTGTTTATCATGCGCAGCAGCTGCCGCAATTGCCCGGAAATGAGGGCAGGCCCGGACTGGTGCACCGCATTGATAAGGATACTTCCGGTCTCCTGCTTGTGAGTAAGAATGAATGGGCAATCACTTTCCTTGCCAAGCAATTTTTCGATCATTCCATTGCCCGTAAATACCTGGCTCTGGTTTGGGGGGATATTTCTGAAGATGGTTCTGTTTCTGGATATATTGGACGCAGTATGAAGGACCGGAAGGTCATGGCTGTATATGATGATGAAAGTAAGGGCAAATGGTCGGTTACCCATTATAAGGTTCTGGAACGATTCAATTATGTTACCCTGATCGAATGCCAGTTAGAGACCGGTAGAACACATCAGATCAGGGCACATATGAAGCATATAGGTCATCCATTATTTAATGACAGTACTTATGGCGGCGACCGGATACTGAAGGGCACGGTATTCAATAAGTACAGACAGTTTGTTGAAAATTGTTTTGAAATGATGCCACGGCAGGCTTTACACGCCAAATCCTTAGGTTTTATACACCCTTCGACCCGCAAATTCATTCACTTCGAAACAGAACTTCCCGCTGATTTCAGCTCTGTTCTCGAAAAATGGCGTAATTATATTAAGGAATGATCTATGAGTAAACAGTTCATTAATTTTGACGGAAATATCCTTCCCGCTGATCAGATGGTATTCAGCATAAATAACAGGGCTTTCCGGTATGGCGACGGACTTTTTGAATCGATGCGCTATATGAAAGGCGAGCTGAGGTTCCCTGATCTGCATATGGAACGAATCAGGAAAGGCATGAAATTGCTGAAATTTGATAACTATTCCCAGATTGATACCTGGTTTATCCGGGAAAAGGCCGAAGAATTAATAAGAAGAAATAAAACCGGACAGGATGCAAGGCTTAGGCTCACCGTCTTCCGGGATGCGGGCGGCTTATATAGTCCCACAGCGAATAAGATGGCTTATGTGTTAGAAAGTCAGAAATTAGAGGAAAGTCAGTACACGATCAATGCTAAGGGGCTAATTATAGATGTTTTTGATGAGATCCCGAAACCGGTAAATATTCTCTCGAACCTGAAGACCTGTAATGCCCTGATCTATGTGCTTGCCGGTATTTTTAAAAATCAGAATGCCCTTGATGAAGTGCTTGTTTTAAATCAGAATGGGTTTCTTTGTGAATCGATGAGCAGCAATGTATTTGTAGTGTACGACAGAAAACTGTACACCCCGGCTTTAAATGAAGGCTGTATTGCAGGAGTGATGCGTCAGGTGGTCATGCGTCTGGCGAAAGAGAATGGTATTGAGCTGGTTGAGGCACAGATAAATCCCGAAATTTTAAATGAGGCGGATGAAGTGTTCCTGACCAATGCAGGCAGGGGTATTCAGTGGGTGATGGGATATAATAACAAGCGGTATTTTAACGAAGTGTCCAGGTTTTTGAATGAGAAGCTGAACATGCAATTTTTATAAATTTATATCAGTAAATTTGTATCTATGGCAACGTTAACCGGACGTATTGATAACGAAAAAGATTTACCTATTCTAAAGGAAATCCTGATCCGTTTCGGTGCCAGTTATAATGACGATGCCGAAGAACGCCCCTTAAATAAAGAGGAAAAAGCTGTTTATAAGCGGCTGAAAACCTCAGCTGGCTACTGTGTACCCACTTAATTTTTCAAACGCATTGAGTTAAGTCGATTCATATGCTATTGAATTCATCTGTATAAAAATTTGACTGAATAGGGTATTATTTTAGTACAGACATACAAATTCCCCCACCCAACAAAAATGTTGGAAACAAACAAGCTGCCTAAAGTAAAAACAGGGAGACTAAGGA
>JAKFBV010000025.1:0-51267 GCA_036677005.1 Pedobacter sp.
TGTGGTAATCTTCTTTAAGATACTGATTTTCAAGGCTTTATGCAAATTAATCGACACCTTTTTATACTTATTTTACTGTTTTTATTATTTAGTTTAACCCTTGATTCGCATTAATAAGTTATAGGTTGTAAGTTTTATTACAGCTAATAATGAGATCCTTAGTCGTTTTGTCAATGGTAGAGGCCCGCCTGACCGGACGGGCAGGCACGATGAAGCAATCTAAATCAATTGAGAGTTGAAAATTGAAAATGGAAGAAATTTGTTGTTCATTGTAGAATCTAATCCCAAACTGACCTGGAAGGAGATTGCTTCTCCGCTATAGGCGGATCGCAATGACAATTGCCTATCATTTCTTCTTCAGAATTGTTCCAATTTGTAAATTCTCAATGACAGATAGTCTTTAAGTCTAAATACTCTGTACTCAATACTCTTTACTACCTTCTCCCCTTTTTAATCGCCGGAAACTTCATTTTATAGTCCACATTTACAATTCCTTTTGAAATGGAACTGAGCTTGTTTTTAAGCATGGCTTTACGCAGGGGACTTAATTTATCGACAAAAAGTTTGCCTTCGATGTGATCGTATTCATGCTGGATGATACGGGCAGCTAATCCCTTGTAAGTTTCCTCGTAGTGATTCCAGTTTTCATCATAATAGGAGATGGTCAGGCTTTCCTTTCTGTCAATATCTTCACGAATATCCGGAATACTCAGACAACCCTCATTAAATGACCATTTATTACCGCTTTCTTCCAGAATTTGAGCATTGATAAATGTTTTCTTAAAATCTTTTAATATCGGTTCATCTTCAGCAAAGGAAGTAGCATCGATCACAAAAAGACGAATGGATAAGCCAACCTGAGGAGCCGCTAGCCCTACACCATGAGCGCCGTACATGGTTTCGAACATATTCTCAATCAAATTATTCAATTCGGGATAATCTTTTGTGATCTCTGTTCCTTTCTTACGTAAAACGGAATCTCCGTAGGCTATGATGGGTAATTTCATAATGCAAAATTAACCTTCTTTAGCATAGTTAGCAAATAAGCGGGTATCGTAGTTGAATTCAGGTCTCTTGATCGGCTTATTCAAGGTGGAACATCGTCTCCAATGATTTAGTTACAGGTGAATTATCCGCATTGGAATCCATGATGCCGGCCATGTATGCCCACCATTTTTTAACAATCTCATTTTTGCTCAGATCCTGGGAATTGCTGCTTCCCGATATGCTTTGCACGGCAAACAGAATATTGGTTTCTTCGTCCAGGAAGATGGAATAATTGCTGATGCCGGCTTCTTTCAAAAGCTTGCTAAGCTCAGGCCAGATCATATCATGCCGTCGTTTATACTCGTCTTTTAAACCCGGTTTCAATTTCATCTTAAAAGCGACTATCTGATCCATCTCCTGTTGTTTAGTATATTCTAATTTAATCTTTTGCGTAAGGCAAGCGCTGTTTATTCATTTGGAAATTTTCACTTTGCTGAGTAAAACTTCAATTCGATCAGATCATTTGGTATTTGTTTGCTGTCAAATGACTGATGGATAGCCAGGGCTGCCCCCATTGCTGTTGCCTGAGCCATTGATGCGGCAAAAACCTCCATTTCCGGAAAAACGATGGATAAGAGGTTCATATAGATCGAGTTTTTGCTAAATCCCCCGTCCACAAATATCCGTTTTACTGTTGATCCGCTGATAATCAACAGGCTTGATCTCTTTTGCTGCCTGATGATATGGATCATCAAACGATGGTAGGCTTCCGTATCTGAGGAGAAGGATGTCATATCAAGATCTGAAAATGCCTGTTCCTCTTCATTTAAAAACCTCAGGAAGCTGCTGTCAAAGACCATTTCCTCATATCTTGCCTTGGGCTGTGCAAAATATGCTGTCATTCTGTTCAGCTCCTGCTCATGTTCATGGCCGGCAAATAAGCGGGAGGCTTTGACAGGTTTACCCTGATAGTGCAAATAGCATAAGCAATCGGCTTGTAGTTCTTCATTGGTCAGGGGACTTGAATTAAAGGGATTTAAACTGATGCACCAGGTGCCGGTCGAGATCAGAATGAAGGACTCCTTAAAATTGACAAGATATGGGATCAAGGCTGCTGAGCTGTCGTGTAATCCTATACCCGCCTCAAAATGATTGCCTTGAAAGTTTGCTTTAATTACCGTATCGGATGGTACCAAAGGTGCCAGTTTCTCCGGCAGACCCTCTTCTTCAAGCCAGTGGTGGTATGTGTTTTTCCGGAAATCCCATAGATTGGTATGACAGCCGATGCTGGTGATATCTGAATATATTTTTCCTGTGATCAGATAACTCAGGTACTGTGGGAGATGCAGAACACTTTTTATCTTTTGAAGTAATTCCGGGCGTTCATATTTGATGCGGTAAAGCTGCATCCCAGAATTTAAACTTCCCAGAACCGGTGAGGCCGTTTGTTTGGCAAACTCTTCTTTTCCGCCATATTTTGAATAGAATTGCTCCAAAAGCTCCTCCGGATAGGGTTTCAGGTAATTATAAAGGGGAGTTAATGACTGTCCTTTTTCATCCAGATAAACAAGACTTGCCCCATAGGAGGAGAAATTAACAGCCTTTATATTAAAATCGGGATTACTGAAAATTTCTCTCATTGTGTTTAATACAAAGAGCCTTAAACTTTCCAGATCTTCACAGGGAAAGCCATCCTCATCCACCGTTTCGACAAGATTTCTGGATTGCTCAAAAACTACCTGATAATGTTCATTGAACAAAAGGAGTTTTTTATTCGTTTTTCCGATGTCAAATACCGCAATAACCGGGATTTTCATATTTGCTTTTTATGATTACAATCCTGTAGCTACCGTCTCAAATCCTCTCTCTTTGATCAACTCTTGCCGTACCTGAAGTTTACGGAATAAGCCTATTGGATCTAATGCTCCTCCCGCTCTTAAACGTGCTTCGGCCACCAGTGGCCTGACGTCTGTCCGGAAACTACCCTGTAAAATTTCCTGTGCTGTTGCTACATCATTGTTCAACTGTGCTGTTTTTAAGGCTTTACGATCAACGAGCAATGCCTGAGTATATGCTATCATGATCGCCTCCACAGATTGTAAAAGATCTTCGAGCGGATCTTTGACATTGTGTGATGCATCGATCATCCAGCCCAGATCTGCAGCATGATTCATTTTACGATCATCCATGCCTTCGATCAGTTCATTGAAGATCAGGAATAGCTGGTAAGGCTTGATACTGCCGGCAGTAAGATCATCATCGCCATATTTGGAATCGTTGAAGTGAAAGCCTCCTAATTTGCCCTCCATTAATAACAAAGAAACAATCTGCTCAATATTTGCATTGGGTAAATGATGACCCAGATCGACCAGGGTATATGCCTTTGGCCCTAGTTTGCTGGTATATAAAAGTGATTGTCCCCAGTCGCCAACGGTGGTTGAATAAAAATTAGGCTCATAGGCTTTATATTCCAGGAACATTTTCCAATCGGATGGCAGGGCAGCATAAATTTCTTTCAAACTCTCCAGCGTATTCTGAAAAGCAGTCCTGAAATTTAGCTGGCCCGGGAAGCAGGACCCATCGGCCAGCCAAACGGTTAACGATTTTGAGCCCAGCTCGATACCATGTCTGATCACCTCAATATTATGATCAATAGCCTGTTTTCTGACTGCAGGGTTTACATGCTGCAGAGAACCATATTTGTAGCTTTCCTCTTGTCCTTTCTGATCCTGAAACGTATTCGAATTCATCGCATCAAATCGCAATCCATGTTCTTTGGCCAGCTCTCTGATGGCCTGATAATCTTTCGGTATATCCCATGGGATATGCAATGAAATGGCATTGCCTGATCGGTTCAGTTTATGCATCAAACCTACATCCTCGATCTTTTCTTCCAGGTTTCTCGGTTCTCCTCCACCAGGAAAACGCCCGAAGCGCGTGCCCCCATTGCCTAATGCCCAGCTGGGAATAGCGATCTGAAAGTCGATTAATTTTGAAATAATAGACTCATTATCAATAATTTGTGTCTTTAAAAACTCAAATCTTGATTTATGAATTTCTGCTGATTTCTGATTATGTTCAGCAATTATATTGTCATCAAGCTTCATATATTCTTATCTTACAAATGCCATGGCTATACCACCATCAACATTTAATACATTTCCTGTTGATTTGCTCAACAAACCTCCCACAAAAGCGTAGCAGGCATTGGCAATATCTTCCGGTAAAATGGTTTCATTCAAAAGAGTGCGTTTGGCATAAAATGCCGGAAGTTCAGCTACCGTAATTCCATATGCTTTTGCTCTTCCTTCTGCCCAGGCGCCTTCCCAGATCTTACTGTCGGCGATCACCGCATCGGGGTTGACCACATTGACACGAATCTTATCCCCACCAAGTTCTGCAGCATTCAAACGGCTTAAGTGTAATTGTGCAGCTTTTGCAGAGCCATAGCCGGCGTTATTCGGACCGGAGACCAGTGCATTTTTGCTCACAATATTGAGAATATCGCCTCCCATATTTTGTTTTCTAAAGATATTGACTGCTTCCTGAGTGACCTTGAACTGTCCTTTGACTAAAACATCATATAGCAGGTCCCAATCCTTGTCTGTATGTTCTTCTATTGGTTTTGAAATGGATAAACCGGCACAATTCACCACGATATCTATTCCGCCGAAACTTAAAGCTGCCTGTGCGAAGGCATTTTTTATGTCTCCATCTTTAGTAACATTCAGTTGAACGCTTGCAAAGCTGTCGCGTCCAAATTCTTTCAGGAACTGAGTTCCGGCAATTTCCAGACGACCCTGATCCAGGTCGTTCAGAACGACCACTGCACCTTCTTCAGCAAATTTTCTGGAAATCGCCTTACCGATACCTCCGGCACTACCGGTTACCAGTGCAATCTTACCTGTTAAGGGTTTCGGTTTTGGCATCCGCTGAAGTTTTGCCTCTTCGAGTAACCAGTATTCAATATTAAATGCTTCCTGTCTTGGAAGTGAGGTATATTCAGAAATTGCCTCTGCACCGCGCATCACATTGATGGCATTGGTATAAAATTCTGCGGCTACCCTGGCTGTTTGCTTATCTTTGGAGAAGGAGAAAAGACCTACTCCGGGGTATAAAATAATGACCGGGTTGGAATCCCGCATGGCCGGTGAGTTTGGATGCTTGCAGGTATTATAATATTCTGCATACATTTTTCTGTAAGCTTCAAATAGCGGCTGCAGTTGTGCGATGAGTTCTTTCGGATTGCTCAGATCTGCATCAGGCTTAAGATCAAGAACCAGCGGACTGATCTTCGTTCTTAAAAAGTGGTCAGGGCAACTGGTTCCCATTGGAGCCAGGCGATCCAGATCATTGGAGTTAATAAAATCTAAAACCCTCGGATCATCCGTATAGTGCCCGATCATGGATCGTTCCGAAGAGCAGAGTCCGCGTAAAACCGGAGCAATTTTCGCTGCCTGCTCCTTTCTTTGCTGCTCAGCAAGTCCGTCGATTTTCCTCCCTCCGAATACACTTCCATTCTTTCTCACATTCACCTCAATGTATTCTGCGCATTTTTCAACCACCTCAAGGGTGTTTACATAAGATTCGTATGCAGTATCACCCCAGGTGAACAATCCATGAGAACCCAGCATAATTCCCTTAATTCCGGGATTATTATCCAGACAGGCCTTAAGCTCCAAGCCCAGTTCAAAACCCGGTTTTCTCCAGTCAACCCAGCCAATCGTGTTATTGAAAAGTTCTGCTGTGATCTTCTTTCCATCTTTTGCAGCGGCAATTGCAATTGCCGCGTCCGGATGAAGGTGATCAATATGTTTGAACGGAAGAAAGCCATGCAAAGGTGTGTCAATCGACGGAGCTTTTGAATTCAGATCATAAATACAATGGTTGAAGAGTTCAACCATTTCATCCTCATGCTCAAGCCCCCGGTAAATATTTTTTAAGTTAATCAGACGATCATTATATAAGGCTGCTAACCCGCTGCGCTTTAGAGTTCCGATATCGCCGCCTGATCCCTTGATCCACATGATCTCAGTATCTATTCCTGTCAGAGGATCTTTGGCCATCGCTTTGGAGGAAGTATTTCCACCGCCATAATTGGTCAGTCTCAGGTCCGCACCTAAAATATTTGACCTGTAAATAAGTAAGCCTACTTCATCTCCTGCAAGTTTAGCGGCTTCCGCATCATCCCAGAGGTAGCTTACGTGTTTAAAATTTAATTGTGCCATATCCTGTTTTTAAATATTAAATGGAATTTCCATATCCTACCAGCAGTACTGAAAGAATGATGGTAATAATTCCCATGATAAAAGTTGTAAAGGTCTTTTTGCTTACCGCGGTCCATTCTTTCAATAAGAGTCCCCACATATTGGCAATCAGTATGATAAAGGCCATGTGCAGGATCCATGAGCTTGCTCCGTTACCTAATTTACTTTCTCCCATACCATAAAAAAAGAATTGCAGGAACCAGGTAGTACCGGCAATGGCAGAGAAGATATAATTTTTTAATAATGGGGTTTTCTTATTGGCATAATCGCCGAATGATTTATTGCGCGTATTTAAAATGAGGCACCAGATCAAATTGGTACTGAGACCGCCCCATAAAAGCACAACATAAGTTACATTATTTTGAAAGAGGAACTCAGTAGTTTCTGTTGGATTGGCACTTTTCCATAAAGTATTTGCAGCGTCTGCCATAGGTTTTCCGGCTTCGATCCCGAAATTGAAACAGGCACTTAAAACTCCCGAAATAATGGCTACGATCAAACCTTTCACCAAATTGAATTCCTGTACACTCTCTTTTTTGATTTCCTCACTTAATTCACGCTCTTTAAGCATTCCGGCACGACCGCAGAGGAAAATTCCAAAAAGACAAACCAACACACCAAGAAGTACGATCCGGCCTCCGTCATCATTAAGCATTTGGGTAAAACTGACTTTTCCGGCCTGAGGATACAAATCGTAAAATACCGGTGGAAGTAATGAACCCAGGGCAGAACAGAAGCCCAAAACCACAGAGTTTCCGAGCGACATACCGAGATAACGAACTCCAAGCCCGTAGGTAAGTCCGCCAATTCCCCATAACAAGCCCATGATAAAAGTTACCTTTAAGATAGAACCATCAGTATTGCTGATAATATCTGCGAATGCCGGAATGGTGAGGTATGCAGCCAAAGGGGGTACAATAAGCCATGAAAACAGTCCGCCGATGATCCAGTAACTTTCCCATGACCAGCCCTTAACCTTTTTGAACGGGAGATAAAAACTCCCGGAGGCAGCACCGCCGATTAAATGAAAGATAACACCTAAAATTATTTGCATGGGCGTGATTTAGCGGTTTCTGAATAGGTCTAAAAATATAGAAGAATAAGTGTTCAGCTGTCATGCACTGTCATGCCGGCCAAATGGCAGTAAAAAGATAGGATAATTATTTTATTTGACTGAATTATTCTATAGAGACGGTCTGAGGGTAAGGTGGAAAGGCACTTCCAGGTGGCTGTCTGAATTGGTCAGGATTAACTGCGCTGCCATTTGCCCCATTTGATAGAAATCAGTTGAAATCGTTGTAATTCCGTTTAGAATCACCTTTTTAAGGGGGGTTTCATTGTATGAAATAACGCCAACCTGTTCACCGACCTTAAGTTGTAAGGAGATGATGCGTTCGATGAGCGTTACCAGGTCAGCTTCCATGAGATTGATGTAAGCTTCACCTTCCAGTATGGGTTCAGTGCTGATATCGCTTACTATTTTAGGGGAAAAGGCATATTGCTGGCAAAAACGATTGAATCCTTTGATGATCTCGTTGGGATAGTAGCTTTTATACGGGAATATAATTTTCAGAGTGTGGTATTTGCTGAGCTGATCTCTGGCCTGCTCCAGAGCATTGTAAATATCCTGCTCAAAATTCTCATAAACAGCTGCATATTTTCCCTCCACACCGGGCAGCAGTTTATCCATTAATACCAGTTTTTCTTTCGGTATTGCATTGATCAGCCGATGGGATTCTTCGCCGCCTTCAATAAAATGCGGGATGATCACGTAATGGGAATAATCTTCTTTTTTATTCTCCAGCAGATTTTTGAAGAGAGCGAAATCGTTATTGTAGATATAGAAATCGATCGCCGCATCCACGCCTAAGGCGGAAACGAAGGCATCGTAAACTATTTTCTTATGTGCACTCAGCTTATTGAAAAGCAGAAAAATGCGGAGCTTTTGTCTGAAATCAGTATTGGCAATGTAGTATCCTTTTCCCGGGACGGAGTTTACGATTCCTAAATTTTTCAGGTGTTTATAGCCTTTTTCGGCGGTATCTCTTGAAATTTCGAGTCCGTAGCTTAGCTCATTAATGGATGGCAGCAGATCATCTTTTTTTATCTTTCCGGCAACGATCGCATTTTTAATGGAGTTTGTCAGCTGAAGATATTTCGGAGTAGCAGAGTACTCATCGATATGAATGTGATTAAATAATCTTGCTGGTTTCATAGGACAAATTATTCCTTCGGATTAAAGATCATGGAGCTCAACTGTTTCGGATCAAACATCTCATTGGCAATTTCAAGCACTTGGGAATTGCTGACGGCATTTATTTTGGCAAATATTTCTTCCAGTGAATCAACCCGGCCATAATCCAGCAGGCTTTTGCTCATGGAGATCAGCAGTCCCATTCTGTTTTCTTCACCGAGGGCGATCTGTCCGATGAACTTATTCTTTGCCTGCTGCAGTTGTACCGGACCCAGTTTCTGCTCCCTGAGTTTTCTCAATTCTTTTTCAACCAGTTTGAGCGCCTTTTCTGTTTTTTCAGTATCAGTGCCGAAATAAATGGAAAAGATGCCTGTATCACTCATCGGGGTATAATTTGATTCGATGGTATAGGCGATACCATATTTCTCGCGGATCTCCAGATTCAGCCGGGAGCTCATTCCGGTGCCACCCAGCAAATTGTTAAGAAGCAAAAAGCCTGTTTTATGCTTATGGTGCATGGAATAGGAGCGGTTCCCGATGACATAATGCGACTGGTTGATGGGTTTATTGAAGGACCTATGTTGGGGCGAATAGGCACTTATCTTCTCCCGCTTTCTAACAGGCAGGTTCGCAGGGATCTTTCCGAACAGTTTTTCGCTAATGCGGATGATCGTTTTCAGGTCATAATTGCCGAAAATTCCGATGATGATCTCATCGGTGCGGTAGTTTGCATGATGGAAATTGAAAATATCCTTTTTTGTAAAACTCTGTACTGATCCGGGGGTACCCAGAATATTCCTTCCAAGCGGATGTCCTTCAAAAAGCAGGTCTTCAAAATCATCATTGATGGCCTCGTCGGGCTGATCCTGGTAGGAAGATATTTCATCAAGAATGACCTCCTTTTCCTTTTTCATTTCCTCTTCAGGAAATACGGAATGAAATACGATATCCTCAAAAAGGTCGAGCGATCGTTCCAGGTGGGGCTTCAGAAATGAGGCATGAACACAGGTATATTCTTTGGTGGTATAGGCATTCAGATCGCCTCCAACCAACTCCAGGCGGTTAAGGATCTGGTTGGTATTTCTTTTTTCAGTCTGCTTAAAAAGCAGGTGTTCGATGAAATGTGCGAGGCCATCCTTGGAAGGATTTTCATCGCGGGAACCCGCATTGATAATAATACAGGCATGTGAAATATTGGAAGGGCTGGGCTTATGCAAAACACGTATTCCGTTCTGCAATTGGTGTACCTGGTAATCCATTCTGCAAATGTAGAGAATTCAAATTGGAAGTATGAAGTATGAAGTCTGAAGTATGGGGTCAGAAGTCTGATGTTGTAGGTCGGAAGTGTGAAGTATGATGTTAAAATTTCCTACCTCCTACCTCAGTCCTCCTACTTCAGTCCTCCTACCTCAGTTTTCCCTTATACGTCTTCTTAAACAACTTAAACCGTGGAATAGAAACCGCCCGCACATATCCCTGATTCGGATTGTGTTCGATATAATCCTGGTGGTAGCCTTCTGCCCGGTAGAATTCGGTGAGTGGTTTTAGTTCGGTAACAATCGACTTTTTGAATCTTCCGGACTTGGTGGCGTCTTTTACAGCTTGTTGTGCTGCAGCTTTTTCTGTTGCGCCGGTATAAAATAATATGGAACGGTAAGATGAACCTCTGTCGGGACCCTGCTGATCGGGTGTTGTCGGGTCGTGAGAGGCAAAGAATACCTTACAAAGCTCAGTATAAGAGATTACTTTAGGGTTATAGTACACCAGAACCGTTTCTGCATGACCGGTCGTTTCAGTATTCACCAGTTCGTAAGTAGGGTTAGGCACTTTTCCTCCGGCATATCCGGAAACGGCAGAATCTACTCCAACAACGGCTTCAAAGATATGTTCTGAACACCAGAAGCAGCCTTCAGCAAAAGCAGCAATGGCTTTACCCTGGGGCGCTGTCAATTTTACTTTACGTACATCTGATTTTTTCTGTGAGATTGCATCACATGAAAATAAAACCAGAATGAGCGACAGTGCAGGTATGATGTTTAGATAGCGTTTCATTTTTTCTTTTTCGTAAATATACGGAATAGGAGTTTAAGTGGTTTTTATGATAAAATCAGATAATTTCCCAATTCATGCTGGTGCGAGCCTGCGGCTCGTACCAGATTCTTCCAGGATCCTCTTAATCTGATAAAGATTTGCCGGAGTAATTATCCAATGCCAAAATCTCTTTTTTATATTCTGATGGCAGGATCACATTTTTTAGCAGTGATTTTAAGCGAACTATCCTGCTGAGCTTATACAAATTCAGCAGGGGAGCTGAAAAAGGGTTCTTCCCGATGCCAAGCAGTTCATTTACTTTTGCAGGAACAAGGAGTGTTTGAGCCTGTTTTAAGATCAGGTATCTGAACCATCCCAAATGCTTTTTGTATTGTTTGTAAAGGTCTTTGGTGAAATTGCCGTTCAGCAGGTTTTCCTGCAGAGCTGAATTTCGCATAATCAGCCATTGCAGATAGTTTGGAGGTAGATCTTTAACTCCCATGCGCGATCCCATCCGGTGAAAAATAGTATAAACCTCCTCCTTTTCGCTAGCACTTAATTTTCGCTCCAGTAACTCAAAGGAACGTATCGAATAATCGATCAGCATGAACAAAACATCCCGGTAGGCCCAATCCGGGATGTTTTTGCCTCGTGAAATTTCAACTCCTTTGTGGATAGCTGTGATCTTATCAATGGCGTGCATAGCATCGTCATATTCAGAGAAAACGATCTGACATGCATAGGAAACGGTAGAGAATAACCTCTTGAGGGGATCGGAAGGAAGGCGCCCGGTGAAATAGAGCCAGTCAACCGCTTTATTCAAAGCAAACTCTGCAGATGCACCGGCAAAGATCAAAAGGATGGTATCACTATTCCCCCAAATCTCGCGGACTATCGAATCTTTGCTCACAAAATACTTCATACTCTTTCATCCTTAAAAACCATCACTCCTGTTCTCCTTCTTTCAAACCAGAGAACTGCCAGAATACCTGTGGTGTAAGCTAAAATATCCATCCATGCGAAGGATGTACCCATCAGGGTACGGGCAATTTCAGAATTCCCCAGTCGCAGCCTCTCAACGAAATTCAGATATTGAAAAATCTCGATCAGGTAAGAAAACAGCAATACTGCCATCGCTGTTAGTCTCACATCAGGATCAGCAATACTTTTCAGGAAGCAATACATCAAAATTACGACCAAAAAATCTCCAAAATAGGGTCTTATAAAGTTATCGCGGACATACATGGCGATCAGTACTTCGATCAGCAGCAATACAACTGTCAATCCAAAATATCCTTTGTGAAACCTGAACATATCTTAAAGAACTGTGCCTGGTTCTTCCTCTTTGTTCTTCTCCCAGCTGATCTTTTGCGATAAATACATCAAAGCGGCAATAATGACGAATAAACCAACACTACCAACGAGTAAGGCCATATCCTGCAGTTGAAGGATCACAAAAATAAAACCGTAGAACACATTTAATATACCTGCAAACAGGAGAGCTGCTTTACTATTTTTAAGCAGTGACCAGATGAACGTTCCGATCAGGCTTATTGTGGCTCCTGAGGCAATGATATAAGCTATATTGAAACCCATTTGTTCGCTAAGAGCGAGCAATAGCGTATAATAAATGGTCATCGCGGCTCCGATCAGCACATATTGGAGAAAGTGAACACTCTTCTTGTTCAGCATCTCTGTAAAGAACAGGGATAAAAAAGACAGTAAAATGACCAGTACAGCATATTTTGCAGCACGGGTGGTCTTTTGATACTGATCTACAGGTAAGAGGAAATCAACTCCAAAAGCTGCCCGTGTATCTGAGTTATTGCTTCCTTTAACAAGTGTATCTGCCGGATTTAAAATAGTATTTTCTTCGATCCATTGCTGGGGATAGGGCCTGTTGTAATAGGGCATCTTCCAGGTAGCCGAAAAGGCCTTGCCCGAAACGGAGCGTTCATCAGGCAGATAACGTCCGGTAAAACTTGGATTACTCCATTCTCCCTCGATTTTTACTGTTGTGTTTTTACCCAGGTGGAGAAAGCTAAGTTTCTCGCTTCCCCGGAGGTCGAGATCAAAACTAAAGTTAAGGGAAGTGTTCTTCACCGTACTCAGGTCGGGAAGAATGACCAGGTTATTGCTGAATAATTTAAGCGAAGTAAGGTCGGGCTCCACTTCATAGTTCAGTTCACCCAGCCTGATGACCGGATTATTTTTAAGTCCTTTTAAGTCGCTCAGTCCGATAGCTACCTTTGCTTTGTCCCATTGGATCATTGCCGGGTCAATGTTTGATTTTAGCAGTTCCAGTGCACTGAATTTTCCGCTGACCCGGATCCTGCTGTTATAGACCACTGCATCAAAGATCCCCCTGTGAAGCACTTCCGGATTTGCTTTTGATGAGATATTCAGGGTTTCGGGAAGGATATAAATATTGGTCAGAATTTCCCGGGTACTGCTTTTTTGGGTATTGGGATCTTCTGCCATGACCGTAGTTTTATAAGGCAGCACTAAAACCGGCCCCTGCACTAACTGGCTACCCGACCATTTGTCTGAAATTTCCCGGATGACTTCCATTTGTCTCTTTTGTCGCTCAGATATGAGATCCTGTATCAGGGCAGAAGGGATCAGTAAAAGTATAGTAAGAAAGCCGATCAAGCCTAATTTGATTAATACTGATCCCGCGAACCAGTTTTTTAATCCATTGTTTTCTGTTGATAGTTCAATTTTCATGATTTATTAGATTAAAAGTACTTTGTATTTCAAAGTATTTGAATAAAAAAATAATTATTGTTTTTTCTGTTGCTTAATTAAATTTTCAAGTGCTTCAAGATGTTTTATAAAGGCGAAACGGCCCTTTTCAGATACAGCATATTGTGTATTTGGTTTCCGTCCGATGAACGTTTTATTCACAATAATATAATCCTCTTTTTCAAGGGCTTTGATATGGGATGCAAGATTCCCGTCAGTTACATCCAATAACTCTTTGAGTGAATTAAAATCATAATGCTCATTAGCAAGCAATACGCTCATGATCTGAAGGCGGATCCGGTTTTCAAAAGCCTTATCAAATTGTTCCAGGGATGTCTTCACCGGTTATATTTAAAATGCATGACAGAACCATAAATAATATGCAGGAGGCCAAAACCAATTACCCAGAGCAGAGGTCCGGATCCCGGGATCAGGGCCGCCAGTAAACCCAGAATTATCTGACAGAAGCCCAGCCATTTCACATCAGAAAAAGTGTACTGGCCTGCTGATATTAAAGACAAGCCATAAAATATCAGGCATGCAGAGGCAATCAGGTTATACTCGGTCTTCAGGATTAAGATAATAATAAACAGGCCCCCGGTAAATAGTGGAATGGCCATGCTGCTTAGCAGACGCCTGCTTACCGGGTTCCAGGAGCTTTCGCCTTTTTTCTTTGCCTGGCGGATAGAAAGCCGGATGCAGGTTAGTACCGAGAGCAACAGAATTACACCGGCGATCAAAAATAACTGATTATAGACCATGGGCTGGTCTGTATAAGAATCACTTATAACTAAACTGCCATACTTTCTATCTACGATCCTGTATCCGATAAACGCACCAATCAGGGCATATATGCCTGCCATGACCCCGGATAATCCGCTGAGGGAGAGGAATTTGGATGAACGTTCCATCAGGGATCTGATGGAAGCCAGCTCAGAATGAATATTATTTTCTTTCATTTAAAAGCACTTTGATTTTCAAAGTAAATAATAATAATTGATAAATGCAATAGCTGAAATTATTTCTTCACCGTGGGGAGGTTGGTGAGCATCAAAGCTTTTTATAAACTCTGTTTAAAACCAATTGGTGTACGCGGGCTTTCTTCTTTGTAAATAAATTGATTGAGGTATTAAACAGCAATTCAATTTTTTGATCCCGTTTGCCCAGTTTATCTTCAATTTGTTCAATAAGAATGGCTACATCCTTATATAAAATCAACATTTCCCTTAGTCGGACAAAAATTTCTATTATTCGAATGCTCATTTGTATAGCTCTGTCATTTTTTAACACATTCGATAACATTAATATGCCATGTTCGGTAAATGCATAGGGCAAGGTTCCGCCCAATGATTGCCTGGATGGTATCGCATTTTGCGATACCATATCCTCAAATTTTCCTCAGATAATTGAAACATGAAATCTTCCGGGAATCGTGTTTTGTTACCCGGGCTGGTGTGAGTCTGTAATTCATCGGTTTTCAAAGTGCATTAAATTTTATTGCTTGTTGGACAACACCAACAAGACGCTACTTATCCCCGTTATCGCTACTCCCTTTTTCTTATATTTAAATTTAATTCCTTGTAACCGATTTCCCCATTTGAAGAAATAGCTTCAACCAGCACCTGCATCGTGCCGGTATTATCTGCATTATAAAAAGAAGCAGACGCTTTCCCCATGCTATCCGCTTTTAGCTTCGGTTCCCAGTGTACCAGTGTTCTCAAATCAGGCTTAAGCCAGTCAGCTGTTTTGAGCTGTTCATATTTGGGGGCATAAAATTCGCGGGGCGTTGAAAATACCGGGACAGATGACTTGCCCAGGCCTACGGGCGGCTTTACTCCAAAAATTCCCTTCCCTGCGTGAGTATATATAGCAATAACATTTCCGACTGTTGGTGCTGTCAGAGGATTACACCTCTCGACCACTTCGCAATAAAGATCCCTGAAATTTTTTGCAAAAGGGATCAATTCAAAGCTCTTCACCTCGCTTGGCGGAATGCCTGGGATTGATTGGTAGTTGTAGCCCATCACAGGAATACCATCGATTACAACCAGTGTTACTTCACTATTATGAAGACTTGCATACAACATACCTCCGCCGTAGGTTGTAACCTTTACTTTATCGGGAAAATTGAACATCAGTACACTATATAAGCCATAGGACCACTTTTGTTCCCTTTTCCTGATGTCATCTCCTTCGATCACAACTTTCGGGGTGCCGTATCTCTCCTCCACCAGTTTTCTTTCAGGAGTCATCAGGCGCGCTTTGACAACTACTTCTTCCAGGACTATTCCCTCGGTAGATCTGATGTAGGCATCCTCTGTTTTTTTATTCGCAATACTTTTACTGACATAGGCCCGAACAATACTGTCCGGCTTTTCAACCGTCCTGATATGATCAAAAGAAATACCCGGAGATTCCTTTGTATCGAGGTTAATGGTATAACCTCTCTGCTTGCCCGATTTATTTGTACTTTGAATTAAAACCTCCAGGTTTTTTCCATATTCTTCATTTATAATAAAACTAAATCTGCCCAAACTGTCAGTGGTTTGCGTTTGAAAGCTATGTTTCTCTCCGAAGGTCATCATCGTTAAGCCTATTCCAGCTTTTTCTTTATTTTGAGAAAATGCTCCTCCAACATAACCTGATACAGTTAGATTATTCTCTGCTTGAAAAAGTATCCTGCCCTCAGGCCTGGTGTACTTGTACTTACGCCATCCCTGGGTCAGTAAGAGCGCATCCAGGTCGCGATACCTGCTTCCTTCATTTGTAAAATAAAATCCCGGATCTTCAATTTGGCCTCTTAAGTCGGAACTCAACAAGAAATAAGACAAGATATTCTCATGGGTGTCTTGCGTGCGCCCCAGTTCTATTTTATTGAGTACCATCACTGATAAACTGGCATCTATAGGACGTCCTTCTTTATCTTTGGTCTCGATAGATAATTTGGTTAGTTCACGCTGTGTATAGGATTTTTTATCGGCAGCAAGTGAAATCTGTATCCTGCCCTCGGGCCGTTCGTTAAAATAAAGCCTTTCAGCCACCGGGTTCATTGGGGTGGTCATCATAGTGAAAGCAATTATGCCTTCGGGAAGCATATTAGCCTGTAAAGAAAACTCCAGATTCCCTTCCTGTAAGCGACCTTTTATGTCAAAGTAAGCTTTCCCCCGGCAGGACGCCCGTACGAATATGCTATCGCGAACCAGATAATTTGAACTGGCTTTCAGGTGTATCTTATCTCCAATTTTTTTGACCGACAACACGTTTCCCCTTGAAGTGATTGCCGGCAGGGGATACGTGTTTTGCACCCCTTCCTGTGAACGCGACAAAACCCGGGCTACGTACTTTTCCGTGCTATCTACATTAAACACCATGACCGATCCCATACCCAATTGATTACTTTTAAAAGAAGCGATCGCCTCCCCTTTACCGTTCAGTATTTCCCCCTCTACCGGTTTGCCTTTACCGATACTATCCAGGGCTTTGAATCCTACCAAATTCGGTACCCCATGCACCAGTTCTCCGCTTTCAGGAAAAAACTGTAAATCCAGGTAATCTTTATCCAGTATAATGGTCCTTGAATAAGTGAAATTGTTCTTAGTGTGAACCTGTAGTGTAAGGAAATGAGAATTGCCAGGAACTGCGTAGTCAAGCAGGTAGCTGTTTTTCCCACTCCTTTTAATTGAAACGGTATCCTTCTTTTCGTCAACTGATATGAAAAGAGTAAGATCTTTTGAATGAAGGCTATCAATTGTCAGAGGGTCAAACGTTGCCTTTATCCTATGTTCATTATTTTTTTGTCCTTCTATCAGGGTAATATTCTGGATGGGGTTAACTTCCACATGCGTGGCAGTAGCATAAACCTGTATATATTCTTTAAAGAAAAAATCCGAATCGAAATTTCTATTCCATTCGGTGTATGCTCTGATCAAATAATGCCCTTCAGTGTAATTTTGACTCAACTGGAAAAACCCGTCTCCAATGCCATTCTCAATTCTGATCAGTTTTTTTTCAACTATCTGTTCATTCGGGTCAATAAGATCCACATGCAACACAGCACTTACCTTGGTGGGCGCATGGTCTATCGCATTGGTAACAATCGCTTTGAACCAGATGGTTTTGTCGGTAGTGTAAACTTTGCTGTCTAACTGAAGGTAAATTTTCTCAGCCAGTGAGGCATAAGAGTATAGGCTGTTTGCTACCGGGATACCGCCAGAAAGGCCTCCCTGAACCGGCCCCTTGACTGGCACTTTGGGTGGAATATTCTGGGCCATACCTGAAAAGACGTTCATATAGAACAGCAGCACAGCAATAGAATAAATTTTAAGTCTCACGGTGAATTTTTAAGTCACTTATTTAATCATCTAAGAATTGCCGGTATAAACCTTCAGCGTTTAGTGCTCCTATGTTAAAATTATAACCGTAATAAAGGAATTTGTAATTTAAATATATAAAATTTCCACCTAGTGGCATTAAGAAAACAAGACTGCTGGTGAGCCATATTATTGAAACTAAATTTTGGGTTCTACTAAACTAATCAATAGCAGCATGAATTTTGGTAATATTACCTCTCTTGCCCTTGTTTTTGTCATAGAAATCACCAACAAGGGCAAGCCAGAAGAGCGGCAAAAGCTGCTGAGTATCACCCCGCCCATCCTTCCCGGTCCAGACTCCGGTAATGTATCGCTTCAGCCAGATGCTCCAATTGGATCTCCTCACTTCCGGCAAGATCAGCAATGGTTCTGGAAACTTTCAATATCCGGTCGTAGGCTCTTGCGGATAAACCCAGTTTTTCCATGGCTTGTTTCAGTAATGCCTGTCCGCTTTCATTGATCCTGCAAATATTCCTGACCATATTCGGGCTCATCTGGGCATTGCAGAAGACCTCTTCTTTTTCTTCAAAGCGCCTGATCTGAATATTTCTTGCTTCACATACCCGTTCCCGGATCACCTTGCTTTTTTCGCTCAGTCTTTCGGATGAGAGTTCATTGAAATTTACCGGGGTTACTTCCACATGCAGGTCGATGCGGTCCAGCAGTGGGCCCGAGATCTTGCTTAAATATTTTTGGACCACACCGGGTGCACAGATACATTCTTTTTCAGGATGATTATAGTAACCGCAGGGGCAGGGGTTCATCGAGGCCACCAGCATAAAACTGGCCGGATAATTCACAGTTGATTTGGCCCTGGAGATCGTTACCCTGCGTTCTTCGAGTGGCTGGCGCATCACTTCAAGCACAGTTCGTTTAAATTCGGGCAGTTCATCCAGAAATAACACCCCGTTATGGGCCAGTGAAATCTCCCCAGGCTGCGGATTGGTACCTCCTCCAACCAGGGCCACATCGCTGATGGTATGGTGGGGGGAGCGGAACGGCCTGATGGTCATCAGGGAATCGGATGCAGAGAGCTTGCCTGCCACCGAATGGATCTTAGTGGTATCCAGTGCCTCATGCAAATTCAGAGGCGGCAGGATGGTTGGCAGACGTTTTGCCAGCATGGTCTTTCCAGCACCCGGCGGACCGATCAGGATCACATTATGCCCCCCGGCAGCGGCGATCTCCAGTGCACGTTTGATATTTTCCTGGCCACGTACATCCGAAAAATCGCTTTCGTAATGACTGATATTATGGATAAACTCCTGCCCGGCATCCACAATAGTTCTTTCCAGCAGGAGGCTGTTATCAAAGAATCCGATCACTTCTGAGATATTTCTGACACCATAAACCTCAAAATCATCAACAATAGCGGCTTCGCGTGCATTTTCTTTGGGTAAAAGTATTCCCTTAAATCCATCTCTTTTGCCCTGTATGGCGATGGGCAGGGCACCTTTGATGGGCTGCAGTCCCCCATCAAGGGATAACTCACCAAGAATGAGGTACTGATCTAATTTATTACTGAACAACTGACCTGATTCGGTCAGAATGCCGATAGCGATGGGCAGATCATAAGCAGAACCTTCTTTGCGGATATCGGCGGGAGCGAGATTAACCACTGTTTTTTGCCTGGGCATATGATAGCCTGAATTGTCAAGGGCACTTTCTACACGATGCATACTTTCCTTCACTGCATTATCAGGCAGGCCAACCACGAAATAATACAGGCCGCTGCTGATATTTACTTCAACAGTTATGGTAATAGCTTCTATACCAAAAACGGCGCTTCCATAGGTTTTTGCAGGCATGATGCAAGGGTAGAAACCTAAGTTACTAAATAGTATTCCCTGTCTGAGTAAAAGGTGTAAAGGAATGAGGGAACGGTATTATTTAAAACCATATCCCAAAGATACCCCCGCCCAAAGAGGAGAGAAACTCTTGTTAATCAGCGCTGGTGTCCATGCTGCGCGAATCAATAAGCCTTTTTTTATTGGCTGAAAGCGATAACCTGCATTTAAGAAAGTCAACAGTTTAACCTGCGGATCATTTTCCAGTTTTCTGCTTGTTAGCTCGGGAGTTAGAGTGATTCCGGTCTCAAATCCGCTTCTTCTTTTCCCGATAATGTAGTTGATGTTAAGCGGGAAGGTAAGATATCTGTCGGCATAATAGCCAAAGTATTCGCGTTCTTTATAAACATCAACAGGCAGATCTTCCCCTATACCAATACCTATCCTGAAACCCCAGCCATCATTCTGGTCGGACTTGAAACGCATATCATAATTTGCCGAAAATAAACCACCGCTTCCCAGAGCTTCGATGAATACCGCTTTGCGGCGCTTTCCGCTTATTTCAGCAACTTTCTGAGTATTTTCCCTTCCCCCCTTTTTCTCCATATTGTAGCTATAATGCAATCGAAGTCCTGTAGAATTACTCACAGAATGGAATCCTGTTTGAAAGGTACTATTGGATGAGGGTGCCCTGAAATGACCATAAGCAATATTGGTCAGTCCGAAATTCCTGGTCAGCCCAATGTTTAACTGATTAGATTTTTTGAAGGATTTAATATAACTAAGGCCTGCATAGACATTTGTCTGATAGTTATTGCTGATCGCAGGGGTTCTGAAAGTAGCCAATGTAGAAAGACCGTAGGTTCCCGGTGTGTTATTATAAAAACGCCTGAGTTCTGCCCCAGCAAAAGTTTCGAGTTTAAATTGATTGATCTTAAACCTGAACACCGGTTCGGCAGTTAGACTATTATACAGTAATGTTGAAGGGTAGATGGGATTATCTAAGGTCTGGGTATAGCTTGTGCTGAGTGCAAATTTAGAGCTCATATAGCCAAAGTTAAAACCGGCCCTTATGCCCAGACCGGATTTGAAAAAACGTGTAAAATTTATTCCTGCCGAGGTAGCAATTGATGACCTGGCATTTACAATCGATGTATCCCTGTTAAACTCTGCCGGAGCCAATACTGCAGGACTGATATGAAATCCTAATTCATTAGTTTGGGCAATTGAATTAAAGGAAGCAGAAAAAATCAATCCGTAAAACGACAGAAATTTTAATTTATTGAGTTTAAACATAATTCAAAGGTTAGATACTCTAATCTACATGGAATCTAAATCAGATTATGTTAAAGTATGTTAAGTGGTGATGGGGACCGCTAAGGTGAGAACACCAACCGGAGGGTACCGGTATGGTGAAAACACCAACCGGAGGGACATTCTCATATCTCAGGTCTCCTATCTCTCATCTCCCTAAGGTACCTGCATTTTGCCTTCTTTCAGGTCTTCTGCTTCCTCTTCTTTGCCGATGGAAACAGTACATTGTTGAGTATCAAACGATATCCCGGAGAGTTTGGCGTTAAACTCAGATCCCTTTTCCGGTCGGCAGGATTAGCGGATCTGTTGCCTCTGAAACCCCAGCGGCCTGCATCTCCCTCAGGATCATGGCCCCCATAATAGGTCCATTGCCCCTCTCCCAGTTCACCATGAATATATCGCGCTGCCCCGGCTATTTTTGACTCAGCCATGATCAGTACATTTGGTTTGACTACGTTCTCATTAAAGGCCGTGGTTTGCCCCGAAAAACCCCTGATCACAAATTCATGGTCCTGCGTTAGCATAGCCGGTACGATATCCCATTTGGCTGAAAAGCTGAAGATGGTAAAGAAATCATTCTCAGGATCAGCATACCTGCCGGTATTAATATTGGAGAAAGCCCGGTAGTTATTGAGCGGGAGTATGAAATTGCCAAAAGCGAGCGTTTTGCTGTAATCCAGTTTGGACTGGGCCAGGGGGTCGATGCCGTCGCCGTCATAATTGCTGTCAACGATATCGGTCCCTTCAGCGGCAAGGGCCACATCCAATGTTTCTCCGGCCGAGCACATGGCAAACAGGTAGCCGCCGCCGGCGATAAACTTACTGATCGACTTCGCAACGGTCAGTTTCATCTGCGAAACTTTAGCATAGCCATGCCGGCCTGCAATAGCCTGCTGTATCCTGATATCTTCCTGTGATTGCCGCTGACCCGAAAGTCCGAACTGCCCTGTAAAATCTTCATGATGCAGGTGTACCCATTCGTATTTCGGAAGGGCCCCGTTCAGCACTTCATCATCATAAATAATATCATAGGGTATTTCGGCATACTCGAGAGCGAGCTGTACCGCATCGGTATAGTCTTTCGTGGTAAAGATGTTATTGGGTGAATAAACGGCGATCCGGGCGGCAGTTTCAAGTTTTACCATTTCCATATTCACTTCCGGAGCAGATACTTCGGTCAGAATACTGTTTACCTGCCCGTCGCTGATCACTTCATAGGAAACGCCCCGGATACGGCATTCATTTTCTATCTGCTGGGCATACTTGATCAGAAAACTGCCTCCGCGATAGTTCAGGAGCCAGTCCACCGGCACATCCTTTTTCAGGGTCCAGTAGGCAATGCCATAAGATTTTAAATGGTCCTTCTGGCTTCCGTCCATAGGTATCAGGATAGAGGCCGCAGGCAGGTACAGCGACAGCAACAGGAAGATAAGCGTTAGGGAGGCTTTAAACATGTCAATTTACAGCATACTTAAAGCTATAAAAAAAATGCCGGATAAGATCCGGCAGGACAAGAATAAAACCCCTGTAAACTGGTATGGTGAGAACACCAACCGGAGGGGAATTTTTAATTTTTAACGCCATCTGTTTTAAATGATAGGACAGCTACCTAAAACTATATCCACATGACACCCCGAAATTGAGAAGGTTGAATGCACCTGAAGAAACGGTTGAATTTTTAATAATAGGAATTAAGGCCGCTCGGGCGGTAAATCCTTCTTTTTTAGGCTGGAGTCGATATCCTATTCGTAAAGGGATAAATGTACCATTGTCTTTAGATGAATTATCGCTAGCGTTGTCTAACGCTATCTGCGGTGTAATACCGATTCCGAGCTCAATTCCATGGCGGTTTGCTCCGATGATATAATTGATTGCAACTGGCAGAGCAAGCATTCGTCGGTCAGTTGTTTTATTATTATTGATTACTTCCGTACTATAGTGTCCCCCCATTCCTGCACCCGCGCTAAATCCAAAGCCATGATTGATGTTTTTCTTTAGCCGCATATCGTAATTGGCAGATAGAAAGTCACCCTCGAGATACGCCTCCACAAACAGGGCTTTTCTGTGCCTTTCTAGTTCGGCAGGAAAAACACGCTTTTGATAAGATCCTACAGACCTTTTTGATAATCGCTCGTACTGTATATTAACACCCCAAAAGCCTGTTCGAGGATTATAAGCCCCTCGGAACATGTTTCCATTCATCATAACATCAAGTTCACCACGAAGCGGTTGCGAGATGTTGTACATAATTCCAAATTTCACTTGGCCAAGCATGCTGGTTCGCACTACATAGTCTACAGAAATAGGAAGACTGAGGTATAATCTATCCAAATTTACGACACGCGCTCTGACATCTGGTGGCCCTGCTGCGGGGTCATCTGGATCATAAGATACATTTCTATTAAAAGCGAATGCAATTTCACTGAATCCGTCTTGCGGATAATTGTAAAATCGGACGTTCGGGCCCACGGAAAACTCTAGAAATCTGTGTTTAAGGGGTAGCTTATAAGACGGTGACAAAGTTAACGCGACGAAGCCGAGATCAGACGTTTGTAAGCTTACATTGATTTGGCTATCGCCGCCGGCTCCTGAACCGAACGCACTTCTCGGTGCATCTACTCCAACAATAAAGGGCAGTGCACCATATTCCAGACCAGCTTTCATTCCGACACGACCAGACCGGAAATATTTCAAAGCGTAAATGCCTGCATTTATACCCAGCTTATGTGGGCCATAAATATTTGATGGTGAGGGATTGTTGACCTCGACAGATGGCAAGAGAGTTGGAGTGACCCGAATACCGAAAGAAGTTGTTTGTGCGTTCACTAACGTAACATTAGCCGCAAAAAAAGCGGCTAATGTTATCATTACTGATATAGCTTTACATCTTGTTATCATAGCTACAAGATACTAATTAATGGGAATAAGTTAGTGTGAACGGTGTTGAACTGACCGAACTTATTACTGTTGCCATATGTAATTCGTTTGACTTCGAAGTTTGGTCTGCCCCCACCTTAAAGTGAGGTTCTTCTGAATATCGTCTTTTATCCCCGCTATTGGTGTACCCTGTATCGAAGCCAGTGGTAACAAGGGTACAATTGCCGTTTCCCTGTGGTTGGTGTTATCACCAACCACAGTTATCACCAACCACAGTTATCACCAACCTCACTAAAACTCAACAAAGTATATCTATTTCCCGAAAGGCATTTTAGGCATCCCCTTCATCATTTTAGCCGCCGCAGCAGGGTTTGAGAACTGCTTCATCACTTTACGCATATCCTCGAATTGTTTGATCAGCTTGTTCACTTCTGTGATGTTGGTACCCGAGCCATTCGCTATTCTGGTCCGCCTGCTCTGATTGATCGAATCGGGATTTTCACGTTCATAGGGTGTCATGGAACGGATAATCGATTCTATGGGAGTAAAGGCATTATCATCGATCTCTACATCCTTCAAAGCCTTTCCAACACCCGGTATCATACCCATCAGATCCTTCATATTACCCATTTTTTTGATCTGCTGGATCTGACTGATGAAATCGTTGAAGTCAAATTTATTCTTGCGGATCTTTTTCTGAAGTTCGGCAGCTTCTTTCTCATCAAACTGCATTTGTGCACGTTCAACAAGGGAAACCACATCGCCCATCCCGAGAATACGGCTGGCCATCCTGTCAGGATAGAACACGTCCAGGGCCTCCATCTTCTCACCTGTACCAATAAATTTGATTGGTTTGTTTACGACTGATTTAATAGAAAGGGCAGCACCACCACGGGTATCACCATCTAGTTTAGTCAGCACTACTCCTGTAAAGTCGAGCCTGTCGTTAAAGGCTTTTGCGGTGTTTACCGCATCCTGACCGGTCATGGAATCAACTACAAAGAGAATCTCATGCGGATTGGTTTGTGCCTTTACTTCGGCGATCTCTTTCATCAGCCCTTCATCAATCGCCAGACGACCGGCGGTATCGATGATCACCACATTCTGGCCATTCTTTTTTGCTTCGGCGATACCTGCTTTTGCAATGGCAACGGGATTCTTTGAATCACGGTCGGTGAAAACCGGAACACCGATCTGTCCGCCAAGTATTTCCAGCTGATCGATCGCCGCTGGGCGGTAAACATCGCCCGCTACCAGTAAGGGCTTTTTACCCTTTTTAGTTAACAGATAATTAGCAAGCTTGCCCGAGAAGGTGGTTTTTCCCGCACCGTTCAATCCGGCGATGAGAATGATGGTAGGATTTGCAGAAATATTCAACTCTTCAACTGTACCACCCATCAGGGCAGCCAGTTCATCATTCATGAGCTTGGTCAGTAATTGTCCCGGCGATACGGAGGTGAGCACATTTAATCCCAGGGCCTTTTCCCTTACCTCATCGGTAAATGCTTTAGCGGTTTTATAATTAACGTCGGCATCCAGAAGAGCTTTGCGAATCTCTTTCATGGTTTCAGCCACGTTAATTTCTGTTATGCTTCCCTGTCCTTTAAGAACCTTAAATGCTCTGTCGAGTTTATCCTGTAAATTTTCAAACATCTTATTAATCAGCTTTTAGCTTGTGCAAAGGTAAGATTTCTCTGCCATAGGACTAAAATAATTGTTCATTCCGGTCAGAATCAGATCGCAAGCATATTTTTTATTAAAATAGAGTAACATTCCCATTGCTTAGCCATATAATTGGCAACATTTTGATTCCTTTGCATCCATTGAATTTACGAATGAAGTTAAGGGTTATCATTACAGGCATTTTCTGCCTAATTGCCGGCATGTGTGAAGCACAGGAAGTTAAATCGTTCAGTGCTGTACGGACGGAAAATTCTCCGAAAATTGACGGTGTTTTAAACGATCTGGTTTGGAAGGAAATTGTTGCTGCAAGTGGTTTCATTGAATTTAAACCTTTGCCCGGCCGTATGGATAGGCATGACAGAAGAACCGAGGTAAAAATAGTTTATGATAATACAGCCATATACATAGGAGCCCGGATGTATGATGAACCCGACAGTGTTTTCAGGGAAATCATGACCCGGGATAATTTGGCTAACTCTGATTTTATAGGGATCGTATTTGATACCTATCTGGATCGTATCAATGCCTTCGGCTTTTATGTCAGTTCGACAGGTACTCAGTTTGATGCTAAATATTCCAATTCGGGAAGGGAAGACAATAACTGGGATGCGGTATGGGATAGTCAGGTAAAAATTGACAGCCTGGGCTGGACGGCTGAATTGAAGATCCCTTATTCTGCACTCAGGTTCGGTTCCAATGAAATTCAGGAATGGGGCATGAACATAACACGCCGCCGGCATATGAGTAATCAGCAAAGCAGCTGGAATTATATTGATCCAAAGGTCAGCGGTTTTATCAATCAGGAAGGGGAGTTACATGGAATTAAAGGCATAAAGGCACCCATAAGATTATCTTTTTCTCCCTACATATCCTCTACAGTCAATACCTATCCTTATAATCAGCCGGGACTGAATAATACATCCGGTAGTTTCAATGGGGGAATGGATATAAAATATGGCATCAATCAGAGTTTTACTTTGGATATGACCCTGGTTCCTGACTTTGGCCAGGTTCGTTCTGATAATCAGGTGCTTAACCTCAGTCCTTTTGAAGTCAGGTTCAATGAAAACAGGCAGTTCTTTACCGAAGGAACGGAATTGTTTAATAAGGGAAATTTATTCTATTCGAGAAGGATTGGTTCTAATCCTGCTTTTATACAAAACATTAATTCAAGGCTCCTGCCCGGTGAAACCATTAAAGAGCATCCAACTGAAAGTAAATTACTTAATGCCACAAAAATTTCAGGCCGTTCAGAAAATGGTTTAGGCTTAGGTTTCTTTAATGCCGTCACTAAACGAGGATATGACCGGGTAGAAAGCAGTTCGGGTGAGGAACGCCTGATCGAAACCCATCCCTTAACCAATTATAATATTCTGGTGCTTGATCAGTCGCTTAAAAACAATAGTTCCGCCACTTTTCTGAATACCAATGTTTTACGTCAGGGTTCAGCATATGATGCGAATGTGAGTTCATTTTTAATGGATCTGAATGACAAAAAAAACATGTATAATATTTCCGGAGCTGCCAAGTTAAGTCATGTGGGTGCAGAAACTCCCGGAGGTTCAAACAATACCGGATTTAATTATGAGCTTGAGGTCGGAAAGAAAAGCGGCAATTTTACCTGGGAGTATGAGTATGAACTGACAGATAATAAATTTGATCCCACCGATCTGGGGTATTTTAATAATAATAATTTTATCCGTAACTCCTTTGATATAGGTTATAACGGATTTACTCCCGGTAAGCTTTTTAACCGGTATAATACGTATCTGGGAATCCATCAAACACGGCGTTTTATGCCGCGTACCTATCAGTCATCAAGAGCACAGTGGGGCGGATTTTTTGAGTTCAAGAATTTCTGGACTCTCAATCTTGACTTTTACCGGCAGTTCATGGGTAAAGATTTTTATGAACCCCGGGTGGCCGGAAAGGAATTTAACACACCTGCAAGCACTTATGGAAATTTCAGACTAAGGTCAAACAGTATTAAGAAATACAATGCCGGTGTTTTTTTCTCTGCCAGGCTAAGGGAGCAGTTTCATGGGGTAGGGTATGTTGCAGGGTTTTACCAGAATTACCGGGTTAAGAACAGGCTTTCACTTGGAATAGATTTCAATGCACAACCCCAGTATGATTATTCGGCATGGCTGGGTTTAAGTAAAGCGAATGAGATCATATTTTCAAGATTTGACAGGAATACAATAGAGAGTATGATTGATGTTACCTATACGTTTAACAGTAATATGGGAATTATGGTAAGGGCAAGGCATTACTGGTCAAACCGGAAGAATAAGGCATTCTATTTTCTAAGGGATGATGGTGAATTGCAGAGTCATGATGGCGCCGAATTTAACGGGACACATACGAATTATAATGTCTTCAATATTGATTTTAACTATTCCTGGCGATTTGCTCCGGGAAGCGAACTGAGTATTGCTTATAAAAATCTTTCGGAGGATATGGAAATTGAGAACAGGCTGGGGTATTTTCGAAATTTTGACAGGATCATTGGTTTACCTCAAAACAATAATTTCTCCCTTAAGATCCTGTATTATCTGGATTATCTGCAGCTTAGGAAGAAATAAAATAAAAGCCGGCCGCTTTATGAAATTCCTTCTAAAAAACAGGGTATCGTATCACCTGACATTCTGTTCTGCGCTGATATCGGATATTTTAATACCTGTAAAACAATCATCCATGCACCCCTTGTTAACAAAACCACAGGTGGAGATCATTCCGCGGTTTTTAACTTCAAAATAGATCATGTTTTGTTCAGGATCTGCCCTGAGCCATTCTTTTGCGGCCTTTTCATAAACCACATCCATATTCAGTGTGGGCGCTCCATGAGGGTGGGTATTCAGGCTGGTCCCGGTCTCGGTCCAGGTATCCCGGACCGTTTTCTGCCCCGTTTGCCCATCCATAATATAGCTTGAATATTTTCTGCCTGATACATTACCATTGCTTACCGAAATGATCGTACTATCGCCGAAGCCTGCCCAGGATTCGCTTTTGACAGTATAGGAATAATTATTATTTGCTGATTTTTTAAAAGCCAGCCAGACCTCTCTGCTTAGCTCAAGATCACTCTGAAGAGCATCTTTTTTACAGGAGATAAGTAGAAACAAAACGATCAGGCAGGTTAAAGGCTTCATATGGTATATATACAGATATTTGCGAATTAAAGTGCCGGATTAGCTAATTGTTTTATCAGTCTGATTTCTGAATATATGCCTGCCGGGTGATATTTCCTGGCCAGGCCTGTAAATTAATGAGCGCCATGTATGGATCAGGCCGCATCAGGAAGCCTGATCTTCTACCTGGCTAATTTATAGACCAGACCGAATGACATGGCCTGGCTTGCCTGAATTTTATTAGCCGTATCATCATCATAAAGTATTGTTCCGGCAATGGAAACATTGATCAGACGATTTACTGCAGCTATTAAGGTTACATCCAGTCTGTTGTCAATGCTTGAGAGTTTCTCATAATTGGCAAACATGGTATATCGGCTCTTTAAAGTCAGGTTTTTTGCTATTTCCTTGTCAAATGAGCTAACCAGCTGGAATGCCAGCTCATTTCTGAAGTTTTTACCCTGTGTAACCCCGAAGTTCTTGGGGTTGGTTTTATAGAGGTTGGTGTCAAGAACAAATGTTTGCCGCGCAGTTCCGGTACCGATCCGCAGAAAAAAGTATTTAACAGGCTTATATTCAAATCCGATTGATTCTGTGAGGTATCCTGGTGCCATAAACTTCGAAAGAAGTGTACGCTTTTCATTACCCTGTGCATCCTTAGAAAAAGAATAACCCAGGTCGAACTGAGATTCGAAGTTTAAGGAGCCGAAGAAATACCAGCTTTTAGATAGTTTTAAAGCAACTTTATTATCCCAGAATATCCTGTCGGCAGTTTTCCGGGAGAGCTGAGTTTTATTCTTTAGTTTTCCGTATTGGGTGATGAGTTCAGAAACAAAGTTCTTATCATCCTTAGTAAAATCAGTCTTGTATGAAAAATGCCCGCCCAATGCCAGAGAGTTTACACCACCCGCACCCCAGTTCTCAGTAAATGAAGCCTGATTGATATTTAACCCGAAGGATAGCAGGTCCTTCCAGTAGTTTACTTTTAATTCAAGGGAGGAAGCTGCATTTAATGAAACGGTCTCAGGGAATAATACAGGCCTTCGAACCGGCAAACTGCTTCGGCGGGGATATTGTTTCAGGTCTTTAAGTAAAAGAGTATCGGTCTCATTATCAACCTTTTGTGCAAAAGATATTGAAGTGTACCCCAGTATAATGAAAATAACTGTCAGAAACCTTTTTAACATTCAACAAATAAAAACAAAAAAGACCTCTTTTCGATATGTTTTTTAGCTTTTATCTAAGCTTTCAGGAGATAGGCGGTCCATGCAGCAAACCTGCGGTCTGACAAATAAGAAAGCCTGGAGTCATTTTCATAAGCTTCCCGTTCGAAGACAATGTTTCTGTATGCCAGGAAATGACTGCGGTAAAGTACCAGGTTGATCAGATAGTTCAGCAGGTAGAGGATATAAAATGGGATGATCAGCAATTCTATTTGCTGCCTCAGATGGATGAACTCATGGTTCATAATCTGCTTATCGATCCTGAACCGGGTATCTTTCAAAAAGATGAAGGGAAATACCGCCATTCCTTCAACCGGAAGTGCTGGCAGATGGATGATCAGGGGAAATTTCAAGATCCCTTTTCTTTGAGTGGCTGCAAGCGGTATGCAGCCGGGTTTTCAAGATAACGCCGGTAAGAATGCCTGATAAATTCGATCAGTTCATAATCGTTGGCTTCAATTATAAAATAATAACCCGGCTTATATTGCTGCTTAAAGTCTGTGAGCTGCTCTCCGTTCAATCCGGTTACCTGATTGATCAGGGTTCGGGTAAAACGGTATTCGATCATCGCATCCCTGTAATCGCGTTCAATTATTTTTTGAAGCAGGCGGGCATTTCTCCCTTCTTTGCTTAGTAAATTATATAGGGCATTAATACTTAAGCCGGCCCCGCCTCCTCCATTGCTTCCGCCGGTGGTCAGGACATCTTTTACTGTACCTTTAGAATAGGCACCACTGTATTCTTCCTTTTTAGCCTTAAGCTGATCGGCTGGCGATTTCAGGGTATCTCTCACTATAACTTCCTGAAGTTGTATGCTGTTTCGTTTGAGGTAAAACAGAATGGTGTTTTCTGAGCGGATACCAATGGTATCAACTCCATAGCCCTGCAGGGCTGCTACCAGCACATCCCCTTCCCTTGCGTTTGTTTTAAATTCTCCCTTCGTAGTGTTATAGAAACCCTCACCTGTACGGAGATTGTAAATATATACCCGGGTCAGGCGCTGTTTGCTGTTCATGTCAAAAACTATACCCTGCACCTGTTTATCCTGTGCAAACAAGTTCTTTCCCGAAATGGAAAGCAGCAGAATAATTATACAGATTAATTTTTTCAAGTGGATAAAACTAAGTGTTTCAGTCAAAAGAAAAGCCTGTTTTAACATTTTTAACTTATTTTGAAACAAGTAATAACTGTCCGGGCTTTAATTCTGAATTTTCTATACCATTCAGGATCTTCAGATCATCAACAGTCAGCGAAAAGAGTTTGGAAAGGGAATATAGGGTGTCACCTGATTTTACCTCATATATTTTCATAGCTACAGGGGTCTTGGCAGGCTCTTCTTTTCTTTCCTGAGGAATATTATTGACAATTTCTGTCAGCACTTTATCTTCCCTTTTAATTTTCTCCAGCACAGCTTCCCTGCGGTCGAAGCGATTGAGGTCATACCGTTCAACCAGACTGATCAGGAGGTCGGCATAGCGGGGATTTGTAGCGTAACCTGCATCCTTTAAGCCCGTCGCCCAGCCGCGGTAATCATTTTTATCCAGTTCGAATAAAGGAGCATAGCGTTTCCTTTTTAGAAATTCAGAATGATCACGGAACGATTCCTCGGGGGAAGTATAGACCCTGAAACAATCATCTTTCTGATCGTCATCCCGGAGTATGGTCTTGCCATTCCATTCCCCGGTACATTTTATTCCGAAGTGATTATTGGCCTCTCTGGCAAGGCTGCTGTTTCCGTTACCGGATTCCAGGATACCCTGGGCCAGGGTGATGCTTGCAGGGATGCCATAGCTGTTCATTTCACTTATGGCAATGCTTTTGAATCTTTCTATATAACTTTCAGCAGTGTATTTATTGATTAATGTGTTTCCGCTGATCACTTTATCGGCCGGCCTATGCGGAGCTGCCTGTGCAAGTGGTTTGGAATGCTCTTTTTTTCGGATACCGCAGGCACTTGTGAAAATGCTGAGGGAGATGAGAAGGATCAGAGTGTATTTCATTTACTGCTTAAAGCTTTAATATTTGTCCGATTGCAAGATGGCTATTACTTAATGAGTTTTTGCTCATCAGATAGTTCAGGCTGATGCCAAAGCGTTTGGCTATGGCTAAAAGGGTATCCCCCTTTTTAACTTTATAACTGGATGAACTTGTGGCCCCTGCTTTAGCAGGGCCAATGGGATTATCGTAACCTGCAGGCTCAGTATAATTTTCGGGCCTGTTATCATATTCATAAAGTTTGTATTTCCTGATAGTTGCCAGAACCTGGCTTCCCCATGTTTTGCTGGCGGCATAACCTCCGCGCTGTATTCCCAATACCCAGTTCCGGTAATCATAGTCAGAAAATTGAGTGAATAATTCCCTGAATTTCTTGCTTCGGTTCATAGCTCCGATAAAATCATCGTACGATTCCTTAACAGATCCATATCCCCTGTAGGAGGAGCGGATCTCTGTACTTGAATTTTTACCCTTCATTCCGAAGTGATTGTTAAGATATCTGGCGATCTTGCTTGTCCCATTGCCTGATTCATGCATTGAAACACCAAGAATGACACTGGCCGGCAATCCATACTGATTCATTTGTTCGATGGCGATATCCTTATATTTTTCAATGTAAATTCTTGCACTGTTTTGAGCTGCCGCAGATAGAAAGGAACAGGTAAATAGCAGGATAAATAATTTTTTCATAACTCAAGGCTTAAGGTGTGAGACATTTTTATTGTTTGTAAACACAACACGCTTTAATCAGAACAATTATTATGGCATTTCTCAAAACACAAAAGAAACGCTCTATTTATCTTTTTCTTATAATGAACAATCCGTCGCGTACCGGAAGGATTAGCTTTTCAACTCCGGGATCTGAGCGGACCATCTCATTAAATTTACTGATTAATGATGTATTCTGATCATTTTTTTTCTGATCCAGCACTTTTCCGCTCCAGAGCACATTATCAACAATTATTATGCCACCCGGCCTTAACTTATTAATAATCAGCTTATAATAGGTTTCGTTATTTTTTTTATCCGCATCAATAAAGACCAGATCGAATTGTTCATTTAAGCCTGGAATGATGTCTCTGGCATCGCCGATATGGTAAATTATCTTGTCTTTCAGGGGCGAACTATTGAAGCTGGCCCTCACCATATCTTCCAGTTCTTTGTTGATATCAATGGTATGGATCAGGCCTTTTTCACCAAGGCCTTCCGCCAGGCAAAGGGTAGCATAACCGGTATATGTGCCAATTTCAAGAATTCTACCGGGCCCGCACATTTTACTCAGCATGCTGAGCAATCTGCCCTGATAGTGGCCTGAAAGCATACGGGGCATAGAAACCTTCAGATGCGTTTCGCGGCTGATCTGTTTGAGGAGTTCACTTTCAGGATCGCAATGGCTTTCCAGGTACTTTGTGAGTTCTTTGCTTAGCAGCTCCATGCAGCAAAGATAGGAATTTTGAATTTTGCCACCTTTGATGTGCAATCTGACTTAAATCCCCCGGGCATTTTGAAAATGATTTCGGTCTTCATAGGGGGTTTTGTGTGTTATACCTAACTGGCATTATTATCGGTATCGATTAAATAAAGAATTCTGGCGAAAAGCTAAATAACTGATACTCAATACCTGATACTTGATACCTGATACTCAATAATAACATTAATCCAGGCTCTGCTTCTCCAGATACGACTGCAAAATTATGGTTGCAGAAATGGTATCGAGCCTTTCCTTGTTCTGCCGGTCTGTTTTTTTAAAACCGCTTTGGGCTACCACCGCCGAAGCCATTTTGGAGGTAAATCGCTCATCGATCCGTTCAATGGGAATATCCGGAAAATGTTTTTTAAGAGTAGTGATAAAGCCTTTGATATGGGGGCTTGACTGTGATGGGCTGCCATCCATCTGTTTGGGTTCGCCCACAACAAACAGTTCAACCTGTTCCCGCTGCAGATACTTTTTCAGATACTCAATAATATCTTTTGGATGAATAGTATCAAGTCCGGTGGCAATGATCTGCAATGGATCGGTTACGGCAATACCAATACGTTTTGTTCCATAATCAAATGCTAAGATCCGCATGCACTTCAGGTTGTTTGATTAACAAATATATCATTGTAATTTCATAACACTGATGGTCATTCACTCTTTGGGGAAATTACATGCTGAGGGGTTGTTTTCTTTAGCCAGGGTAACTACCTCTATAGTTTGGTTGAAGCCAATACGATATCAGTTATTAAACTCCAGCTGAATCTGGAGGCCAAAACTTAAAAAGCATGGTATTGACCATCAAATGCAACTGCAACCGAGCAGATCAATGGATTCTGCCCACAGCGAAATCAGTTTTCCATTCAGTTTCATTGTCAGGCTCCTGGAGGGATAATAAATTTCAGTACTTATAGGAAAGGTATCTGAATACATAAAATATAAGTCTTCTGTACCTGCGATTTTCGCGAAAGATACTGTAGGATAGGAATCGATGGGGCAGTCATAACAACCGTCGGCAGTAGTATCAGGAATTACCTTATCGAATACCTGATTATTTTCAAAGATTAGGTCCAAAGGAAACCTGCTGCCAAATAAAACCTTATCCGAACTGCTGTATGTGCCTTTTTTGAGCGGAAAGTGATAGTAGGCCAAACATTCCCCATCAATGTATCCGAAATTTGTAATTTCGGATCTTTTCCGGGTCTTATCAGTGTAGATATAAATGCCTTTCGATCCAGCTGAATATAGTGAATCAAATATTGTCGGAAAATAGGTCCGTCTATTCGGTTCCCAATTTCCTTTGCGGTAATAGTTTGTTTGGGAAATTAACCTGTGTTCAAATGAAATATCTTTCATCACCAGTCCATTCTGATGATCATAACGTGGAAATCCAAATATGCCGGTATGACCTTCTTCTATTGTAAATATTGGGAACAGTATCTTTTCTGTGGTCAGGGGTGAATCTAACTGAGATTGTTCTTCAGATAGAAAGCGATCAAGTGCCAGAAGAAATTTTTTGTTGGGTTCGCTGAGGCTATTGTTTTTAAGAGCCTTGGAAAGTATGTATTTTCTGAAGTAGAATCCTTTTAGCGAATCTAACCTGCGACCTTCAGCAAATAATGAATCACACCAGCTTTGCGACTTATTTTCAGTCGTAACCGGTTTTGCCGGCGCACTTACTTTTTGAATAGCTGTTGGCTGTCCCGGCACTTTTTTTTGACGGCAGGCCGGAGCCCATAGGATCACTGAGAGGAGGCTTATGATGAAAATGGTCCTGGTCATTTATTTAGTCCACCGGAGAATCAATTAAAATTAAATAAAATATTCAGTATTACTATTTTAGAGCCAATTAGTCGAGGGCAAATTTTTCACAAAGTACTATCGTGCTTTTCACATCTTCAAGAGTAGTTCTGGGGTTGATCAGACACATTCTCAGCACCACCTGGCCCTGAAGAATGGTGGTAACCAGCATGGCTTCCCGGGAGGCCATTATCCTGGCAGATATTTTCTGATTGATCTGGTCCAGTTTATTTTCAGACCAGTTTTCATGAACAGGATTGTATCTGAAATTGATAATTGCCAGGGTAGCCGGAGAAACAACCTCCCATTTATTGCTTTTTCTGAGTTCTGATTCAACCTGCTCGGCAAGCTCAATATTATAATCGATCGCTTTTCTGAAAGCCTGAAGTCCGAAGGTTTTAACAGACATATAGAATTTCAGGGCCCTGAAATGTCTGGTCAGTTCGATTCCATGATCGTAAAAATTAATTTCCGACTGGTTGCCTTCAATATCCCGTAAATAGACTGGTTTTTCAGTAAAAGTACCGCTCAGCCATTTGTGGTTCTGCACCAGCAGGCACCCGATTTCATAGGGCTGGAAAAGCCATTTATGCGGGTCAACAGTTAACGAATCGGCTTTTTCTATACCTTTAAGTAGTTTCTTGCCATTTTTTGATAAAATGGCCGCGGCACCAAAAGCACCGTCAACATGCAGCCAGATGGATTCTTTTTTGCAAATGGCAGCCAGTTTCTCCAAAGGATCCACCGTTCCTGTATTGGTCGTTCCGGAGGACGCGATCAGGCAAAATGGCTGAAACCCTTCGATCCTGTCTTTTGCGATCGCATTTTTTAATTTATTGATCGAAAATTTAAATTCCATATCCGTTGGAATGATCCGGATCTGTTCTTTTTTAAAACCGAGGATATAGATGGCCTTAATATTGGAGGAATGCGCCTGATCGGATAAATAGATGATCGCTTTGGAAAAATCTTCCCCGCATTTCACCTTTCTTGCAGTTGCCAGAGCAGTTAAATTTGCCATTGAGCCCCCGCTTGTAAAAATCCCGCCTCCTTTTTTAACCTGGAAATTAAAGAGTTTCAGCAGCCAGTTCAGGCTGGTGATCTCAATCCCTGCGGCAGCCGGAGAGCCCACCCATCCGCCTGAAAAAATATTAAATCCCGTTGCCAGTGCATCCGACATCACACTGATATAATTACTCGGCCCCGGAACAAATGCATAGGATTTTGGATGACTCATAATATTGCTTTGTGTCATAACATTTTCTAACACGAACTGTAATACATCATTTGCCGGCATTGGGTCCTCGGGGGCTTCTTCCGAAAATAAATTGTCCATTTCCTTTCTGGAAGCATTTGCGACTGGATATTTTTCATCCTGTGTCTCAAAATGTTCAATTACAGCATCAACAACCTTGTAGCCGAAGTCCTGCATTTCTTCCTTGGAAAGTTCTAATCTTGCAATTTTATCAAGTTTCACCGGGGTATGGATTAATGGAATTTATAAATGCAAACTTAATGTTTTTCTGGTACCCGCCTTTTTTCTTATTTTGTGCCATGCAGTTTAAGGATATTGTAGGCCAGAAGGAAGTTAAGGAACAATTGATTCAAACGGTTTTAGAGAACAGGGTGAGTCATGCGCAACTGTTTCTCGGTCCGGAAGGTTCCGGAAATTTTGCCCTTGCCCTGGCCTATGCACAGTTTATTTCCTGTATTGACAGGCAGGAAACAGATAGCTGCGGGATCTGCTCTTCCTGCAGAAAATACAATAAACTGATCCATCCCGACCTGCATTTCTCTTTTCCTTTTTTCAGGGGCGGAGAAAAGGAAGATGCGATGGAGGACCTAGAAGAGTGGCGTGACCTGGTTTTACATAATCCCTATTTCAATCTCGATGAATGGCGCCTCCGGCTGGATGCTCAAAATAAACAGCCCAATATTAACAAGGCCGAATGCCTTAATATTCTTCACCGCCTTTCTTTAAAGCCCTTTGAATCGGAGTATAAAACAATGATCGTCTGGCTTCCTGAATATTTAAAAAATGAGGGGAACAGGCTTCTGAAAACCCTGGAAGAACCGGCAGAAAAAACCCTGATCATTCTTGTTGCGCAGAATCAGGATCAAATTTTAAATACGATCCTTTCCAGAACCCAGCTGGTCAAAATTCCTGCCCTTAAGAATAAGGATATTACTGATTTTCTGGTACATAACAAGGATATTCCCGAAACTCAGGCCTCCCGCACAGCATATCTTAGTGAGGGTAATTTACAGGCGGCCCTGAACTTTTTGAAAGAAGATGAAAACGATGATTTTCATCACTTTTCATTATGGATGCGGATGGCCTTTACGGATAAAGGAAGCCAGATCATAGCCTTTGTGGATGAAGCTTCAAAACTTGGCCGTGAAAATCAGAAAAACCTTTTAAGATATGGAATACACCTCATACGCGAATGTATCATGATCATGTCGGGGGCAGAAACATTAGTACATTTGCAATCAGCAGAGCTCGATTTCGTAAGCAATTTTAGTAAGCATCTGGATCTGGCCAAAGGAGAGGCCCTGGTTAATGAACTGGAAAAGGCTCATTATCACATAGAACGCAATGCAAACCCTAAAATTTTATTTTTAGATGTATCTTTACAATTCGTTAAAATTTTAAAGTTTAATACGCTCCCTGCGGGGACTCAATATATATTGAATTAAATATGGGTTGTGGAAGTTGTTCAACAGGTGGCTGTGCCCCTGCCGGCTGCAAAAGTAATGGTACATGCCTTACCAATGGTTGCAGTAAATTAGATGTTTATGACTGGCTGTCGCATATGGATATGCCATCCAATTATAAACCATTTAATATTATAGAAATAAAATTTAAGGGTTCAAGAAAGGAATTCTATCTCAACACCGAGAATTTGTACCTCGAGGCAGGTGAACTTGTTGCAGTTGAAACGACCACCGGCGGCTATGACATAGGCCATGTTTCCCTGACCGGCGAGCTGGTTCGTATGCAGCTCAAAAAGAGGCATGTCCGTACCGAGGATGTTGTAAAAAAGATCTACAGGAAAGCCACTTCAGGGGATGTAGATAAATGGAAAGTCTCCAAAGAGCTTGAATTTGAAACCATGCATAAGGCAAGGGTTTTGGCAAAAGAACTCGGATTGGCCATGAAGCTGAGTGATGTGGATTACCAGGGTGACAGAACAAAAGCCACATTTTATTATACTGCCGAGGGCCGCGTTGATTTCAGGGAACTGATCAAAAAAATGGCAGAAACCTTTCGTATTCGTATAGAGATGCGGCAGATCGGAATGCGCCAGGAGGCCAGCCGATTAGGCGGGATAGGTTCCTGCGGCCGTGAATTATGCTGTTCCACCTGGTTAACTGATTTTAAAACGGTATCAACCTCAGCCGCCAGGTATCAAAATCTGTCATTGAATACCTTAAAGCTGGCGGGACAGTGCGGCAAATTGAAATGCTGTCTGAACTATGAGCTGGATACCTATATGGATGCCCTGAAAGATATTCCCGATAATGTAGAGCGTTTGGAAACTACAATTGGTACTGTCAGGCATCAGAAAACAGATATTTTTAAGAAACTCATGTGGTTCAGTTACCCGAATGATGAAAACTGGATAGCTTTGGATATTGCCCGGGTAAAGGAAATTCAGAAATTAAATAAGGAAGGTATCAAACCCGAATATCTGAAAGCAGAAGTTGCTGAAGCCGATAAACCAGTTGTAGCAAAGGTCTTCGATTATGAGAATGTGGTTGGACAGGATAGCCTGACCCGCCTGGATAATAAAGGGGGAAGAAACAAAAAGAACAATCGCAAGGGCCGGAAAGGTCCGGCTAATATCCAGACCGCTGGAGGGGCGAATGTTCAGCGGGCTCAGACTGTGAATAAACCGGCTGCCAACCGGCCTGTTAACCCTCCGGGAACTCCGGCAGCAGAGCGTACTGCAGGGCCTGGCCGGAATAACAAACGACGGAAAAATAACAGGAATACAAATAACCGGGAAAGACCTGCAGAATAAATAAAAATGAAGACTAATAGTAAGTTTTATTTATTTATTGTTTTTATAACAATTGGCCTGGTCTCCTGTCATGACAATCTTACCATACTGGATACCAACCTGGAGCTGAGCAAGAGGCATTGGAGCTATATAGAAAAATTAAGGATCCCTCTTACTATTGAGGATACCGATATTTCCTATAATTTGTACCTGAACCTTCGTCATACTTCAAAGTATAAGTATTCGAATATCTTTCTGCTTATCCATATTATAGGTCCGGATGGTAAAAGGATTACTGAACGCCGGGAGTTTAAACTGGCTTTGCCAGATGGTGAATGGCTGGGAAGCGGTTCCGGAAACAGGTACAGTTATCAGCTATTATTTAAAGAAAACTATAAATTCCTGCTGAAGGGTAAATATATTTTTGAGCTTGAACAGAATATGCGGGACAATCCGCTTGAGCAGGTGACCGATGCTGGGATACGGGTCGAAAAAGCTTTATGAGTATGAATATATTTAAACGCTTTCTGCTCAGCAGATATTTCACCTGGTTATCTGTCTTCCTGATCGTTTTTTGTATCGCTTCGGTTTTACTGCTCGATGTAAAGCATCCATTGTATATCTTTTCTCTTGGATGTGGTTTCCTTGTATTTATATTACAGCGTTACAGGAAATCCTTGTTAAACAAGGCTTAAAACGCTCAGATCTCAGGCAGGCCATGCTGCCGGGCAAAATCAGCAAGCCTGCTGTATTTTTGGTGTTTATTATCTTCATGATACTGCCAGATCAGACAATTAACTCAATCCGGCTAATTATTTATCTGCTTGCCCGCAATCAGACTTAGCTGCTGTAGCCGGCCGGTTGCGCTATAGCCAAACTGGTAAATTCCATCAGGACCGGTTACGATCAATGATTTTTCTGCGGGTATTACATCAATCGCCCTTAAACTTCTGATATGCTGCAACTGCCGTTCATTAATTTTCAGAACGTCTGAAATATTAAAGGCCTTAAGCCCGCCATCGCCCTCGCTTAAATACAGGGTTGATCCTGATATTCCAAGTCCGTGAGGGTTTTGCATAGGATACGATCGTACCAGTACCGGCTTATAAAGATTTTCTATATCCAGCACATCCAGTCGATTTACACCCTGCTGGCAAAAGTTGCCGGATCGCAGCGTAACAAATGCATATTTACCGCTTACAACCACCGGATCGCAACTGGTAAAATGCCGGTAGGTAGATAGGTGTGAGGGAGCAGAAGGATTACTTGCATCATAAATATGCATACCCGTAGTTGACCCGATGAACAATTTATTCTCATACGGAAAAATGGTTTCTATTCCCCAGCCCAGTCGTATATTATTCACAAAGCGGGGTTCGGCTGCTGAGTCAACATTAAACAACCTTAATTCCTGATTGTTAACGGTATATAAATGTCCGTTCATCAGTGTAAATCTTGCCGTTGATCCTCCTTGTCCGTAGCTTTGCCCGTATGCCTTTGATGCAGATGCATCTGAACTAAAGAATGCCCCCTGTTGGAGCATTCCGACACCGGAACTTTCACTTATCACTTCGGTTATCAGGGTATCTTTGTAGCTGACAAAGACCTGTTTTACTTTATCAATATAGAGGTTCGGGAAAACGTCTTCCAAACGCTTTATTAAGTGAATTTTAAGAGGGTTAGAGATATCAAAAACGAGCAGATCAATGTAGCTGTCTGCATACAATATATTATTATTTACGGCCATGTCAACATTTCCGGGTATCCTGATAAAACTGATGAAACGAGGGCTGGAAGGATTGCTGTTATCAACAACATGAACGCCATTACCCGGTTCATTTATCAGGAGATAATTGTCATAAACATAGATCTTACCCGCAACTGACAGGCTTACAGGCTCTACTGAAGCAACTTCCATCTCCCTGAGCGCAGATGAATTCATATATACTGCCTTCTTTATATAATAGCTTCGCGTTTCCACATGGTCTTTGCATGATGCGAATGTTAAAACAATAGTAAAGGGAATGAATAATAAACGGTACAATAAGGAACAGCCAGGCATTATCTTTTTCATGGGTACATTATTTAAAATTCGGGTCCCGCTATACTCCTGCCATTAGCTCAAATCCGGTTTCGTTTCGGGTAAGCGTTGAAAGTATGATTGGTTTTATTTGATACGCGACGGAATACAAAAACGCTACAATGAACATGAAATATATTTTCTTTGCAGTATTTACTATTAAGGGTGGCCCGGTGGGGACACCGGCCTGGGCGGCCTCCCGCTTTGGTGTCCCCCCAATCCTAAGATGGGGAAGGGAACGAAAAACTCATTTTTAAATAGATTTAAATAGTGGGGTATTTATAATAACTCTACCAGCAATTCCAGTTTCATTCCGCGGGAACCTTTGATCAGAATGCTTGCATTTAAAATGGGATCTGCTTTAAGTGCTTCATAAGCATCTTCAGTGCTGCTGTAAAAAAAATCCATATTGTCCTTTAACCTGAAGAATTCCTTTCCGATAAAAATCCGCTTGTCTGCTGTTATTTCTCTGGCCTTTTGCAGGATAGTTTCATGTTCCTGCATCGCTTCATTACCCAGTTCAAACATATCCGCCAGTATCATCACTTTATGTTCTGCGGGCATACTGTCCAGATTATCTAATGCGACCATCATACTGCTTGGATTGGCATTATAATAATCACATATAATGATATTACGACCGGTTTTTAAAAGTTGAGATCTGCTATTTTGGGGCTGGTATGCATTTATGCCTAAGTTGATCTGCTCAGGGCTGAGTTTAAAAAAGCTTCCGACACATATAGCGGCTGCAATATTATCAAAATTATACATGCCCGGTAAATTAGACTGGGCCGTATAGCTGTTCCTGCCTGCCGGGTTTATTGCAGGCCGCCAGTTTATACTTAGGTATGGGTAGGAGGCTTTCAGTTTTGTAGCAATGAAATTATCATCCTCTTTTCCATAGCTTACAATATTTTTTACAGCGCGTTCGCGGATCATTTCACCGAGGATCGGGTTGTCTTTATTGAGAAACACGGTTCCGCCGGTTCTGCCAAGGAATTCATAAAGTTCTCCCTTTCCAATTCTCACACCTTCAATTCCTCCAAAGCCTTCTAAATGCGCTTTGCCAATATTGGTGATCAGCCCATGGCTTGGCTGAGCGATGCTGCATAAAAAAGCTATCTCTTTCTGATGATTTGCGCCCATTTCAATAATGGCGATTTCACAATCAGCCCTTACCGATAGAATACTTAAAGGAACACCGATATGATTATTCAGGTTACCCTCAGTAGCATAGGTGCTGAATTGCTGTGAAAGCACAGACCGGATCAGTTCTTTGGTAGTGGTTTTCCCATTGGTTCCGGTGATCCCGATAAAGGGAATAGTTAAGTGTTTACGATGAAATCTGGCCAGGTTCTGAAGCGTTTCCAGAACGTCTTCAACAAGTATAAAACGGTCATTTACAGCATATTCCGCATTATCGATAATTGCGAATGATGCCCCATCTTCTATAGCCTGTCCGGCAAATTTATTCCCGTCAAAATTTTCACCCTTTAATGCAAAAAAAAGACATGAGGCTGTGATCTTCCTCGTATCTGTGCAAATGCGGGGATGCTTCAGATAAACCGGGTATAATTGCTCAATATTCATGTCAGATAGCTTATTACAATATTAAGATTTTTGTTTATCACCAGCGAAGAATTTGGTAATTAGACTTTTTGATTCGTAGATTAGATGGATAGTATATTGCATTTTCAGGTTCATAATAATAATATTTGATTGCCAAAAATTGCTTCTGAATATATCTTTCCAATAATGCAGGGAGAATCGTAGCATACGATCACCTTTAACCAATTCTAACTAATGAAGAAATATTGTATTCTCTTGTTCCTGTTAATATCGGGTTTACTCAAACTCAGTGCACAAAAAATTCAATCTCCCGAAGAATTTCTGGGATATAAACCGGGTGAGCAGTTTACACCGCATTTCCGTGTCGTTGAATATTATAAGTATCTGGCTTCGGTCTCTAAAAACCTAAAATTACAGGAATATGGGAAAACCAACGAAGGCCGTCCCTTACTCCTGGCTTTTGTTGCCTCTGACAGCAATATTGGCAGGCTGGAGGATATCAGGCAAAATAACCTGGCTTTGGCAGGAATAGCCGAAGGAACTTCCCCGGCAAATGTTTTAGCCAACCCTCCGGTGCTGGTCTGGTTAAGTTATAATGTCCATGGGAACGAATCGGTTTCCACAGAAGCATCCTTGCAAACTGTTTACGACCTGCTTAACCCATCTGATCAGCGTAGCCAATCCTGGTTAAAAAATACAGTGGTGGTAATAGATCCATGCCTGAATCCTGACGGAAGAGAGCGCTATGTAAATTTTTATAATCCTGTTAGAAATAGGGTACCGGATGCGGTTCCATTTTCCCGTGAGCATATGGAACCCTGGCCTGGTGGCAGAGCAAACCATTATTATTTTGATCTTAACCGCGACTGGGCCTGGCAATCCCAGAAAGAAACCCTTCAGCGTCTTGCCGTATTTAATAAATGGCTGCCACAGGTTCATGTGGACTTTCACGAACAGAATATTAATGAGCCTTATTATTTCGCTCCGGCTGCCGAACCCTATCATCAGGATATCAGCAAATGGCAGCGGGAGTTTCAAACGATCATAGGGAAGAATAATGCACGTTATTTTGATCAGAATGGTTGGATGTATTTCACCAGGGAACGGTTTGACCTGCTTTATCCTTCTTATGGAGATACCTATCCTATTTATAATGGTTCTGTTGGGATGACCTATGAGCAGGGCGGCTCGGGTAGGGCAGGTCTGGCCGTGATCAATGCCGAAGGGGATACGCTGACACTTAAAGACCGTATCGATCATCATCATACGACCGGACTTTCGACAGTAGAATCGGCATCCCAGAATGCTGAAAAGGCGCTTACAGAATTTAAGAGCTATTTCAGTTCCAGCAGGACCAATCCGCCGGGGGAATATAAGTCCTATATCATAAAGGGTGAAAACCCGGAAAAGCTTAAAACTCTGGCTATTCTGCTACAGCGTAACGGGATTCAATTCGGGTATGGTTCCGTTAAAGGCGGGCAGGGACTGAACTACTTTACAGGTAAGACCGAAAGTTTTAAGGTTGATAAAAACGATATGGTGATCAGTGCTTTCCAGCCCAAATCTGTCTTGTTGAAAGTATTGTTTGAGCCCACTACTTTTGTCTCTGATTCGGCTACCTATGATATCACGGCCTGGTCCCTGCCATATGCCTATGGATTACAGTCATATGCGAGCCGGGATGCCTTAAAGCCCGAATATACCAGCATCAGCAGTAGTACAGTTAACAATGAAATGTCAAACCCTGTGGCCTTTATTGCCAACTGGAATTCTCTTGCAGATGTTAAATTTCTTGCCGAACTATTGAAAAATAATATCAGGGTCAGGTATTCTGAGATCCCATTTGAAACCGGTGGTAAGCGCTTTAATGCAGGTTCTTTGATCATAGCCCGTACCGGCAATGACAATCTGAAAGGGGGTTTTGAGAGAACGGTAATTGAATTGGCTAAACGATCAGAGATTACCCTGCAAGCAATTCCTTCGGCATTTGTTGATAAGGGGGCCGATCTGGGCTCAGATAAGATCAGGTATATCAGAAGGCCGAAAGTAGTAGTGGTCAGCGGCGAATCGACCTCATCACTTTCCTTCGGGGAAGTATGGCATTTTTTCGAACAGCAAATTAACTATCCTTTAACCGTCGTCCGCTCACAGGACCTGGGAAGGATCAACTGGAATGAGTTTGATGTGCTAATTTTTCCCGATGGCAATTATCCTGATATGGGCAATGATAAAATGCAACAATGGGTCCGCAGTGGCGGAAAGCTGATCGCAATGGAAGGTGCTGTTTCACAGCTGGCCGGCAAGAAGGGTTTTGATCTTAAGAACAAGGAGGAAGCTAAAAAGGATGAAAAGCTTAAAGATCCCTATGAGGATCTGAGAGCCTATGAAAACAGGGAAAGAGAGAGTGTAAGAACGAATATCCCGGGTGCGATTTATAAGGTGAACCTGGATAATACGCATCCTCTGGGATTTGGCTTTCCTGATTTTTATTATACGCTTAAACTCGACGATAAGGTTTACCAGTACCTGAGCAGCGGCTGGAATGTGGGTGTTATAAAAAAGGATAATTATGTAACCGGGTTCGTAGGTGTAAAAGCCAGGAAAAAATTAATGGATGGTTTGATTTTTGGGGTACAGGAACTGGGAAATGGGTCTGTAGTCTATTTAGCCGATGATCCATTATTCCGTAGTTTCTGGGAGAATGGCAAATTATTATTCAGTAACGCTGTATTTATGGTTGGACATTAGTTTTAGGAAAAACGTGGAATAAATTATCATCGATCAGCAAAATAGCGCCCGACTTAATTGCGTATCCGGCTACTTTCATCTTCCAGTCCGCTAACACGATTACGGGCGGGTTTAACAGAGCCTTTTCCAAATTTATAATTAAAGCTTAGTTGCGCAATACGGGTCTCCCTCTTCTCTTTGCTATAGTAATCCAGATTATTGTAGCGGGTAAAAAAACGGTAAGCGTTAGTATTCAGGATATCTGAAAGGCTTAGCCGAAGAATTGCTTTCTTGTTAAACAAGGTTTTCCCCAAAGTTGCATCTAAAACGTAATAAGGTTCGAAAATAAAGATGCCGTAAGCGCTGGATGATTCATAGTTGCCCGTAATTTCTGCAGTAAGCTGATTTTTGAAGCTAAAGTTCTGCTTCAGGTTAAAAATGAAGTAGGGTTTACTGTTATCCAGTTGTGCTCCCGACAGGTCTGAATTAAATTTCTGAAAATACCCCTGAGCAGTAATATGAGCTATCCACCACTTTGTAAGCTGCAGGGGACTATGAATTTCGAGGCCAAAGTTTTGCTGACTGTCCAGGTTGCGAATAAGGGATCTACTGATCTTTGTTACGTTGTCCTGTTCGTTGATGTTCAAGAAAACATCTTTAATATAACTGTACCTAAGTGTAGTTGTAAATTTTTCATTTACGGTATGCGACAGTTCAAGTGTATTTGTATACTCCGGCTTCAGATATGGATTTCCTTCCCGGTAGGTATATTGATCCAGAAAATAGTAAAAAGGGTTTAGGTCTTCGTATCCCGGACGGCCAATGCGGCGGCTGTACGACAAGTCGAGGCTATTCTTTTTATTCAGCTGCTGCGATAACTGGAAAGCAGGAAAAAAATTCAAAAAATTTCGATCTAAGACCTGCTGATCAATTACAATTCCTTTGGAAATCGTCTGCTCTGCCCGCAGACCTATCTCCAACCTTGTATTTTTGAATTTATCACTAAAATTAACATAAGCAGCATTGATCAGTTCGCTGAACCTGAACTGGTTGCTCCTGAATAAATCATCCTGCCACTGATGATTTATCAGCTGATCGAAATCGCGGTTATTATTGCTGCTTACTTTACTGCTCTTGATACCTGATTCAAATTTCGCAGTTTTTGAAAGGGGGAGGATGTAATTGACCTTAAATGAATGTACACCAATTGTGGAGGGAGAACTGGTTCTAAAAAACTGTTTTTCCTTATAGGGAATGTTTTGAAGGTCTAAATAGGTATAGTCAAGTCGTTCAGCGGAACGCCTGCTGTAATCCAGATAATCTAAATCAATATTTAACTCTTGTCCTGCAGAATCCAACAATGTTTTATAATTGATATTATAACTTATGTTTCTTATTGTGCGGTTCTCATAAGAAGTGGTAAATATAGATGAGTCTGCTTGACCGTTATTACTGATCAGCGAGCGGTTACTCTCATCTGATTTCATATTATTGAAAAAGCCAGCCATCATCATACCTATAGTGTGTTGCGAACTGATGATATAATCCACACCGGCTTTTAAATTTTGAATTTCCCTGACTTTGTAGTCTTCATTGTGAATATTGAAATTAGTAATGGAACTGTTCAGGGTTACATTCCTGTCCAGAAAGACACGTTCCGGGCGCTCATTTTTACCATAATTGTAATTTCCGAAAATGTTGGTTCTTTTAGCACGGCTGTTCAGGCTTATGCCTGAATTAAATTTATAAGTTTCACCGTATCCGTATCCGGTATTCAGGCTGCCATTAAATCCAGCACTTTCTTCCTTTTTAAAGCGGATATTAATTATTCCTGCCGAACCAGCCGCGTCATAACGGGCACCCGGATTGCTGATCAGTTCGATCTGACTGATTGCAGCGGCCTGCGTGTTGCGTAACAGATTTGCAATTTCTTCAGAAGAAAGGCTAACAGGTCTGCCGTCAAAGGAAACAATAGGACCTGAGCGTCCATTCATAAGCAGGTTGTCATTTTGGTCAGCCTGGATGCCGGGAGCTTTGATCAGTTCATCAAATGCATTATTCCCTTGAGCAGTCAGGCTGCTCTCAAGGTTTAAAACAGTTTTTCCGGGTCTTTTTTCAATATAGGGCTTTGTTCCCCTGACAATTACTTCATCCAGTTTTTGAATATCTTGTTCAAGCAGAATATCCTGCTGCTGTATTAAGGGAGTACTTAAGACAATCTCTTGATACGATGTTTTATAACCAAGCAGAACGGCTGAGATAATATAAGTACCTGGAATTGCGGACAATTCGAAATTACCCAGAGTATCTGTCAAAGACTTTGCTGTTAAGCTGCTATCAGCGGATAACAAGGAAACAGTGGCTCCCTTTGCAGGATTTGCTGTATCCTGCATAATTTTTCCTCTTAATTTTATCTCTTTTACCTGACCCTGTATGGTCAAATAATTAAATAAAATAAATAATAGAGCTATAGTCCTTAATAAACTTGGTTTCAACAGGTTGGATTGAACATGTAAGTATATAGAATCTGAATCAGAGATTCATAATCTTATACAAAGAATTTTTTTTTGACCGGTTTAAAGGGGATACTCTGAAATTTAAACATATACATTTTTTGAGTAAAACAACAATGATGTTTTGAGCACATAAATTTAATTTTTCATTCTCTATAATTTATAATCCGGCTAAGGTTCAAATTACAAACTGTCATTTTTACATTTTAATCCGTTAGATGTCATGATCCACTCTGAAAGGAAATCACTTTTTGCGTCTTTAGGCTGACATTCCCATAAGCTGTAATCTTCCAGATACCGGTTGAAGGTACCTTCTATATGAAGCGTAGTATTTTCAGGGATGCGAAGGATGAGATGTACACCCTGATCCCGCCATAGTTCTCCTCTCTGCAAGTGGATATTACTGTCGATCAGCAATAATGAATCTTTTTGAATGACCCGGTGTTTTGCCCGCCGGGCGTTTTCAAGGGCGATCTCAAAGTTGGGCCCCTTAGCGCTGAACTCCTGGATCAATACAGGACTGCTGACATCCGCTTTCACAATTTTGATACTCACATTTCTGGGCTGATCAAATTCTCTCCTCCTGCTGTTCATGATTATCCGGCCCTTAAAATCAGAAGGGTCAATATTATAATCCAGGCTATCATCTTTACTCAGATATTGATCCGGGTTTAATTTAAGGTAATAAACACCTGATGGTTTTAAAGTTGTGGTAACAGAAAATTTTGCCTCATCATTGAACTCTGCACCTACTTTAGAAACATGATATACTCCTATTCCAAGTCCGGCCAGCCATAGGACCAGCATTCCAAAATAAACGGTTGTTGAAACTGCAAAGCGCGCGAATAATACCCTGATAGCAAATACAACCAGGGCAGCCAGCGGGATGAAGAGCAGCACAAATGCGCTGAGAGTGAAAGTGGATTTATGCCCGGGGTTTACCATATTAAAAGGGAAAGTATTCAGCTGATTACTGTTCCAATAACCTAAAAATGTGATCAGTCCGATAGTTAAGGCAAACAGGCCGATAAGCCCGGAAAATATGATGATAGCCCCGATGATCTTAATAAAGATCATACCGGCCTTCCCGATAAACTTACCCAGTTGATTAATGGCAGGCTTTGCCTCCTGATGGGCATTTTTAAGTCCATGTTTTAAGCCTTCGAGTTCTTCATCAAAGTTCTTCTTAAAGTTTTGGATATTGATCGGTTCACCTTTCATAGCCATTTTATCAGCCCTTGTAAGGGCCTTTGGAATGACCAGCCATAAAATAAGGTACACGGGTATTCCAACACCCAGGAACAGGGCTATAATAGCTATCAGGCGGATCCATTTGGGTTCAAGACCAAAATAATGCGCAAAACCGGCACAAACCCCGCCAATTATTCTGTCTTCTGTATCCCTGAAAAGTTTTTTATCTGTTTTAAAAGAATTATCCGACAATCGGATCGGCTGATCATCATCGTCGATATCAAAATCACTTACTTTACCCATTTTATCGGTAACAAATTCAACATCAGATAATATGACTACCTGTTTATGATCCTGATTGAGCCTCTCGCTGAACATTTCAGCCAAACGATTTTCAATATCAGTTACAATCTCTTCACTATCGGGTGAATAGGCGAAGTGTCTTTTCACCTGGGTCATATAGGTTCTCAGTACCTCATAGGCATCTTCCTCTATATGGAAAACGATGCCGTTTATATTTATAATTATAGTTTTGTTCATAGCCTTAGCTTTATAATTTCTTAAGATTTATCAATTGAGTTTTCGATCGTCCTGCCTTCTAATGAAACCTTGACAGCATAGGAAAGCTCCTCCCAGGTATTATCCAGGCGTTTCAATACTTCCAGACCGGCCGGCGAAAGAACGTAATATTTTCTAGGAGGCCCCGATGTTGATTCCTGCCAGTTATAGCTTAGGAGGCCATTGTTTTTTAAACGGGTGAGTAAAGGATATAAGGTTCCCTCTACCACAAGCAGACGGGCTTTGGTCAGCTCGGCAATGATGTCTGAGGCATATATCTCCCCTCGGGAAATAATTGAAAGGATACAGTATTCAAGGATCCCTTTCCTCATTTGTGTCTGGGTGTTCTCTACTATCATATAACAAAGATATATGTTTTGTTTAGTATTATGCAATACCTAGTACTAAATAAATTAAAAAAAATTATCCCGGCCATCTGTTTAGGGATAATACCTTGTCAGTTAATATATTGTAAAATAAGTGATGAAGATTTTCTTTGTTATTAATAATATTAATCAAATATGGGTGTAACATCTTTGATTCATACCCTGCTGGCAAACAAATTCAAGTAATTAAAATATTGATAATCAATCAGTTGATAATATAAATGATATAATTTATCGAATTTATTTGGTTGTAACAATATTGTTGCCCAAATTTGGTGCGAGCTGTAAGTGCTTGAAACCAATTATTTTAAACTTTATTAATCAATCAGAATGAAAAAACTTCTACAAGTTTCCTTCCTGATGCTTTGCATTGCCTTTCAGGCCATTGCTCAGGAACGGACTGTTACCGGAACGGTGACAGCAAAGGAAGACGGTCTGCCTCTGCCTGGGGTAAGTATTAAAGCAAAAGGTGGAACCGGCGGTACATCTACCGGAGCGGATGGAAAATTCAGCATCCGTGTCCCATCTTCAGCTTCCACACTGGTATTCACCTATATCGGCTATAAGAGTGCGGAATCTCAGATTCCTTCATCAAACGTTTTGAATATTACTCTTGAAGTTGATGCAACTCAGCTTTCCGAGGTGATTATTACAGCTCTCGGAGAAAGCCGCGAAAAGAAATCACTCGGTTATTCGGTAGCTGAGGTAAAAGGCGAGGATTTGACTGTAGCTAAATCTGTTGATATTAGTTCATCACTGGCCGGAAAAGTTGCCGGGGTTAAGCTCCAGGGTTCTCCTAGTTCTACATTTGATAATGCGAACATTGTCATAAGAGGTATAAGTGGTTTGGATATAGCAAATCCCTTATATATAGTAGACGGAACTCCGACATTGCAGGAAAATGTTATCATGGATAACGTTGAAACGATTTCAGTTCTTAAAGGTCCTGCCGCAACTGCACTTTACGGAAACCGTGCCGGAGCAGGGGTGGTAGTAATTACTTCGAAGAAAGGAACACGTAAGGGAGCACCGCGGGTTGATGTAAATTTGAGTTCTTCATTTGAAGATATTTCCATTTTACCGGAATATCAGGATGAATATGCCGGAGGTTATTCTTCAAATTCAACATCTCCGGGTAGCACCTACGATAATGAGGGATTTTATCTTTTTAAATACAAACCTGCTACACATCCTTCAAGCTGGTCGGGGTTTAATAATCAGCGTATAATTGATTATGGCGCTGATGAGAGCTGGGGTCCGATTATGAAGGGTCAGGATTACAGGCCTTATTATTCATGGTATCCTGGTGCTGATTTTGGAAAGCTTTCTCCTTTAACACCGCAGCCGAATAATAT
>JAKFBV010000026.1:0-20149 GCA_036677005.1 Pedobacter sp.
TGCTCGATTATTATCTGAAAGTTTCCCCATCAGTTGTCGAACCGCCGTATACGAGACCCGTACGTACGGTGGTGTGAGAGGCGCACCTCATCGCTTACAAGCGGTGAGGCCGTCTACTCGATTGTGCGCCGTAATTTTTCTGTACTTCATAATTCAATAGTCGACCAAAATAGGTTAGTTCCAATTTAATAGGAGTTCCTTCTTCTAAGTCGTTATATTGTAAAGGTCTCTTATAAACTATTAATAAGAAAGGTTTGAACAATATCAATTTTCGTTTGAATAAAAGACTACACTTTAGTCTCACTTGCCCAAATTTTAATATTTTGATTTCTTTTTTAAGTTCTATAGTCTTTATTAAGAAGTTGGATATAGCGAGTAAATATATTGGAGAAAAAAAAACAGTCATTTTAGTCACCTGATTTAAGTATTCCTGTAAGTCTTTCGGCGGGTTTAATGGTTCGTGTCTCCAGCCAAGATAAGGCATAAAAAAGCTATAAAGAAATAGTCCTATACTTGAGAGATACAATACAATAAACCAATCATTGTCGAGTCTGAACAGGTTCAATTTTTTCAATTTCGCTTTGTCAGTTTCAGTCAGTCGTTCATTCATGCAGGTCTTTGTATTATGGCGCATAACTTGTATATACTGATGACAAAAACCATCCTAATCCACCCAGATCCGCATGTATTGCGGCAATTTTATCATCCTTAATTAATATCCAATCTAAGGCTATTCCTATCCTTTGTGCAGCTTGCTCAATTACCACCTATTTCCGGATATGAACAGGAATATTATTCCCATAGAGATATTCCAGGGGCGGCCTAAGCAATTCCGACTTGATATGAGTTGAGCACTTGCCTTCAAACTCAACCCACCTCCTTCATCGCTTCCTTAAAACTCCCCGCAATTTCCTGGGCGGTCATTCTGTTCATGGAAATATTGACTTTTAAGTTAAATCCGCTTGCATCAGGGGCAGAGAGGCGGACATTTCTTTTGGCAAGCGCATCCGAAAAACGCTTCTTGTCTATGTTTTTCAGGTCGAGGTGCACGATATGGGAACCATTATTGTATTTAACAATTTTGCAGCGTTCGTCTTTCTGGAGCTCGGTAAACAGATATTCTGCTTTTTGCCAGGCACTTTTATATTCCTCAATCCACGAATCAACATAATGCAGGGCTACTGCAGCAAATGGCCATACAGCGGGAATGCCTGCTCCAAACATCCTGCGTTCATGGAAAAGGTCATGAGTAAATTCTTTAGAACCGGCAAGAACCGCCCCGCTGGCTGCGTTAAAGCATTTGCAGATGGACGTGAATGAGGTATCGAACAGGGCTCCGAATGTTGCCGGGTCAATTCCGGTATGTGCTGACTGCACAAAAAGCCTTGCCCCGTCGAGGTGGGTTTTAATATCATTGGCTTTGGCGTAACTGGTGATCGCTTTCATGTTTTCGAATGCGAACATCTTATCCTGCTGCCTGCGCACCGGACTCTCAATACAGATCACTCCCACCTTTAAGGCGACTCTGCCTTTTGCCGTTTTGCCGACTACCTCTTCAATTTCAGCGAGGGTCATTTCCGTGGTATTCAGTCCGAGGGGAATAAGGTTCAATGCACTCAGGGTCTGACATCCATCTCCCGTATCCTGATAAATATGGCTTTGTTCCTGTAAGATTACCCGGCGGTTGTTACCTGCCAGGCGGCGCAGTGCCATGTGGTTTGCCAGCGTTCCTGTAGGCATGAAAACCGAAGATTCCTTACCCATCAGTTTAGCAAACCGGTTTTCCAGTTCCTCAACAACGCCGCCGTTCGAATAGAAGTCGGTTTTGATCTTTCCTTCATCAGCCAGCCGCATTAAAAGCTCACCATATTCTCTTGGACTTAAGGGTACACCATCATTGACAAAATCTACCGCTTTACCTGCAGGGGCCGGTGATTGTATTGGATTTTCTCCGCCATAAACGTCTAATTGTGTGGCTGTCGCGGCTATGATACTGCCTAGTTTTACAAAATCTCTTCTGTGCATCGGATTTTTTTTTTTAATGTTTTGTTAAAGTACAATTTATTGATTTGTTATGTATTCAGAATCGGATAATATTTAAAACACCTGGTAAAAAAGAAAAAATGTTTTATGATCAGGTATTCTCTCCTGATTGTTCCGGGGTTTTTTAGCAGCGTCATTTGGCCGCATCGGGTAAAGCCTTTCCTGTTTATAAGAAATGCGTTTTTATGCATTCAGGAGTGTTTCAATATCAAATTTTTTCATCTTCAGGAATGCCTGCATTACTTTTGGGCCTTTCTCCGGATCTGACATAAGTTTGCCCAGAATGGCCGGTACTATTTGCCAGGAGACGCCAAATTGGTCTTTCAGCCATCCGCACATGCTTTCCTGTCCGCCTTCAGTCAGCCGGTCCCAGTAGTAGTCAATTTCTTTTTGTGATTCGCATTCAACCACAAATGAAACTCCCTCGCTGAATGTATAATCATGAACTCCCGGCCCATCCATGGCAATCATGTTTTGATGATCCAGTTTAAATTCCGAATACAATACCTTACCGGCATTTTCGGTTCCTGCCGGATAATGCATCAGTAATTCTGTTGAGGAATGATCAAAAACGGAGGTATAGAAACGAATGGCTTCCTCTGCCATTCCAAAATGATCGCTGGTAAATAACATAAAGGGTCTTATCTTTTGTTTGATCGCTGTATTACCGATCAGCGAGATCTGCCAGGTTAATCCAAAGCGATCCTGAAGCCAGCCATAGCGTTCACTCCAGTCATACTTATCTATCGGCATTAATGCTTTACCGCCCTCCATTAGTTTTTCCCAGAGGGCATTGGTTTCCTCAGGCGATTCGCAAACCACAAAAAGGGAAATGGATGGATTGATCTTAAATTGCGGACCTCCATTCAGGCCCATAAATTTATTTCCATTCAATTCAAACGTAACTACCATGGGTGTATCAGCAGTTATCCGGGAGTTTTTAAAAAGAGAACAATACAGGTCGGCTGCCGCTTTAGCCTGACCGTCGAACCATAAACAGGGATGAATTTGATTTGTCATAATGCCATAAATTTTTCGCATAATAAATATGCAGATAAGCACTGAAAATTCCTACTAACTATAATATGAGCTGATTAAGATATGCGCTTTTAGCCTTCTCCTTTCTCCTTTTAACTTCCCCCTTATTTACACCTCCTTCCAGTTGGAATCATCTCTTGAACCCCAAAACTTAGCTTTGGGCTCCAGATCCAGGTAGGGGTAGCTCACTTTTGAGAGATACAGGCCCTGGGGATGGGCCGGCAATATGGTGGCGGGGATCTGTTTGGAGATGAGGTGGCTTTCAAATTCATCCACGCTGAGGGTACCATCTCCGATCTCAATGAGTTTACGTGCCAGAATGCGGATCATGCGGCCCAGGAAACGGTTAGATGATATGCGGAACCGGATCCTGTCGCCGCTGCTGTTGGTATAAAGTGATGCAGAGGAAACATGGCAGATAGTATGCTCATTTTTATCAGGCGATTTACAGAAGGCGCGGTAATCCTTATAAAGCGGAAGCAGTCCCACCGCTTTTTTCATCTCCGGCAGATCAAAGCTTTGGCGCAGGTAGAGCGAACTGCTCTCGCTTAAAAAAGGGTCTTTGTAGGTATGGATAAAAAAGTCGTACACCCTTTGCACCGCATCAAAGCGGGCATGGGGCAGGCCCTGCATCGGGATGATATCGAACAAAGCGATATCATCGGGAAGAATGCGGTTGAGCCGGAAGAAGAGATCGAAGTTCCATGCTTTTTCTATATCCATATGGAAGAAGTACTGGCTGGCATGAACGCCGGTATCGGTGCGGCCGCAGCCGGAGATCACAACAGGGAATTTAAAGATCCGGCTGATTGAACTTTCCAGAACTTCCTGCACGCTCAGTTTGTTGGGCTGCCGCTGCCATCCAAAATACTTTGTTCCCTTATACCCGATATGTACGAAATATCTCAACTGATTTGCGCATTTATTCTGCTAAGCTAATCAATGGAAATCAATGGCCGCCAAACAAATCCCCGGAAATGGATTATGTAAATAATATGTATTTTTGTTGTTCATGGCCTTCCGCTTTGCCAGTCCGGCAGAGCAGTATGGCCTGATCAGAAAAAATTATGAGAACAATTGTAATAATCGGAGGAATAATCCTTGCAGGCGCCACTACGATCGCCATCATGATGGACAACAGGAATGAAGCGGTTCAGCCTTCTTTCTCAACGCAGGGAATTCCGCCGATCCCGCCCCAGGGTGGCGGAGAAAACCCGCGGATCAATCCGGCCCATGGACAACCCGGGCATCGCTGTGATCTGGCAGTGGGTGCGCCATTGGTCAATACGAATGGAACTCCGGTTCCGGTAGCGAGCCCGCAGAATATGAATGCGAGCCCTGCTCAGCAGCAGCCTGCCCCTGCCGGTTTGAAGGTTAACCCGGCGCATGGTCTGCCGGGGCACAGGTGTGATCTGCAGGTAGGAGCGCCATTATAGGGGGATCAGTGCGGATCAGGTCCGCACTGACCAGGATCAGGTCCGCACAGAAAATCAGGTTCGCGCTGACAATTTGAGGGCTTAATGGCTAAAGGCCCGGATATTTTCTTTGGAAACCAGGATTTAGACTAAACATGCCGGCCTCGCTCAGAAGGCACGGATTACCGGAAATAGCCCTAATTTAAGTCCGGACAATGATTCTAATAGCCTCAATGAAATTTTTTTGCTTTTCGCGAAATGCAAATGCAAAAAATACGTAACTTTCGGCATGAAAGAGCATAAGGGGATGCGTCCCCAGGATATCGTCATACTTTTGAAACTTATTATCGATGCCGGGCAGGAGATCCGCATCAAGGATCTTTCATCCAAACTTTTTATCAGTGGCTCCGAGATCAGTGAATCCTTAAACCGCTCGGCTATCGCCGGACTGCTGGAACCTTCCGGCAGGGAAGTCAGTAAAGAGCCTTTTTTAAAGTTTCTTGAGTACGGGCTTCCCTATGTATTCCCCGCACAGCTCGGCCCGGTGATGCAGGGTATTTATACTGCACATTCCGAGTCATCCTTATACCTGAGTTTTTCCTCCGAAGAAAAACTGGTCTGGGCTGATGAGCAGGGAAAGGAAAGGGGTCCGAGCATTCTTCCCCTTTATCCGACAGTGATCAAGGCCGTCAGAAAAGACAGGCTTCTTTATAAATTGCTTGCCTTGTGTGATATCATCCGCATCGGTGATGCTGCCGACAAAAATAAAGCGGTTTGGCAAATGAGGGAGATCTTCCAGAACAGATCTGCTGTCTGAACGATAGATTTTTTCGGGGATCGTAGTTTTTTTAAATTATTGAACAGATATTTACAGCAGGAAAAGTAATCAATGAATAAGCAGGTCAATGAGCAGAGTACAAGCCTGCCACTGAAAGACAAAGCAAAGGCAGCCGGCAAGACCGTTTATCCAATTCTTATCGCGATCAGTCTTTCACACCTGCTCAATGATACCCTGCAGTCTGTTATACCTGCTATCTATCCTGTAGTAAAAGATACCTTCCGCCTTAGCTTTGCACAGATCGGATTAATCACCTTAACCTTCCAGCTTTCGGCTTCATTGCTGCAACCTTTTGTCGGCCTTTATACAGACCGTAAACCTCAGCCTTATTCGCTGGCGGTCGGTATGGGTTTCACCCTCATCGGACTGGTTCTCTTATCGCGTGCGCCGAGTTTTGGGATCCTGATCTTTTCTGTGGCACTGGTAGGTATCGGTTCTTCCATTTTTCATCCGGAGGCATCCCGTTTAGCTCATATGGCCTCGGGAGGCAGACGGGGAATGGCACAGTCCGTATTCCAGCTTGGGGGCAACTTTGGCAGCTCCATCGGACCCCTTCTGGCAGCTCTGATCATCGTTCCTTACGGGCAATCAAATATTATCTGGTTTTCTGTGATCGCCCTTCTGGCTATTTTTATTCTGGTCAATATCGGGGGCTGGTATAAACGCAAGATCAGGATCAAGGCCCGGAGGCCGGGTTCTGATGCTTTACATATACAGGTCCTTCCCAAAAAGAAGCTGATTTTCTCTGTAATGATCTTACTGATGCTGATTTTTTCCAAATATATCTACCTGAGCAGTATGACCAGTTACTATACATTTTATACCATAAGTAAATTTGGTGTTACCGTTCAAAGTTCGCAGATATATCTTTTCATTTTTCTTTTCGCGGTGGCTGCAGGAACCATTATTGGGGGCCCATTGGGCGACAGGTTCGGCCGAAAATATGTAATATGGGCTTCCATTTTAGGGGTTGCTCCATTTTCTATGCTATTACCGCATGCTAACCTTTTCTGGACAATTGTACTGACCATTCCGATCGGCCTGATCCTGGCTTCCGCTTTTTCGGCGATCCTGGTCTATGCGCATGAACTTTTTCCCGGAAAGGTCGGCCTGATCTCGGGCCTCTTCTTTGGCTTTGCATTCGGTATGGCAGGAATAGGCTCCGCTCTTCTGGGAGCGCTTGCCGATCGTACCAGCATCGAATATGTCTATCAGGTTTGTGCCTATCTGCCGCTCATCGGGCTGATCACTGCCTTTCTTCCGAATATAGGGAGCAGGTCCGCAAAGAAAATTAACAAGTCCTGAATTATTGCGGATCAAGTCCGAAGCTGGATCGGGTCAGCAGAGACTTTCGCGGAATAACCCGGATTTGAAGCTGACAGAGAAAAACTGACAAAGAAGCTTGTGCCTTTGTCGGGTATGCTTTCGAACCAGATTTTCCCATTCTGAATTTCTGTAAATTCTTTGCAATGGGCGAGACCTAAACCTACGCCTTTTTCATTCTGGGTTCCGAAGGTTGACTTAACTTTCAGTGAGAACAGATCTTTCTGTAAATCGAAGGGAATACCCCGGCAACCTGCTTTCATGGAGCAAGACCCAGATGGAAGGGGTTACCGTCAACTTCTCCGAACTCCACCCGACCGGCCCGTAAGCCGGATCCCCAATTGCTTTATCCTGTGCACGTTCAAACTATTCCGGTTAAATTGCTGGAAAAGGAGATAATTTTTTTGTGGTATTCATTGAGCTGTTGTTAACAAAATTTCTCCTGCCGCATCCCTTTATCCTTATTACAAGGTACGTAATTTTTGTATAAGCAGACCGGATATCAATTTTTCATAATACCATGAGGGTATTGATAATATACCATTTTGCTATTTATCATTTAAATTATCAGGACTAAACTGATCTTTCAAATTCTGACCAGGAAAATTATTTAATTCGCAATTAATCAATTTTAATGTCAAATAAATACATTAGGGCCAGGAAGAGGATGAGCTTATTTTTCAGGGTTTAATTCCGATTAATTAAATCATTAGCCGCTGATTTAAGAAAATAGTCTAATTTTAATATTACGATGAGCAATACAAGAAGAGAATTTATCAGAAATACCGGACTGGTAAGTATGGGTTTTCTGGGATTAAGCCAGTTTGCTGCGAATGCGGCGGCCCTGGGTTTTATTGAAGGAAACGATCTGCTGCGCAGTTTCGGGCCATTAACACATCAGCAGGGAGATATTTTAAGCCTGCCTGAGGGCTTTACAGCAAAAGTGATATCACGTAAAGGTGACAGGATGAATGATGGTTTACTGTCTCCCGGAGCACATGACGGGATGGGCGTTTTTAAGTGGAAGAAGAATAAAATGATATTGATCAGAAATCATGAGTTATCACCCGGAGCGGTCGCTTCAGGTCCTTTTGGTAAGAATAATGAACTTCTGAATAGGATCAGCAAAGAGGATATCTATGATTTCGGAAAAGGAGAAAGAATATGCTACGGTGGTACAACGACCATGCTCTATGATGAAAAATTGCAAAAAGTTGAACTCGAATACTTAAGTCTTACCGGTACCATCAGAAACTGTGCCGGTGGAATTACTCCATGGAATTCCTGGATCACCTGTGAGGAGAGTACGCTGGTTAAAGGCGGGGAGAAGGGAATGCTTGAAAAGGATCATGGATATAATTTCGAGATTTTTGCAGGAGATAAGATCGGATTAACTGCTCCTGTGCCGATCAGGCCAATGGGTCGTTTTGTGCATGAAGCTGTGGCAGTACATCCAAGCGAAGGAATTGTCTATCAGACAGAGGATAGTGGCGACAGCCTTTTTTATCGCTACCTGCCGAATAAGTTCGGTGATCTGCATCAGGGCGGTAAGTTGCAGTGCCTGGTAATTACCGAATGGGCAAGTGCGGATACCAGGAACTGGGAGATATTGAAAACAGATAAATTTCCCCAAAACAAAAATTTCGATGTACACTGGATCGATCTGGATAATGTTGAGGCACCGGATGATGATCTTCGCCTGAGAGGTCATAAGCGGGGCGCTGCCCGTTTTGCCCGGGGCGAAGGGATCTGGTATGGTAAGAAGGAGTTGTTTTTTGCCTGTACAAACGGAGGACTAAAGAGTTTTGGGCAAATATTCAGGTATATTCCGAGTAAGTACGAAGGCCAGGAACGTGAACGGGAATTCCCCGGAAAACTGGAATTGTTCCTTGAACCAAACGATGTCAATACCTTTCAGAGCTGCGATAATCTGACTATAGCTCCCTGGGGTGATGTGATCATTTGTGAGGATAAAGCAGATCCGAGAATTATAGGAATTACACCTCAGGGTCAAACCTACCAAATAGCAAAGAATGTAGCTTACCGCGAATCCGAATTTGCCGGTCCGGTGTTTTCACCTTCCGGGAAAACGCTTTTTGTTAATATTCAATCCCCGGGATTAACCCTGGCCATTACCGGTCCCTGGAATAGATTAAAAGCGCTCTGATCCTGAACAGAAAGATCTGCAGCAATGAAAAGATCCGCCTGAAGCGAATCTTTTCTTTTGACATTCAATTGGGATTAAAGGAATCCTTATTTCCCCTTTATCCAAACTGAAATATCATTGATCAGATTAATATCCACATTGGAAGGCACACGGTATTGAGTCCCATTCCCTTTTTCTTTTTGAGAAGATAAGAGGTGGTTAAGATCAGGATAGAGTTTAAAGGAAGCGGTCTTACTGGCAGCTAATGCTGTTTTCCATAAGTTAAAATCCAGTACCGAGACCTGGAAATCATTTCCGCCCTGAACCACCAGGATACGGTTTTTGATCCTTTTAGCAATGGCAAGCTGATCATAATTATTCAGGTCAGCCCAATAAGATGCGGGTGCTCCCAGAATAATCGAATCAGGGGCAATATCACCAAGTTTTAATAACCTCGACCTTTCAATTTCACTGGATGATTCGCTGAACTGTTGTTTTCCCGCAGCCGATGTGTCGCCCGATGCCATATATAAGTACTTGTTCTGTTCAGCTACCAGGTCAGCAAATTTTCTTGCCGGAGCAGCTGCCAGAATGACCCCGTTCAGGCCGGGAGCAAGGCTGGCAATTTTTGGGGCGAGCATTCCGCCAAGGCTATGTCCAAAGAGGTAGATCTGCGATTTATTCACCCCCGGAAGTGTAGCTGCCAGTGTGATGGCCGTCAGGGCGTCATCAATCACCTCTTCTTTTACTGTAAATGCTTTACTGAAAGAGTTGGGGTAAACCATGCTCCGTTTTACATAACGAACGCTGCCGATACCCTTAGCGGCCAGACCTGCGGCCAGATCTTTGAAGGGTTTATTGGGACCTACAGTTTCGTCCATATCTGAGGGGCCTGAGCCATGGACCATCACTACAACCGGAAAATTTGTGACATTTTTCGGGCTTGTGAAAATGCCGGCCATTTCGCCATCGGCGAACTTAATTTTGACTTCCTTTTGAGTGAATAAGGTCGTATCAGCATATTCAGGACTCTTATATTCGGCTTCCGTTTTTTGGGGAACTATAAAAAACCCTACCAGTTTTTCTGATTTATTAAAAATAAAATTGAAGGCCTGTGAGCCTTTGCTGAAGCCGCAGGTAAGTGTAACCTGGAAGTATTCGCCCTGAACTTTATTCTGGGCGCCATCAACTGATTGGTAGGTTCCCAGGCTGTTGCCCAGCCTGAGCCAGAAAAGCTTGAGTTCATCGACAGAGATCTTGTCTTTGACACTTTCATCGAAGAAGGCATGTGCTTCTTCAAACTTACCCTGATCCATGGTCTCGAAAAACTGGTCAGCGCGGTTGATCAGGCCGACTATGCTTTGGGCAAAACTTAACTGGCTTATAAATAACAGGACTACAAAAATTCTAAATGACTTCATTCTATGATTAAATATCTAATTCAGGTTCGAAAGATAGCAAAATTAAGGTTTAAGATCGACGAATAAAATTTCGCTTCACCCTGTGATCTTCAGGCTTTCAATTTACCAGGACTTTACCGCAGCATTCCGATCCGATAAAAAAAATTCAGCGGGGTATAGGGGTAAAAGTTCTTTTGCTTGTCTCATCCCAAAATAAGACAAAAATGAACTTACAATTTACAAATTCTAAACTATCGCGGAGTATAAGAAATGCCCTGCTGGCACTTCCTCTTTTCGCAGCACTTCATTCAAATGCACAGGCTGTGAAAGCCGAAAAGGTCAACATCGGATTCGTCTATCCGGTCAGTACAAATGGTACCCATGCCGCTGCCGACACCAATTTATTTTCCCTGAATTTAATAGCAGGTGTTTCGGCCGCTGAGAAGGGATTTTCTTTTGCAGGTGTATCTTCGGTGATCCGCCAGGATGCTACCGGGATGCAGTTCGCCGGGTTTTCGAATCATGTCGGCAAGCGTGCCGAAGGATTAATGTTCGCCGGGTTTATGAATACCTATGAGGAAGCCCGGGGAATGCAATTCGCAGGTTTTACCAATATCGCTGCAAAGCAGGTTGACGGGGCTCAATTCTCGGGTTTCCTGAGCAAAGCTTCAGATCTGAACGGGGCCCAGTTCTCCGGTTTTGCCAATGTGGCGCGGAATGTCACCGGCCCTCAGATAGCAGGATTCAGTAATGTTGCCACGGATCTCACAGGTTCGCAGTTTGCAGGCTTCAGCAACAAGGCCGAAAATGTAAAAGGCTCACAGTTTGCCGGTTTCATAAATATCGCAAAAAAAGTAAGCGGATTGCAGGCCTCCGGATTTATCAATATTGCCGACAGCAGTGATCATCCTCTGGGAATTATCAACCTGATCAGGGATGGAGAGAAAAGTATCGGGCTCAGTATCGATGAGAACGAAACGACCCTGCTTTCCTTCCGTTCGGGCGGAAAAGTATTGTATGGAATTATATCTGCCGGATATAATTTCAGGAATACGAAAGAGGTGTTCGCTTTTGAGGCCGGGATTGGTGCACATTTCTTAAATACCCCTGTCTTCAGGATGAATGCCGAGCTCAGTACCCAAACTCTGGAAAGTTTCAGATCCGGAGAATATTTCAAATCCTCGGTACGCTTAATGCCTTCGTTGAGGCCGGTACCCGGACTGGAGATCTACGGCGGACCGGTATTCAATTACGTCAATACAAATACCATCGAAGGAAGGGCGCTTAGGGATAAGTATATCCATACCTGGGAGAACCGCTGGGGCAATAATTTCGAGGGTATCTACATCGGATATCATGCCGGAATAAACATACTTTTTAAATAATATTTAACAAATACAGACGATAATACTCTGATTAACAGAACAATAACAATAAAAAAATAAAAATTATGAGAACTATATTATTCATCGCGATCATCAGTTTTTTCTGCCTTTCATGTACCAAAGACCGTTTAACCGGCGATGGGAACGTGATCACTGAAATTCGAAAGCCCGGAAATTTTACCGGTATCCACAGCAGCGGCGCCAACCCGGTCAAAATTACTTATGGTACAGAATATAAGGTGGAGATCAGGGGTTCCGGAAACCTGATCCCCAGGTATAAGACAGAAATATTCAATGGCACACTCAACCTGGGCTATGAATTTGTGAGTGTTCACAAGGATGATATCGAGGTTTTTGTCACAATGCCGGCCATTAATCATGCTTCGATGAGCGGCAGCGGAAAACTTGATATTGCCGGAAACTTTCCTGCTCAGAACCAGTTCCGTCTAACGATCAGCGGTTCGTCTAAAACCAATGTGAACGACCTGTTTTCTGCTGAAGAAGTGGTTGTAAATATTTCTGGTTCGGGAGATGCCGATCTGGAGAAGATCAGGAGTAAAAAGGGAGATGTTAAGATCAGCGGAAGCGGTGATGTCCGCCTCAGCGTAGAGAATTCTCTCAGGGCGCGTATCAGCGGAAGCGGGAAAGTTTATTATACCGGAAATGCAGTGGTTGATGCTGATATCAGCGGCAGTGGTACGGTGATCAAATTCTGATCAGACCCTGCGGCAGTCTTTTCCCTGTCTGGCATCAGAATCTCCCGGTTTCAGCCCCTGCCTATGGCTTTTGAAAGCAGCGGGCAGGGATAAGCCTGTAACAAATCGATGGGTTGAGAGGTCTAAGAGCTATTGATATCCATTTAATTTGAAATCGGTCTGACAGCTTGGAACTCACGCTTACAGGGAAGGAAACCACAGGAATAAAGTATGATGATGCTGCTTTTGAACAATTGTTCAAAGCACATTTTAAGGCTCTGCATGCTTATGCCAGTGTGATGCTTCACCATGACAGTCATGCGGAGGAAATAGTTCAGAGCATGTTTCTTAAATTATGGGAAAAGAGGGAGATTTTATCCATTCAGACCTCGCTGAAGGCTTACCTTTATAAATGTGTGTATAACGATTGCCTGAATTATCTGAGACATAAAAAAATAGAATTAAAGTATCAGGATCATGCTGTATTTACCATGAATGATCAGGCAGGAAGAACATCGGATAAACTGGAACTGGATGAGTTGCAGGGCCGCTTAAAAGAAGCGCTCAATGACCTTCCGGAACAATGCCGGACGATCTTCCAGATGAGCCGTTTTGAGGAACTGAAATACAGGGAAATTGCTGATCAGCTCGGACTGTCTGTAAAAACCATAGAAAACCAGATGGGTAAAGCTCTGAAGATACTTCGCTTAAAGTTAGTTGACTTTCTGCCTGCCATATTATTGATATTTTACAGAGATTTTTGAATTAGGAAAACAGCATGAGCGATGATCTATTGATAAAGTTTCTGTTGAAAGAGACCAGTCCTGAGGAGGATGTTCAGGTCCAGGGCTGGCTGGCTGAGGATCCTGAAAATCAGAAGGAATTTTCGCGCTTTGAACTGATCTGGAACAGCAGCAAAGATCTGGAACAGGAAAGTACAGTTGATACCGGAAAAGCCTGGGAGCATTTTCAGGCTCGAATTCCATCTGATTCAGAAGATTTCGGTGTTCATCCCCTCAGGAGGAATTTTAGCTGGCTCAGGATCGCTGCGGTTTTATTTATTATCGCGGGAGCCTGGTTTTTTTATTCGGTTCTGAGCGGACCTTCCTATAATATCATTTCATCGGGGCAAATGGTTCGCACAGAGACCCTCCCGGATGGTTCGAGGGTGACACTGAACAAGAATGCGGTGCTTTCTTATAAAAAGGATTTTACGGGGAACACACGCAGCGTTCGCTTAGATCATGGGGAAGTGTTTTTTGACGTGAGCCCCGACAAAAGCAAACCTTTCATCATCGAAGCCGACCAGGTGAGTATCCGTGTTTTGGGGACCTCCTTCAATGTGAAGCAGATCAATGGCATAACAGAGGTCATTGTAGAAAGCGGAAGGGTTCAGGTAAGTATGGATGAACAGAATATCGAGTTAAGGAAGGGTGAAAAAGTTTTAATTAAAGCTGGAGATGCTGTGCTTCGCAAAGAATTAAGCGGGGATCAGCTATATAATTATTACAGAACCAGGGTTTTTGTGGCAGAAAATACCCCGCTATGGAGGGTGGTTGAAATACTGAATGAGGCTTATCAGAGCAATATTATTATTGAAAACCGGGAGCTCCGGGAACTTACCCTGAACGCTACTTTCAGGGACGAATCGCTTGATACGATCCTGCATGTCATTGCCGAAACGTTCAAAGCCAGCCTGGTCAAAGAAGACGGTAAGATCATCCTCAAATAGTTTTTTCCATGAAGCTGAGATTTATCCTGATCGTTTTGTTTTTATGCCCTTGCGCGGCATTGAAGGCACAACATTCAGCGGATATTCCTAATTTATACCGGCGCATTTCAATTGACGCGAATAAACAGCCCCTGGGTGAGGTACTTGATGTCATCAGTAAAAAAGCAGGCTTCTATTTTTCCTACAGCGGAACAGTATTCAATCCCGACAGCCTGGTCACCTTAAATGCCAGAAATGAAAGCGTAATTGATATTCTTGACCGGCTCTTACTGGGCCGGGCGGATTATCGCGAAAGCGGAAGGTATGTGATACTGCGTTCAACATTTCTGCATTTTTCAATTCAGCCCGAGATCATTAAAACAGATCAGCGTCATTACCTGATCAGCGGCTATGTCATTGATGAACACACGGGTAAAATGGTCCCGGATGCAAGTGTGTATGAAAAGAGACTCCTGGAATCCACCCTGAGCGATAAGAATGGTTATTTCAGGATGCGGATCAGAGGAAATCATCAGTCTGTTATTCTCACCCTCAGTAAGGAAGCTTACCGCGATACGAGCATGATGTTTCTCTCTACCGTTACGATTAAACCAGAGGGATATATCTATGAGGATGAAGGGAACATTTCTTTTGCCTCCAACCTGGTCGAACGTCTGGGGATCGGTAAATTTCTGGTATCAGCCAGGCAGCAGATCCAGAGTTTAAATATTTCCGGGTTTATGGCAAAAAGTCCTTTTCAGGCCTCCCTGCTTCCTGGTTTGAGCTCGCATGGGATGTTTAGTTCACAGGTTGTGAACAAGGCCTCCCTGAATCTTGTGGGAGGATATACAGCCGGGGTTAACGGGGCAGAAGTTGCCGGGCTTTTTAATATCAGCAAGAACGATGTTAAATATGTTCAGCTGGCGGGGCTTGCCAACCTGGTGGGAGGCTCGGTACGCGGTTTCCAGGCAGGAGGATTAGTTAATTCGGTTCTGGACAGTCTGAGCGGTTTCCAGGCAGGCGGATTGGTCAATGATGTTCGTAAAAGTGCCGAAGGCTGGCAGGCTGCCGGAATTTTCAATCATGTCCGCAATAACCTGAACGGGATGCAGGCAGCCGGAATTGGGAACCTGGTTTCCAATAATACCTTTGGGATCCAACTAGCGGGGATTGGAAATGTATCCGGTAATCTCCGTGGTATCCAGATCGCCGGGATCGGAAATGTCGCAAGACAGGAGATGAAAGGAATCCAGATCGCGGGTATTTTCAGCTATTCAAAAAAGATGAGCGGTTTACAGATCGGACTGGTCAATGTAGCAGACACTTCTTCGGGGATTAGTATAGGTCTGATCAATTGGGTCAGAAAAGGATATCATAAACTCAGCCTGTCTGCCAGCGATGTTTTTAATACCCAGGCAGCGATTAAAACCGGAAATTCAAAACTCTATTCTATGCTGATCGGGGCAGCAAATTTTTCGGCGAATGAAAGAGTGTATTCCGCCGGATTTGGCCTGGGACATGATCAGATTTTCAGCAAAAGGTTTTCTGCTTCTGCAGAGATCTCTTCTCAGGGCCTGTACCTGGGAAACTGGGATCATTCCCATATCCTGAGCAAGGCACAGCTTAATATGCAGCTGCGGCTGATCAGGGGCCTTTCAATATTTGCCGGCCCTTCTTATTCTGTTTATTACAATGATCCTGGCAGTGTGATCGCCGCCGGTTATAAAACCCGGATCGCACCCGGATCGGCGAAAGTTTACAGCAGCCGGGCCAATGGCTGGCTGGGATGGAATGCGGGTATCACTTTGTTTTAGTTGAGGAAGCCTGTACAAATAATGTTTTTTATTGGTACCGGCAGATCAGTAACAAAATTCTACATTTAGGTATCCTGTTTTATGAATCGCATCGACCGTATTTCTGCCATCCTTATTCAGCTTCAATCAAGGAGAGTGGTAAAAGCGCAGGATATTGCAGTCAGATTTAAAATTAGTCTGCGGACGGTTTACCGTGACATCCGTACCCTCGAAAAGGCCGGAATTCCTCTTATCGGCGAAGCGGGAATAGGCTATTCACTGGTAGATGGGTTTCGTTTGCCGCCGGTGATGTTTACACCTGAAGAAGCCATTGCATTCCTGACTGCCGAGAAACTGGTGGCTCAGCTGACAGACGGTCCCAACAGTAAGAATTACAGCTCAGCTATGTTTAAGATCAGGGCAGTTCTGAACCCGGCCGAGAAAGAACTTCTGGAAAGCATTGATGATCGCATTGAGGTTTTCAGACGGCCCGGAGATGCGGCTGTTCAGCCCGATCTGCACTTGCTGGAGCCGGTTCTGAAAAGTATTGACCGGAGCAGGGTCCTGTTAATCCAGTACCATTCACGTTATAAACAGGAAAAAACAGAGCGTTTGGTTGAACCCATGGGCATTTTTTATTCCGATAATTACTGGCACCTGATCGCCTGGTGCAGAATGAGGAATGATTACCGGGATTTCAGGCTCGACAGGATCTCCTCCATCACCGATACCGGCATCCCCTTTGAAAACAGCCATCCGGGTTTGAAAGAATACTTCGAAAAGAAAAAGCAGAATTCTGATCTGGAAAACCGTGATCTTGAGCTAATTGTGATCAGGATAGACAAATCAAAAGCATTCTGGCTGGATCATCAGAAGTATTATAACGGTTTTGTTTCTCAAAAGGACCTGGGCGGAATGATGGAACTCTGCTTTCTGTCCTCCTCCCTGGAGGGTTTTGCCCGATGGTTCATGATGTTCGGCGATCATGCCACTGTAGTCGGGCCTGAAACCTTAAAGGAAAAGATCAGATCTATGCTTTCTGTCCTCTTAAAAAAATTATAGGTCTGCTGACATAGGGTTGTCATTCAGCCTGGCTTTATTTGTACTTAAACAAATTTAAAAGCTATGATATTGATCAGGACATTTCTGAAGGAACTTGAGCAGGAAGCTCAAACAACACGTAAAATGCTGTCGCGGATACCGGATGATAAATTCGGCTGGAAGCCTCATGAAAAAAGCATGGATATGAAAATCCTTGCTACCCATATTGCAGAACTTCCCACCTGGGTGGGTATGGCATTGACCCTGGATGAGCTCGATTTTGCAACTATGGATTATAAGCCTGCAGAAATAAATAATACCTCCGATTTGCTGGATCTTCTGGAAGTATCCATTGCCGATGCAAGATCGAATCTTGAGAAAGCAAAAGATGAGGATCTGCTTCCTGACTGGACCCTGCGCACCGGGGATGAGATCCATAGTGTAAGTTCAAAGGGAGAAGTGATCCGTATGACATTCAGCCAGATCATTCACCACCGTGCTCAGCTTGGAGTGTATCTGAGACTTTTAAATATTCCGATACCCGGCAGCTATGGTCCAAGTGCTGATGAAACAAATTTTTAAAAAAGAAGCCGTTCCGATTTTTGCGGAGCGGCTTTAGTTTAAAATAACCTCAATTCGATATATTGGAGATAAATCAGGATTTAAATTACTGTCTGAGGTGCTTAAACCCGATTGTAGCGGATACCGGCCTGTGATTAAGGCCCTGTGGAGTATGAGCGGAAAGCGGGGCTTCCAATAAAAATTGCATAAAAACAGGTTTCCAAACGATATGAGCCCTAATAGCACATCAGAAAAACATCTCAAACTCTACTATTAAACATAATAATATCGAACTCACGTTAAAATAGGATTTTGCTGCTGATCTCCTTATCAATAGTGATATAACCGGGATATTTCACCAGCTTATTTCCTATTTCAATAGTTGGCTTGATCCTGATGGTGACCATACCTTTTTTCTCAGTTGCCCCGCTTTCGCCGCCTCTCAGAAAATCGATGACCTCCTCCATGGTTTTTCCGTTTGATAAAAAGGAATATATATTCGAATTGACCCTCACCGGAACAGTGGTGGTTCCTCCCGGTTCAATACTCACCCGCTGGTTTATAAATCCGTTGGCTAATTCCTGCCCTTTGATCAGCACTATATATTCGAACTGGTTTATTGCAGCGGTACGGGATGTTGGATTATTTATCGTCAGGTTTACTTTAGCCGATAAGGGGATGTTTCTCCTGAATAAGGCAAGTGCCAGTTCAGGGATGTTCCTCAATTCAAAGGTTCTGTTCCTGATGAGTTTACTGACATCCCTCCCCGCAACATAGACACTATCTGCAGAGTTTATTTCATAGGTACATTTTTCAAAAGCCTCTAATAAACGGGCCTGCTTATTTAAACCACAGCCTGAGGCGAACAGGGCCACCATGCCCAGGAGAACTAATCTTTTCATAGTATGCTTAACGCTGATTTCGTGCCAAAATATACCTGTTTACTAAAAAGGTATCATATTAACCTGAATTCGATAATAACAGCGCGATTTGTACAGACGACACAGTATTATTTCTCAGGGCTGGCCGGTACCTTTATTAAATTGACTTCTGTTACGTTTGTGGTCGTTTTCTTTTCTATCGTATAAGTAATGGCATCAGGGGCACTTCCGGTATATATTCCATTAATAAATTGACAATCAGATATTTGAGATTCGACCAGGATCAATGATTTACCATCTCCGATCAGATTGGCAGCATAAATATTATTTATTTTACCCCGGACAGAATGATCACCATAACCACGGCCACCTACAAGTATAGTATAAGGGCTGCCACCATAAGGAGGCGGCGTATCTGGTCTTGCTTTTGTAATTACCCCATTGATATATACATGATGGATACCGGCATTGTCGCTTGCCCTGATCGCCACCCCGGTATAGTTTGTCTGGCAATTTGTAATAAACACTTGTTCAATATCATCTTCCGGGCCATTCCATTTAGTGGAAGTAACCTGGTAAGAATTTATATCACCATTGGTATGATAATATGGGGCAGCATCAAGGCTTGAAAGTGCGATTAAATCATCTCCGTTTATCCCCGTAATATTATCAATCCTGAAATATTTACAACCATGACGCAGGTTTATGCCATCCTTATTATACGTTTTAACCTGGCTGCCATTCACCGGTATATATTCCGGATTAATAAATTTCAATGCTGACAGTTCGGCATTTCTGGTCCTTTCGAAACAGATGGCCCAGGCATGGGAGTTCTTAATGGTTACGTTCTTTAGTTTAAATCCATCCACATTGGCAATCTGAATCATGTTATTCCGCCAATCGCCTTTCTGTTTGGCGCCCTCCTTTCCGGCATCACTTCCATAACTCACTCTGCCTTTCTCATTGCTTAATGTAAGTGTTCTGTAAGCATCTCCGGTTGATCGCGGATTATCTGCTCCTTTTAATTCTACATCACCTATTCCGACAATACTTATATTATAATTCCAGCCCGGATTGGCTATGCCTATTCCCACATTATCACTTCTGAACATATTATCCCTGCAAAGGTCAGATAATTGAATGATGCAATTATCCAGTATCACTGTCATATTACTTGGTAATAAGATCGCCCTGTCAATTTTCCAGGAATTCCTTCCTTTAGTATTCTGCATTGGAATGACGATTTTATTTGTAGTTCCCTTTGCGGCATTAACAGCGGCCTGAATACGCTCCGTGTCAGTACCTTTAAAATCATTAGGGCTTATTGGATGATTGGGTCCATTTTTATCTGCTCCAATAAATAGTCCTGAAGAAATTCTTATCCCAGACGTGGTAAACCATGATCTTATACCCGCCTGAATCTGCAGAACGCCTGATTGTAAGATCATGAAAAAGAATGAAAGTAATAGTTTTGCAGGGTACATACAGAGTTTTTAGGACTTGATTTTTATTTTTAACAAAGTAAACTTATCAATTTCCTTTTTTTACTCCTATAATATCATCCCTTTTGATGAATTATTAACCGAATTCATGTTATTTGTTTAACAATTACTTTTTGTTAATTCCGTAGTTTTGCTTTGCTGCCCTGATAATACAGAGAATATGGCTGGTATAATTTAAAACATTATCATATCGAGATATTATTTTAATTTACTAGAAAAATTATTTACTTACCTATAACTTATTACCTATAACTTATAACTTATTAATGCGAATCAAGGGTTAAACTAAATAATAAAAACAGTAAAATAAGTATAAAAAGGTGTCGATTAATTTGCATAAAGCCTTGAAAATCAGTATCTTAAAGAAGATTACCACA
>JAKFBV010000027.1:0-67997 GCA_036677005.1 Pedobacter sp.
AAAGTGAAGCTGCTTCAGGAAGCATGGGCTAATAAAGATTTTCGTATTGGACGGGCACTTGCAAATTCATTAAGGATATCTCAAATTCAGGCACAGGCAGAACAGGAGGATTTTGGCACTCCCATGGTAGGTGCGGGCCAGTTTGGTTCAGTTGCATCACTGCCTGCAGTCTGGAAAACCTGGGCTAAAGGTTGGCAATATTATAAAGTGCTTAGCCTGGAGGAGAAGGTTGGTATTCAGCGTAAAGCAGAGCCCGTTGAGGTATTACTAAGTTTTCAGGCTGCTCAAACAGCCTCACTGGCCCGCGAAATACGTGTAGCAGAAATCAGGGATGGTGTACTCACTGAAGTGATCTCCCAGGTTTTTTCAGAGATCAGACGAGGTTCTGAAAAGATCTGTAAGCTTCTTTTTCTTGCTGACAGCCAGGGCAAAGAGAAGAGAAACTATATTGTTTTCTACGGTAATCCGGATGCTGAATTACCTAATTATCAGTCAGATCTGAAGGTTAGCGGCGAAGGATACGGACTGGATATTGAAAATGAACATTTTACTGCCATTCTCTCCCGACAAACCGGACAGCTTGCCCGGATGATCTTAAAACGTGAGCATGGACTTGAGATCTATTCCGGAGGTCAGGGTCATGGTGAGCCTGCAGGTATTGACTGGGCACATGATTATGTTTCTGAAGATGGGGTTCAGAAAATGCGTATCTCCCTTTGGGATGAATGTCCTGATTTTGAAGTGGTAAGAGGCCCGATCTGTACGATCATACGCCGCTGGGGATTTCCTTATTCACCGGTACATCCCTTATTCTCACCTGCCAGGATGATCATGGATATTGAATATCGTTTCTATGCTGGTTTACCTTATTTCCACAAGTTTGGCCATATGACGGCTGTGAAAGAGTTTGCACCTGCAGCACTCAGGGATGATGAATGGGTTATTACCGGTCAGTCATTCACTGATATGCTCTGGATGGGTCCTGATCAGAAGCTTAAAACAGGGGAGGTTCCTGCAGATACTGCAGAAAAATTATGGGGTATTGGATTCTTTAATAAAGATACCAGGGACTCATTTTTCGGATTTTTCCTGCGACATGAAGCAGACGGATTACCTGAATTAAGCCATAATGGGTCACCAAATTTATATTATAAATGGCATGGTCAGATATGGAGCCGCTATCCGGTTCCAAAGACAGTCAAAGTGATACCGAAAGGGGCTGTTCTTCATCAGAAAAATGCCTATGTTACGATTCCATTTACCTGGGAGGACGGACCTGCGAAGATCGAAGCTTTAAGAAAAGAACTTCTGAATCCTTTGTCTGCTTCAAGAGCAGAGTTGATTAATAATGCTGCTGCCAGGGAAAGTCCTCGTCGCTTAGCCCGTTTGGGAGAAGCTCAGGACAGTCCAATATCCAAAGCCTTATTATGGAAGGCCTTAGGAGATGTCAAAGATCCTCAACTATATAAAGCTGATATCAGCGTGGTTGACCTCGGACTCATTTACGATATTTCTGTACGTGGCGGGGTGGTGAAAATAACAATGGCTATGCCTCACCGGGGCCGGCCACTTGGAACGTATTTTACTTATGGTTCCAATGTGGTTCATGCAACAGTTTCAAAGAACATCACGGAAACATTGTATGAAGTTCCGGGTGTTCAAAAGGTGATCATGGAACAGACCTGGTATCCGGAATGGAGTTCAAATCTTCTTACCGACGAAGGACGCCGGAAACTTAATTTATAGAATGTAACCATCACAAATGATTGTCTTTATAGAAACTAATGATTAAAAAAATATTTATTGCCTATAAGAATGGCAGGAATTCGGTTAATGGTTTTCTTGTGTTAATTCTGCTTGCTTGTACTTTTATTTCCTGTGAAAGCAAGCTACAATTTAAAGAGTGGGAGGTGTATGGGGGGAGTAAAGAACGCTTACAGTATTCCGCTCTGAAGGATATAGACACTGCCAATGTTAAAGATCTGCAGATTGCCTGGGTTTACCATACCAAAGATGCGGATCCCTCAAGTCAGATACAGGCAAACTCTTTAATAGTGGATGAGGTATTGTATGGCATTTCTCCTCAATTGAAACTGTTTGCTGCCGATGCTGCTACTGGCAAGGAAAAATGGGTGTTCGATCCTAACAAAACCATGTTAATGGATAATGCGGGAAGACAGAGTTATGGAATAAACGCCTGCCGTGGAGTTGCTCTCTATAAGGGCAAAGACAATGAACACCTTATTTTTTATACAGCAGGTTCTTCCTTATACTGTATCAACGGTGCTACCGGCAAACCGGTCGCTTCATTTGGCAATAATGGCAGGATCGCACTTCATGATAATCTGGAACTGAACAGGGATATAACGAATCTTCGGGTAACTTCTACCACTCCAGGTATCATTTATAAGGATCTGATCATTGTCGGCACCAGTTTATCAGAAGAAGAAGAGGCTGCTCCAGGCCATATCAGAGCCTATGATGTTCATTCGGGTAAAATGAAATGGATGTTTCGCACCATACCCAAACCGGGTGAAACCGGTTCTGAATCATGGGAAGATCCTGAAGCATATAAATATGTGGGTGGGGCAAATGCCTGGGGCGGTTTCAGTCTTGATGAGAAAAGAGGGATCGTTTATGCTTCAACAGGAACCTCAAACCCGGATTTTTACGGGGGGAAACGCAAGGGAGACAATCTTTTCGCAAATAGTGTTCTTGCACTTGATGCAGCCAGCGGCAAATATATCTGGCATTTCCAGGCCATACACCACGATCTATGGGATTGGGATTTACCTACTGCACCGATACTGGTAACCATTAAGAAAGATGGGAAAAACATTGATGCGGTTGTTCAGGTAAGCAAACAGGGTTTTATTTATACGCTCGACAGGCTTACAGGGAAGCCTTTATATCCTATAATTGAGAAACCTGTACCGGCATCTTCAGATCTTACAGGAGAACAACCCTCTCCTACACAACCAATCCCAACTGTGATACCCCCTTTTGCCAGACAGGGATTTAGGGAATCTGATTTGAATCCCCATATTCCTGATTCATCTTTACAGGAACTGAAAAAAAGGTTTGCAACTTATAAATCCGGAAAAATGTTCACTCCTCCCAGCATAGAGGGCACCCTTGTGCTTCCGGGCCTTACCGGGGGTGCTGAATGGGGAGGGCCATCCTTTGATCCCTCAACCGGCATATTGTACATTAACGCGACGGAAATGCCTTGGATAATCACGATGCTTGATACCAGGGAAGACAAGTCGCCAAAGCCAAGCCAGACAAATTTAGAGGCCGGCAAAACTTTATATACTAAAAGTTGTAAAGGTTGTCATGGTGCTGATCTGAAAGGTTTCGGAAATTTCCCCACTTTAGTTGGTATTGAGAAAAAATACAATGAAGCGAGTTTTAAGGAATTGGTATCAGGGGGAAGACGAATGATGCCCGCGTTTAAGAATTTAGCGGAAAACGAAAAAACCGCTATTGCATCCTATCTTCTGAATCTTAAATTGAAGCACAACGAGAAGTTTGTCCCCGTTGTGAAAACGAGACATCCTTTTTACGGTACACCATACCGGCTTGCAGGAATTAAACAATTTCTAACCTTGGAAGGCTATCCTGCCATAACACCTCCATGGGGTACTTTAAGTGCTATTGATATGAGTACCGGAAAGATAGTCTGGAAAAACACCCTGGGTGATTATCCTGAGTTGAAAGCGAAGGGCATACATTCAGGCACTGAGAATTGGGGCGGATCAGCAGTGACAGCAGGTGGTTTAGTGTTTATTGCCGCCACCAGGGATGAAAAATTCCGTGCATTTAATAAAACTACCGGAAAGTTATTATTCGAAACTGACTTGCCTGCCGGGGGGTATGCAACGCCATCTGTTTATAGTATAAAGGGTAAACAATATATCGTCATTGCCTGCGGAGGGGGTAGGATGAAAACCAAGTCGGCGGATACTTATGTAGCTTTCTCTCTGCCAGATAAATAATAGTCTGCTACTCAAATTTTTAACTATTTTAAACAATGATATATGTTTAGCCGAAAAATTAAGAATTACCGCTGGATCATTTTAACCTTATTGGTTTCGGCTACAACGATCAATTACCTGGACAGACAAATACTAGGTTTATTAAAGCCAACGCTTGAAATTGAATTCACCTGGTCTGAAACAGATTTTGCCTTTCTGGTTATGGCCTTCACAGGAGCTTATGCCGTTGGCTTGGTTTCCTGGGGATGGTTCATAGACCGGATAGGTACTAAGCCCGGCTATATTATTTCGGTTGCAGCCTGGAGTATTATGGGTATGCTGCATTCCGTGGCCAGAGGTGTTACAGGCTTTGGCCTGGCAAGGATTGGGTTGGGCCTGACTGAATCAGGAAATGTGCCTGCCGGGATGAAAACCATCGCAGAATGGTTTCCAAGGAAAGAGCGGGCCCTGGCTACCGGATTATTCAATGCCGGTACCAGTTTCGGTATTATTTTAGCCTTGTTAATTGTACCCTGGATACTGCGTACTTATGGCTGGCATGAAGTATTTATCATTACCGGATCGGTTGGTTTTATATGGCTTTTAGTCTGGATATATGTTTATGACGTTCCATCTAAACATAAGCGTTTAACAGAAAAGGAGTACAATTATATTCATGATGGACAGAAATTAGACCCGGAAGCAGAGGTAGAAGTGGTCAGGATTAAATGGCTCAAACTTTTTACTTATCCGCAGACCTGGGCCTTTATAACCGGAAAGATTTTGCTGGATCCGATCTACTGGTTTTTTATGTTTTGGCTTCCTTCTTATTTCTCTTCTACCTTTAAGTTGAATATGTCGAATTTAAGTCCGGAGTTAATGATTATCTATACGATGACCGTTGCCGGAAGTATTGGCGGGGGATATTTTTCATCCTGGCTGATTAAATGGGGCTGGCCTACCTTAAAGGCAAGAAAAACTGCTCTTTTTATTTTCGCTATTATGGAATTAACCGTACTTTCAGCTCAGTTTGCCACTAATGCCTGGATGGTAGTTGGGATACTCAGTTTTACTCTGGCAATACATCAGGCATGGAGTACGAATATTTTTACATTGGTTGTTGACCTCTTCCCCAAGCAGGCAGTTAGCTCAGTTACAGGAATAGGCGCTATGTCTGGTGCGGTGGGAGGAATGCTGTTCCCATTACTTGTAGGATATATTCTGGATAGTTATAAGGCAGCAGGGAATTTGACAGGGGGGTATAATTTATTATTCATTATCTGCGGACTGACCTACCTGGTAGCATGGACAATTATTCATTTGCTGACCAGAAAATCAGATACAGTGAGCTTACATGAGTTGATGGGGACAAAAAATTAAATACGAAAAGATTTAGAAAATACTTACAGATGAAACCATCATGATTTTGCCAAAACCCGCAGGGGTATGATTATCAAATCATGATCGCTTCATCGCCATTAATAAACAAAAAATAAATAGATGAAAATTGAATTTAAAGATCAGGTGGGAATAATAACCGGAGCGGCATCCGGCTTAGGACAGGCTATTGCCTTGAAATTATCAGCTAAGGGCGTAAAGCTGGCCTTATTGGATAAAGATAAAAGCGGATTGGAAAAGACAAGAAATCTGTTAAGAGGAGAATCGGCGATCTATTCATTGGATATAACTAATGAAGCAGAGGTTTCTGTGATAATTAATAAGGTAAATGAGAGATTTGGCCGGGTTGATATTTTGGTTAACTGTGCCGGAATTGTCGGCAAGACGAGTATTCTGAGCCATGAGGTTGAGGCAGATAATATGCAATTGGTTCTTAATGTGAATCTGATGGGTTCCTTTTATACCTCCAAATATGCAATACCTTTTATGTTAAAGAACAATTATGGAAGGATCCTGCATATTGCTTCAATTTCCGGAAAAGAAGGAAATGCCGGAATGCTGGCTTATTCTACATCTAAAGCAGCTGTAATCGGTATGACCAAAGTGCAGGGTAAAGAATATGCTGAAAAGGGAATTACGATCAATGCGCTGGCCCCTGCTGTTATTCGTACGGCCATGGTTGAATCTTTACCTGATGAACAGGTGAAATATATGACAGATAAAATTCCGATGAAACGCTGCGGCACTTTGGAAGAAGCTGCCGGCATTGCTGCTTTCATTGTTTCGCCGGAAGCAAGCTTTACAACCGGATTTACCTACGATTTATCCGGAGGAAGGGCAACCTATTAAAATAAATGATTAAAATAATTTATTAACTAAAAGTTTAAAAATAATGAGTAAAAAACAAATTTTTCACCCGGAACAAAAAGATAAGGATTTTGTAATTGGTGCCTATTCTGATGCAGTAGAAGTTGACGGCACGGTATATATTAGCGGTCAGGGGCCGGTAGATTTTGCAACGGGAACCTTTGTAAAGGGAACTATTGAAGAGGAAACACTTCAAACGCTTCACAATATTAAATGCCTGACAGAGGCTGCCGGTGGCACTTTAGATGATGTGGTTAAGTGTTCTGTTCACCTGGCTGATATTAAAGACTGGGACAGGTATAATAAGGTTTATTCTGAGTTTTTTACCGGAGTTCGCCCTGCCCGCATTACAGTTCAAAATCTTAAATAAATTATACCGTATGATATCTGCTTTACAGGGGATATCATGCGAATTAATACTCTTCTGATCATTTTCGCTAAATCTAATTTTTATGTATTGGGATCAACTTACATCCACCCGGATTGATGCTCTGGATAAACAAATTCCTGTTTTATTGAATATTGCAGCTATTGAACAGCACGGGGCTCATTTACCGGTAGCAACCGACAGATTGATCGGAGAATATTTTTCAGAATTGCTGAATAAAGAGATCGGGGATAAGGTATTGATACTGCCCATTGTGGCAGTTGGCTGTTCAGACCATCATATGGGCTTTAGTGGTACACTTAGTTTGAGCCACGATACCTTTGCAGCTGTTGTGAAAGACATTATTCAATCGGTATTACACCATGGGTTTTATAATATCATATTATTGAACAGCCATGGAGGTAATCAGGGTATTATGCAGGTCATTGTTGAGCAGCTTGGATCTGCAAATCCGGGACTGCAGATTATCGGAGCAACCTGGTGGAATGTGGCAAAGGAAGAGCTTTTAAGGATTACCGAGACTGGTCCCGGAGGCACTGGTCATGCCTGTGAATTTGAAACCTCATTAATTAAAGTGATTGCACCCCAACTGATACAGGAATCACAGATCAAACAGGGCGCTAATGTATTGGCATTTCCGCTGGCTGACGGAGATATGTTATTTGGACCCAAAGTTTCTTTCTATCGTACGATGAAAGAGATGACACCAAACGGCGTTTTCGGGAATCCGGTTAAATCTTCTGCTGAAAAAGGGGTACGGATCGGAGCCTGTGTTACTGCCGCATTAAAACAGCTGGTTATGGATATGTATAAACTGAAGGATAGAAAATTTATCGAAGAGGTCTGACAGATTTTTTTAATTTGGAGAAATCCAACAGTATATGATACAAAATAGTCCTTTGCATAAATCTGCAAAGGACTATTATATGAAACAGGTTTAAAAGGACTATTCTTCCGATTTATTTTTTAAGGCCATAAGCAGGGTATAAGCTCCTTTTATAACGATTTGCTTATCGGCAAATGCCTCATAATTTTTTACTTCTGCAAAAGCGTTTTCTTTGACTCCTGTTTCAATTGCAGACATTTCAAATTGCTTCGCGGTCGTGTTTACAAAAACATAATCCTTCCCTTCGAAATTTACAATAGCGTCTTCAGGAATCGCAAGAACACTCACGCTTTTTACTTCAATTTCCGCATTCATATACATGCCGGGGATAAGAGCCTTGTCAAAATTTTCAAAATGACAATGAACTTCGGCGGTCCGCTCTGCCGACAGGTCTTTGCTGATCAGGCTGATCGTACATAGATACTTTTTGCCGGGCTGATTGTTAGTATAGGCATATAATTTTTGCCCTGTATGAAGTTTATCGAGATCCTTTTCAAAGATCTTTAAATTCAAATGTATAGATGAGGGATCGATAAGCTCAAAAAGTACATCTGAGGGGTTAACAAACTTCCCGATATTGACATTTACCTTAGATACAAAACCATTGATCGGGGAGAAGACAGGTATAGTCCTAGAAATATTATTTTCAGTAATGGTTTTGGGATTGATATTGATCATTCTCAGTTTTTGTGCCAGCGAATTTAAGGTAATCGATTGGGTACTGTATTCCATTTGTGTCTGCTGGAAAATCTTATCACTGCTGGCCTTACTTAAGTTCAGCTCTTTTTGTCGCTCATATTCCGCTTTACTAAAAGCCAGCTTTGATTTTGTGGTTAGATAGTCCTGCTGAAGTTGGATGAATTGCTGGTCTTCCATCACTGCAATAACTTCCCCTTTCCGGATCTGCATTCCCGGAAGTAGTTTGGTTGATTTTAAATATCCGCCTAAAGGCATGCTTATGGAGATCATATTCTGGGGTGGAACATCTATGGTACCATTAGCCTTAATGACCGATGAAACAGTTCTCTGTTCCAGTTTACCAAGCACAATTCCGGCAGATTTGAACTGCACATCGTTGAGAATAACTAAATTTTCATTAGTCTGAACTGTTTCCGTTTCCTGTGTAATCTTATTTCCGCAGGCTGTAATCAGAAATAAGGAAGATATGAGGATTATATTTTTCATTTGTTTATTGTTGTTCTGAGTTTAAATAGTTTATGCTTATAATGCTTTCATTCAGGGCTTTAAGTATATCCAGATAATTACTCCTGATGATTATGGCCTGGTTGTTCAGCATCACCCAATCCAGGTAATTGATCTCCCCATTTATGAATTGTTTATTTGCAGTTTGAGCTATAATGATTGCCTGAGGTAAAGTGGTCTGTTCAAAATAGTTCGAGGCCTGTAAATACGTTTCATATTGCGATCGGGCACTTCTGTATTGTGTTTCCAATATATTCAGCTGATTTTGATAACTATCCTCCGCCATTATTTCTGCCAGCCTGGAAGCATTGACCTTCGCTTTCTGGGAAGCAGTAAACAAAGGGATTCCAATGCCAATATGCGCTGAATTAAATCGCCTGGATGGCGAATAAAAAACATTGTTTGCGCCGGTACCCTGCATGCTTGTGTTAAAATATCCCAGGCTCAGGTCAGGGAGCATCCTTGATCTTTCAAGTTTGGTATTTGCGGATGCAATTGTTTTCTGTTGATCCGAGATTCTCGAAAGAGGATGTTCCCGTACAGTCAGATCGTTCAGAGCTTCGGGCAGATCCATTCTTGCGAGGTTTGATTGGGGCTCAAATTTGTGACTTGTATTCAGAACAAGCTGAAGCTGCAGCCGGGCAAGTTCAATTTCTTCCTGAAGTGATTTCAGCTGCAGAAAAATGCCGCCTCTTTGTGTTTGCGCTGTAGCTTTTTCCAAAACATTACTTTCGCCAACTTTAAAACGGAGGTTTGCCTTATTCAAAAACTCTGAATAAATACTATCTGCCTGCATTAAAAGCTTTTCCCTTTCCCTTAGAACCAGGATCGTATAAAAGACCTGTGTTACAGTTTTCTTTATTTCTGCTTCTTTAAGTTTAACGCTTAAGACGGATGATTTCCATTCTTCATTCAGCAGCTTTTTTTGGTTTGAATATACCGTTGGAAAATTGAAGGATTGGGATATTCCGAATTTGTTATCTGTATAAAAACTATTAATTTGACCCATCTCTGCAGTCAAACTGGCTTGCGGAATATTGGCTGATGAGCCGATCAGTTTCTGTTGATAAGCAGCTTTAAGCTTTTCATTTTTGACAGACCAGTTATTTTTTAATGCGGTATCAATTGCGGCCTTAAGACTGATTTTATCCTGTGACTTAGCCTGATTAGTGCTGATTAAAAACAGGAAAATTAATATTGTAACTGTAATCGGTTTTTTCGATGATCTTATTTCCCCTGATCGTTCAAAAAGTATATAAAGTACAGGCAGAACAAATAAAGTCAGTAAGGTAGCGATCATCAGACCTCCGATAACCACAGTGGCCAATGGCTTCTGAACCTCTGCACCCGCACCGCTACTGAGAGCCATTGGTAAAAAACCAAGGGATGCTACAAATGCCGTCATCATGACCGGACGTAATCGAATCTTAGTTCCCATTAATACGACGCGGTTCAGGTTATCGAGGCCTGAACTTTTTAGCCTGTTAAATTCAGCGATCAGCACTATTCCGTTTAATACAGAAACCCCGAATAAAGCGATAAATCCGATACCTGCGCTGATACTAAAGGGCATTCCGCGAAGGGCCAGAAAGAAGATCCCTCCAATAGCTGAAAGAGGAATTGCGGTGTAAATAAGTAATCCGTGTTTTACTGAATTGAAAGCAAAAAACAGGAGTAAAAATATTAAAAGCAGTGAAACTGGAACCGCGATCATCAAGCGCTTTTTAGCTGCGTTCAGGTTCTCAAATGCTCCGCCATAAGTAATAAAATAACCCGCAGGTAATTTAATTTGTTCATCCACTTTCATTTGCAGTTCATTTACTATGCTTTGTACATCACGCCCTCTTACATTAAAGCCAACCACAATTCTGCGCTTGGCATCTTCCCTTTGGATCTGATTTGGGCCATTTTTTATTTCTACGCTTGCTAACTGGTGTAAAGGGACCTGAGTTCCATGGGGTGTTGGGATCAGTAAATTCCGTACATCCTCCAGATCGTTTCTCCTATCTGTATTTAGCCTGACCATCAGATCAAAACGCTTTTCTCCTTCGAAAACCTGGCCTGAACTTTGTCCTGCAAAGGCAGTATTGATCACCCTGTTGATATCCGAAATATTTAAATTATACTGGGCGATTGCTGCCCTGTTATATTCAATAACGATCTGCGGCATCCCAGTAACAGGTTCAATAAACAGGTCCTGGCTGCCCTTAACAACACTTACTATCCTGCCCAGCTTATGCGCATATAAGGCCAGGGTGTCTAAGTCTTCACCAAAAATTTTCAGTACCACGTCCTGTCTTGCACCGGTCATCAATTCATTAAAGCGCATTTGTACCGGATATTGAAAACCAGCAGTAATTCCGGAGACCGCCTGAAGGGCTTTTCCCATTTTCTCTGCCATTTCATTAAATGTCTTTGCAGATGTCCATTCTGCTTTATCTTTCATGATCACCATCATATCACTGGCCTCCATTGGCATGGGATCGGTAGGTACCTCGCCGCTACCAATTTTTGTAATCACTTTAATTACTTCAGGGAATTGTGATTTAAGAATACGGGCTGCTTTCGTAGTGCTCTCAATCGTGGTATTGAGATTGCTGCCAGTGAGTACCCGGGTATCCACTGCAAAATCGCCTTCCTCCAGTGCAGGGATAAACTCACCGCCTAAATTTGAAAGAACAACTATAGCGGCAATAAAAAGTGCTATAACGGCTCCCAGCACTGCTTTAGGGAAACGTAAAACCTTTGAAAGAGCATTCTGATAAGCCCTTTCGATCCGATACATCATCTTATCTGATAAATTGGGCTGATGCTTTATTTTCTTGCTCAAAAACCAGGCGCTCATCATCGGGATATAGGTAAGGGAAAGGATAAAAGCCCCCAATAAGGCAAAAGCGACAGTTTGAGCCATAGGCTTAAACATTTTCCCTTCAATTCCCTGCAAAGTAAAAATAGGGAGATATACAATAAGTATAATGATCTGCCCGAATACTGCGCTGTTCATCATTTTACTGGCAGATTTTTTAACCTCAGTATCCATCTCCGATTGTGAAAGCCGGTTAATTATTCCGAACTTTTTGCCGTGTGAAAGCTGATGCATCACAGCTTCCACAATAATTACCGCCCCGTCAACAATTAAACCAAAATCAAGGGCTCCCAGACTCATTAAATTACCACTTACTTTGAAGGTGTTCATCAGGATAATTGCGAACAGCATGGCTAATGGAATAACGGATGCTACGAGTAAGCCTGCCCTGAAGTTCCCCAGAAATAATACCAGTATAAATACGACGATAAGCGCCCCTTCCAGTAAATTCTTTTCTACAGTATGGATGGCATTATTTACCATTTTAGTCCGGTCCAAAAAAGGTTCAATTATGACACCTTCAGGCAATGTTTTCTGGATTTGGGCAATCCTTTCCTTAACATTCTTTATCACCTCACTGCTGTTTGCATCTTTTAACATCATAACAACAGCGCCGGATACCTCGCCCTGATCATTATAGGTCATGGCACCAAAACGTGTTGCATGTCCAATATTAATATCAGCTACATCCCTGATGAAGACCGGAGTTCCGCTCTCAGTATTTTTGATACTGATATTTTCAATATCCTGTTTATTTCCGATCAGGCCTTCAGACCTGACAAACAGGACGGTAGGGCCTTTTTCAATATAAGCGCCGCCGGTGTTTTGGTTGTTCTTTTCCAGTGCATTGAACACATCGTTGATCGTAATATTGAGTGATTGCAGTTTATTGGGATTGACCGCAATTTCATATTGCTTTAATTTGCCCCCGAAACTGCTTACCTCAGCTACTCCATCAACACCCAATAGCTGGCGGCGGACAATCCAGTCCTGAATAGTTCTTAGTTCGGTTTCATCGTATTTACTTTCATAGCCTTCTTTAGGCCTTATAACATATTGGTATATTTCGCCAAGCCCGGTTGAAATTGGTCCTAATTCTGGTGTTCCTATGCCCGGGGGGATTTCAGTCTGTACTTTTTGAAGCCTTTCAGTAACTTGCTGTCTAGCCCAGTAAACATCAGTTTCATCATTGAAAACGATCGTTACCAGAGACAGCCCAAAGCGTGAAAAACTTCTGATTTCCTTAATCCCTTTAATATTACTGTTTGCCTGTTCAATTGGAAAAGTAATCAATCGCTCGATATCAGTTGCACCAAATGAAGGTGCAATTGTTATTACCTGTACCTGATTATCGGTAATATCTGGTACAGCATCTATGGGCAGTTTTGTAACTTGGTAAGATCCATAAGCAATCAGACCAATAACAAATAACCCTATAATGAGTTTATTCCTTATGGAAAACTCTATAATAGCATTTAACATATATTCTATTGTTTAACAATTTCTTTGATTAATAAGGATGAACCTGACTCTCACCTGAAGTTTGTGCCGGTTTTTGAATATAATAAAATTGCTTAACAGGATTTTGGCGGTTGCCAGATATTGGAAAGGTAAGTTGAACTGAAATATTTATCCTCCTGTGGTTTGTATTCATCCAGATCTGTAACAACAGGCTTGATTAGTATATTTGAGACAGGATTATGTATAAAAGACAATATAATGCTTTGCAAAGATCCCTCATATGATTTGAATGGCAGGCGCATGTCCTTGTCATTATCAGCATATTTCACATCATTATTTGTATAATGCATGATCAGAAAATTCCAGAAAGTTGTACCCTCGTTCAATGATTTATGTTCATTGAAGTGTTCTGCAAGCAAAGGAATCTTTAACACCTGATAAAATTCAGTTGTTGAGATCAGATAGGCTGAAATAAGAAATATGGAAACGAACTTTTTCAATATGCAAACTTACCAAAAGGTTTTCTCTTATTCAAAATTTCAGCTATAAACTCCTCATTTGAAAAGAATTGACAAACCGATTTGATAATTTGAAATAACCAGAGCAGGAAATCAATCTGTTTTAGCTTGAGGAAAAAGCCCTGCTGCGAAGCAAAGCCATGGTATTGATTAATGAACCAGCTTTTTCATTTTGCCCCCCATCCTGATAATTTTTGATCAGTTTCCTGCAGGTTTTGAAATGGTAGGGGTTAATTACATAGGCATTCTCAAATTTTGCAATACTTTCAATTTCATCGCCCTTTGATTCTAACACTATTCCCAGGGTATAAAATTAATCGGACAAAAAAAATAAGAGTCACCTTTGGCAGTAATTGTTTGAAATACCTCTTCCGGAATTTTGGAATTTCTGCTTTTGCTCAGTAATCGCACAAACCTCAACTTATCAGTCTCCCGAAGAGTTTTTGTACCATTTAAAAAAGCCTTAAGGTACAAATCGGTACAGTCTTTTTTGCCCAATGCATGATAGGACTCTGTAATTCTTAAGCTATAATCAGACCTCCATTGCCTGATTCGGAAAGAATTCGCTGGGCTTCTTTCAGGGTTTGAATAGCTTCCCTCACTGACCAGGTTTTCCGCTTTTTGGAATTCATTGTTCCAGATGAGGTATTCCGCAGATAATAATTTATACCCGGCTGTTACAGGTCTTTTTCAGAAATGGCGCCGGCTGCCTCTTTCCACATTCCCAGCTCAAGCATGCTTTGAATTATGAGGACTTTATGTTGGCGGGAATCCGAAATGCTTTTTAAAAGCTGCCCTTTGGCCTGTTCTAATCTCTTAACGACCAAAACCTTACTATCCGGATTAATATTGTGCTATCGTACCCGCGGTGCTTAGGCTCATCAGGCAAGCCAAATAAAAAGCGGTAACCTTCATAATTTTTTTGATTTATTGGCCTGTCCGGGCGGACTTCAGTTTTAAAAAATCCCCAACCAGAATTGCTGCAGGAAAAAAAACATCTTCCTCACTTTTAGCGTGTTTATGAACTTCTTTTTCAAATTCAATAATTTCAGGATGTTTCTTATCCTTATCGGCCAGCTTCATCTCCTCCATGTATGCTTTGATCATTTGATGTTCAATGTTCATATGGGTTAACTGCGTTTTAAATTTCTCAGTCAATTTGATCACCTCTTCGCTTTGCTCTGGTATTTTGCCACTGGCCAGCATGGGCAATAATCCTAATGGGCTTAATACATAATCTTCTTCTTCCTGGAAATGATGTTGCATCAAATTTTTGAGTTTTTTTGCTGCCAGACCGCTGCTGTCCTGAAATAAAACAATTTTCTGAAGTTTTTCAAGCAGGCAGGTATGATCTTCTTTTAAAGATGCAGGAACTTCCGGCTTTCCCGGGAATTGGGTAATGATATTTTCCTCCTTATTCCGGCATTGGTTAAAAAATAACAGGATCAGGAGTAAATATCCAAAATGTTTCATAAATTTTTACTTTAATATTGCCAGCCCCTAAGATCCGCTTATTTCTTTATCGCGCCCTTTATATTCAAATCCTTTATCCTCTCTCTGATCCTTCCCATAAATTCATCTCCGGGATCATTTTTACTTGTCAGGTAATCAGGATCAGTTTCTTTCCATAGCGGGTGACCAATAAAGGATTTATATTCATGATGCCCGATCACATATTCAATATTGTATTTCTTTTTAAGATAACGGATAAGTGCCTCATTGGCATCCAGTTGCTGATCTGTTAATGGTGCATTGCTGCCTCCAACATTTTCCACACCGATTGCACAGTAATTCAGACCGATCACGTGCCGGGCGAAAGCAGTTTCAGGTAATTGCCTGAAGATCACACCATCGCGGTCAACCAGGAACTGGGCCGAAACATTCAAACTGCTGGCACCCGCAATGCCGCTCCTTGCGCCGGGAAGGAGGACCGGGTTCATCACATCAAATGACTGCTCAAGTGTTGGAATGGCGGTCCAGTGTAGAACGATCATTTTTGGAACGATCGTGGCTGAATCCTGTATAATCCCATGTCTGACCCTCAAATATTCGACAGATAATTTTTTCCTTTCCGCATCAAAAATTACCGGTTTATTGAAAGTTCTGAAAGTTTGAGCGAAGGCTGAACTTTGAAAGGCAAGAACTCCGGATATAAATAAGATCAGTAAATTGATTTTTGTGGATTGTATTTTCATTCTTTGTTTTTAATAGTTTCAGATAAGAATGGGAATTTTCAATAAATGTACCTATTCTTAATATAAATTATTGGGGCCTTTTCTATACTTTAGTTTTCCGGATTTTGGAATTGCATGTTTCATTATGTGATACAGAATGCCGGTTTTATAATCATTAATGGCCATGACATCAATCACAACAGGAAGTTCTGAACCTTCACAAACAGTACCATCCTCAGTTCAGCGAATCGCTTCTATTGACATTCTCAGAGCCATTACCATGGTGCTTATGATCTTTGTGAATGACTTTTGGTCGCTGAAAGATATTCCGGACTGGCTTAAGCATGTAAGCCGTGGTGTCGATGGAATAGGTTTGTCGGATGTTGTTTTTCCCGCATTTTTATTCATTGTGGGACTTTCTCTTCCTTATGCTGTTCAGGCCAGGCGTTTAAAGGGAGACAGTGACCGGGATCTTATCAGGCATATTCTGTTCAGAACTGTGGCTCTGCTTATAATTGGTGTATTTCTGGTGAATGGCGAGAGCATTAATGCAGATGTTACCGGAATTCCACGATGGTTATGGAGCCCCCTTAGCTGCCTGTGTTTTATCCTCATCTGGAATGCATACCCACCTACTATGAATAAGTTGCTTACCAATCTGCTGAAGGTAATGGCTTTCCTGGTTCTCATCACCCTTGCATTTATATATCGCGGTGGAGAAAATGGAGATGTACGCTTCGAAACACACTGGTGGGGTATCCTTGGTTTAATTGGATGGGCTTATCTGTTCAGTGCCCTGATCACAGTTTTTGCCCGTAATAATTTTTATTTGCTGCTGGCAGGCTGGGTGTTTTTTTGCTCCCTGAGTATAGTCAATAAAGCAGGCCTGATACCCGAATGGGAGGTTTTTAATTATATTCCTGGTCCTGTATTGGGAGGAACATTAGTTGGTCTGACCATGGGGGGAGTTCTTGCCGCTTTTGTATTCCGTTATTATGTTGCAAAGGGCGATAACGCCACGCTGACCTTGATTTTTATTGCTTCCTCCATTGTCCTGATCGCACTTTCCATTCTGACCCGCCCTTATTGGGGACTGGCTAAGCTGGGGGCAACCCCTGCCTGGTTATTTCTTTGCAGTGCATTTACTTTACTGGCATTTACGGTAATTTATTGGCTCGCTGATGTTTGGAAAAGATCCGGATGGTTTAAGCTGATCAAACCTGCCGGTACAGATACGCTGCTTTGTTATCTGATACCAACTTTTATTTATGCTATTTATCGTATAACAGGCCTTCAGTTTCCTGATATACTTTTGACCGGAGCTTTGGGTTTGTTTAAATCTCTTTGCTTCGCCTTATTATGTGTTTTGATTACCAGGGGTCTGAATGCAGCAGGTATAAGGATTAAAATTTAATCATTCCAGGGTATGGGCAAACAAGAAATTATGATTGGCTACTTTATTTTATGTAAAAAACTGCTGTATATTCCATAGTGATCTTATGAAATATACAGCAGTTTTTTATTAAGCAGTTTGCTGATATCTTACTTTTTCATAGGACCAACAGGTAAAATTGTTTTACCGTAAACCTCATTAAGTAAAGTAGCTATACCGGTATATATCGCAGATGCACCGCAAATAATTCCTTCATAACCAGTAAAAGTTTTAAGATTGCCTGTAGCATCGCCATATGCCAGGAGGAAAAACAGGATAGTTAATGATAGAAAAACAAATTGAAGTGCCCTGTTCAATTTTAAGGTTCCGATAAATAACAAGAATGTAAATACACCCCACATAATTAAATAGGCTACCATGCCAGGTAAAGAAGTCTCTTTGACCCAACCAAGTTTTGGCATAACAATAAGAGCAACTAAAGTAAGCCAGAAAGATCCGTATGATATAAATGCAGTCATACCAAACGTATTATTTTTCTTTGACTCTAATACACCTGCAATAATTTGTGCAATTCCGCCATAAAATAAGCCCATTGCAAGTATCATTGAATTCATTTCATAAATACCTGCATTGTGTAAATTCAACAAGACAGTAGTCATTCCAAAGCCAAAAAGGCCCAGAGGTCCCGGATTAGCGCTGCTATCCTTAAAAGTTACTTCATTCATTTGGTTCATAAGGGAATTGATTTAAGTTTTTGTTTAGTGGTACATAATTATTAACATAAATAAAATAAATAATTCGTAATTCAAAAAAATATTTGCAAACAAAATAATATATTTTTAAATCACCAAGAAGATTACATAACTCAATATTACCTTGATTGAATTTCCAGAATGTCCAGTGGCTAGGATATTATCCATATAAATTTCATAAATTTAAAACGATAAATAAGATTATGAAACGCAGAGATCTTCTAAAAGGATTAACCGTATTACCCTTAGCAGGAGGATTATTGTCAGGAGAAAGTGCATCAGCTGCAGTTCTGCCGGCAGTATCAGCAGCCGCAAAAAGAGACCTTTTCAAAGAACTGGGTATCCGTACATTCATCAATGCAAGGGCTACCCTTACAGCTTATACCGGATCTTTGATGCAGGATGAGGTTCTTGAAACCATAAGAAATACTTCCAGAAGGTATTGTATGCTGGACGAACTTCAGGATAAAATAGGTGCTAAAATCGCTGAATTATGTCATGCTGAAGCCGCAACAGTTACTTCAGGGGCTTTTTCTGCTATTATGCTTGGCACTGCCGGAGTACTTTCAGGGAATGACCCTAAAAAGGCAGCAATGATCCCTCATCTGGAAGGAAGTGGAATGAAAACGGAAGTTATCCTCCAGAAAGGCCATAATATAGGTTATTATCAGGCAATGAAAAATTGCGGTGTAACCATGATATGGGTGGAAACCCGCGAAGAATTGGATCGTGCCATTAATGATAAGACCGCGATGATGGCATTTATGAACTGCAATACGAATTCGGGACAAATTAAACACAAAGAATGGCTCGAGGTTGCAAAAAAACACAATATTCCTACTTTGATAGATATTGCAGCGGATGTGCCTCCGATTGAAAATTTTTGGAAGTTCAATGATATGGGATTTGATCTGGTTTGTTTGTCTGGAGGTAAAGCCATCCGTGGACCTCAAAGTTCAGGCGTATTGATGGGTAAAAAGGATCTGATCGCTGCAGCCAGAATTAGTGCTTCACCAAGAGGAAGTACTATCGGCAGAGGTCATAAAGTTAATAAAGAAGAAATTCTTGGTCTATACGTCGCCATTGAGAAATTTATCCGTACAGGAGATGAAGAATGGAAATTCTGGCTGAAACAGATTGCTCATATCGAAAAGGTGGTTAAAAACATCAGGAGCGTTAAAACTCGTGTTTATGTTCCTGAAATTGCCAATGCAACACCTAATTTGGAGATATCATGGGATCCTGCCATACTCCCGCTGACAGGTCAGCAGGTCATGGAAAAACTTCGTGACGGAGAGCCAGGTATTGAATTGAATGCAGGTAAGAACAATATTTCGCTTGTTACTTTTATTATGGTACCGGGAGAAGAAAAAATTGTAGCAACCCGTATTAAGGAGGAATTGTCTAAGGTCTGATAATCTTAGGGATAGGAAAATTTAAACGCTGACAGGGTTAAAAACCCTGTCAGCGTTGTTAACCTATCAGCGTTGTTAGCCTGTCAGCGTTTTTTTATTTTACGACCAGATTAGAGAATGGAATAACATAGGCCTGGAGGAATACTAAAAGTCCGACCAAAGCCGCGAGTGCAATACTGTGAAAGAATACATATCTTAATATCTGACCTTCATGACCGTACCAGTTGGTAGCTGTACTGGCAACCACAATACTTTGTGCATCGACCATTTTACCCATTACACCACCAGAACTGTTCGCTGCGGCCATCAGAATAGGGCTTACACCTGTTTGTTTTGCGGTTATTGTCTGCAGGCTTCCAAATAGCACATTGGAGGCTGTATCCGAACCGGTTAAGGCAACACCCAGCCAGCCGAGCATCGTTCCGAAGAATGGATAAAGCACCCCGGTTTTGGCCAGAGCAAGTCCGAGTGTGGCATCAGCACCCGAGTATTTTGTGACATACCCAAGCGCCAGCATCGCTGCAATGGTTATTAAGGAGAACCTGACCCTCCATAAAGTCTGAAGATACACTTTAAACATTTCCTTAATAGAATATCCGATTGCAAAGCCTGCGATAAGTGCTGAGACCAAAATGCCGGTTCCTGTTGCAGAGATCCAGTTCAGTTTGAAAACGGCTTCTTCCGTTTTGGCCGGTTTTTCCAATGTGGGTACCGGTGCAATAGGAGGAGAACGTTTTACCATATTATGCAGGTATGCCACTTTATATTCGGGTGCAGAGATCGAATTCAGGGTATTTTTTATTGTTGGAACCCCCCAGGCAAAAATGAATACAGTAAGTATCACCCAGGGTGTCCATGCCCTTACCATGGCCCTTCCTGAAACATTTACAGGGTCGGCTTCTAAAGGAATAGTATCCTCATCCTTAGGTAATTTCCAAAGGGTTTTTGGCTGCCAGAACTTTAACAAAACAATGATTGAAATAATTGAAGCGATCGAGGCGAAGATATCTACAAGCCATGGACCATGATAATTCGATACAAGGAACTGGGTAACCGCGAAAGAAAAGCCTGCAGTCAATGCCGCCGGCCATACATTGATCATACCCCTGAAGCCCGCCATCGCCCAGATAACCCAGAATGGAACAAGGAATGAAAATAAAGGGAGCTGCCTGCCCACCATAGCCGATAATTTAAGCACATCGATATCTGTTACGGCTGCCAGGGCAATAATAGGGGTGCCAAGGGCTCCAAATGCAACCGGGGCTGTATTGGCTATCAGGGAAAGCCCGCATGCGGCCAATGGCCTGAATCGGAGCTGTATCAGGATCGCTGCGGTTATAGCAACCGGGGTTCCGAATCCTGCAGCGCCTTCAAAAAAAGCACCGAATGCAAAGGCGATCAGGATTACCTGGATCCTTGGGTCAGGTGCAATGGTCGAAAGGTGCATTCGTATCAGCGTGAATAAACCTTTATTTACAGTTAATTGGTATAGAAAGATCAAGTTCAATACGATCCAGCCTATTGGGAATAATCCATAAGCACTGCCATACAGGGTAGTAGCTGCTACTGCAGGACCAGGCATATTGTAAACAAACAAAGCAACCATGACAGCAACAATTAAACCGAAGATCGCTGCCAGGTGGATCCGTATATGAAAAACGGCGATAGAACCCAGCAGGACAATGATGGGAAGGGCTGCCAGAGCAGTGGATAAAAGTGCGTTGTTTAGCGGGTCGTAATTTTGCGGCCAGATCGATTCCATTTTAATGATGGTTTAGGTTTGTTTATTTTAGGGATTAATTTCAATCAATGAATTTGAATTTTGATTTTATGTTTTGTTATCAGACAGGCTATAAAAATAGAAAATATCCGGACTTTAATCCTTAATTTAGCTTTAGCCCTGCTTTTTCTAAAAATTTTAATCGTTTTATTCATTTGAAAAGCAAATTCCTGCTCCTTTGGGTTGTTTCAGTCCCGCTATCCCTTGCAAGCCTCCCGGATAAGAATCGGGAGGGCTTTTCACTCTTATCGGGTTTATTTCAATCGTTCCGTATTTCATGGATAGAATGGGATATCAATCACATTTTTCCCTCCATGTTGGCGGTTTCATACTTAGCTTGTCGAAGCACCAGGCCCACATACCGGAATCTTTGCGAACTAAATACATAATCCAATAGTTTATTAAAAATTACTTATGTGGTAATGTGATCTTCCAGATCCGGCCGCCTTCAGAATTGGCCGTTCCGTGCTCCATGACATAAATTTTATTGTCTTCCATAAAGGCATCCACAGCTGCGTTGAAATTGTTGACAATGCTTGTTGTTTTCATGTAATAATTATCAGCGGCCTTATTGTATGACATATCTAAATGCAGGAGGTCTTTCCCGCTCTTTCTCAGCAGATTAGTACCCGGCCGGTCAGATCCGCCGCCATACCTGAAAACAAAACCATCCCCTTTGAACTCTGAGGTCAGGGCATTTTTTGTATCGAAAACCACTCCTAGTGGCACACTATGTGCATTAAACGTACTTACCGTTTTTCCTGTCTGATCACCATCAATAATTTTACCGCTGGCTATATCTCTGTATTCATTCGCATCCGGCCCCAAATTCTGTACCCCGGGACTGAATTTAACGCCATCAGGTATTTTCGGAAAACCGGGATCGTCTCTGAAATATTTCACAACCCAGGCATGGGCTCCCGGACTAATAAAAGGATCTTTTGCCGGATCCGGAACCCAGGGGGAAAACTGCTGCGGGTTCTCAATTCCTGCCATTTGCCATGGGAAACCGTAATGATGTCCCTCTCTGATCCAGAACATTTCCTCCGACTGGTCATAATCACCCGAATTAACAACACCGAAAAGATTTCCATCGCCATCAAAGCTCATATCATAGGCATTTCTAATGCCCTCAGCATATAGATAGCCATCTGCTTTTAACCGCACTGCATCGGTACTCAATAGCAAATTTTCAGCATTGACAGGGATTCTGAAGACATTGGCAGTCAGGGCATTGTCTCTGGCATTTGGGTAAACGCCTTTATTGTCCTGAACTTCACCATGATCTGTTCTGGCTCCTGAGTTTACATAAATAAATTTTTTATCCGGACTGATGACCAATGCATTCCAGCCATGATCAAATGTGGTGGCATTTGTTCCATATTCAACTGTATTGAATACTTCTTTCATTACTGGTTTTGACTTTGAAAGATCGTATTTGACCATTCTGCCTTTGGTCCCTTTTCCTTCGTTAGCACTGATATTACCGCAAAGAAAGAGCGTATTATTTAAAAATGCAGCTCCCTGAAGGCGGGTAATTCCATGATCTCCGGCAGTAAAAACCTGATGTTCAGCAGCTTTAGGAGTATCAAAATCAGATATCCTGAAGACATTGCCATCAAAGGTGGAATACCAGACTTCAGCAGTTTTTGGATTTTTGAGCAGCCTCACTCCAAGCTTACCGATATCCATTACTTTCTCCACCCTTATATCATGACGCAATGAGACCGGTGTTTTAACCGGTGCGAGCGGACGGGGAGTACAAGATATTGCCGCTTGCTGGGCAAAGCAAAAAAGGGAGAAAGAAAAAAACAGGACTGAAAGCCCTGTTTTTTTTAAAGTGTATGTGAAATTGACCATAGAATAATTAACAGCTTGTTTTTTGGAATGATTAATTATTCGCTGGTCTTTGAGGAGCATTTGCAGGCCTTTGTCTCGGTGGGCCTTGTAAAATATTAGGTTCTGCTATGCCATTCAAATTATACACTATTCTGCCGGCTCTGATTGTCATTTCAGTTTCCAGTCTGTTTTTTCCCGATATTTTTCCGTCTCTGGCATAGTAACCGAAATTTCCGTTTCTAAGTGTGAAAATTGCAAGATCAGCATCGGCACCAACTGAAAGATTTCCCAGATCCGGACGTTTGATTTCCTGAGCCGGATTCCAGGTACTTGCCTTGATCACACTTTGAAAATCCATTCCCATAGCCATGAATAAGGACATAATATTCGGCATATTCTTCATGGCATTGTTCATACTTCCTGTATGCAGGTCGGTACTAATGGAGTTCGGGTAAAAGCCGCTTTTTATAGCAGGGGTTCCCTGGTTAAAGAGGAAGCTTGAACCTCCGAAACCTACATCAAAAATAACCCCCCTTTTTTGAGCTGTAATAACATAAGGTTTTACTTTATTGGTGCTTACATCAACAATCGACTCACGGCCATTCGGACTAGTGCTTCCATTTCCACCAAAGGCATGTGTGTAGATATCGCCGGGACGGAATTTCACATTAAAAAGTGAATCCAATGATAAAAAGGGAGTAGCTCCCCCAAAATCAACCATAATCGGGATATTGGCTAGACGGCCGGCTTCTATAGCACGGTCTGTTGGAACCCAGGTACGACCATTGAAATGTGCCAGTTTTACGCCAACAATATCATGTGGATATTTTTTTGCCATTTCTGCTGTCTTCTGAGGATCCATCTCTTCAATATCATTTTCATATTTTCCTCCGGCCATTCCCTGACCTACAATATTAAGCATGGCCAGAACCCGGGTCTGGGATGCATCAATGGTTTGTTTTTTATAGAGTTCGAAGGTTTTCCATCCCGGACTTCCGGCATCGACAACCGTAGTTACCCCGGCAGGGAATGTGAAGCCGTCAGGAGGCAGGCTTGAAGGAGCATTCATATAAGATGAACCGTCATGACCCCAGAAAAAATGAACGTGAATATCTACTAATCCAGGTGTTACATACATGCCTTTGGCATTGACAACCTGTGTTGCCTGCGAAGCATCAATGTTTTTGGCTATCATAGCGACCTTGCCATTTTTGATTGCCACATCCATCAGCGTATTAATATTGTTTTTGGGATCGATCACATGACCACCCTTTATAATAATAGTATAAAGCTTCTCGGTCTGTGCCTGCTGATTTGACTGCGCCTGTATTTTTATGCACAGTAAAAACAGCAGTGTGAAAATAAAAAGATGTTTTTGCTTCATGTTAGGAGGTTTATTATTTAATTTAAGATTAATATGGTGTTTTTTCCTGATTCTGGTTTAATAAATTTTATTTCTATCTTTAACGAGTGAAAAATAGGGGACATCCCCTAGTATTTTTAAATAATATTTTCTTTTCTTGTGGATAAAATTAATTCCATAACAAATTTCTTATTTTTAGGTGAAAAATTATTTCCCGGGGGGATTCAATCAAAGGAATCATTACAAATTTTGAATTTCATGTTTTTTATTGATAAATTTATCGTTCGAAATGAATGAGATAATGAAAACAGAGGATGTAGAATTAATGGGCCGAATGAGGTCTGGAGATGATACAGCCCTGAAGCTCATCTATAAGAAATATTGGAATCAGTTATATTCCTCTGCTTTTAATATTTTACGGGATCAGCAGGCATGTGAAGATATCATTCAGGATATTTTTATTAATCTCTGGAATAAAAGGGAGCAAATAGAAATTAAGGTATCTCTTAAATCCTATCTGTTCGCTTCTGCCCGTTATGAGGTTTACAGACAAGTGCGGTATGGCTCTGTGCGGGAAGATATTTTTGAGAATGTTCATGAACGCTTGCAAACTCCTTCAGAATATGGAAATATTGAGCACCGTGAACTGCTTTCCCAAATCAATTCTATAGTTGACAAGCTGTCGGCCAAATGCAAGGTTGTCTATAAATTAAGTCGTGAAGAGCAATTGTCACATAAAGAAATAGCTTCTCAGCTGGATATATCTACAAAGACTGTTGAAAATCATTTGAACAAAGCATTGAGGCAATTGAGAATTTCCTTAGGACTTTTTTAATGGAGAATTGACAATTGATTTTGACAATTGAACACACCTGCTTAATACCTCTCCAACTGCTAACAGATAACCGGCAACAGATAACAGATAACTGCTAACTCAGGACCGGCAACTCAGAAACTTCATTTTTTTTCTCATCCGACTAGGGGATACCCCATTGTTTATACTCTACTATCTAAAATCATCTTGTTTTGGATAAAGAAAATTTTCATAAACTTCTGGATAAATATATCGCAGGTGATGCTTCACTGGAGGAAGAACAGGCTTTGCTTAACTTTTATGGAAGTTTTAAAAAATCTTCTGAAGCAGAACCTGTTCCTGATATGGAACAACTGGGTGATAATATTTTTTTTAAAATAGCTGAAACTATTAATCCTGTTGAAGAATATCAGCAATCCTATAATTTATATTACCTGAAATCATTTGCTGTAGCTGCTATGGTTTTACTGGCTATTACTACCGGCATTTATTTTTACACCAACAGGGATATCAGCGAAACAGAGCAATTTACTGAGATTAATTTAAAAAACGATATCCTGCCGGGATATAATAAAGCGATATTAACCCTTGCTGATGGATCCAGGATCAGTCTGGACGATGCAGCAAAGGGCCTGCTTGCCAGCCAGGGCAATATTGCGATTACCAAAACGAACAACGGAGAGATCGTTTATGAAAAGAACGCCTGGGATAAAGGAAAGAATGTGACAGACCGTTCTGTGATCAATACCATTCAAACTCCAAAGGGCGGCAAATACCAGGTTCGTTTACCTGATGGCAGTAAGGTTTGGTTGAATTCAGCCACAACCCTGAGTTATCCCACCACCTTTACCGGAACCGAACGGAAGGTCTTACTTAAAGGAGAAGCCTATTTTGAGGTTGCACCTAATAAGAATGTTCCTTTTCGGGTTGAAAGTGATGACCAGGTTGTAGAAGTTCTTGGTACCCATTTTAATATTAATTCTTATGATGATGAGGATTTCACTAAAACAACACTTATCGAAGGAAGTGTAAAAGTAATTTTGAATTCCAGAACAGAGATATCTTCCAGAACCAGGTTTCTAAAACCAGGTGAGCAATCCCTTACAAATGCCTCCCGGGCGGGTATAAGGATAGAGAATGCGGATACCGAAAAGGCCATTGCCTGGAAAAACGGCTATTTTAAATTTAAAAATACGCCCATTAAGGAAATTATGCGCGAGGTTGAGCGCTGGTATGATGTAGAACTCGTCTATGAAGGTAAGATACCAACTGATGAATTTACAGGCTTCATTTCCAATGATGTGAAGATATCCGCAGTATTGAAAATAATGGAAGAGAGCGGGGGAGTTAAATTCAGTGTGAAAGGAAAGAAAATTAAAGTAAAATCAATACAATAAAACCCAAATCTAAATGAATGATCATGAAAACCGATAGCAGCTAATTTTTATGAAATGGGATTAAAATGAAAAAACCGCCCCGGATTGCGCCCCGGAGCGGAGAATGTTTCAGATTAATCTTGATTTTAAATTCCGTGAGTACGAAATTTTAATTAATTAAACAAAACAAACTTAAAATGTAAAAGTATGAAAAATGTTTTACTTAGTGAATGCAGTAATTCCTGCATTAACAAAGTCAGTAAACCTACTGGCAGGAGACTTCTGAAGGCGGTCTCGAATCAAACGTTACGAATTATGAAGCTAACTGCCATTTTTATTTTAGTAGCTTTTATGCAGGTAAGTGCAAAAGGCTTCTCACAAAATGTTACGTTAAATGAAACAAATTCTAACCTGGATAAAGTTTTTACTGAAATAAGAAAACAAACCGGTTATGATTTTCTATACAATACCAGGTTACTGAGAAATACGGTTCCTGTTACTGTAAAGGCTAAAAACTCTTCTTTGGAGGAGGTTCTTGACCTGCTATTTAAAAACCAGCCATTGACCTATACCATAACAGAAAATACCATTATTCTGAAAAGAAGGGATGAACGCTTTATGGAACAGGTTTCAAAATTCGCTCTGGTTCCAGCTGAACGTGAAGGGAAGTCCATTAATCCCGGACAAACACTTGGATCGGTATCAAACTATAATATCGATGTACAAAGAGCTGATGTTCGCGGAAAGGTAATTGATGCTACAGGCGAGGCTTTGATCGGAGTTAGTGTTCGTGTTAAGGGTACCGAAATTGGTGCTTCTACCGACGTGAATGGTAATTTCTCACTTAACGCTCCTGAAAATGCTGTTCTTGTGTTTACCTACATTGGTTATGTTACTCAGGAAGTTGCAGTTAATGGCAGAACCAGTGTGAATGTAACCATGGTTGAAGACCGCCAGGCATTAAGTGAAGTTGTGGTAACTGCATTTGGTGTGACCAAAGCAAAAAGAGGTTTGGGATATGCCGTACAGGAAGTTCGTGGTGATGAATTTACTGAAGCTCGTCAGAATAACGTAGCTAATTCCCTGACAGGAAAGATTGCAGGTGTCGATGCAACCCAGGCCAATTCTGGCGTGGGTGGCTCCAGCCGTGTGATTATCCGTGGTAATACTTCATTGAATGGTAATCAGCAGCCTTTATATGTTGTTGATGGTATGCCAATTAATAATGGAAACCGCGGACCAGCATCAAGTTCAGGCGGATTGAACGTTGACCGTGGTGATGGTATTTCAAGCATGAACCCGGATGATATCGCGACTATCTCCGTATTGAAAGGCGGTGCGGCTGCTGCTCTTTACGGCAGCCAGGCTGCGAACGGAGTTATCCTGATCACTACCAAGAAGGGCTCTGCCCAAAAAGGGGTCGGTATTGAGGTGACTTCGGATGCAAACTTCGGTTCTCCTTCCGTTTTCCCTAATTTTCAATATGAATACGGACAGGGTAATGATGGTGTCAAACCGGCTACTGCCGCCGCCGCACTAAGCTCAGGCCGTTTATCATACGGTGCAAAAATGGATGGTTCAATGGTCATGCAATTTGACGGAGTGGCTCGTCCTTATTCTCCATTTAACGTAAAGGATAACATAAAGAACTTTTATCAGACCAGCCAGAATATCACCAATACCGTTGCCTTCAATGCAGGTAATCAGAATTTAAGAATGAGATTATCGGTAAGTGATCTGCGTGCAAAAGATCAGCAGCCAAACTCTGATTACAAGAGAAAAACTGCGAATCTGAATGTGAGTGGTAAGATGGGTAAGAATGATTTCCTTACCATCGAATCAAGTGTTCAGTATAATCTTGTTGAAGGTACCAACAGACCAAACGTAGGTTATGCAGAGATCAATGCTGCATGGCCGGTTTATCTTGCAGCAAATGTGGTTGATGTACGTAATATGAAAGGTACCGATCCCACCAGACCGGGCATCAATGTGGCAACAGGAAGGGAATTAGAGTGGAACCCGGTACCTGCTGCTATTAACCCTTATTATGCTGCCTATCAGTTGGGTAATGAAGATGATCGTCAGCGTTTAATTGGCCGTGCGAGTGTTCAGGCTAATATTTTACCTAATTTATTTGTCAAAGGTACTGTTGCAAGAGATTTCAATTACTATACTGAGTCTTTTTATGTCCCAAATACAAATGCTTTTACTCCACTAGGTTATTTTCAATCAGGTGTTGAAAAAACAGATAAAACAAATTTCCAGGGTATCATTAATTACAACCAAAGATTCCTTAAAGATAAAATTGGTTTGAATTTACTTGCTGGTGCACAGAGCGAAAGAGATTTTAATAAAAGTAATACTGCTAACGGTAGCCAGTGGGTAGTACCTAATTTTTACAGTATTTCAAACCTTGTGAACAGAGATCTTGCAAATTCTGTACAAGCAACACTTGGTCCAAATCCAATTGGAAATAGTGGTACTAACTCTGTTTTCGGAGAAGCTAATATTGACTACAAAAATTTATTTTACTTAACCGTTACAGGTCGTCAGGATTGGTTCTCTGTGTTAAATCCAGGATTTAACTCGATCTTCTATCCATCAGTAGGTGCAAGTTTTATCCTTTCTGAGGTAGTTAAAATGCCTAAGTTTATTGATTATGCAAAATTGCGTTCATCTTGGGCTGAGGTAGGTAGTGCTACTGTAAACGCGGGTAGTATCAATCAGACTTATAATGTAAGTACGGTTAATGCATATGGTCTGCCAACATTAAGTAATCCTAATACCCTGAATAACCCTGACATTCGCCCGGTTACTGTGGCTACGATCGAAGGTGGTTTCGAGCTGCAAATGCTTAATAACCGGATAGGATTGGATGTGAACTACTATTCAAGAAGGACCAGGAATGATATTCTTTCTCCTCCAATTTCAGGAGCAACTGGATTTGCCGCAGGTAGGAGAAATCTTGGATTGGTTACCAATAAAGGATGGGAAATCAGCCTGACAGGTACTCCTGTTAAAAAGGATAACTTCTCCTGGGATGTGAATTATAACTTTGGTTACAATCAAAGTAAGATCGTTGAACTTGCCGAAGGAATTGATGTATTAACATTAGGTTCTGGTATCGGTGGGCCACAAATGATCAATGCTGTTGGTCTTCCATATTCTACTGTTCGTGCCTATGTAATGAGAAGAAATGATAGCGGTACATTAGTTTACAATAAGGCAACAGGATATGAGGACAGAGTTCTTTCTGACATAGGTGTTGGAAATCCTCCTTACCTGATGGGTTTGGGTAATAATTTCCATTACAAGCGCTTTAGTTTAACCATCGACATCGATTCAAAATTCGGTGCTGTTGGTTACAGTAACCTGATCCAGTATGCTACCCGTTTCGGACATACACCTCAAACTCTTCCTGGAAGGGATGGCGGATTAACTGTAAGCGGTGTTGATCAAACTGGTGCCCCTTTCACAAAAGTATGGTCTGTTGTTGATCTTGATACTTACTATAATAACTTTGGTAACGCATACGCAGGAATGTGGGTTTACAAAACTGACTTCATTAAATTACGTCGTGCAGTATTGAAATACAACCTTCCTGTCAATACACTTAAATTTATGCGGGTTCAGGCTGCTTCCATCGGTATAACCGGTTTGAATCTGGCAACCCTTTATCAGGATAAGCTAATTAAAGCTGCGGGTATTGATCCTGAAATGCAGGAAACTGTGGGTAATGCTCAGGGAAGTCAGGGCGTTTCCATGCCCAGAACTAGGAACATTGGCTTTAACCTGAATTTAAGATTCTAATTTTTAAATCTAAGAACATGAAAAAGACATTCTTTAAATTGATATATGCGGCAGGACTTGTTCTTGTGGTTTCAAGCATGCAATCGTGCAATACCGAAAAGCTGACCGACCTGAACAAGAACCCTGATGCCATTGAATACGTAATTCCTGAATATTCTTTTACTGCTGCTGTACTGGCAAGCGGACCAGGAGAAAATTACAGGGCATTGGGCCAGGGATTGCAGTATTTTTCTTCTTATAAAGAAGTACCTGCAACCGGTGATAAGTTCTACAATTTTGGTGGTACAGGAGGTAGTTTTGCTGTCTATACCGGTCAATGGAACAGATTGCTTCAACTTAAGTCCCAAATATCAGGCCCTGAAAATGTAAATAAACGTGCTGCAGTCGAGATACTCAGAATACTGGCTTTCCATCAGCAAACAGATCTGATGGGAGATATGCCATACTCTGAAGCGATGAAGGGGCTTGACGGGCTTAAGCCGAAATATGATACTCAAAAAAGTATCTATACAGCTATGCTGACAGAACTTGAAACAGCATTGAAATCTATGGATGCCACCAAACTGAATGTATTCGGTAATGCTGATCCTTATTTCAAAGGTGATGTGGCTAAATGGAAAAAGTTTGGTTACACGCTGATGCTTCGTTTAGGCATGCGTCTGTCTGATATTGAACCGGCTACAGCCAAGGCTTGGGTTGAAAAGGCAGTTGCAGGAGGTGTGATGTCAGCAAATACGGATATTGCTTATCTTAAATATGCAAACGTAACCGGACAGATGAATCCACGTGTAAATGTTTATATCGCCGGAGATTTTACAAGTCCGGGTGGTGATAACGTGGAAGGCAGTAAATGGGCAGCTAAATTTATCGATCATTTAAAGAACACCAATGATCCCCGCTTACCGGTTATTTCTGTTGTTTGGGTCCCTGGCGGTGGTACATATACTGCCAATAATACTCCTTCAGCTCAGCGTGGAATGGTCAGTGGTAGTATCAATACCAAGCCTACTGATTTTGATACTTATTCAGAACCCTCACTGCTTTATATTGACAGAGGTTCACCGATCATTACGATGAGCCCGGCTGAAGCTTATCTGATTATTGCTGAAGCAGCTGCCAGAGGATGGAGTGTTGGAACAACTGCTCAGGCAGCTTATGACAATGGAGTTCGTGCCGCTATGGCTCAATGGGCCTTATGGCCAAGTGTTGCACCTCATTCAGGCGTAATTACTACGGCTCAGGTAGATGCTTATATTGCTGCAAATCCATATCCTGCAGCCGGTACTTTTGCACAGCAATTAGAGACAATTTCTACTCAGAAATGGGTGTCGTTGTTGGGTAATGATTACGAAGTGTATTCTAACTGGCGTCGAACCAAATATCCGGTGTTCAATTATGCAAACTGGACCGTAGGTGGAAATAAAGTCCCTTATCCTGGTAACGTAACTGCCGGTAAAATGTGGAGAAGATTCTCTCTGCCAATTGCCGAACGTAACGTAAATCCTGATAACTATTTTGAAGCCATCAAACGTCAGAATTATTCTGAAGAGCAGGTTGACCTTTTACAGGGCAGAATGTGGTGGGATGTTGGTCCGGGTACTGGTCAAAGTAACTAATATGTTATAATGAAGGTTTCAATATGAAATCACCATTCATTCAGTATATTAGATTTACAAAAAACAAGAGGAGATTTTATAATCTCCTCTTGTTTTTTATTAATCAAAAAAATCAAAAAAAACAAGAATATGAAACGTAGAGATCTTATTAAATACCTTTCGGTAGCCCCGCTTGCAGGTGCGGCTGTCGGAACAGGTGTTCCCTTCCAGTCATTTGCCGCTCCGGCAAAAGGCAAGCGTGATGTAATCAAAGAACTGGGTTTACGAACCTTTATTAATGCAGCAGGAACCTACACGACCATGACTGCTTCTTTAATGCATGATGAAGTTGTACAGACCATTGCTGATTCTGCAAAGCACTTCGTAATGATTAATGAAGTTCAGGACAAAGTTGGTGCAAAAATTGCCGCCATATGCCATGCCGAATCTGCTATGGTAACTGCAGGCTGCTGGTCAGCACTTGTTTTGGGTACTGCAGGTGTGCTTACAGGTATGGACCAAAAAAAGGTTTCTGCTTTACCAAACGTTTCCGGGCTTGAGAAAAATGAAGTAATTGTTCAGAAATCTCATATGGTAGGTTATGTTCATGCTCTAATGAATACAGGTATCATTCCGGTAGAAGTCGAAACTGCTGAAGAATTAGAAAGAGCCATTACCAATAAAACGGCAATGATGTATTTCTTAAATCATGAGACTAATGCAGGAAAAATTCTTCATGAAGAGTTTATTGCCATTGCAAGAAAACATAAAATTCCGACTTTAATAGACATAGCTGCAGATATTCCACCGGTTGAAAACCTTTGGAAATATACTGATCTGGGTTTTGATCTGGTTTGTATTTCTGGTGGAAAAGGTATTCGTGGTCCTCAAAGTGCCGGTATGCTTATCGGACGTAAAGATTTGATCGCCGCTGCACGTTTAAGTGCACCGCCAAATGGAGGAAACATTGGCCGTGGAATGAAAGTCAATAAAGAAGAAATTCTTGGAATGTATGTAGCGCTGGATAAATATGTTAATCAGGATCATGAAGCAGAGTGGAAAATGTGGGAGCAAAGGGTGGCTGTTATTGAGAATGCAGCAAAGAAAGTCGATGGAGTTTCGGTTAATGTAAGTGTTCCCCCTATAGCCAATCACACACCTAAGATCACTATTTCCTGGGATCCGAATAAGCTAAAGATTACCTCTAATCAACTGCGCAAGAATCTTCAGGATGGGAGCCCTTCGATCGAGGTGATGATTGAAAAAAATGCTATCAATATTACTGTCTTTATGTTGAAGAACGGAGAAGATAAGATTGTGGCTAAGCGGGTTCAGGAAGAGCTTGCCAAAGCTGCTTCCCTTAGCTAATAAGGCCTAAAATATAAAACTCCTTAGAATTGATCCCTTATAAATAGGGGATCAATTCTATTAATCATTTAATATCAGAATTGTAATTATGAGAAGAATATCCTTTCTGCTTTTTTCCGGATTTTTATTGCTGTCTGTATTTGTCCAGGCTCAACAAAAGACTTATAGCATCCTGATCAAGGGTGGACATGTAATAGATGCCAAAAACAATATTAACGAATTGATGGATGTGGCTATCCAGAGCGGCAAAATTGCCGCAGTTGCTAAAAATATTGATCCTGGACTTGCATCACAGGTTGTGGATGCAAAAGGGATGTATGTTACCCCCGGTTTGATCGACTTACATGCTCATGTTTTTGCCGGAACAGATGATCGGGGATTAAGTGGTGGATTTTCTGCACTTGCACCGGATCCTTACACATTCAGGTCAGGGGTAACAACTGTTGTTGATTGCGGCGGTGCAGGCTGGCAATCTTTTGACAGATTTAAGAAGAACATTATCGATCGTTCGGCTACAAGAGTACTATCTTTCCTGAACATCGTTGGTGATGGTATGAGAGGGGATCCTTATGAGCAGGATATCAATGATATGGATGCTAAAAAGGCTGCAGATAAAGCTTTAGCAAATAAAGATATTGTTGTTGGATTTAAGCTGGCTCATTTTGCTGCTGCCAGCTGGGTTCCGGTAGAGCGTGTGGTTGAGGCCGGTAAACTGGCAAATATGCCTGTAATTATTGATTTTGGCGGTGATGATACTCATCCGCCATTGTCCATTGAAAAATTATTTAATCAGTATCTCCGTCCCGGTGATATTTATACACATGTATATACCGAGTTGAGCAGAAGAGATCCTGTTGTTGATCTTAAAACCCGGCAATTGAGACCATTTTTAATTCCTGCACAAAAAAGAGGAATTGTTTTTGATGTTGGTTTTGGAGGAGGAAGTTTCAACTTCAACCAGGCAATCCCTTCAATTAAGGCAGGATTTTTACCCAATACGATGGGTACAGACCTTCATACCGGAAGTATGAATGGTGCGATGAAAGATCAACTGAATGTACTCTCTATTTTTCTTTCTATGGGATTGGATATTCAGGGAGTGATTTCCCGTAGTACATGGGCACCTGCACAAGCTATAAAGCGACCCGAACTAGGGAACCTTTCAGTTGGAGCCGGAGCAGATGTTGCTATCTTAACTGTGCGCAACGGAAATTTCGCTTTCAAAGACATCTCGGGTAACAGAAATGAAGGTAAACAAAGATTTGAATGTGAAATGACTATTCGCAATGGCAGAATTGTATATGATCTGAATGCTATTGCCAGTACACCTGTAAAAAGCAGGTAGTTTTGTAATTCATGAATAACCATTTAATGGTTATTATTTTATGATATAAAGAACCAACACAATGAGAAAAATCTCAATATTATTTTTTGCTCTATTTATCCTGGTAGTTTCTGATTTACGGGCACAGGGAACAGCCCCAATGTATAAAACCATCATCAAGGGTGGTACGGTGATCGATTCGAAGAACAATATCAATGAAATTATGGATGTAGCTATCCGGGATGGAAAAATTGCCAAAGTGGCTAAAAATATTGATCCCTCCCTGGCTGAACAGATCGTTAATGCAAAAGGTATGTATGTAACTCCCGGATTGATAGATCTCCATGCCCATGTTTTCTGGGGCGTAGAGTCTGATCATTACCTGAGTAATGGTACGGTAGGCGTTACAGCTGACGGATTTAGCTTTCGCTCGGGTGTAACAACCCTTGTTGATTGTGGTGGAGCCGGATACAAATCATTTGATACTTTCAAAAAAAATATAATTGATAAGTCTCAAACCAGGATTTTATCTTTTCTCAATATCGTTGGTGAAGGAATGAGAGGCGGTATCTATGAACAGGATATCAGTGACATGGATGTTAAACTGGCAGCAAAAGCGGCCCTTGATAATAAGGAATATGTGGTAGGTTTTAAGCTTGCTCATTTCACAGAAGCGGATTGGGAACCTGTAAAACGTATTGTTGCTGCCGGCAAACTGGCTGATATGCCTGTAATCATCGATTTTGGCGGCGGAAAGCTACCCATAGAAGATCTGTTCTTTAAATACCTCAGACCAGGCGATATTTATACGCACGTATTCACTGAACTTGACAGAAGAGATCCTATCGTAGATCTTCAAACCAGACAATTAAGATCATTTGTTATACCTGCACAGAAAAGAGGGATCATTTTTGATGTTGGTTTCGGCGGTGGAAGTTTTAATTTCAATCAGGCTAATCCGGCTATTAAGGCAGGATTTTTGCCAAATACCCTGGGTACAGACCTGCATACCGGCAGTATGAACGGAGCCATGAAAGATCAGCTCAATGTATTGTCTATCCATCTGGCAATGGGCATGGATATTCCCTCTGTCATAGCCCGCAGCACATGGGCACCTGCCCAGGCGATTAAACGCGAAGAATTAGGTAATCTTTCTGAAGGTGCGATCGCAGATGTCGCTATTCTGAGTGTCCGTACCGGAAAATTTGGTTTCAGGGATATTGCAGGAAACAGACAGGACGGTACTCAAAAACTGGAATGCGAAATGACAATTAAAGGAGGAAGGATTATGTATGATCTGAATGCAATTGCTTCGAATGTTAAAAAATAGAGATTAGTTTCTACTAATAAAACATCAGGTTGATATAATTGTGGATAGATCAGAGTTAATTGGTACTGTCAGGTGTGTTTAAACCCGATTGAAGCGGATACCGGGCAGTGATTAAGGCCTGTGGAGTATGAGCGTAGAGCGGGGCTTCCATTAAAAAGAGCACAACAGATCATTTCCAAATGATAAAATTATTAATATTATCATAGAAAAATATCTTAAACCTATTCCCTAATAAAACAATATCGAACTCACATCAATAAACCGTTCATTTATGAAAAGAAATCTATTCACATTGATTTTTGCTTTAATTTTTTCTCTTGGTGGAATTAATGCACAAAGTCAGTCCTCCACAAATCGGATCTACAGTATTCTGATTAAGGGTGGTCATGTGATCGATCCCAAAAACAATATCAATGAACTGATGGATGTCGCAATTGAACCTGCCCGTCCTGCGGCAGATGGACAGCCTGCCCGGGAAGCCAGGATCGCATTACTGGCGAAAAATATCGATACAACCCTGGCAGCACAGGTAGTGCATGCCAGGGGAATGTATATTACTCCCGGGCTTATCGATATTCATACCCATGTTTTTTATGGTCCTTCCCGTACCAATTATCTGAGCAATGGTTCAATCGCTGTAATTCCCGACGGTCATACCTTTAAAGCCGGAGTCACAACTGTTGTTGATGCTGGTGGTGCTGGCTGGAGGTCTTTTGACACATTTAAGAAAAACATCATTGATCTGTCAGAGACCAGGGTCCTATCCATGCTGAATATTGTAGGCGAAGGAATGAGGGGAGGTGCTTATGAACAGGATCTCAATGATATGGATGCCGGGAAAGCAGCTGCATCTGCCATTGAAAACAAGGAATACGTTGTAGGGTTTAAACTTGCACATTTCAAAAATGCGGACTGGACACCGGTTGAGCGGGTTGTTAAGGCAGGTAATATTGCCAATATGCCTGTTATGATCGATTTTGGCAGTGGAAATCAATCCCTGGAAGAACTTTTATTTAAATATCTCCGCCCCGGTGATATTTATACCCATACTTTTATTGAAGCCCCCAAAAGCAAAGACCCTATTGTTGATTTTGAGACCCATCAGCTCAGGCCCTTTGTTAAGGTTGCACAGAAGAGAGGAATTATTTTTGACGTAGGTTTTGGAAGCGGAAGTTTTAATTTTAAACAGGCTATTCCTGCGATCAAATCCGGGTTTTATCCGAATACAATGGGTACTGACCTTCATTCAGAAAGTATTATTCGTGCGATGAAAGATCAATTGAACGTGATGTCCATATTCCTTTTTCTTGGAATGGATATCCCCTCGATCATCAGGTCAGCCAGCTGGTCTTCTGCTCAAGCCATAAAACGGGAAGAGCTCGGAAATCTATCCCCCGGCGGAATAGCTGATATTGCGATCCTGAGTATGCGTAAAGGTGATTTTGGCTTCAGGGATGTTGCAGGTAACAAACAGACCGGATCCAGGAAATTCGAATGTGAGATGACCATAAAAGGAGGCCGTATCGTGTATGACCTGAATGCCATTGCAACAAATGCAATCAGAAAAAAATAAGTACTGTTTTTATTAGTTTCTGCCTGATATATTGTTAATAAAACAGATATTCAATATACTATGAGAGAATTATGCTCAGTCTATAATTTGAGATTTTTCAATTTTTGTGATCTTAATCCTAGGATTTTCCTCATTTTATTCATTTCAATTTCCGGGTTACAAATTGGACATGTTTATGCCCGGAAAAGGCCGAACATACTTCTGATCATGACTGATGATCAGGGTATCGGAGATATCGGCCTTCACGGTAATAATATCCTGAAGACACCAAATATGGATGCGATAGCAAGGCAAGGGGCAGAGTTTAAGCAATTCATTGTGAACTTCAATTGTTCTCCTACCAGAGCCAGCATGCTAACCGGCCGGGATAATTACAGAACTGGTGTGGTAGGAGTAACCGAGACATCTCACCTTATGAAATCAACTGAAGTTACCCTTGCAAAGGTACTTTCAGATGCAGGATATCGTACCGGAATTTTCGGAAAATGGCACCTTGGCGACAGCTATCCGATGAGGCCTTCAGATAAGGGATTCCAGGAGACTCTTATCCATAAAGGTGGCGGAATCGGGCAGGCATCAGATCCGCCTGGAAATTCATATTATAATCCTATACTGGAACAAAACAATGTTCAGAAAGCTTTCCAGGGTTATTGTGATGATATTTTTGCTGATGCAACCCTCAATTTTATTGATAAGAACAAGGACAAACCTTTCTTTGCATTCTATGCTACTAATCTCCCGCATTTCCCATTAACTGTTAGTGATAAATGGGCAGACCCATTCCGGAAAATGGGCCTTCATGAATTGAATGCACGAACCTATGGGATGATCGCCAATGTGGACGCTAATATTGGCCGTTTACTGGCAAAACTCAAAGAGTTGGGTATTGAGGATAATACGATCGTTGTTTTTATGTCAGACAATGGGCCCAGAACAAAAAGGACAAAAAATGATCTCTATCCTGATCGGTATAACATGAATCTACGCGGCACCAAAACAAGTGTTTATGAGAATGGAATCCGGGCTCCTTTCTTTATTAAATGGCCCGAAAAGATACAAAAGGGTATAAAATATACTAATCTGGCTGCTCATATTGATGTCATGCCAACATTACTGGAAGCATGTAATTTACCGGTTCCCGAAGGGCTGAAGCTGGATGGATTATCACTGATGCCCTTATTAACGGGTAAAGTGAATAAACTGCGGGAACGTGAAATTTTTATTCAGGGGCATGCCGGCTCAGAGCCATTCAAATACTTTCATTTCACGGTTCGTGGCCAGCAATATAAACTCATTTCTCCCGATGATGATCCTTATGGCAATATAGCCCGGCCAGGGGATGCTGAAATAAAGAAAATGATCGCATCTCTTGAGTTATATGATATCGAAAAGGATTCAAGTGAGATAAACAATATTGCCAAACAGCATCCCGAAATAGTTAAAAATATGCTCTCAAGGTATGAAAAATGGTTTGATCAGGCTGTGAAAGATCGTGGTGCAGACTGGCCTCAGCGTATTTATTTAGGCACTCAGTTTCAGAAAAATGTGCAGCTATCCCGCTTCGATTGGGGAGGTCCCGGAGCTTTTGGTAATCAGTCCAATAAATATGGTTATTGGGAAGTTTTTAGCACTGCCGCCCGATATCGGATTACCCTTCGTTTTCAGAAAGCACCGACTTCTGGCTTAGCCTGTTTTAAATATCAGGGTCTTGAAAAGAATACCCAGATTTCAGAAGGAAAGACTTCAGTAATTTTTGATGATATTGAACTGCCTGCAGGTTCAGGCAGATTTGAAGCATTTCTCAAATTTGATTCCAAAGAAACGGGGGTGCAGTTTGTGGATGTTGAACGTATTAACTAAATAAGCTTTATGGAAAGAAGACGGTTTCTTAAATCTGCTATGCTAGGTTCAGCAACCATGATGCTGGGATTTCCTGTTATGGATGCGCTGGCATCCTCAGGAATTAAAATTAAGAAAATCAGATACTACAGTGCCCCGGGATATAATAAGCCATTATTTAATCAGGCTCGTGGAATCGTAGAAATTGAGACAGACAGTGGAATAATAGGTATCGGGGAGGGCGGTTCAAAAGATATGATTGAGCAGTGTGCTCAGATGATGATTGGCGAAGATCCTTTCCGGATTGAGCATATCTGGCAAAACCTTTACAGAGGCATGTTCTATCCACCCGGAAGGGAAAAACTGCATGCAGTTGGCGCACTTGAAATGGCTTTATGTGACATCAAAGGAAAAGCTTTGAATGTACCTGTTTATGAATTACTGGGAGGGGCAACACGTGACTATGTGGAATGTTATGCTACCGGATTCAGAGCCTCAAAAGCAAAAACTGAGGAAGAGCGGGCGACAGACTGCCTGAAAGCCGGTTTGAGATCTTACAGGATTGGCCCGACCGGTGGAAATGGAGATCAACCTTTTGATTTCTTTCAGAATGCTTCCAAAACAATTGATTTCTGCAAAAGAATAGATCAGGCAGTTGGAGGGCAGGGGAACTGGGCAATTGATCTGCACACCCGTTTTGATACCCCTGAAGCTATAAAGATCTGCGATGCATTGGAAGAACTAAGTCCGTATTTTGTTGAAGATGCGATCAGATCTGAGAATACCGGAGCATACAGGAACTTCAGGCAACTTACCAAGGTTCCGCTGGCAGTCGGCGAGCAGTTTGGCGATCGTTGGGATATCAATGAAATGATCGAGCAGCAATTGATCAATTATTCAAGGGTTACTTTACCGAATACTGGTGGTATCGTTGAGTTTAAAAAAATAGCCTCTCTGTGTGAAACGCATTATGTTGGAATGATTCCTCATTTTACAGGGCCATTATCTACCGCCGCCTTGGTACATGTTTTAGGATCAAGTAGTCCTTCGAGGGCCATGATGGAATTAGCAGGTGGCGAACCTGAAAAACCTGCCTATTTTAATGAGGATTACCTTAATTTTTCAAATGGCAGACTATATTTGAACCCTGAACCGGGGCTTGGGGTAAAATTCAACCCAAAGAAAGCAGATTTTGTGATGGAAATATCCGAAAAGACGAAATTCCCTCATCCGGTTTTGAGAAGCCCTGATGGAGCAATACATAATTGGTAAGTGCCAGAGTCGAATCATTCAGGCTGATTCACTCAATAGAACAAATTAATTATATTTAGAGCGGATATGGTATGAGGTATCAGGTGTGAGCAATCAGCAATCAGTTTACAACTCATACCTCACACCTTTGCCTTAAAACGAATAAAATATTAACCTTGATAATCAACAGAAATTGAAAACAAAATTCTTAATTTTTTCCTCCTTACTGGTCGCAGCAAGTTTTGGGATATTAATCTCAGGCTGTAATTCAGATAAAAAAATTGCTGATTCAACAGCAGATACTTCCGATTCTGCAGCCATATTTATCACTGGTTCAGACCCTAGGTTAAATAATAGAAATTTTGAACAGGTCCCTGCCGTTGCAGCCACTGCAGACGGAAAGCAGATCTTTGTTGCCTGGTATTCAGGCGGAAAAGCACCAGGTCCGGGAAATTATGTAACTCTTTCTGTAAGTCAGGATGGTGGTGCCAGCTGGCTGAATGACCAGCTTGCTGTTGTTCCGAAACTGCCCGAATACCGTTTTTTTGACCCTGCTTTATGGAGAGACAAAGATGGTCAGCTTCACTTATCCTATGGCAGCGTTAAAGATAGCCTGTTATGGGATGGAACTGGCGGAGTGAACACGGTTGAGATCAATTGGGACGGTTCTAAAATTACTCATGGTCAGCCGCAACGCTTGGCCGATGGAGTAATGAGCAATAAACCCCTTTACCTGGCCTCAAAAGACCTGACACTCTTTCCCCTTTATATCGATAAACCCGCAGCGGGAGACAGTACCGGAAAAGTGTTTCCTCAAAATGGTGCCTTTATTTTATCCTATGATCATGCAAGTGCTTCAAACAGCTTAGCCCTGAAGCCCTATTCCGCCATTGAAATTCCTGACTCGATCAGGATCCATGATGAACCCCAGGTAGTTGAAATATCGGATAAGGGTGATCTTATGGCTCTTGTCAGGACCAAAAACGGCATTTATTCTACAAAGAGTTCTGATTATGGCAAAAACTGGAGCCCAGTGGAACCTTTTACTGCTGCCGGTCCAACTACTTCCAGCCGATTTTATATAGGCAGACTGACTTCCGGGAATTTATTACTGCTTGCAAATAATAGTACAACACGAAATAATATGACCGCATTTCTTTCTAATGACGGAGGTAAAACATGGCCATTTAAGCTTTTGCTGGATGCAAGGGAAAATGTTTCCTACCCGGATGCTGATCAAAGCTCCGATGGAAACATCCATGTGGTGTTTGACCGCGAAAGGACCACGGCGAAGGATATTTTATATTGCAGGTTTACAGAAGATGATGTTATCAAGGGAAATGCAGAACTTGTTTTTAAAACGAGAGTAAATAAGTAATTGAGAGCGGAGAATTGACAATTAGTTTAAAACTAACGAAATCACTTAGGCGATTGCTCCTCTGGTTGGTGTTCTCACCGACCAGGGGATGTGAAAGTGCATATGGTACGGTGAGAACACCGACCAGAGGGAAATTGAGAATTAGCAAATGGGGATTGTCGTCCTGAACGCTTGAAGGATCCTGCTGGTTAGGACAATGGAAAGAGATATGAAGAATTATATTTTATGCTGTGACTGGGGAACTACTTCATTCCGATTGAGGCTTGTTGACAGACATACTTACGAAGTGATTGGCGAACTACTGTCGCCCGCTGGGGTGGCAGGTACCTTCAGAGCATGGAAGGAGCAGTCTGAATTAAGCCGGTTTGATTTTTATGCCGGGATCTTAAATGACAGTATCCGTGAATTGGCAGACGACTCCGGGAATGACCTGCAGCATATTCCGGTCATTGTTTCCGGTATGGCCTCATCTTCCCTGGGGATGGAAGAAGTTCCCTATGCCAATTTACCATTTGATATAAGCGGAAGCCAGGCATCGTGCAGAATTTTTAAAAATTTTAATGGTTCCGATGCTCCGCTGATTTTGGTTTCGGGTGTTAAAAGCTATGAGGATGTGATGCGTGGTGAGGAAGCTCAGCTTATCGGGCTGTTAAAACTAAATGAGATCACTGTTCAGGGGCCAGAAGAGCTGGTATTTGTATTCCCGGGGACACATTCCAAGCATATTATTGTTGAAAATGGCTTTGTGACTGGTTTCCAGACATTTATGACCGGTGAGATCTTTAATATTCTTACTGAACATAGTATTTTAAAAGATTCTGTTACACTGGTTTCATCTTCCGGCCTGAATGACCCGGCTGATTTGGCGGCTTTTAAGCAGGGAGTGATGATTTCGGGATCCTCCACATTGCTTCATACCTTATTTACAGTACGTACCGGACAGCTGTTTGAGAAACTGACGAAAGAACAAAATTCCTATTATTTAAGCGGGTTATTGATTGGAACAGAACTCAGGCAGCTAAATAAGGAAAAATATGACAGGCTGATTATCTGCAGTGGCAGGAATTTATTTGATCATTATAAACTGGCTGCTGAAACTCTTTCTATGAACAAAAATATCACCTTTATTCAGCCCGATCTGATCGACAAAGCTACGATCGCCGGGCAGGTACAAATATTTAACGCCTTACAAACTATTACCCATGAATGATCAAGAATTTTCCTGGACAGAGTTTTCCAGAGTTCCAATTATAGGAATAGTCAGGAATTTGACCTTTGATGAAATTGCAAAAATTCTTCCGGTATATCTTTCCGCCGGACTTACAACTATTGAAATTACGATGAATACCCCTTTTGCAGAGGACATTATCCGGTATGCTGCTGATAAATATCGGGGCCGTTTAAATGTTGGTGCAGGCACAGTTTGCAGTACCGAAGATCTCAAAATGGCTCTTCAGGCGGGTGCACAATTTATTGTAACACCTATCCTGAACCCGGAGGTTGTACGTAGCTGTGTAAAGTCAAAGATTCCGGTATTTCCCGGAGCCTATACCCCCACAGAGATTTATCAGGCCTGGGAACTCGGTGCTGATATGGTCAAGGTTTACCCGGCTACCGCACTTGGCCCTGATTATATCAGGGATGTAAAAGCGCCTTTGAACAAAATTAAACTAATGCCTACAGGTGGTATCAGCCTGAATAACATTGAGTTATTTATGAAATCCGGCGCCGACGGTTTAGGAATAGGGGGGCAGCTTTTTGATAAACAATTGATCAAAAATGAAGACTGGGATGGCTTAAGGGCTCACTTTAAACAATATGTTAAGTGTTTTAACGCATAATAGAAGCATGATTAAGATTTGTGTGATAGCAAATAATTGGGATTAAAATATTAATTAGATCCCTCCTGCGTCGGGATGACAATTAAAAGTTGATAGTTGATAATTGACAGTGAAGAAGAATTTGCAAATCAGATAGCAGATAACCGACAACAGATAACATTACAATATAATTGACAATGAATCAAAATTTACTAACCAACTAACAACCAACAAATGCCATTTGGAAAAATTAAAAATTACCGCTGGATCATAGTAACATTACTATTCACAGGTACGGTGATCAATTACCTTGACCGTCAGATTATTGGTTTATTAAAACCTACTCTCGAAGCAGAGTTTAGCTGGACAGAGACTGACTTTGGTAAGATCATGTCTGCCTTTTCTTTTGCTTACGCCATCGGATTATTAGTGTCGGGAAGGTTTATTGATAAGGTAGGTACCAGGATGGGTTATAGTGTTGCCGTAGTGGTCTGGAGCCTGGCCGGGATGTTTCATGCCCTCGCAAAAACTGTGACCGGATTTGGAATTGCCCGATTATCGCTTGGCATAGGGGAGGCTGGTAATTTTCCCGCCGCAATGAAAGCCGTTGCCGAATGGTTCCCTAAAAAGGAAAGGGCTCTGGCTACCGGGATCTTTAATTCCGGAACTGCGATAGGAGTGGTTGTTGCTTTGATCCTTGTTCCGCTTATCATGCAGAATTATGGATGGCAGGAAGTTTTCTGGATCACTGGTTCTTTAGGTTTCATCTGGCTGATCTTCTGGCTGATATTTTATGAAGTCCCTTCCAGGCAAAAGCGATTGAGCGCCGAAGAACTTGCCTATATAGAAAGCGACAGGGATGATTCGGCAGAACAGGTACAAAGTACTGCAAAAATCTCCTGGGCTAAATTATTTACCTTCCCGCAAACCTGGGCTTTTGTTACCGGGAAGTTCCTTATTGATCCTATCTTCTGGTTTTTCCTTTTCTGGTTGCCATCCTATTTTTCTGCTACTTTTAATTTGGATCTGAAAGTGATCAGTCCCGAATTAATACTGATCTACGGAGCAACAACTGTTGGAAGTATTGCAGGCGGCTATTTCTCTTCATGGCTTATCAATAAGGGATGGCCAACTTTAAAAGCAAGAAAAGGAGTACTTCTTTTATTCGCATTCCTGGAGCTGGGAATTATGATTGCCATCGCTCAGTTTGTCACTGATAAATGGGTAGCCGTGATATTGATTAGTTTAGCGGTTGCTGTACATCAGGCCTGGGCAACCAATGTTTTCACGATGGCTTCTGATATGTTCCCAAAAGAAGTTGTGAGTTCAGTAGTTGGCATTGGCGGTATGACCGGTGCAATAGGAGGGATCCTCTTCCCGATCTTTGTGGGTTATTTGCTGGATGTTTACAAAGGAGCAGGCAACCTGACAGGCGGGTATAATTTAATATTTACTATTTGCGGGATGACTTACCTGTTTGCATGGATCATTATCCATCTGTTAACCAGGAAATCACAAAAAGTAGTCGTGAATTAAGATCGGAATATCGTTTCAAATTTAAAATTAGTATGAAAGCAACATTTAAATTCCGCTTCAAACAAGGTCTGATATTGGGAACCCTCCTTATTGCACCTTGTTTTTTGTTAGCTGTAAAGGCTCAGTTGTACAACTTTACAGAGGAACAAATGAAAAGTTTTACAAAAGATAATCCCTATGGACGCTTTCCTGGTGGAAGACCAATGATACCGGCAGCCATTCTGGATACCATTCGTAAAATGGATATTCAGGTGGTAGAGGCAATTGGTTCAATTCCGCGTGAATATGCCAATCAGTATGAAGATGGCTGGAAATCGATCATTCCGGCTAAGAAACTTGTGGGACGTGCATTTACTGTACAGTTCATGCCATCGCGGCCTGATCTTGTTGCAGGAATGCAGAGCGAGGCCGATAAAAATAATTTTACCGGACTTAATAACCGTACCACCATTGATATGCTTCAAAAGGATGATCTGGTATTGGTTGATCTTTATGGCAAGGTTCAGGGAGGTACCTATGTTGGGGATAAACTGTCTTATTATATCTGGAAAACAACGGGCACCGGTTTGATCGTTGATGGTGGTATCTACCTCACCGAAAATATTTCCCAAAGTGGTATGCAGGCTTTTTATCGCGGGACCTATCCCGGGACATTAAGTAATGCTACTGTTTCCGGGATCAATGTTCCGATACGAATTGGAAAAGCGGTGATCATGCCCGGCGATCTGGTGATCGGTGATCAGGATGGAATTCTGGCAATACCGCCGCAGTTCGTTCCTAAATTGATTGAGAATGTTACCCGTGACCGCCGGCGTGATTTCTGGATGAAAAGAGCTTTCGATCTGGGCAAATATAAATCAAGTGATATTTATGGACGCCCGAAAGATCCTGCATTACTGAAGCAGTTTGAGGATTACCTGAAATCAGGTGATGCTGCATTATTACCAAAATAATTTTACCTATGTAGATCCTTCTGAGATTTTCACCAGGCAAGCATTTCTTTTGCAGATCCCTATATCTTTAGTATAATATATAGGTATATGACCGGGTATTTAAAATAAGGTATGGTGCAATGCCTGTCTGAACTTTTTCACCATTTTAGGAAGATATTCATGAATTACTTAGTGTCATTTGTACAAAAAGCCTGTCCAATACTTGTAAATTTTCACCCTTGTTCCATTAAGAGAATTATTTTTTCAATGAATATTTAAATTAAGTATCTAATAATCAAAATATTATAGATTAATTTTTTTTGCAAAAAAAAGTTTGCAAAAAAAACAGAATAAGTAATAAAATAAAAAAAAATGTCTATTTTAGATAGTCCGATTGATTAGGAATACTATGCAATTTCGAAATCAGGAGGTTTTTTATTATTAAACTTAAAATTCATTTAAAAAAAGAATTATGATGAAAAAAATTTACAAACTAGTCGTACTGCTTTTGTTCTGCCAAACCTATGTGTTTGCCCAGAATATTAGTGTTACCGGAAAGGTTACCGATGCCGACAATTTACCTTTGCCTGCTGTAAGCATTAAGGTAAGCGGATCCACTCAGGGCACAAGTACTGATGTTAGCGGTAACTTTACAATTTCTGTTCCTTCCAATGCATCGCTGGTTTTCAGTTACATTGGATTTGCAACTCAAACTATCGCAGTTCAGAGAAGAACAACCATCAATGTTCGTCTTGAAACGGATGCGAAACAACTTGAAGGAGTAATTGTTACTGCTTTGGGTATTACCAAAGACCAGAAGGTCTTGAGTTATGCAACTCAAAAAGTCAACACAGACCAGTTTCAAAAAGCCAGGGAGTTAAATATTGGTAAATCTTTGATCGGCCGTGTTGCCGGTCTTGATGTTGCCGGAACTTCTTCAGGCCTGGGTGGCTCAACCCGCGTGGTTTTAAGAGGTGATCGTTCTATCACTGGAAACAACCAGGCTTTGATCGTTATTGATGGTGTGCCAATGGACAACTCAAACTACAGTCCTGGTACCGGTAACGGTGGTCGTGATGGTGGTGATGGTTTATCTAGTGTCAACCCTGATAACATCGAGTCCATGACTGTACTAAGAGGTGCTTCTGCAACTGCTCTTTACGGTTCACGTGCTGCAAACGGTGCCTTATTGATCAGTACCAAAAAAGGTAGTGCACAAAAAGGTTCTGGGGTTTCTTTCAACAGCTCTTCTCAATTAGAGTCAATGATAGAACTTTATGATTTCCAGAATGAGTATGGACAAGGTGCTGGTGGTATCTACAACAGAGCTCAGGAAGGTTCATGGGGACCAAAAATGACAGGTCAGTCAGTTGCTTTATGGGGCGCTGATCCTGCAGATGCTGGTAAGGTTTATAACATGACTCCTCAGCCAAATAACTACAGGGATTTTTATTCTGTAGGAAATCAGTTGTCAAATACTTTGGCATTCTCTGGCGGTAACGAAAAAGCTCAAACCTATTTCGCTTATACCAGAGTAGATGCAACCGGTATTGTTGATAACAACAAGTTGACCAGGAATACATTAAACCTACGTCTTACAGGTAAAGTAAGCCCTAAATTATCTTATGATTCAAAGGCTACTTATTTAAAGCAGGATATTGGTAACAGACAATACACTGGTGAGGCTTATCAGAACAACCAACGCCACATCCTGCGTATTCCACGTAATATTTCATTGGAGCAGGCTCAAAAGTATGATTACATAGATCCTTCTACTGGTAAATTACGTCAGAACTACTGGAATCCTGGATCTAATGGTGGTGAAAACCCATTCTGGACTAAAAATCGTGTTATTTCTCAGGATGACAGAGATCGTGTAACTGCATTCGGATCATTAACTTACCAGGTTGCACCTTCATTGAGTATAATGGGTCGTGCAGGTATTGATAAAACGATTGATAATTTCGAAGGCAAATGGTATAACGATACCTACACTATCGCCGACTTTGGTAATTATCAGACAGAATTCAGAGATGTAGCAGAAACTAACTTTGACTTGATCGGTATCTTCAAAGAGAATATACTTGATGATTTAACCGTTGATGCAACCTTTGGTGCGAGTCTTCAACACCTTGACAGAAAGTTCCAAAATACTAATGCCGGTGGATTGAACAGGGATAACTTATTTATTCCATCTAACGGTCGTGCTCCTTCAGATTCCCGTTCTTTTGTTCAAACAGAAAAGCAGGGTGTATTTGCTACAGCAGATTTCACTTACAAGAATGCAATTACTATCTCAGGATCTGTTCGTAATGACTGGTCATCTACTTTACCAAAGGAAAATCAGTCTTATCTATTTGGTTCAGGAGGTTTCTCTGCGATTCTTTCAAACATCTTCACTTTACCTAGTGCTGTTTCTTTTGCTAAATTAAGAGGTTCTTATGCAACTACAGGTAACGATGCATCTCCTTATTTGACTTCTCAATTCTATAATTTTGCTGCTGGTGGTAATGGTGGTTTTATTAGTAGAGATGGTACTAAACCTTTCCCTACTCTTTTGCCTGAATTAACAACTGCATTAGAAGTTGGTTTAGAAGCAAAATTCTTTAATGATCGTTTAGGATTCGATTTAGGTTACTATACTTCTGATTCTAAAAACCAATTGTTCAGAGTTTCTCTTCCTCCTGCTTCAGGATGGAGTTCTGAATATGTGAACGCTGGTTTAGTGAATAACAAAGGTATTGAATTAACCGTAAATGCTACTCCAATTGTAAAAGGCGATTTCCGTTGGAACCTTGATTTGAATTACGCTAGAAACGTTAATAAATTAGTTGAATTATCTCCTACTTTAAAGGTACTTAACTTAACTAATGACTTCATGGTCTTCCAGCGCGCTGTTGAAGGTGAGTCTTTAGGTCAGATGTACAGTAGAGGTTTTCAACGTGATGCAAGTGGCAGAGTTCTTGTTGGAGTAAACGGATTACCATTAATTACGACAGGAACAACCGTTTACATGGGTAATTCCCGTCCTGATTGGACTGGAGGTTTCAGTAATACTTTTAGCTACAAAGGCTTTAGTTTGAATACTCTGATTACTGCACGTATTGGTGGTAGTGTATCTTCATTCACTAATGCGATTATCTACTCTGATGGTCAGGTTGCTGAGACATTAGAAGGAAGAACATCTATGGTTTATCCTGGTGTAACTGCTGCCGGTGCAGCAAATACTGTTGCAATAACAGCAGAGCAGTATTGGAAATTTGTAGGTGGACGTAATTCACCAATTGGTGAAGCTTGGTCTTATTCTGCTTCAAACGTTCGTTTACGTGAGGCATCCCTAAGCTATGCATTACCTAAGAACTTACTAAAGAAAGCACCATTCCAGGCTGCTTCTGTGTCTTTAGTTGGACGTAACTTATTCTTTATCATGAATAAAGCGAAAGGTTTCGATCCTGAATCTTCTGCAGGTGCATCTAATACTGCTGTTGGTCAGGAGGGATTCTCTTTACCTACAACCCGCCAGATTGGTTTGAACTTAAACTTATCGTTTTAATTAATAAATATTAACAATTATGAAAAAATTTAGATTATATATCATTGCTTCAAGTTTAGCCTTGTTTACAGCTATTGGTATTTCATCTTGTACCGACAAGTTTGAAGAATACAATACTGATACGAGCAGATTAACAGAGCTTGATGCATCAGCTGTAGGTAATGCATTTGCAGCATCTCAGCACAGAGGTGTCATGTTTTCATGGCAGTTATTCCAGAGTTTATTTGGAGATTTACAGGCACAATATTATGGCAATATCGCTCAGAATTTTGGTTCAGACCGTAATTTCATGAACGGTAACTGGCTGAATGGTGCATTTAATGGTTTTTATAACCAGATTCCGGCATTATTAGGTGTATTGGAAAATACAGCACCGGGTGGTAAAGCTGCCAATCCGGCTGTTTATGCTATAGCCAATATCTGGAAAGTTAAAGTTTATCAGCCAGTGACTGATAACTGGGGACCGATTCCATACTCTGCAGTTGGAAACGGACTAAAGTCGGTTGATTATGATGCTCAGGATGTTATCTACAAAGATTTCCTGACTACATTAGCAAAAGCAACTGCTGATCTGCAAGCATACAAGGGAAAAAATGTACTTGGAAGCAACGACCTTGTTTATGCCGGTGATGTTGATAAGTGGATTCTCTTTGCAAACACTTTACGTCTTCGTGTTGCCATGCGTATCTCTGCTGTAGAGCCTGCATTGGCAAAAAGCAATGCTGAAGCTGCAGTAGCAGGTGGTGTTATGGAAACCAATGCTCATGATGCTTTTGTGAAAACAACTGCGAATAACATCAACAGCATGAATCAGGCAACAGCCTGGAATGAGTTCCGTATGAGTGCTGCAATGGAGTCTGTATTAACCGGTTTTGAAGACCCTCGTATTTCTAAGTTTTATGCTCCGCTTCCGGGTACAACTGCAACTTTCAAAGGTATCCGTAATGGATATACTCAGGTTCAATTAGGTTTACCGGAGAATCAAAACACGAAACTGTCAAACGTTGCTGATAGATTTTTACCGGCAAATCAGACTAGCAATCCATTTGAGGTGATGATGGCTGCTGAGGCATGGTTCTTAAGAGCAGAAGGTGCATTGAAAGGATGGAACATGGGTGCAGGTACTGCTAAGACGTTCTATGATAAAGGTATCGAATCTTCAATGAAACAATGGGGTATTTCTGATGCAGCAGCAATAGCTGCTTATACAGCAAGTACAAAAACTCCAATCGCTGTAACAGGCGCTGTTGTTTCGCCTGCATTGAGCGATATTACTGTTGTATGGTCAGCAGATCCGGCTAAGCAATTAGAGCAGGTAATCACTCAAAAGTGGATTGCATTATGGCCAAATGGAGTTGAAGCATGGGCTGAATATCGCCGTACCGGTTTCCCTAAGCTATATCCAAGAATGAATTCAGAGAGTTTATTCGTGTCTAAGGATCAGGTTATTCGTCGTACACCATTTGTGATTGGTGAAACTCAGGTAAACGCTCCGGGTCTTGCAACCGGAGTTGCAAAACTTGGCGGTGCTGATAATGAAGCTACCCGTTTATGGTGGAATAAATAATCAGATTTAATAGTTTTTAAAAGGCCGTCCCGGATTTAATCCGGGACGGCCTTTTTTATCGCTCCGTTTTCTTTTCTTGCTTCTTTCTCTCCATAATATAATCCTGCGGAATATATTTCTTTATGCAGGTAAATATATTTTTTTATATTTAATGATTAAGTGTTTATAAGCTGTAATGATTAGCTGGTAAATATTTCAATAATTCGCTCTTGGAAAAAACAGTAATATGCTAAAAAAAATTTTTGCTGCTGCCCTTTTGGGTCTTGTACTAGGCGGCTGTACCAATAAAAATGACAAACTGTTTACTTTAATGGATGAAGATGAAACGGGTATAGATTACAGAAACATGCTTCGTGAGAGTAGTGACATGAATGTAATGAACTATTCTTATTTCTATAATGGTGCCGGAGTTTCTGTTGGTGATATTAATAATGATGGCCTTCAGGACTTGTTTTTTACAGGTAACATGGTTAAAAACCGGCTTTATTTAAATAAAGGGAATTTCAAATTTGAAAATATAACAGAAAAGAGCGGGGTCTCCTTATTACAGGGTTGGTGCACAGGTGCAACAATGGTTGATATAAACGGAGATGGTAATCTGGATATTTATGTTTGCCGGTCGGCTGATATTAATCCTGCACGAAGAAAAAACCTATTGTTTATAAATAATGGAGATTTGACCTTTACGGAAAAGGCTGAAGAATATGGCCTTGCAGATCAGGGGTATTCTACCCAGGCTTCCTTTTTCGACTATGATAAAGATGGGGATCTGGATATGTTTCTGATCAATCACTCATTACAACAATACAGCACCGGAGTTCAGGAGAATGTTCAATTAAGAAAAGAACAAAATCCTGATTTTGCAAATAAATTATACAGGAATGATAAAGGGCATTATAGCGATGTAAGTGCTGAGACCGGAATTACTTCTAATGTACTGACTTTCGGTCTAGGTTTGGCAATTTCTGACATCAATGGTGATAGCTGGCCAGATATCTATGTTTCCAATGATTTCAATGAACCTGATTATTTATTCATAAATAATGGTAACGGAACCTTTACCGACAAGTTGACTGAAAGCATGAATCAAATTTCCATGTACTCCATGGGCTCGGATGTTGCAGATTTTAATAATGATGCTTTGCCGGACCTGGTCACACTGGATATGCTTCCCGAGGATAACAAAACTCAAAAAATGCATTCAGGATCTGAAAATTTTGATAAAATGCAGTTTCTGTTCAACAGGGGATTTTATTATCAGTTCAGCCGGAATATGCTTCAGAAAAACAATGGAGATGGTACATTTTCTGAGATAGGGCAGTTAGCCGGAATATCGAATACAGACTGGAGCTGGGCCGCATTATTTTCAGACCTGGATAATGACGGGAATAAAGACCTGTTCGTAACCAATGGTTATGTGAAGGATTATACAGATATGGATTTTCTTAAATATACCATGGATCAGACCATAAGGGCAAGACAGGAAGGAAAAGAAACCGTTGTAAAAGATTTTATTGAAAAGATGCCAACCATCATGATGCCTAATTATGTTTTCAGAAATAATGGAAACGATCGATTCGATAAGGTGAATTCTGAATGGGGTCTCGATCAAAAGGGAATTTCTTCGGGTGCGGCTTATGCTGATCTGGATAATGACGGGGATATGGATCTCATCGTTAATAATACCAACGATTATGCCGGCATCTATAAGAATAACTCTGAGTTGTTTAATAAAAATAATTATTTAAAGGTCAAATTACTGGGAGAAAGACAAAATTCATGGGGAATTGGATCCAAAGTGATCGCCTATGTAAAGGGTAAAAAATACTTTCAGGAGCAGGTGCCAGTTCGGGGCTTTCAATCTTCTGTTGATCCGGTACTGAATTTTGGTTTGGGAGCTCATTCTGTAATTGATTCTTTACTGGTCATCTGGCCGAATGACCGGGTACAAATACTAAAGAATGTAAAGGCCAATCAAACCCTCGCACTTGATATAAAGAATGCCAAACCAGGCAATAAATTTAATCCATTGCCTCTTACGGACCAATATTTTGCCACAGGCAGCCCACTCAGCTATTCCCATAAAGAAAATCAATTCAATGATTTTACAGTTCAAACCCTATTGCCTAATTATTTATCAAGGCAGGGGCCATGTATGGCAAAAGCGGATATTAACGGTGACGGGCTTGAGGATATTTTTATAGGTGGTGCTGCAGGGCAGGCCGGAGCCTTATTTATTCAGGCCTCAAATGGGCAGTTAACCAGTAAATCTTCAACAGCTTTGGCGGCTGATGCCGGGTCTGAAGATACTGCTGCCGAATTTCTCGATATTGATGCTGACGGGGATATGGATCTTTATGTGGGAAGTGGTGGTTATGAATTCGCCCCTGATAATATCTTATTACAGGATCGTATCTATATTAATGACGGTAAGGGTAATTTTTCCGGAAAAACTACAGGGATCCCTGCAATGCAGATCAGTACAGGAAGTGTAAAGGCATCTGATATTGATGGAGATGGTGATAAAGATCTGTTCATAGGCGGCCGTCTGGTGTCCGGGATGTATCCTACTGCCCCTGAGAGTAAAATCCTTCTTAATGATGGTAAAGGGAACTTTACAGATGCAACAAATGCAGTAGCTCCAGCGATAAAGAATATAGGGATGGTTACTGATGCATTGTGGATTGATCTGAACCAGGATAAGAAAGAAGATCTCATTCTGGTGGGAGAATGGATGCCTGTAAAGGTATTTATCAATCAGAGCGGCAAACTTAAAGATGCCTCATCCAGTTATATTAAGTTTGGCTCCTCAGGCTGGTGGAACCGCATCTATGCGGATGATATGGATGGCGATGGTGACAAAGACCTGATCATTGGCAACCTGGGCCTGAATGCTCAATTCCATGCAAGTGAAAAGGAACCGCTGAGCATTTATTTCAAAGATTTTGATGAAAATGGTTCAATTGACCCGATCTTTTGTTATTATATTGATGGAGTGTCTTATCCTTCCGCTTCAAAAGACGATTTAACGGATCAGCTGCCAAGCCTGAAGAAGAAATTTCTGGAATATCATAAATATGCTAACGCAACGATTAACGATCTGTTCAGCTCCGAACAGTTAAAGGATGCTCAGGTACTAAAAGCTGAAATTCTTGAAACTGTTTATTTGGAAAACACCGGAAATGAGTTTATTTTGAAAAAACTTCCTATGGAGGCACAATATGCGCCGGTTTATGCAATAAGTTCCCTGGATGCTGATTCAGATGGGAAAAAAGACCTGTTATTAGCGGGTAATAATTCATGGACAAGGATCAAATTCGGACATTTTACTTCCAGCAAGGGGACACTCCTGAGGGGAAATGGAACTGGTGACTTTTCATATATACCTCAATGGAAAAGCGGCCTGAATATTCGTGGTGATGTAAGAAGCCTTCAAGCACTCGATTCAGGCAATAGATCAGGCACTCAGTTCATTTTTGGTATCAACAATGCCGGGGCACGGGCGGTTAAAATTAATTTTTAATAATTATAATGAATAATAGAACTTTTGCCTTTCTGATTCTTGGTATAGGCTCCTTAATTTCAATCTCTTTCCAATCAGGATTTAATCAGCAGGAGCCATGGAAAGCACCTGTATCAGCTGATACTATTAAAAGTCCATTTTCATTTAACCCCCAGGTGATCAGGGAGGGTGAAAAGCTTTATAATATGCTTTGTGTAACCTGTCATGGGCAGAACGGACTTGGCGACGGGCAGCCCGGAAGGTATAAAATAGAGCCAGCGAATTTTCACAGCAAGGCTGTTTCGGATCAGAAAGACGGCGCCATTTTCTGGAAATTAACTAATGGCAGAGGTATAATGCCTGCTTATGGGGCAGCTTTATCTGAGGAGAAGCGCTGGCAATTGATCGCCTATGTTCGTCAGTTTGCAAAGCAAAATCTGAATGTAGCATCCAGGGCGTTGCCTTTAAATAATTACAGGATCGACAAGACTGTTTCCAGTCCATATTTTCCCTTACCACAAAAAGTAACTAATGCTATAGCTTCTGAGGAACTGGCATTAATGGTTGATACCGTTGCCAAAGGCCTTAAAAGAGCATGGAGTATGGCATTTTTACCAGATCAATCCCTATTAATTACTGAAAGAAGCGGTAAGATATTACGATTCAAAAATGGGATTCAGATTGATACACTTTCGGGAAAAATTCCAGCGAGCCTGCGTGACATTAAGCTTCATCCTGATTTTAAAAAGAATGGACTGATTTATCTGTCTTACTTTATTGAACCTGTAAAAGCCTCAGGCACAGGTGGCTATACTGCTCTATTGCGGGCTAAGTTGCAGGGAAATAAACTGGTTGACGAGAAGACAATTTACAAGGCAGGTCCGTTTAAAAATAGCGGTGACTGGTTCGGAAGTAAAATTGGCTTTGATAATAAAGGTTTCTTATTTTTCTCGGTTGGGATACATAGTGACAGGAAAAACGCCCAGAATCTTTCTGCATATGACGGCAAAACAATGAGATTGTATCCTGATGGAAGCATTCCGAAAGATAATCCCTTTGTCAATACACCGGGTGCTTTGCCTGAGATCTATTCATATGGACATCGTATGCACCAGGGAATGCGCCGGGATCCTAAAACGGGAAGAATGATGGTTGTTGAATTTGGGGAACTGGGCGGTGATGAATTGAATATTTTGAAACCAGGGGCAAATTATGGCTGGCCAATCGCAACGTACAGTCTGGAATATAGTGGAGCAATTATTTCTGAAAGTTCATTTAAAGAGGGTGTTGAACCACCTGTACATCATTATGCCATTGCACCTTCAGATTTTGATTTTGTTTATGGTAACCGCTATCCAGGATGGGATGGAAATATTTTCATAGGCGGACTGGCAACTAAAAAACTTTATCGTCTTGTTATGAAAAACGACACATTCGTGCATGATGAGGCCCTTTTGCATAATCTTGGCAGAATAAGGGAGGTTGTATTCGGGCCGGACCAGTTCTTATATGCTATGACCGAAGATACCGGACTTTTGGTCAGGTTAATTCCTTTGCAGATTTATAAGGATCTTTAAAGATTTCGGATCTGTGTATTGCTAAATAATATATCAGGAATATAAAATATTAAATATGACATACTTATGAAACGTAGAAATGTTTTAAAGGGCCTTGCCATGATTCCTTTAGCTGGAACAGTACTGGGTAGGGGATCTGTTCTGGCCGAAACCACTAACAGTAATAGCGGAGCTGCTTTATCTTCATCCGTTGCTGAATCGAAAAATGTTTCAGCTATTACATCATTCATGGCAGAAAATAATATTTTTCGTTCCATTGGTGTTGAACCAATTATCAATTGCCGGGGTGCTTATACAATTATTGGGGGTTCCCTGGAGCTGCCCCCTGTACGTGAAGCTATGGAAGCAGCATCCCATAATTTTGTTCAGTATGATGAATTAGCTGAAGGGATCGGACAGCGATTGGCTGATCTTACCCAGTCTGAGTGGGGAATGGTTTCTGCAGGTTGTGCTGCAGGAATGAAGCATATAACTGCGGCATGTGTAACCGGCGGTGATCCTGAAAAATTGATCCGCATCCCCGATCTGACAGGTTTTGATAAAAATGAGGTTATCATACCTCTTTATTCAAGAAACACTTATGATCATGCGGTTCGTAATATTGGAGTAAAGATCGTACATGTTTCAAATGCTGCTGAGCTTGAGAAAGCGATCAATTCAAAAACAGCAATGATCTATGTAAATGCGGTTAATGGATCGTTCACCGGGCAACCCTTTTCACTGGAAGTAATTGCCTCTGTTGCAAAACCCAAAAATATTCCTGTCCTGATTGATGCTGCTGCTGAGAATCTGACAATTCCTTCTGTTCATATCAAACGAGGTGCGGATCTTGTTGCCTATAGCGGTGGAAAAGCGATCAGAGGACCACAGTGTGCGGGATTGATGCTTGGAAGAAAAGATATATTGCAATCTGCCTGGCAGGCAAGTTCCCCTCATCATGGTCCGGGACGTGACAATAAAGTTGGCCGTGAGGAAATGATTGGTATGATGGCTGCTGTAGAGACCTGGCTGAAGCGTGATCATGATGCTGAATACAAGAGCTGGATGAGCAGATTAAATACCATTGCAAAAAAATCGCTTACTATTGAAGGAGTAAAGACTTCAATTTCAGAACCTGTTGAATTGTCAAATAAGCATCCAACGCTTTGGGTTACCTGGGATCCTGCGAAATTCAATGTGACAGGATATGAAATTGCCGAAGAGCTTGGAAGTACGAAGCCGCGCGTTGCAGTTGGCTCCAAAGATCAAAGCGACGGCAATACATCTATTGATATTGTTTCCAGTCATATGCAGGAAGGTGAAGATAAAATTGTGGCAGACAGGGTATTTGAAATTCTAAGCAGAAAACGTACTGCTAAATCTAATGCCATGGCAGCTCCAGCAGGCAATCTTAGTGGCCAATGGGATGTCAATGTGAATTTTTTCAGCAGCACAATCAAACATACTTTTAATTTACAGCAGGATGGAAACTGGATTAATGGATCTCATAAAAGCCAGTTTGATGAAAGAAGTATTGGAGGAACGATTGAAGGTAAGCAGATAAAGCTGAGCAGCACCATTTCCAAACCAGGAGATCAGATCACATTCTATTTTTCAGGAATTGTTAATGGAGACACTATCTCAGGGGATATTCACATGGGCGAATATCGTACCGCTAAATTTTCAGCAAGCCGGAATACCCTTAAACCTGTGCGAAAGAAAGTGCTTGTTCCAAAAGGACCACCGCTCGCAACCTGATCTATTTATTAAATCCGGTTATTAAGCCCGGATTTTATGATTATTATTGTTTTCAGCAGTTAAAACTGTTTTTATTAATTTAAAATCTAATTCAATTTGATATGAGAAGGATATTTCTGATCCTGATTGCAGGTCTGATACTTAGTTCCTGTTCAACAAAAAAGGACTATGAAACTGTTTTCGCGAATCCTGAATTATATTCAGAAACTGTAGGTTTATTAACTAAGGTCATTACTTATGATATTTTTAATCCTCCGGTAGCCAGCAGGATATATGCTTATAGTAATTTTGCAGCTTATGAAGTAATGTCCTCAAAATCAAAAAAATATAAGTCGATTGGCGCTAAATTCAATGATTTTACCAAACCGGAATTGTCTGATAAACCAATAAATAAAGAGTTAGCAGCTTTACTGGCTTTTATGTACGTAGGTCAGGAGTTAACTTTTTCTAAGGATTCCACCCAAAAGATCATTGATGGACATATCCAGTTGGCTAAGGATAGCGGAATGCCGGTTGAAATGATAGATAATTCTTTGGAGTACGCTCATGCATTCAGCAAAGCAGTTCTTGATTGGAGTAAAAAAGATAATTATAAGCAAACCCGTTCTGCAGTAAAATATACGGTGAATGATAGCGATGAAAGCAGGTGGGAACCAACTCCTCCTGCATATATGCCGGCAATTGAGCCCAACTGGATGAAAATACGTCCTGTTATGATTGATTCTGCCAGTCAGTTCATGGCTAAATCTCCTTCTCCATTCAGCAAATCAAAAGAAAGTAAGTTTTATCAGCTGGCCGATGAGGTTTACCAAACAGGATTAAAATTAAGTGATGAGCAAAAAGCAATTGCCGATTTTTGGGATTGTAATGGATTCAAAGTAAATGTTTCCGGACATGTCATGTTTGCTACAAAAGCTATGACACCTGGTGGACACTGGATGGGAATTACAGGCATCGTATGTAAAAATCAAAAGTCCGATTTCGAAAAAACGGTGTATAGTTATACAGGTGTTTCATTCGGGATTATGGATGCTTTTATTTCCTGCTGGAATACAAAGTTTTCTTATGATTTGCTCAGACCTGAAACCTATATTAATCGGTTTGTTGACAATTCATGGAAGCCATATTTACAAACACCCCCTTTCCCTGAATATACCAGTGGACATTCTATCATATCCAGTGCTTCGGCTACAATATTGGAAAAAATTTACGGCAAGAATACTCCTTTTATTGATGATACAGAAAGGGCCTGGGGATGGCCGGACAGAAAGTTTGAAAACGTAAGGCAGGCTTCAGAAGAAGCTGCTCTTAGTCGCTTATACGGAGGAATACATTATAGAGAGGCTATGGAAGAAGGTTTAGTTGAAGGCCGGAAAATTGGTGAATATATTTTTAGTAAGCTGAATTGATATTTTTATTTAAAATCCGGTTTTTTTTGAATAGAATTGTGCTGTACAATATCGTATTTCAATAAATAACAGTATCAAAAAGAAATGAAAAAAATTTTAGTTCTGGGTGTATGCGCCCTTTTTATTGCCTGCAATAGTTCTACAGAGAAAACAAGCGAAACGGATACAAGTTCTGTAATCATCGCAGATACCAATGAAGTGCTCTCAGCAGCAGATACTACTGCTTCAGTCAGCGTCAATCCTGCCCCTGCCGCAGCTACTAATATTCCGGAAAGCAAACCTGCTGAAGTTAAAAAGGCAGAACCTGTTGCCGCAAAAGAAAGCCAGCCTGCTGTTACCGTAAAACCTGCGGAAACAAATGATAATGCGGAAATAAAAAAAGGGGAAATGCTGATATCCAAATCAGATTGCTTCGCCTGTCATAAATTACAGGAAAAGTTGCTTGGACCTTCTTATAAAGAGGTGGCTAATAAATACCCGAATACCAGGGCCAATATTGATTACCTGGCAGGTAAAATAAAAACGGGAGGTAGCGGAGTTTGGGGAGCTATTCCTATGTCGCCGCACCCTGCTCTCACTGATGAGGATGCTAAAGCTATGGCACATTATGTATTAAGTATTAAGTAATATTGCATTATTAATTATTGTTCCATAGGGGTTACCCTGTGTTTTTTACTCATCTGTTTTAAACTGATATTAATGATGAAAACCAATTCTCTTGCATTAAATAGACCATCACTTAGAGTTGCAAGCCTGGTATTTCTTTTTTCAGGTTTTGTTCTTTTTTCCTGTGCCCGGGTATCTACTCAACCTCTTTTTAAATCATCTGAATTTACCCCGCCTAAAAGTTTTCCTTCCGGTGTGGAGGGACCTGCTGTTAGCAGAACAGGAATACTGTATGCAGTTAATTTTGCAAAACCGGGTACTATCGGACAGGTGAGTCAGAATGGAAATGCCAGCCTGTTTGTTGAATTGCCTGCAGGAAGTATAGGAAATGGTATTCGGTTCGATAGTAAGGGTAACATGCTTATTGCTGATTACACGAAGCATAATATTCTTAAAGTCAATATGTTAACTAAAGAAATCAGTGTTTTTGCTCATAATGCGAATATGAGTCAGCCCAATGATATCGCCATTGATAATAAGGACATATTATATGCAAGTGATCCTAATTGGAAAGAAGGAACCGGAAGGATCTGGAGAATTGACAGGGATGGTAAGTTCACCTTGCTTGAAAGTATGGGGACCGCCAATGGAATAGAAGTTAGTCCCGATAACAAGTTGTTATATGTAAATGAATCGGTTCAGCGCAAAGTCTGGGTATATAACCTTTCCGAAAATGGAGAGATCGGTAATAAACGCCTGTTTCATGAATTTCCTGATTTTGGAATGGATGGAATGAGATGTGATTCTGATGGTAATCTATACATCAGCAGACATGGAAAAGGTACAGTGGTTAAGATTTCCCCGTCCGGCAAATTGTTACAGGAAATAATTACCATGGGAAAACTTCCAAGCAACGTTGCATTCGGTGGAAAAGATGGACGTACCATGTATGTAACCCTTCAGGATAAAGGTAATATTGAAAGCTTCAGGGTTGATAAACCCGGCCGCGAATGGATCATGTCACATAAAAAATAACATTAATGAAATCAATTAAATTATAATGAAAACAGAAAGAAGATCAGTACTAAAGAAGTTATTTGCTTCTGTAGTAGGTGTTACCGGACTTGGTATGGTGGCAAATGCAAAAGCAATGGGAGCTTCTCCTGAAAAGGAAGCAGGCAATATTACCAGTATTCAGAATGTTCCAATGTTTTCAGGTCATACCATCCATAATGGTTTAGTATATATTGCAGGAAAAGGGGCTCATACCGATCCTTTTGATATCAAATCGCACACGGATATCGTTTTGAAAGAACTTGAAAAGGAATTGATCAGAGCTGGTTCGTCAATGGAAAAAGTATTGAAGGTGACTGTATTTTTGAATGATATTGCCGATTACAAAGGAATGAATGAGGTTTATAAGGGTCGTTTCGGCAATAAGCCCCCTGTCCGGACTACAATAGCTGTTGCTAAGGGTGGAGTTCCCGGTGACTCTCTTGTTGAGATGGATGCAATTGCTTACCTCTAATTTATTATCAAATACAGGTTTGAACCTGTATTTGATAATAAATTTTCACAGCCAATAAAGATTTTCAGGAATTTGTATTGGATGTGGATTTGTCGCTATAGGTACTTATATGGGAATCTAATTCTCTGTTAAGGACACCGGCGTATTCCTTCGCAAACTTTGGAATTAATAATATTCAAATGAAGAAAAATAATTTTTATACTATTTTATTTCTTGGCAGTATGTCTGTGTTTATGCTATCTGCTTCAACAAATTACAATTCGGATGCTTCGGGCAGAAGATATTCACTTGCCTTAACAGACACAATAAAGCAGGAAGCATGGATTGCACCGGCTGGAGCAGATACCATAAAAAATCCATTGACTGTATCAAAGGAAACAATATCTAAGGGTGAAGAGCTTTATAATATGTATTGCTTCTCATGTCATGGGGATACAGGCTATGGTGATGGCCCTGCCGGGGGATCGATGGGGATAAGGCCAGCAAATTTCCACGATCAGAAAGTGATCAAACAGAAGGATGGTGCATTATTCTGGAAATTAACTAACGGTAAAGGGAATATGCCTCCATTTAAAGAGATCCTTAAAGAAGAACAGAGATGGCAGATGATTGTCTTCCTAAGAGAATTAGGCAAGCAACAATAATTGTTTTTGAGAATGAGGCCTCTGTTTAATTTCATATGTTTTTCCGGGTTTATGGTTTTGCTATACCCGCTGGACATAAGTGCTCAGAATCCGGCATCCAGGCCAGTCCCGGTTCAGGTAAGTCCGGTTGCATTAAGACCGGACATTAAGATTGAGAAATACATGTCTGTATCTTCTAAAGCTGTTAGACTGCTTGTACAGCCTGGTACAGGAACTTTCTTTTACACAGATTTTGATGGAGGTGTTTATCGTATCAGCACTGCTTTAGGTACACCCATAGCCGAAGAGATCCTAACTGCTGCAGATCATGGGATCACCCGCCTTCAGGGTGCTGCTTTTTCCGGTGATAACCTATTTTTATGCGGTAATATAAACGTAAATAATGGCAGAGGTACCAAAGGCAGAATGGTGCGGTATAAAATGGGCACTTCAGGTAAACCGCCTATGACCACTGTGTTTAATACGGTGGAATATGGTACAAACGCAACCACTTTTGATCATGGCTGGAATGCTTTGGAAATAAGTCCGGATGGAAAATACATCTATGCCAATACCGGTGCTCGAACAGATCATGGTGAAGTACAGGATAATCGGGGAGCCTATCCTCATGCAAGAGATAATGCCCTGACCTCCAAAATATTCAGGTTTCCTATTGATTCAAAAGATCTTGAATTACCTGATGATCTGGAAAAATTAAAAGCTGATGGTTTTATCTATGCCGAAGGGATAAGAAATGCTTATGATATCGCTTTCGATGGATCAGATAATCTTTTTGCAGTAGTTAACTCCTCAGATTATGATCATAATGAAGATATGTTCTGGGTGAGACAAGGGCACCATTATGGTTTTCCATGGGTGATGAGCGGAATTGAAAACCCTCAGCAATATCCTGATTGGCATCCCAATCCCGATACAGACCCCTTCATTCCGCGAAGTGCACATGCCTGGGCTGTAAAATATTTCAGAAATGACCCGGAGTTTCCAAAAATTCCTGAAGGGCTGAAATTTACACCAGGAGTTCAGAACCTCGGCCCTGATGCGAATGAATACAGAGGTCATTCAGGCAAAATTTTGGATGGAGACAAAACAGGTGTTACAACGAGCACTTTTACCCCTCATAGTTCCCCGCTGGGCCTGGTTTTCGATAAAAACGAGATCCTGTCTGAGGAATTTAAAGGTGATGGTTTTGTAATCAGGAACTCTCTTGGAAGCAGATCCGGTATGATGAAACCATTTACAGACCAGGGCAGGGATTTACTCCATCTTGAAATGTCTTACGATAAAGGAAGCGATAATTATTTTGTAAAAACAACCCGGATTGTTGATTCTTTTAATAATCCTACCGATGCAGTTTTGATAGGGAATTCGCTCTATATCATTGAATATGGAGCAAGGGAAGGCAGTATCTGGAAAATTACATTGCCTGCGGGCTCAAAAAAAGTCAAAAGGGCCAGGAAAAAATAATCTGATTAAAATTAATTGTTATGAAAAAGAACTATTTATTGCTATTGATTGTTTTATGTATCTGTTCACCTGCTGCATGGTCTCAGACAAAATACAGCATTGTTATTAAAGGGGGACATGTGATTGATCCCAAAAACAATATTAATACGCTCATGGATATTGCCGTTAATGATGGCAAGATCGTAGCAGTCGCAAAGTATATCGATCCAAAACTTGGTATTCAGGTAGTGGATGCTAAGGGATTATTTGTTACTCCGGGCCTGATCGATATCCATTCCCACAATTATTGGGGAACCAAACTGGATCAGGCATATATGAACGGCCCGAATGCGCTGCCTCCGGATGGATTTACCTTTCGTAATGGGGTAACGACCGTAGTGGATGCCGGGAGCCCTGGCTGGGAAACCTTTGACGACTATAAAAAGCAAACAATTGATCGTTTTCAGACCCGCGTATTGGTTTTTCTGAATATAGTTGGACAGGGAATGAGGGGTGGAAAGTATGAATCCGATACCACAAATATGAATGCTAAATCAGCTGCCGCAGTTGCTTTGGCTCATAAAGAAGACATTGTGGGTTTTAAAGTTGCCCATTACAGCCGTCATGACTGGATCCCGGTTGACCGGGCTGTAGAAGCCGGAAGACTGGCAGGAGATATCCCTATAATGGTAGATTTTGGCAGCGCTAACCCCACTTTATCTATCGAAGAACTATTCATGAAGCATTTCCGCCCGGGCGATATTTTTACCCATTGTTTCGGACAGCTAAGCAGCCGTGAATTTATTGTGGATACGCTGACCAAAAAGGTCAAGCCTTTTGTATGGGAAGCACAGAAAAGAGGAGTTGTGTTTGATGTAGGTTATGGAGGAATAAGTTTTGCTTATACCCAGGCTATTCCGGCAATAAAACAAGGGTTTTATCCTAATACCATTAGTACAGATATCCATACCGGAAGCTATAATGCCGCTATGAAGGATATGCTTACCACTATGTCAAAATTCATGGCTATGGGTATGGATTTCACAAGCGTGATCAAAGCAAGTACCTGGGCGCCTGCAAAGGCCATTAAAAGGGAAGAATTGGGAAGCCTGTCGGTCGGATCAGATGCCGATATAGCCATACTCAATATCAGGCAGGGAAAATTCGGCTTGTTTGATTATACCGGCCGCAAACTTCAGACAGCAAGAAAACTGGAATGTGAGATGACTGTAAGGGCCGGAAGGATTGTTTACGACCTCAATGGCAGGGCAAATCCAATTGTCCGTCCTGCACAACCAAGGGTGCGTACAGCTAACTCTAATTAAAGGCATCATGAAAAAACAACGGAGCATTCGCTGTGGTGTTTTTTATGAATATTTTTTGTTTATTTATAGTATCAAATTAAAACGATGAGAATTAAGTATCTATTATTACTGGCACTAGCCTGTTTGACATCCGCAGGATCATTATCCGCTCAAACAATACCTAAAGAGGAATTAACATTTCTTACATCCGAGTGGAAGGGTGAACGCTTTCCCGACGGGCGCCCGAAGATAAAAGATGATTTGCTTGAGCGCGCAAAAAAGATCGGCTTAGATGATGCCTGGCAGGTATTGAAAGTTATGGGCTATGTGAATCAGTTTGAGCACGGATGGAAAACCCTTAATAATGAAATGATCACAGGCCGGGTTATGACGGCTATGTATATGCCAAGCCGTCCTGACGTGGAAAAAAACATTAAGGAGCGGGGAACAAAACAAGGCCGTGTTGGAAATACAAATTCATGGCCTATTGCTGTTTTGACAAAAGGAGATGTATATGTTGCTGATGGTTTTGGTAAGGTTGTAGCAGGTTCTCTTATAGGAAGTACATTAGCAACTTCAATCTATACTAAATCCGGAAATGGTGTAATTTTCGATGGTGCTGCACGTGATGTTCAGGGACTTGAAGAAATTAAGGGCTTTAATGCCTTTGTTAGAGATTTTCATCCTGGCTTTATGGAAGATATGGTATTAATGGGCTTAAATACCCCAATCCGTATCGGACGAACCATGGTTTTACCTGGCGACCTGGTAATAGCGGGTAAAATCGGTGTTTTATTTGTCCCGGCACATTTAGCTGAACAAGTGGTATCAACTGCCGAATTTATCGTAAGAAGAGATAAGTATGCCTTTGAAGTGATAAAATCAGGAAAATATTCAAGCGGTCAGTTAGACAGCGAGTGGACAAGTGCTATGAAAGATGATTTTATTAAATGGATGGAAAAACATCCTGAAGAAGGTAAAATGACCAGAGCTGAACTGGATGTAATAATGAGTAAAAGGACCTGGTAATTCACCCTAAAAAATAATCTAAACCTAAATCTTTAAACCTGAAATTTTGAAACAGTTAAACACTCACTCTACCGCACTTGGAATTGCAGCATTATTGTTATTAGTTGCACTCGGGATGATATTAACCGGGAATATTCAATATGCCGGCCCCGTTTTAATAGCCTTCTTTTTAGCGCTGGCCATTGGCTTTAGAGGTTATGATAGTCTTAAAGGATTTTCATATACTACTATAATATTTGCCGCTGTTACTATGGCCCTTTACTATCCGGTTTATTTTGTTAGCGTTGGCGATTTTAAACTGACAGGCCTGATCACCCCGCTCATACAGATCATTATGTTTGGTATGGGTACTTCCATGAGTGCAAAAGATTTTGTTGCTGTTATTAAAACCCCGAGAGGTGTTTTCGTTGGTATAACGGCTCAGTTTCTAATCATGCCGGGCATGGGTTATCTTCTTGCATCTACAACTAATTTTCCTCCGGAGATCGCTGCCGGTATTGTGCTTATAGGTTGTTCGCCCAGCGGATTGGCTTCGAATGTAATGGCCTATCTTGCCAAAGCCAACTTAGCGCTTTCATTGACAATTACATCAATTGCAACTCTTCTGGCCCCTGTTTTAACTCCCTTACTAATGAAACTTCTTGCAGGTGAATTTATTCAGATTGATATGCTGGGCATGATGTGGGATATATCAAAAATGATCATCATCCCTATCGGAGCCGGATTATTATTCAACAAGCTGTTAAGCGGGAAGGCCAAATGGCTGGATGATGCCATGCCTGTTGTTTCAATGGCCGGAATTGCATTAATTATTGTAGTGATTACTGCAGCAGGCCGTAATAGTCTTCTGGAGATTGGTGGATTATTGATCCTGGTCGTATTGGTACATAATATATTCGGTTATTTCTTGGGTTACTGGTTTGCGCGCTTATTTAAAATGCCTGAACGTGATGCAAGAACTGTTGCAATTGAAGTAGGAATGCAGAATGGAGGATTAGCCTCAGGTATAGCTAACAGTCTTGGAAAGATCGCAACAATGGGTCTGGCACCTGCTGTATTCGGACCATTAATGAATATTACCGGATCTATGCTTGCATCTTACTGGCATAAGAAGACACCTGAAGGTTATGTAGAACCTGAGCTTGAAGCTGAAGTTCGTTCACATTAAGAATTTTATAAGGTTCAAACTAATTATTATGAATAAATCATTGATATTAATCGTTCTAATGACTTTGTCAGTTATCACCATAAAGGCACAGTCAAAAGATGAGAAAGCAGTTGCAGCAGCAGTTGAGACGCTGAATAAGGGTATTTTAGATCCGGATAAGTCCCTTTTGGAAAATATTGCCTCTGATGCACTTTCTTACGGGCATTCAGGAGGAACCATTCAGAATAAAACGGAGTTTGTTGAGGACCTTCTTCACGGAACATTTGATTTCCTGTCTTTTGATATTTCAAAGCAAAGCATTTCGGTCTCCGGTAAAAATGCTATCGTTAGACATAATTTTATAGGAAAAGCAACTAATTCAGGTAAGCCCACCGATGTTGGCTTAGGGATTTTATTAGTCTGGAGAAAAGAAAAAGGTGAATGGAAGTTACTCGCCAGGCAGGCCTTTAAACTATGATCCTGAATACCTAATACCCACATGGTCTATCAAATAAGGTGCGCAATCAATTACATTGCGCACTTTTTGGTGCGCCGGGCATGGCGGTCAGCTATAGGGTGCAAGTCCCGAACCCACTTTGCAATAGGAAGGGTTAGCCAAGAGCAAGGGTGTCGCGGGTGACTGCGAATCCGAAGGAAGCTGGCGGCAAATATGGGGGCTTACGAACAGGAACTGTATATAAGGCGGAGGTAATGCGGGTGATGTT
>JAKFBV010000028.1:0-2150 GCA_036677005.1 Pedobacter sp.
TGATTAATTCTAATTAAGAGGTACTGATTACGTCCGTTTGAATAAAATAGTAAGGGCGTACGAGAGAAGTTAGATGTGTGAGATGGTGAGGAGGGACATAATGAAGTTTTATACAATTAAACTGCCAAAGTTTTTAGGTGGACTTGTCCGAGCGATGATTGGTGCATTTAAAAAGAATGAATAGAGTATACTTTAAGCACCTATTTTATGGGTGCTTTTTTATGTGTGCCAGGCATGGCAACTATCTAGGTGGTGAAAGTCCACTGTGGGGGTACACATCGACCAACCACTAAGGAAGCGCAAGGTACTTGCCGTGAGGTAAGGGCTGGAGGAAGCGTGGAATAAAATCTTGGCTCGACGAACAGAAATCTGATATCAAGGCTTTACAAAGGGATAAGGCTCCATAACAAGTCAAAGTCCAAAAAGATGTGCGTAACTTTGTAGAGTAAATCAGGCGAGTAAAAGAGGAAAGATAGTTGTCTTACCCTGGGAGGTCTTGCGGATGTACGAAAGTATAGTCGAAAAAGGTTAGCCGCAAGAAGTCAGCAGAAGCCATAGTAGTGAATAAACTCATGAAGGGCCGAACAATTTATAGTGTTTCAACACCACGAATGCGTAAGTGACGTACTCCGAATGTATTAATGACGAAAGTATGAGCGTATCTCAAAGGCTAATCAAAAATGGAGCTATCACTTACTACGTGAGATGGAAGGAGAAACGAGTGTGGAACTTTTAGAACAGATTCTAAGTAATCAAAATATGAACGAAGCCTATTTGCGTGTCTATAAAAATAAAGGTGCAAGTGGGGTCGATGGAGTAACTGTCCATGAACTGAAGCAATATCTGAAAGAGAACAAGGATGAGTTGCGTCAGCGCATCAGAACAAGAAAATACCAACCACAAGCTGCCTTAAGAGTGGAAATCCCAAAAGAAAACGGCAAGATGCGCAAGTTGGGAATACCAACAGTAGTGGATAGAGTAGTTCAACAAGCCATTCATCAAGTTCTTAGTCCAATATTTGAAAAGCAATTCAGTGAATACAGTTACGGCTTTAGACCAAAAAGAAGCTGTGAGATGGCTATTATACAAAGCCTGGAATATATGAATGAGGGACACGATTGGGTAGTAGACATTGATCTTGAAAGATTCTTCGATACAGTCCATCACGATAAACTCATGCGCATAATTGCCAACACAATAGATGATGGTGATGTTATTTCGTTAATCAGAAAATACTTAGTCAGTGGAGTTATGGTGAAAGGAAAATATGAAGAAACTCCCGTTGGGACTCCGCAAGGAGGTAACCTAAGCCCATTATTGAGTAATATTATGTTAAATGAACTCGATATGGAACTAGAGAAAAGAGGACTAAGGTTCGTGAGATACGCTGATGACGCTCTCATCTTTGTAAAGAGTGAGGCAGCAGCAAACAGGGTAATGAAATCAATCGTGAGATTTATAGAAGAAAAATTAGGATTAGTAGTCAATGTGGAGAAGAGCAAAATTTCTCGTCCAAGAGATCTAAAATTCTTAGGATTTGGGTATTTTTACGATATTAAAAACAAGAGGTATCAAGTAAAACCCCATCCCATGTCAATACAGAAGTTCCAAAGAAAGCTTCGAATATTAACAAAGAGAAGCTGGAGTGTTCCGTTAGACTTCCGAATTTTAAAACTCAAACAAGTCATACTTGGGTGGGTTAATTACTTTAGAATCTCGAATATGAAAACAGCAATAAATGAGATAGATATGAAGCTTCGCTCCAGAATTAGAGTTATCATCTGGAAGCAATGGAAGGTACCAAGGAAACAAATAAAATCGCTTATTCAATTAGGAATACCTGAGGAAGAAGCGAAAGGGTTAACTTTCTGTCGAAGGGGTTATCGGTTCATTGGACTATCAAAGGTTGTCCAAAGAGCAATCTCAAACAAAAGACTAAAGCAGAGGGGATTACCTTCTGCTTTAGATCATTATCTAAAAGTACACACTGTAATATAAATTGAACCGCCGTATACGGAACCGTATGTACGGTGGTGTGAGAGGGGCGAAAATAATCAACTTATTTTCCCTCTACTCGATTTCAACGAATGTATAATGGAAAAAGGCGTAAGTTCATAGGTAAATGAAAAGACGAACGGAACGATTCTCTC
>JAKFBV010000029.1:0-35639 GCA_036677005.1 Pedobacter sp.
CTACTACTGGAAAACAGAACACCAAACGAAGTTATTCTAACAAACCGCCGTATGCCGAACGGCACGTACGGTGGTGTGAGAGGACAGATAGGGAAATAATCCCTATCTTCCTACTCGATTTTTATTGTTGTCAGATTTGTTGTCAAAAATAATATATTTTTTATCTCATACTATACTCAATTATTCAGAGCCCATCTATTTATATTGAACACTGAGAAAGTAGACTATTTGTAGAAGTCTCATAAACCACAATTGGTTATATTGTGGTATATCTATGAGTATAAAAGCTATATTAGTGATATGGAGTTTCATATTGAAGATGTAGAAATAGACAAAAAGATGGAGGATTTGCAATTAAGTTTTCCAACAGGAATTGCATTCTTTCCTGAAAATTTCGAGATCGCAAATGAATCAAGTGAATTTATTTTTCCTGAACCAATAGCTCAAATAGGCAAGGTATTTAAGAGTAAAGATATCATCGTAGAAGTGTTAGGTAATAATTTGGGCTCACTTAGAAGTAGGAAGAGCGCAGATATTTATTTGCCAGCGCTATATTTTGGTGCAAGTCTGATGATCGAGAATCCAACGGTCGTATCGGTTGCCCTGAATGTTTTATCAAACTATATCACGGATTTTTTGAAAGGCACTTTTGGCCAAAAGCAAATTTCTATAGAGATTTATGTCAAAAAGAATCACAAGACTAAGATTCAAAAAATAAGCTACAAGGGTAATGCAGAAGGCATTAGATCTCTTGGTGAGGTGATAAAAAAACTCAACTGATGCAAGCATTTTTCGAAAATCCTCAATTGCTGATAGATGAATTTAATCAGCAAATGGAAATTTCACAGATTAAGACATATATTACAGTTGGCGTTGAGATCCAAAAAAAGGAAATTGCAGTATTAGAACAATACTGTAAGGATCTTATAAAATTAAAACAAGAGTTTGTTGCCCGGAAATTGGAGAGTGAAGCAAACTTAGTGTATTGTATTATTGGCTCGGTTAAAGTAATTCAGCATGAACTTTATATGCTTGTCTACATTAAGGAGGACAAAATGGACCAGGCGTGGGCAAATCTGGTAAGGGCTCAAATTCTGATCGGTAGTGTTATACGCAATTACCCAATCGATCCAGGTCATTTAAGTGGATATATGGAGAGACTCGCCGGATATGAAAAGCTACTTTTTCCTAAAATGCATTTTCAAAGTACAGGTGGTATTATTAAGAAAAGCGAATGCTCTATATGCCATCAAAACCTTAATACTTGTGAGCATCTAAAAGGGAAATTGTACATGGGTGAATTATGTTGCAGACTAATTCACGAAATCGAATTGGAGGAGATATCCTATGTTGACAATCCAGCCAACAAGCTTTGCAGAATCGTCTCAATACAAAAGGGGAATAAAAAATGGGATACTATGACGTTAAGACAATTAGAAATTGAACCCGGCAAGGAAAGCGGATCGCACGATGTTGGTATAATTGTTTAGTTATGGTCTTATTTTATTCAAATTGACGGAATGTAATTTTCACGAAGCGCCACATCAAATCTGCCACTTAGCGTCCTGCTAACTGCCCCAGAGACAACTTACCCGATTCGTACAATTTGGCTGCAAGAAAGCGGACAGTATCCTGATGGTTTTTCTCCAGAAAGTCAGGAACCTGAAGTGTCATGGTAGTCATAATATCAAAGTTAGCGGTTATAACGATTATCCACAAAGGTAAAAACAATATTGGGTCGCCCGCTTTGACTGCATTGCCCAAAATATGGAAAATGTATTTATAAGTCCAATTTAGCGATTAAACGCAAATCAGAAAGGAAATGGTTCGAGAAGCTTAGATTAGCCACCACCAAAAAACCTCAGAGAGATCTGTTTTTTTTGATTAAACTGGTATCCTGAAACAATCAGCAATGTTTTTAGCACAAAAAATGCAGCCATTTCTGGCTGCCTGAAAATTAACTAATTGGTAGATGAGTTCATGGCGAAATTCTTAAGGCCAGCCTTGAAACCTTGTCATTTATAAGCCTTATTTCAAACTATACCCGATTGAAATTCCCGGCCATCCAAACACGAAGTAGGACTCTGCGTAAGCAACTGAGACATTCGCACGAAGCATAAATCCATTTGTGGACTGTAAGCGATAACCTGTGTTTAAAAATCCTGCAGCTTCAAGCCCGGACCCGTTTGGATCGCCGTTTAGATCCTGGTCACTGCTGATCCTAACTACAGGGGTAATTCCAATTCCGGTTTCAAAACCACTTCTTCTTTTACCAATGATGTAATTTAGGCCAAGAGGCACCGTAATATAATTATTGACAAAACCTGCCCCGGCACGAAGCCCGAAGCCGTCATTTCTATCCGGCTTTAAGCGCATATCGAAGTTGCCGGAAATAAACGGACTATTTCCAATGAATTCGACAAAAACTGATTTCTTTCGTTTTCCTGTGAGTTCGGGCTCCTCTTTTGCGGCGCTGAATGCGTCTGATTTAGCCCTTCGGGAATTGAGGTTAAAGCCATATTCTACTCTCAGGGCTAGTTGTGCTGGCCTTCTGATCTCATCCAGGTAATCGTAAATACGGCCCGTCATCTTCTCATACCTTAGACTGATATCAAAACCGTTTTTAGTCTCTGTGCCAATTCCTGCTGCATATATAATAGGGTAGGTAAAAGCCTCACTCTTTGTTCCTATGGCAATGCCGGCTTCAGGGGCAATATAGAGTCCGCTTGCAGGAAAAAGCTTTAGACCCGCCTTAACCGGAAAATAAGCGATGTTGGTTTCTATGAATCCTGATTTTAAGGAATAATGATTATAGCCCACCGTAAGCATTCCTGTGGTTGCAGAGCTTATGTTTTTTTGAACGCGCAGGTCGCCCCCAACTACTATATCATAACCGCTTGTTAAAGCTGTGCCAGCATTTAAAGCCGTCCTTAAGCGCATGAGCCCTAATTCTTTTGATACTTTTCCAAAAGCTTCATTTTTCCTAAAATTCACTCCGAGGCCAAGCCTGAAGGTATTTCTGTGTCCGTCATAAAATGACATCCACCGACTATTGATTTGCGGAGTTAAGCCATATGCATATTTCAATTCGACAAAAAAGAGCTGATTCAACTTATATTGTGAGCCAATCTCAGCCGATATGCCAAATCGTTTAAATTTATCTTCTTCGTAATCCCAGGTGCCATCGGCAATGAAGTCAAGTTTTGGGCCTGCCATCACATTCCATTTTTCTTTGATATTATATTTTAGATGAAGTGGTAATTCGATAAAATGAAAACTTTCTGTAAAGGAAAATATCAACTCTGTTCCCAGATTGAATTTGCTGGTCAAACGGGTATCCGCAAAGAAGCCTCCATATAGTTCGAGCCCTGTGTATCCGCTTTTGCTTCCGTCGTTATCCGTAGCATTTATAGTGCTTTTATTCAGCCCGCCTTTAAAACCCAAATTGATTCTCTTTTCCTGGTCTAAAGATAAAGTCTGTGGAAAAAGTGTTTTTTTGGAATTTTCCTGCGACTTAAAAAGATTTGAAACGGGCTGTCCCGATTGAGGTTTCACCGGCTCAGGACTATCAGCGGGCAGACCGGCAGCAGCTTTGTTGCCCGGGGCAGTCAGTGTGCTCTGCATGGTACCAGGTTTGTCTGGTTTTACAGTCAAGGTATCAGCGAAAACTTTAGACGATGAATCAGTTTTTTTATAAGGCATAGTGTCACTTAGAGCTATTTTTTGATTTTCTGGCTTAACAGAATCCGTAGCCGGATCTACCGGGGTCGCTTTTGGCCCCACGCTCTTTGGCTTGGCAGCTGTCTTTTTTTTTGCATTATCCTGAATTTTCTTTTTAGAGACCAGAATAGTTTTGTTTTCAATGCTGTATTCCAAAGGCTGGTTTTTGAAAATAATTGCTAATACATCTGATAGAGGCGCGTTTTGAACGGTCAGAGTAAGAGGTTTAGCTTCAGTCAATAAGGCTGGATCATAGAAAAATCCATAGCCGGTTTGCTGCTGGATGATGGAAAAAACGGTTTTCAGCGGCACTTTTTTGCCCGAATATGTAATTTGTTGCGGATATACAACTGAATAGGTGTTAAATAAGATGACTGTTAGTAAAAGGTAAATGAGTCTCATGTCAGGCGGTTGTTTTACAGCAAAGATTGCTTTTGAACTTATTAATTAATTGTGCGGAATAGATCAGGGCATAACAATAACCTCCTTTCCTTTAATTCTAAAGTGGACCTGACTTTTCTCAAGAATTGCGAGTACTTGTTGGAGGGTTAATTTTTTGTCTATAAGGCCTTCAAACTTTTGTTTTGTCAGTTCGCCTTCATACCTTACTGAAATTCCATACCATCTCTCCAAATCCTGCATTACGGACTTTATATCAGCATTATTGAAATGAAAATACCCTTCTGTCCAGGCTATGGCGTCCCGGGTTTCTGTATCCAAGACATTTAGCGTTTTCTCTAATCTGGCCTGCTGCCCGGGCTTAAGCCGTTGCGAATTATTATTGGTAAGGTCGGTGATCCGGATAATGCCTTCCAACAATGTCGTGCTGATGAAAGGCTCATCCCGGTAGGCACGGATATTAAACCGGGTGCCAAGTACTTCGGTGATCTGTCTGCCGGATCTCACCCTGAATTTTCGTGATTTATTTGGCCTTACCTCGAAATAGGCCTCTCCGTTAAGATCCGTATTAAACTCATTATTCGAAAAAAGTACAGGAAACCGGAAAGATGAGGCAGCATTTATCCAAACCTGACTTCCATCCGGAAATCCGACCTGAATTTGACTGCCTTTTGGTGTTTCTATCTTATTTAAAGCCAAAGTTGGGTCTTTCGCAACGGATGAATTAAGTAAATTGTAAACAAATTGTCCATCAGCCATTTTTGTTATGGTAAACCCATTCTCCCTGATTACTTCCCCCTTTGCCGCGTCTGTCAGAGATATTCTGGAACCATCCTGTAGGGTCAGAATAACCTTGTTTTCAAACCGGATGATGTCGCCTTTAGTTGGCCTGGTTTTTTTTACAACTTGTATATCAGCGGATCTCTGCAGGAAAAAATAGGTTCCGATTGAAATAATAAAAATAACCGCTGCTGCAGCTGTTATCCGCATTAGCAAGGTTCTGCGGAGCGGATAAACTTTTATTCCCTTTTCATAAGAATTATCCATCAATTCTTTTAACCGCAGCTTTAGCCTGGTATCAATCTGATCCTTCGTATCCGGACTATTTGAGGGAAATTCTACCACTTCATCATTAAAGGAACTATACCACCGATTGACCTGCTCTTTCTCTTCGGGTGTAGCTGTTCCCTCAAGATACTTGTTAATAGCATGTATTAAATTTTCCGGTAATTGCTTTGCCATATATAATGTATGTCTGTTGTAAAAGGTTTTACACCTAATTGATATTTCAGATTGTTGGATAATAATTGCCACCCGGAAACTTAGGGGCAAACAGGATACTGAATATTAAATCGAAAGAATTATAACACCCAATTTTTTTATAACGAAACGTAGTCTTTTCAAAGCTCTGTTTAAATGATTTTCAACTGTGCTGGTAGAAAGATTCATGTGCGATGCAATCTGCTTTAGGGGCATATTCTCTTCACGACTATACTTGAAAACAAGCCGGCAGCGTTCAGGAAGATTTTCTACTTCTTCATTAACCGCTTGCAGCAAACGCTTATAATGCAGAGCTTCAGAAATATCATAGGATTCATCGGGATCTGAATGGGAGGGGTGTTGTATATAATTCTGTTTAATAGACTCTTTACGAATATTTTCGAGTACCCTGAATTTTACGGCAGTAGCAAGATAAGCCCCCGGATTAGTTATTTCTGATTTGTGGCGATTGGACCATAGGCTGGAAAATACATCATGAACCACATCCTCAGACTTCTGCTGATCCCGGAGTCGATTATAGGCTATGGCATATAAGGTCTGCCAGTAGCGGGTATATATTTCTTTAAACGCCAACTGATCCTCATATCTGAGAAGACTTAATAATTCATAATCTGAAAGAACTTCCAGGTTTCTCAATGGTAAGAGTTGATTAGAATTAATACATCAATTATCAACAAGTTTAGTACAAAGTTCCGTACAAAAAAATGTTTATGCATATTGTCTGAGGATTGCTGATTTATTATAGTTGGATAGAGGAGGCTGTGTAAGAATCCCGATTTCGTTGGTTTTGTTTTGGGTGGAACTAATCCAGTTGTTTAAGATCATAAAGCATTAAACGCGTCTCATCGCGTTTATCACTTTCCAGGAAAAATTGGAATCCGTTTTTCTGGTAATATTTTATTTGTTTTTCTTGGTTGTAGGCGTCCAGAATCAGAAATCTAGCTGCTGGTTTATGATCGAGAGTTACAAAACCTTTTATAAACTGCATGAGTTCATAACTTAGGCCGGTCCGATGGTACTTAGTCCCGACACCCAAACGACCTATTTTAATAGAGGGATACTGTTTTATTCGCTTTGCATTAGGTATGTGTTGACGTCGATGAAGCCTGTTCCAAACGGTATTTGTAAATCCTCTTGTTTCACCCAGGTCATTAAGGCAGTCATTGGACACACAAAAAAAAGCGACTACTTCATCTTCCTTCATAAAAAGGAAAGTGTTCGCCATTTTTTCTTTTTGATAGAGTAACGCGTCCTCTTTTAAAAACTCATTGATGTTATCATCGTTGCAGTCGAATGAACTAAGATCGACTGCATCGGTGAGTTGGATAAAATCTAATTCGTCGAGTGACAATTAGTTATTTTGATTTCTTATGTAATACCCGTTGGACTAAGGTGTTAATTTCTTGCCGTTCTGCGGGGGAAACGCGTTTGTTTTGGCTGCTTTCTACAACTTGATTAAACCTCTTCGAGTCCTGGTCTCTTATAACCGGGGTAACTTTTATTGGAGTAGCCATTTGATTTCGTTGAGTTGTGAATAATTCTTACAATACCGTATTGTAATGTTTACAAAATTAAATAAATGTAAATAATTGTAATGTAAACTTACATAACAAAAATTACACAATGTTGAAAGCAAAAAATGTGCCTTATTTGCATTGAAACAGATAAAATTGCTTAGAAGACGACTTTGCTTAAGTAATTTATAATTACAAAATCACTGAACTGACTGGGTTTTGTCTTTTTTCTGTTCCCCCATCCGTAGTTTAAGCCTCTCTACCTTTAGACTAGCAAACCCAGTATTTCCATAAAACTGTTTGCCACTTCATATAATATCCTTAATTTAATCCTAAGATTTTGATATTAAGGATATTGACAATTATAAACAGCCAAAATAAAATACCATGCAAAGAAGAAAGATGTTAAAAATGCTGTCCGCGCTTCCGGTGGCGGGAATGGTGCCCCAGGGGCTTGCTGCTATGGGTTCTGCAGATTTCGGCACCCCGGCAAATGAGTTCAGCGATGCTTCAGGTAATACCCTGATCAAAAAGGCCGATAAAGCGCCAATCATCAACGCTTCTGAGCATGTCTGGTTAATGAATGATCCCCGCTTTCCGATCGACCCGGAGATCTCCTCCTGTCCGGGCAGCAAGCCTCCCCGTGATTATTCCGGCGAGCATCTGATCGAGGAAATGAATACCTATGGCATCGATAAAACAGTGATTTCCCATGTATGTTATTACGGCAGAAACAATGATTATACTATCCATTGCGTAAAGACCTGGCCTGATCGTTTCGCCGGATTCGGCCTGCTCTTCGGGAACCGTTTATTCGCACCCAATGATCCTGAAAACCCGGCCCGGCTTGAAAAACTGGTTAAAGAGGATGGCCTGTGCGGTTTGCGCCTGAGCCCGATTCAGGATCCGCAAAGGGTCTGGATGAACGATCCCGGCTCTTATCCCTGGTGGAAGAAAGCAGAGGAAATCGGTGCTACTTTTAATATCTTCCTGGCACCTCAGCAAATTGGGCAGGTGGCTGATATGGCTCAGCGCTATCCCGGGGTGAAGATCGTGATCGACCATCTGGCGATGATGGATATCGCCAAACCCGACAGTGAAGGCATCAACCCATTGTGTGGTTTGGTCAAATATCCCAATGTCTATATTCGTACATCGATGCATAATGCGTCCAAACAAAAACCTCCCTACCGGGATGTATGGCCTTATCTTAAAAGGATCTATGATACTTTTGGCCCTCAGCGCATGTTATTTGCCAATTTTTTTGAATTCCTGATCATGAAAGAGATCATCCCCTTCTTCACGGAAGAAGATAAGGTCTGGATCATGGGAAAGACTGCGGAGGGTATTTATTTCAAAAAGTAAGTTTGAAATAAAATAAACGGATGAATTGCTGCATCAAGATTAATAACTCATCTGTCTGATTTATAAAATATTAGCCTCATTAGATTTATGCGGCCTGCGAACTTTATTCCTTAATCCCTGAAGCCTTTCAAAACCTGATGGACATAATAGATTCAAATTGCCCGGGGAGAAAAGCGCTCATCCGGCCCAGGGGTTTTGCGTTTCCGGCTTTTTATTGAATGCTATACTGCCCACATTCTGCTCCATATCTTCCATAATCCTCACTTCTTCTTTAAGCTTTTGAAGCCTGAGTTTATAGGGCAGCAGGGCTTCTTCAACCATTTCCGTAATGATCTTTTCTTCCTTTTGACTCAATGTCTTTTTTAACCAGTGGTTTGAACTGACCAGGAATAAAAGATCCGTAATGATATACATAGCCGAAAGTCCGGAGATCAGAAAGCATACAACAAAAGCGGGTTGTAATACCTGGGATGTACTTAGTTGATTTAAAATGAGTTCAGTGGCCAGAAGTTTGGATATCAGCATATACTTGAAGAAAGAGCCCAGGAGCAGGCAAACTGAGGCAAGAATGGCATATCGTCCTGCTGTATTCAGCCTTTCAGCCAGTTCAGGATCTTTATTTTCGAAGGTTTTAGCCCAGGTAAAACAAACATACGTGACCGCTATGAATACGATGAATCCCATGCTGCTAAGTTCAAGAGTATCCAATGCGGGATCAGTTGTTACATTGTACATTAATGCGAGCATAGAACCATTAAATACCAGCAATATTCCCAGCACGAGCAGGAAGGTTCCAATGTTTAAAAACTGTTTGAAAAAAATCTTCATTCTGATGTCAATTAAACCAATAATCTCTATTCCCAGCATTAATTAACGGCTTGACCATTTTAAAAGCTGTTCAGGAATTTACATTTGAAGATACGGCGTTTTCAGCAAAATTCTCCGGATTTTATGCAGGCATTTTTCGGGGAGTCAATAAAACAGCGATGATACCGATCACGGCCAGCACAATTAAGGCCGAAAATCCATTGGCATAGCTTCCGCTGATGTCCCTTAGCCAGCCCACCATCCAGGGAGCCAGGGCTTCGGCCAATCCATCCCCGGTTAAAATAATCCCCATCACACGGCCCATCACTTTTACCCCGAATAATTCGGCAGCCATTAATGGAATGATCATATAATCACCTCCAAGTCCGATCCCGAAAATAACAGCGAAAACATAGATCACTCCCGGAGTGGAAGCGAAATAAAGTAAGGGGATGGCGGAAGCAACCAGTGAATAGATCAGTACCATGATATATTTCTTTTCAAAACGATCGGCTAACCAGCCCATCAGCAGGCGGCCAACAATACTGGCAGCCAGGATCAAAGAAAGTACATTCGCTGCCTCCTGCTGCGAATACTTTAAATCCAGGCTGAAGAATAATTTCAGATTTTGGCTGGTAGCGCTAACTGCTCCTATCGAACACATGCTTCCGATAAGCAATAAATAGAAGGCCCTGGTTTTCAGGATCTCTTTTATTTCCCGTTTAGGCACATCCGGCTTAGCTGATTCTGATGATCCCTCAGCATTCGGAGGATTATCCTTTACGAACCAGGCCATTGGAAATGAAATAAGGATCATGGTCACCCCGAGGATCACCAATGCATGCCGGTATCCGAATTCTACATTCAGCTGTTTGGCTATCTGCGGGGCCAGCATACCGCCGATCCCGATCCCTAAATAGGCAAAACCCATTGCCTTTCCCCTGGCCTTATCGAACCAGCGGGAGGTTAAAACCTGGTTTGGTAAGGGACCGCCGCACATGTATCCTAAAGCACTGAATATATAAAACACGTAAAATTGCCATAAAGAGGTCATTAGCCCTAAACCAATAACCGCACCTCCTGCCATCAAAATGCCGACCAGCATTAATTTCCGGGGACCGAAACGATCGATCAGCCAGCCCACCACAAAGCCGAATAGTCCGACAAGAATTTTAGCGAAAGCATTCCCGGATGTAACCGTGGCGCGGGTCCATCCAAAATCCTGTACCCAGAAATCGTAAAAGAAGGTCAGTCCGTAAAACATGATCCCGATGAGGGAGAACAAGCTTAAAAATCCGGTTGCTGCTACACGTGCCTGTCCGGAGGCTAAAGCACTCCTGGGTTCTGAATTTTCTTTCATTCGATCGATCTTCCGGACTTGACCGGATGTTGAAGCTAATATAACAACACAAATCACTCTGTCAATACGAATTGATAATAAAAATTGCTTTTTCTTTGATCGTGTAGGTAAACGGTGGTCAGAATAAATGATCTGAGCGTTATTCATTTTCTTTCAGATCGTACATTTATCGCTTCTTTTCCCGCAAATATCCAGGATACTTGCGGATATTTTTATGGGGGCGATACCGGCAATAGCCCGGTAATACAAGCAGAACAGATTGTGCTACAAATAAACTTTTTAGAAATCCTTTTTTTTTATATTTTAGCTTATCCTTCAGGTTGATTTTTTAAGCAATTCTTTTCTTTATAACGCTTCTCGTATTATTAAAAAAGATCTGCATCATGCCAACGAAATTCGGATTTACAAAATTTACTATTCAGGAGTTTGAGGACTGGATCGGTTCCATTCAACTCGCACGCACTGTACTGACTATACAGCAGCATCATACCTACAGCCCCAACTACGCCCTATTTAAAGGGAATAATCAATTTGAACTGCAGCAGGGTATGAAAAATTTTCATGTCAATCAAAATGGCTGGAATGATATCGGCCAGCATTTCACAACCTTTCCGGATGGCAGCATTGTAAGCGGCCGGACTCTCGAGAAATCGCCGGCATGTATCAGCGGACAAAATTCCAATGCTATTTGCATTGAGCACCTGGGCAATTTTGATACGGGGAAAGATGCCATGACCGAAGCGCACAGGGAAACCATTATCCGCATGACGGCAAAATTATGCAGCCGCTTTAATTTGCCGGTTGATACCAACAGTATCGTCTATCATCATTGGTTTGACCTGAGCACCGGAGAGCGGAACAATGGTACTAAAAACAATAAAAGCTGTCCGGGGACTGGCTTTTTCGGCGGGAATATGGTCAATGATTGTATAGCAAATTTTCTTCCTCTGCTTACACAGAAACCACCTGTTCAGCCAATACTTAAACCTTCTGTTTTAAAATACGTATGTGTAAGCGCCACTAAACTGAATATCCGTACGGGCCCTGATATTTCCAATGATAAAGTAAGCAGCAGGAAACCGGCCAGCATGGGTGCGATCTTAAGAGTTTATGGAGAAAGAAATGGCTGGTATAAAATTTCGAATAGCCGGGAAGACTGGGTGGCAGCACGCTATACATTGCCGGTAAGAAGGGCAAAGGTTATTGCAAGTACCCTGAATGTACGTAATGGGCCCGACAAATCTTTCGAGAAAATAGGTGCTTTTACCAAAGGGCAGGAAGTGTTTATCGTGGAGGAAAGGAAGGGCTGGTGTAAGTTGAATATGGAGGAGAAGTGGATTTATAAGGAGTATTTGGAGTTTGAATAAGGAAATTTGGGACTATTATTCTCCGGGTGTTTAATAATTGATTTCAGTTGCATTATCCATATCTTATATCTATGAAAAAGATCCTTTCTATTGATGGCGGAGGTATCCGGGGTCTCATACCCGGGCAGATATTGGTTGCCCTGGAGAAGAAACTTCAGCAGAAAACCAATGACCCGCAGGCCCGTATTGCCAGTTATTTCGATTTCTTCGCGGGCACGAGCACCGGTGGAATTTTAACCTGCCTGTTGCTTTGCCCTGATGATGCTGATCCCCGAAAGCCTAAGTTCAGTGCGGAGGAAGCAGTTAATCTCTATAAAAACAATGGAGATAAAATATTCAATATTTCCTTTTTAAGCAGGATCCTGAATTACAAATCCATATTCAGTGAAAAATATTCTGCCAGCCCGCTGGAGCGCATTCTCCTTAGCTATTTTGGAGATGTCAAATTAAGTGAATTGTTAAAGCCCTGCCTTATTACAGCATATGATATTCTGGACCGAAGAACACATTTTTTTGCAAGTCATGATTATCCCAGGAAGGGTGATGGCGGCGATTTCTATCTGAGGGATGTATGCAGGGCGACCTCTGCTGCACCGACCTATTTTGAAGCTGCTTTGGTGAGATCCATTAGCGGGGTCTCTTATCCGTTGGTTGATGGAGGTATGTATGCCAATAATCCTTCCTTATGCGCTTATTCGGAAGTACGAAATTCAAAAGGTGAACCTAGTGCAAAAGATATGTTTATCGTTTCATTGGGAACGGCCAGCGAGAACAGATCCTATGATTATCAGAAAGCAAAATCATGGGGTGCCATGGGCTGGATCAAGCCATCCATTGATATCATGATGTCGGGAGCGGCAGAGACCACCAATTACCATATGGTGAAAATGTTCGCTGTCAGTGGGAACGGCGCTAATTACTGCAGGATCCAGCCTTCGGATCTCAGAAATGCAGATCCCGAAATGGACAATGCCAGCCCGCAGAATATACAGGCCTTGATCGAACTTGGGATTAAAACGGCACAAGACTGCTCGGATGCCTTAGACAGGATCGTGAATCTCATTTATCAGGATCAGGATGCTGTTGAGTTTGATTAGGGAATCCTCAATCATTTCATTAACCTGCCGGGCTGCCTGTTATTGCTGCCTGTTTTATTCTGGAGATCATCACCCAGGTCTTCACGCGCCTGTTCGGCCAATGCCTTCAATTCCCTGACTATCTCCGGATAATACGCCAGTACATCATACCGCTCTCCAGGGTCTCTCCGAAGATCATATAATGCTTCTTTCATCATCACATTTTCGGGGGCAGCACCCGGAAATCCATCCAGTCCCGGAACCTGGTCAAGATAAGAGCGTGAAGGATGCTGGAAAACGAGTTTCCAGTTATCACGGCGAATAGCTTCAAGAGAGTTTTTCCGGTAATAATATAAAAAATTTCTGCGGGGAGAAGCCAAAAGATCTCCTTTTAATATGGCTCCAAGGTCAACGCCATCGATCTTTTTATCAGGCAGCGGAGCATCCGTAATTCGGGCAATCGTTGGCAGGAGATCAATAGTCGATGCTAATTGATTGGAAATGAGTCCGCCGGGGATCTTACCTTTCCAGCGAATGATACAGGGAACACGTTGTCCGCCTTCAAAGGAAGTGCCTTTCCCTTCTCTGAAGCCTGCTGCAGATCCGGCATGATTGCCGAAATTTAACCAGGGGCCGTTGTCACTGGTTAAAATAACGATGGTATTGTTTTCAATGCCTTCTTTTTTGAGGACCTCCATAATTCTTCCTACGTTGTGGTCCATCTCCTGTATCATATCGCCGTAAAGTCCCTGTTTACTTTTTCCTTTAAATGCCGGCGAGGCATTGATCGGTACATGAGGCATCGGATGGGGGATATAAGCAAAAAAAGGTTTCTTTCTGTTCTTCCGGATAAATTGTATGGCTTCATCGGTCAGTCTCCTTGTCAGCAGGGCCTGGTCATCCAGAGTCCGGAGGGTATCAACAGGGCTTGTATTCCGGATAAGAGGAAGTACAGGGAAATTATATTTATTGGTTCCTGGTTTTGCAGGTGTGCCATCATAATGAACGGGCCACATGTCGTTGGAGTAAGGAATACCCAGGTATTCATCAAAGCCCTGATTCAGCGGGAGAAACTCTTTGGCATCACCAAGATGCCATTTGCCAAATATTCCGGTGGCGTATTTTTTTTGCTTCAGGAGGTCGGCAATCGTCATTTCCTCTTTTGCCAGACCAATGCCGGCGCCGGGAAATAGGGCGCCTGAGATGCCCACCCGATTGGAATAACAGCCTGTAAGAATAGCCGCTCTCGATGCGCTGCATACCGCTTGTGCCGAAAGAAAGTTGGTAAAACGAATGCCTTCGCTGGCTAAGCGGTCAATATTAGGGGTCTGTATATCTAATGCACCGTAGCAGGATAGGTCGCCATAGCCCATGTCATCCATCAAGATCAGGATAATATTAGGGCCTGAAGATGCTGCTGAACTTATCGGGGTGCCGGATTGATGAATAGTCAGCAAAAAAAGGGCTAAAACCAAAATTTTTATTTTTCTGATCATGATCTGAATGCTTGCTAATTAAATTGAAGTTAAATTAAAAAGGGGATATATAAAAAGGAATACGCTTGCCGGCCGGGATCGCAGCGGCCAGTGGAATTGATCGGTCCATGACTTGTATTCAGGCTTCAAATACCCTGCAATCTATGATCTGTATTTTTATTCCAATGATCTGCAGAAAACCCTGCCAAAATAGAAATTAATTCAAAACACGGTTTAGAATAGATACTTTATTATATTGGAGGATTATTTCCCTAAAAATACTTATTTTAGATTATGATGTTTTCCATTTCTAATTCCTTAAAATATAGTTGAAACCTACAGATACTAAAAATCCGGAATACTTCCACAAGGTGGTGGATTGTCAATATGCTTGTCCTGCACACACCCCGGTACCTGAATATATCAGGTTGATCTCAGCAGGAAAATATACAGAGGCCTATATGATCAACTGGGAATCCAATGTTTTTCCAGGCGTTTTGGGCCGTACCTGCGACCGTCCCTGTGAACCGGCGTGCCGGCGGGGAAGGATTGAAGAAGAGCCAGTCGCTATTTGCCGGCTTAAGCGTGTAGCCGCAGATCATAAGGAAGACGTAAGACCCTATATGCCCGGGATCCCGGCAGAAAAGAACGGTAAGCGTATCGCACTGATCGGGGGAGGGCCGGCATCACTGACCGTAGCAAGGGATCTCGCCCCTCTGGGTTATGAGATCCATCTGTACGATGAACATGCGGCAGGAGGAGGAATGATGCGCAGCCAGATACCTTCCTTCCGCTTGCCTGATGATGTACTGAATGAAGAAGTCGGTTATATCCTGGATATGGGAATTCACACTCATTTCAATACCTATGTATCGAGTATGAATGAAATTCTTGAAAAAGGATATGATGCTGTTTTTGTAGGTACAGGTGCTCCAAGGGGCCGCGACCTGGTTCTTCCGGGACGTGATGAGGCCGGTAAAAATGTACATGTTGGAATAGAATGGCTTGCGAGCGTAGCCTTTGAGCATACACATAAAATCAGCAAAAAAGTAATCGTTCTTGGCGGAGGTAATACCGCCATGGATTGCTGCCGTACTTCCCGCCGTTTGGGTGGTGAAGAGGTTAAGGTAGTGGTACGCAGTCCTTTTTCAGAAATGAAGGCATCACCCTGGGAAAAGGAAGATGCCATGCATGAAGATATTCCAATCCTGGAAAATCACGTTCCCAGAACCTTTGTCGTGGAAAATGATCAGCTAAAGGGAATGACCTTTGAAAAAGTAAAGGCCGTGTATGACGATGATGGCAAGCGAAGCCTGGTTCCGGCCGGCGAGCCTGAAGTATTCATTGAAGCGGATGAAGTGCTGGTTGCTATTGGTCAGCAGAACAGTTTCCCATGGATCGAAAAAGAAACAGGTGTCAGTTTCGACCAGTGGGGGATGCCGCTTGTTGATGCAAAGACACATCAGTCCTCAAATCCAAAAGTTTTCTTTGGCGGGGATGCTGCATTCGGGCCTAAAAATGTGATCACGGCTGTGGCGCACGGACATCAGGCTGCCATCTCGATCGATCTTTATTGCAGAGAGAAAGCCCTTACCGAAAGGCCCGCGCCCTTTACTAATCTCCTCAGCCAGAAAATGGGTATCCATGAATGGAGCTATGATAATGATGTGGTTAATGACCTTCGGTTTATAGTGCCTCAGGCAGAGAAAAAAGCTGCTTTATCCGACCGTAAACTGGAAGTGGAACTGGGTTTTGATATTCAGACAGCAATAAAAGAAGCCCATAGATGCCTGAATTGTGATGTTCAGACCGTTTTTGAAAAAGACAAGTGTATCGAGTGTGATGCATGTGTGGATATCTGTCCGACGGCCTGTATTACCTTTACCATGAATGGTGAAGAAGAAGATCTGAGAACACGTCTGAAAGCTCCCTCTCTCAATATGGACCAGGATCTCTATGTTTCGGATACCCTGCCTACCAAACGTGTGATGGTCAAAGATGAGGACGTATGCCTGCATTGCGGGCTTTGTGCTGAGCGTTGTCCGACCTCAGCATGGGATATGCAACAATATTTATATAAAGTTACAAAAGCAGGTTAAATAATGCCTAATTCTAAAGTCAATAATTTTGTAATACGTTTTGCGAACGTAAACGGTACCGGTTCTGCAAGTGCTAACTACCTGTTTGCCAAGGCTATTTTCCGGATGGGGATACCCGTAACGCCCAAGAATATTTTCCCTTCAAATATACAGGGCTTACCAACATGGTATGATGTCCGGGTAAGTGAAAAGGGTTATCTGGGAAGGCGTGAAGGCGTGGATATCATGGTCTGTGTCAATCCGCAAAGCATGCCCGACGATGTGATTTCGGTAAAAAGCGGCGGATATTTTCTGTATGACAGTACGAAATCGCTCCCTCCTGAATTGATCCGCAAGGATGTGAATTATATCGGGATACCCTTAATGGAAATCTGCCTGCGTGAATTTACAGATCCGCGGCAGCGTCAGCTATTTAAAAATATCATTTATGTCGGAGCCCTGTCTGCTTTGCTGGATATGGAATTTCCGGTTCTTGAACAATTGCTTGCCGAGCAGTTCGAGGGTAAGGAGAAACTCATTGAACTAAACATCAGGGCGATGAAACTTGGGGTTCAGTACGTTCATGACCATTACTCATATCCATTGGATCTTCGTCTGGAAAAGCGCGATCTGATCGGGAATAAGATCATGATAGACGGTAATTCAGCCTGCGGACTTGGAGCTGTTTACGCAGGCGCGACTGTTGTAGCCTGGTATCCTATCACTCCATCCACTTCGGTTGTGGAGGCCTTTGAAAATTATGCCGAAAAATTGAGGATCGATAAAGCAACAGGAAAGAAAAACTTTGCGATAGTTCAGGCTGAAGATGAGCTCGCCGCTATCGGGATGGTGATAGGAGCGAACTGGAACGGGGCACGCTCATTTACCGCAACCAGCGGCCCGGGGCTGTCCCTCATGAATGAATTTTTAGGTTTAGCCTATTTTGCCGAAATTCCGGCAGTATTGATCGATGTTCAGCGAACCGGTCCGTCAACCGGAATGCCAACCCGTACTCAGCAGTCGGATATTTTACTTGCGGCATACGCTTCTCATGGCGATACCAAACAGGTATTGATCTTTCCTTCCACACCTGCTGAATGCTTTGAAATGACAGCAGAGGCTTTTGACCTTGCAGAGCTGTTGCAGACACCCATAATTATAATGACCGACCTGGATCTGGGAATGAACGACCATATGTCTGAGCCATTTGCCTGGGATGATAAGCGGAAATATAACCGGGGTAAGGTACTCAATGCCCGGCAACTGGATGAATTGCCCTATTTCGGCCGCTACCTGGATGTCGATGGGGATGGGATCCCTTACCGGACAATTCCGGGTACACACCCAACCAAAGGTTCTTTTTTCACCCGCGGTACCTCACGTGATGAATATGCAGCTTATACCGAAGATGGCCGGGTTTACGTTCGAAATATGGAAAGGCTTTTAAAGAAATGGAATACCACCAAAGGCACTGTACCTGCCCCATACTTTTATCAGAAGAAAAATCTGAGTTCAAATGGTATCATTTTCTTCGGTACCTCTACTTATTCTGCGGAAGAGGCCATGGACAATATGCGGGAGACTAATATTCTGTTCGACGCGATGCGGCTCAGGGCATTCCCTTTTAATAAGAGTGTAGAAGATTTTATTCATTCGCATGAAAAAATATTTATTATAGAACAGAACAGGGATGCGCAGATGCGCAGCCTGCTGATCAATGAACTCAATATAGATCCCAATAAACTGATCCCGGTACTGAATTATGACGGTATGCCAATTACCGCCTATACCATAATGATCCAGATCAGTAAAAATTTATCCCCTGCAATAAACATTGCAACAAGTACTATTTTGTCATGACCTATATACGCCCCCAATTCCGGCATCCGGACTTACCCAAAAATGATCTGGGATATACTACCAAAGAATACGAAGGCTCTTTATCCACTTTATGTGCCGGCTGCGGACATGATTCTATAAGCGGGAGCATCATACAGGCATGTTTTGAATTGTCTATCGCTCCGCACCGGATCGCAAAATTATCAGGTATCGGATGCTCTTCCAAAACGCCTACGTATTTCCTTGGCAATTCCCACGGTTTTAACTCGGTGCATGGAAGAATGCCATCGGTAGCTACCGGTGCCAATATGGCCAACAGGGATCTCGTTTATATGGGTGTATCCGGTGATGGGGATACCGCATCGATTGGCATGGGCCAGTTCGTACACGTCATCCGCCGGAATCTGAATATGGTTTATATCGTGATGAACAATGGCTGCTATGGACTGACCAAAGGACAGGATTCGGCTACTGCTGATGAAGGTTCAAAGAGCAAGGCCGGATCGGTAAACCCTTTCCAGCCTATTGACCTGGCTGGTCTGTCGCTCGAACTTGGAGCAGGCTTCGTAGCTCAAAGTTTTTCGGGCGATAAGGAACAACTGGTTCCCCTGATAAAAGCGGCAATAAACCATCCGGGCTTTGCATTTATCAATGTGATCTCACCCTGTGTGACATTTAACAATAATCCGGGTTCAACCAAATCATATGATTACGTTCGCGCACACATAGAAGCAACGGGCAAAACCGATCTGGTTCCTGAAAAAGAGGAAATAGTAACGAGTTATGAATCAGGAACCGGGACCGATGTGGAAATGCATGACGGTACTTTTATCCGCCTGGAAAAGCTCGCCTCCCACGCTAAACCATTCGACAGACTGGAAGCTATGAATGCACTGCAGAAGGCCCGGAGCAGGAATGAAATTCTAACCGGATTGCTTTTTGTTCATCCTCAGTCAACAGACCTTCACCATACCATTCATTCATCAGACAGGCCCTTAAATACCCTGCTGCAGGAAGAATTATGTCCGGGATCATCGGTTCTGGCTGAGATTAACGAGGACCTGCGCTAAACCTGCTCAGTTCCTGAGAAACAGAAGGCCGATTCACCCTCCGGCTTAATGGCGGGCGCGGATCTTTCACATCCTTCTCCGGTAATTTCCTTGATTTGTAATTATATGTTTTTCAGGCAGTTCGGACAATATTATGATCGACTTTCTAAATTCTGAAATAATTCCAGGGCTTTGGCAAGGGCCTTTTCCAGGTCAATACCTTTCCCCAGAACACCTTTAAATACATCACCTTCTGCCTTCAGCCGGCTGATAGTATTGAATATATTAAAATCTTTCATCTTTAATCCGGGTTTTACCTCCTTCCAGCGCAGCGGCATCGAAACTGTTGCCCCTGGTTTGGGACGGAGTGAGTAGGGGCATGCAATAGTTGCTCCCGGACGGTTCTGTAAAAAATCGAGGTACATTTTACCCTGCCGGTCCCCGATCATACGTTCCAGCGTGCTGAATTCCGGAATTTGCTTCTGTACAATGCTCAGCAGGGTCTTTGCGAACATCCTGGATTGATCATAGGTGTATTTCGCATTTAATGGAATATAAATATGTATTCCGGTTGAACCGGATGTTTTACAATAGCCGGGTACATCGATAGCATCCAGTACTTTTTTAACTTCCAGTGCGGCCCGGATCACCTGTTCAAATGTGTTTTTATCCGGGTCGAGGTCTATCACACAATAATCCGGCATATCCGGCGATTGTATCCTGCTGAACCATGGGTTCATTTCAATGCAGCCCAGAGAGGCCATCCATAATAATGTGGCTTCATCGGTGCCTACCGCATAGTTTTGATGTTCACCTTCATGGGTGGTGTGCGGAAAGGTCTTCACCCATCCGGGAGCTTTTCCTGTAACATCCTTCTGATAAAAATTCCCGGCATGAATTCCACCGGGGAAGCGGTTTAATGATTGCGGCCTGTCTTTGAGATAGGGAAGGATGTATTCAGCTACCCGGAAATAATAATTGAGCATATCCCTTTTGCAGATGCCATCCTCAGGCCAGTAGAGCTTATTCAGGTTCGTAAACTTCAGTTCATGCCCGCATATTTTCCTTACCTGGCTTTCATTTTTAGTGTTCAAAAGGTTTTCTGATAGTTCAGCGGCCGGCGGATTAATTGATTTCTTCATTGTCATCTGATTTTTCTGTTTGACCTCCCCCATAGCAGGATCCCTGAATGCTCAGCCTCCGGTTTTTTCCATCTCCTCTATACTCATTCCTGACAGGACTGAACGGTCTTGTTTGGTAATATCCGAAGCAGCCGCAAATTCATCCCGATGTTTGATCAGAAGCCAGCTGTCCTTGCCCATTCCATGGGTTTTAACCAGGGCATATTCTCCCCGAAGCTTATGGCCATGGAGCTGTATCCTGAGAGAGCCCTCTTTTAACTGTTTGAGGAGATGATCTTCCTGTGCTTTCCTTCCCTTGATCTCTTCAGCAGGCTCATAGCTGCCTTCATCCCAGACGATCACTGTGCCGCCGCCATATTCGGTACCCGGTATGATCCCCTCAAACAGACGGTAATCAAAAGGATGGTCTTCCACCATTACTGCAAGGCGTTTGTTTTCAGGATCGGTGGAGGGGCCTTTGGGAATCGCCCAGCTTTTCAAAACGCCTTCCATTTCCAGCCTGAAATCATAATGAAGCCGGCTGGCATCGTGCTTCTGTATGACAAAACGCAGTTTATCCTTATCCTTACTTTTACCCGATCCGGGCTCGGGAGTTTTGGTAAAATCGCGCTTTTTGAAATATTTTTCCAGGCTCATGATCGCTCTGTTAAATTATTTTTTAATATTTTTCTGGCTCTCCCGCCAGATTAACGGCTTTCTTTGAGCTTGAATCGCCTGCTTATGCCTTGTTTAAATATAAATATTATTTCTGTTGCGCTCAGCTAATTGTTCTGCTTAAAATCCCTGATGTTCTTTGCTTAAAATGTGCAGCTTTTCTGAATTTTTACATAGATTTGAGCAATACCAACCCGGGAAATTAGCTCAGCTGGTTTAGAGCACTACCTCGACAAGGTAGGGGTCGCTGGTTCGAACCCAGTATTTCCCACTAATTCTTTTCTTTTCTGTGTTCCCGAACACAGGAGTTTCCTGTTTATTTCCCCGCAAGAAACCAATTCCCTTTCTTAGAAAATGAGCATTGAACCTGGTGCTCTATCCTTAAGTCAATTTGTGACTCTGCCGGGCTGTTATATCCAATATGGATTTCAGGTTTTTCATTAAAGGAGTTCAGAAGCATTTTTATAAATCATGTTCAGGGAGCGCTGGCGGGCTGATTAATATAAGTAGCTGAAAACCTGTAAAATGCGGATGTGAATGACTATCTTTAAACCAGAAATTGATAATCAAAACTATTTTGGGATTCTGATGTTACATCGATAGATGTAGATACGGGATCAGCTGAAAATCGCTCTCTCCAAATTCTTCTCAAATTTCTATAAAAATCGCTTCATCCGAACAGGAAATGGATATGCAAAAAAAATCGGATGAGTTAATCCTTGCCAATAAAGAACTTGCCTTTCAGAAGGAAGAGAAGGGGAAACGTGCGGCAGAATTAATCCTCGCCAATAAGGAGCTCGCCTTCCAGAACGATGAGAAAGAAAACAGGGCAGCAGAGCTGACGCTTGCTAACAAAGAACTTGCCTTTCAGAACGGGGAGAAAGAAAAGCGGGCCGCAGAGTTAAGCATTGCTAATATAGAGCTCGCTTTCCAAAACGATGAGAAAGAAAAACGAGCTGAAGAGTTAAGCATTGCTAACAAAGAACTTGCTTTTCAAAACGAAGTGAAAGAAAAACGGGCCGCTGAGTTAGTCATTGCTAACAAAGAATTAGCCTATCAAAACGATGAGAAAGAAAAACGGGCTGAAGAGTTAAGTATTGCTAATATAGAACTTGCCTTTCAAAACGATGAGAAAGAAAAGCGGGCCGCAGAGTTAGTCATTGCTAACAAAGAACTTGCCTTTCAGAACGAAGAGAAGGAAAATCGGGCTAAAGAGTTAAGCATTGCTAATATAGAACTCGCTTTCCAGAACGAAGAGAAAGAAAAACGGGCCGCAGAGTTGGTCATTGCGAACAAGGAACTTGCTTTCCAGAACGAAGAAAAAGAAAAACGGGCTGCAGAACTGATCATTGCTAACAGGGAACTAAAATATGCGGAAGATGATATCCGCAAACTTAATGACGAGTTAGAACAAAAAGTAATTGAGCGAACTGCCCAGTTAGAATCTGCCAACAAAGAGCTAGAATCATTTTCCTATTCAGTTTCGCACGATTTACGGGCTCCGATCAGAGCCATCAACGGATACACAAAAATTTTGGAGGAGGATTATGCCGATAGATTTGATCCGGAAGGAACGAATGTCCTTCACGCCATCATGAATAATTCAAGAAAAATGGGTCAGTTGATCGATGATCTGCTCGCATTTTCCAAATTAGGAAGAAAACAGGTAAGTTTTTTGGATATAAATATGTCTGCACTTGTTAAATCGGTTATGGAAGACTTATTAGTTGAGGATGGTGAAAATATACCGGAATTCCGGATGAATGTGCTTCCTCCTGCAAAAGGAGATCAGTCACTGATTAAACAAGTATGGATCAATCTGATTTCAAATGCCATTAAATATTCAAAATATAAACCTCAAACCTTTATCGAAATAGGGGCATATGAAAAAGGCAATCTGATTGTTTATTATGTAAAGGATAATGGCGCGGGATTTGATATGCAATACTATGATAAACTTTTCGGGGTTTTTCAGCGATTACATTCACAGGAAGAATTTGCGGGGACAGGCATTGGCCTGGCCATTGTACAAAAAATAGTTAACCGGCATAATGGAAGCGTTTGGGCAGAATCTAAACTAAACGAAGGAGCATGCTTTAATTTCAGCCTGCCTGCCGGACAGGCGGCTTAACCAGGATTAATACTTAAAGAAGATATGAATTACAATGACGTTGAAATTTTATTTGCTGAAGATAGTTTAGACGACGCTATGCTCACCATTCGAGCCCTTGGGAAAAGCGGATTTACGAACAAACTTCATCATGTTAAAGATGGAGCAGAAGCGCTCGATTTTATGTATTGCAAAGGTGTTTATGCTGCACGGAATATCAAGGAAAAGCCTAAACTGATTTTACTCGATCTTAAAATGCCAAAGGTAACAGGAATGCAGGTGCTGGAAAAAGTAAAGTCCGATCCTGAGAATAAATCTATTCCAGTGGTCATGCTTACTTCATCGAAAGAAGACCTGGACATAGAAAAGTGTTATAACCTGGGCGCTAACAGCTATATCGTTAAACCGGTTGACAGCAATAACTTTTTTCAGGCTATAAAAGAGATTGGATTGTATTGGATGATATTAAGCGAGCCACCCCATTAATTTAAAACAATGAAAGCCAGTCTTAAAATACTCATTCTTGAAGACAATCAGAGTGATGCTGATTTGCTTCATCGCGAATTGAAGAGATCCGGAATGAATTTTATTTCCGAAATTGTTCAAACCCGCGAAGAATTTGAAAATGCTCTTCAAAATTTTAGTCCCGATATCATCTTATCCGATTATTCTCTTCCTTCCTTTGATGCGGATACCGCTTTTCGGATTAAACAAATCAAGTCACCACAGATACCTTTTATCATTGTTTCGGGAATTATCGGAGAAGAAAAGGCTGTGGAACTTATTAAGAATGGTGTTACCGATTTTACACCAAAGGATAAATTATTTACATTATCCCAAAAGATTATCCGTGCGCTAAAGGAGTCAGAGGAATGGAAAGAAAAGATCTTTATTGCTGAAAAATTGGAAATGCAGGCGGCAGATTTAATCATTGCCAACAAGGAACTTGTATTTCAAAACGATGAGAAAGAAAACCGGGCATTCGAACTGAACCTGGCCAACAAGGAACTTGCTTTCCAGAACGATGAGAAAGAAAACCGGGCTGCAGAGCTGATCCTGGCAAACATAGAACTCGCCTTTCAGAACGATGAAAAAGAAAACCGTGCGGCTGAACTGATCATCGCTAACATAGAGCTGGCTTTCCAGAACGAAGAGAAAGAAAAACGTGCTGCAGATCTGCTCATTTTATCCAAAACCCTAAAAGCTCAGCAGGAGGAATTAAGGCGAATAAACACTGAACTTAACGAAAAGGCCGAGTTGCTGATCGATCAGGAAGAAAAGGTCAGGATCATTAACCAGGACCTCATGCAATTAAACCAGGAACTGGAGGAAAGGGTTGCCCGCCGTACAAAAGCTTTAGCTGAAAGTGAGAGCCGATTTCGTAATATGATGGAAACCATTCCTCAAATAGCCTGGACAAACACGGATGAAGGTGAAGTTACTTTTTGTAACCAGCGCTGGTTCGATTATACCGCACTGGATATTAATGAAACCAGGGAAGGGGGCTGGCAGGCCGTCATTCATCCTGAGGATATGATCAATGCTTATGAGGAATACAGGTTAATTCAGCAAAACAGGAATGGCGGTGAATTTCAAATCCGAGGAAAACGTTCAGATGGCGATTACAGGTGGCATCTGGTCCGGATTATGCCAATTAAAAATGATGAAGAGGAAGTGCAGCTTTGGGTAGGTACAGCCACAGATATTCATGAACTCAGATTATTACAGCAACAGAAGGATGATTTTATAAGTATTGCCAGCCATGAACTTAAAACGCCGGTCACCAGTCTGAAAGCCTCCCTGCAACTATTGGACAGGATGAAGGATAATCCTTCTTCAAGCATGCTGCCTGCGCTCATCGGACAGGCTAATAAAAGCCTTCAAAAAGTAAGTGTCCTTATTGAAGATATTTTAAATGCCAGTAAAGTGAATGAAGGGCAGCTTCACCTAAACCAAAAACTGTTCGTTATGTCGGTTCTGATTGATGATTGTTGCAATTATCTGCGACTTGAAGATAAATATACTATCCGGATCGAAGGGGATATGGAACTTCAGGTTTATGCGGATGCTGACCGGCTAAGCCAGATAGTGATCAACTTTGTCAATAATGCGATTAAGTATGCCCCTGATTCCAAAGAGATCAGGATCAAAATCGAAAAAATATTGGATATGGCTAAAGTATCAGTAAGTGACGAAGGCCAGGGCATTTCAAATGATAAGTTAAGTCATCTGTTTGACCGGTATTACAGGGTTGATGAAAGCGGCACTCAATATTCCGGCTTAGGGCTTGGTCTTTATATTTCTTCCGAAATTATTAAAAAGCATAAGGGACAGATAGGGGTGGAAAGCGAATTGGGTAAAGGAAGCACCTTCTGGGTTACATTACCACTTTCTTAATTTTGGTAAGGGATTTTTCTATTTACTCAGGATGCGGATATTGATGTCCGGTTAAATTAAGGTATAGCAAGAAATCTTCATTTACGCTTTTAAATGGGGGTGCCTTATTTTAAATTCATATGATTCTTCAAAATTGATTTTTATCTAATTTAAATCAATAAAAAGGTATCTTTCACCACCAGCTTTTTCAAATCCCCGGTCTTCAAATAGTGCGAAATTTTCTATTTCAATGTGCTTAATAAATTTTCATTTGAGAATTTAGTTCAAGTAAAAAATGTAATCATAAAAGTCCATGGTATAATTCTCAGCTAACTGAATATCTGTTGAATCATTATATTAGAGATAATGAAAATTCAAACCCAAGCTAAATTATTTGCAACCCAATATTTCACCATAGGATGAAGGCCCACATATGAAAAAAAACTATATCCCCTGGTTAGTTTTAGCATTGCTGTTTGTTGCTACAGGCTTGAGTTTCTTAGACCGTCAGGTTTTATCGGTGACCATTATCAAAATTCAAGCTGAATTTAAGTTTTCAGATGTTGAATATGGCTTCGTAAATACCGCTTTTTTAATAAGCTATGCCTTGATGTTTACAGTTGGTGGCAGATTAATCGATACCTGGGGTAGCAAAATTGGTTTGGGCTTAGCTGTTGGTATTTGGTCTGTAGCCAGTGGCTTGCATGGTGTGATGACTGGTTTTTATCAATTGCTGGCTTTCAGGTTTTTATTGGGAATAGGGGAAGGAGCTTGTTTTCCCGGAGCAGCAAAAACGGTATATGAATGGTTCGATGAAAAGAAACGGGGATTAGCAAACGGCATTGCCATTGGCGGTGCAGCAATTGGAGCCGTAATAGCTCCACCCTTGATCATATTAATTTCGAGTCATTTAGGATGGAGATGGAGTTTTATCATCCCGGGAATTGTCGGAATTGTCTGGGTTTTAGTATGGCTATATATTCCCTGGGGGGAAAACAGTCATGCAAATAAGAACCAGAACACGATCAAGCAGTCCGTTATTCCATTTCTTGCCATTCTGAAGAACAAGGCAGCCTGTGTCTTTATACTCATCAGGTTTCTGCTTGACCCCGTGATGTATTTTATTATGTTTTGGGTTCCAAAATATCTGCACAGCGAGCGAAATGTTTCTTTTGAACAAATAGGGAACCTTTTCTGGATCCCTTTCCTTGCATTAGGGATATCCAATATTATTGGTGGATGGTTTTCGGATAAACTTGTTCGAAACAATTTTTCAATTAATCGTGCCAGAAAAACAGTCATGGGCATTGCAGCCTTACTTACTATTGTTGCTCCGCTCATAGCATGGGTTTCTACAGCAGAAATGGCTATTGCATTAATGGCTGTTATCATGTTTGCACATGGTTTTTGGATCACTAATTACATCACAGCCATTTCAGATATCTTTGGTAAAAATGGTACCTCGACCGTCGTCGGACTATCAGGTACAGCTGGTGCTGTTTCAGGCTTAATTATCAACCCATTGATTGGATTGATCGTGCAAAATTATTCTTATACCCCTATTTGGATAGCAACCGGTTTACTATACCCATTGGCTTTCATGCTCTTTATTATATTTATCCGGCGGATACAGCCATTTAATTTTGAGACAAAACAGGTATCTGATTAGTCGAAATATCATTTAGATTATTCTTAAAAAAAATGAATAAAAACTCAGAAAATGAGCCGAAAACAGGCTTGCAACCGCATATTGTGCGGAGAAAGCAGAACTTTGCAAAAATTGGTGTTTTTGGGGTTGGTTATTATAAATATTGGAACCAATTCGAGGGCTTGCTGGATGCCTTAAAAGACAAACAGACTGTCTTCCTCGAAAAATTAAAAAAACATGATGTCGAGGTAATAGATTTTGGGATTGTAGATAATGTAAAAAGTGCTTATGATTTGGTGCTTGTATTAAAAGCAGCTAACCTGGATCTGATCTTTTGCGATATGCTTACTTATGCTACTTCCAGTACTTTTGGAACCATTATCAAAAGCATCGATGTGCCGATTGTAATGGTGGCTCTTCAACCGGATAAGGCCTTAGACTATGCCAATGCAAGTACCTACATGCAATTATATAACGATGATATTTGCTCTTTACCGGAATTTGCCGGGGTTGCTGTCAGGATGGGGAAAAAGGTTCCTGAAATGATTATCGGCACCTTGCATGATGATCCGGAGTCGGAATTGGAAATAGAAGAATATTGCCGGATTGCTAAGGTTTTGCATGATGTTAAAACAGCAAGGATAGGGCATATTGGGCATCCCATAGAAGCAATGCTTGATATGCACACGGATGCCACTATGGTCACTGCTCATTTTGGTGCACATATTATTCAATGTGAGGCACATGAAATAGTTTCGCAGTATGAAAAGGTAAGCGATAGCGAAATTGAAAAGGCAAAAGATAGAATCCTTGATTTTTTTGATACCCCGGATCCCGTTTCAGACCCGATATCAGAAAAGCTAAAAGATGAGGATTTAGCTACAGCCGCCAAAGCAACTATTGCTCTGGAAAAATTTGTAGATGAAAAGCAATTGGATGGTTTAGCTTATTACTATGAAGCAGAGGATAATAGTACGACAAGGTTAGTTATGTCTAACCTGACTGTAGGTAATTCGCTATTAACCGGTTCGGGTTTTCCGATGTGTGGCGAATCAGATATCAAAACCTGCATTGCGATGCTGATTATGGATCGCCTGGATATTGGGGGCAGTTTTGCCGAGTTTCATCCGGTAGATTTTAAAGACGATTTTGTATTGGTTGGTCATGATGGGCCTCATAATATTGCCATTGCCGAAGGCAGACCTGTCTTGCGCAGTTTAAAAAAGTATCATGGTAAACCGGGGTTTGGCGCGGGTGTAGAGTTCAAGATAAAAGAAGGGCCTATTACGATATTAAGTATCAGCTCAACTTTTGAGGGAAAATTTAAATTTGTTATCGCCGAAGGAGAATCTGTTAAAGGGCCGATACCTGCAACCGGCAATACGAATACCCGTGGCTATTTTAAGGATAATGTGCGTGTTTTTATACGCCGCTGGACCATGCAGGGTCCTACACACCATTTTGCACTTGGCATTGGTCATCATGCCGGTACTATCCAGAAAATTGCGAATTATCTGAATATCGAATGTGTAATTATCGACTAGGTAATTATGCTTAGGCGGGAATTTTTGTGTTATTCAATTCAATATTTGTCAAAAATCGATGATTAAGTATCGAACCATGAAACCCGATGATATCCCAGAGGGCTTAAAGCTCTGCCGTAAAGCCAAATGGAATCAATTGGAACCGGACTGGCAGATATTTCTGCAGCATAGTCCGGGTGCCTGTATGGTAGCCACTTTTCAGGATCAAATTGTGGGAACGGTTACTACTATCAGATATGGACATTCTTTTAGCTGGATAGGCATGGTATTAGTTGACCCTGATTTTCGCAGGAAGGGGATAGGACAGCAATTATTGCAGGAAGCCCTTCAGCTTTTGCAGTCTGAAGAAACTGTGAAATTGGATGCCACACCTGCAGGCAGAGAGGTTTATCTGAAATTGAATTTTGTTGATGAGTACCCCTTGTCCCGGATGAATATGTTGCATGCGGACGAGATCTTTCATCCTACGACAGCCAGAGCAATACACAAGGAAGATCTGCCCAATTTGATCGAATTTGATAGCAAAATCTTTGGTGCAAATCGTGCGTCATTGTTGAACTGGATGTGGGAGAAAGCACCGCAATTTGCCTTTCTGATTGAAGCGGAAAATGAAATCAAGGGATATTCTATGGGGAGATACGGCCATGATTTTATGCATATAGGACCGATTATAGCCGAAAACACCAGTGTTGCTAAGAATCTTGTAATTGCTGCCTTGAGTAAATGTGCAGGGTCTCCTGTTATTTTGGATGTATTGCATTTTGAGCCTGAATGGTTAGGATTGCTTAAAGAGATCGGTTTTACAGAGCAACGTAATTTTATTCGGATGTTTCGGGGGACTAACCGTTTTAGGGGTGTACCGGAGAATCAGTTTGCGATTATTGGACCGGAGTTTGGGTAGGAGGAATCTCTGTTTTACAGAGGTTTTTAAACGACGGAAAGTAGCGGGCATGGAAAATGTTAAAAGGGTTCTCGCTAAGACGCAGAGACGCGAAATATATCATCTAAATAATTGATTTTTAAATCTGTTGCCATTTGCGTCTTGGCGTCTTTGCGAGAGTAAAATTTGAAAAATCTATAGGAGAATTGATAAGTCGCTATAACCTGAGTTCGGTATAAGGAAGGGTGAAAAATACCGTTATAATTGATCTGATAAGGCTCTGGAGCCAAAATAATTGCTTTTGGAAAGCAATGCCTGTGTTTTATAGCTTAGTTCAGCCCTTTCCTCTGGAGTATTTCCGGCAAGAAATCGCATTCTATTTCAGATTACCAATAGCCGGAAGATACCTCCTACGGCAAGGTTTATTTTACCCCGAGCTGTTTTTCATAGGGACTGGCAGCCCGGCAAAACTCTGCCCTTGTGCCGGCAGGAATATTTATAAACTTAATAAATCAAAGCTGCGGGTGTATTTTAATGTCAGGCTCCGGGTATCCAACAAGTCAAGCAAATCTTTATCTTTTACAATATTGACTACCACAAACAAACCATTATTTGCATTTTGAAGCCAGCCAAATCTTGCATTTACAGAAGTAATTCTTGACCTGTTGTTATATTGAACTAAACTCTGAACAAACATACGTGGGGAAAATGAGTAAGCCAAACGATTCCCAAGTACAATCGCTTTCAATTCCCCATTTGGCAGATTTAATATATTGTGATTTACAATGACGGATGAATTCAATTTATCTCCAACTCTGGCTTTTACAGTTGCTGTTGTCGCTATTCTATTTCCTCCAAAATATCCTCCTACAATAGTTCGGGAATTCAATGAAACTGCTTTGTTTTGATTTGTTATCAGGACTATTTGCAATTCATTATGTTTATATGTTGATTTGGGCACTAAAACCCCTGATAAATTAAAATCCTGTAAAACACCTTCTGTTGTATAATTTATTCCTGTATGTATTTCCAGACCACTTTTCCAAACCCAATGATTGTCAATATGGAGGTATCCTGTAACTAAATTTCCTTTAAAATCGGCATATTGTCTATAGGAGACGTGAGGCCTGAGTTCTAATAGATTCAACAAATTATCTGGCCTCCACCTGTGCTGGACAAAAAATTCAGGTTTCCTGAAAGCACTCCTTTGAAGAAAACCTACTTCCGGGTTGAATCCTTCACCTAATTCAGTATAAGCAGCTCTAAGTTCCCATCTTTCCCAATTGTAACTGAACTGAATTTTATATGAATGATCAGAATCGGTAATTCCAGGAGTTGCACTTTTAGCTAAAAATCCGGTGATTTGTGCCTTTTGGCCCAGACCCCATTTTCCATCTACCGCCATGACATGATTGTAATCATCATTGCGTTCTCCCAATCCTGTTCTATTTATAAATGCCGCCCCAATTGATGATCTGTTTTTTGGAAAATCATGGTTTAATCTGGCCATGTTATAGCTATTCTTATCTATTCCCAGACTTTGGACATCGTCTGTAAACATGCTTAATAATCCCACATTGGTTTGCCCTATTTTACCTGAAACTCGTCCTCCTCCTGTGATAGGGATAATATTCCCATTGTCACTAATACCAATCTTACGACTAAAAAATAAATCTACTTCCCCCGGACTGCCCACGGTAAATTGACCTGCATTTTCCAGGAAAAATGGCCTCTTTTCCGGAAAAAATAAGTTGAATCGATCCAAATTAACTTGCTCATCATCTACTTCAACCTGCGCAAAATCAGTATTATAGGTTAAGTCAACTGTCAGACTAGGCGTTACACTATATTTCAAATCCATTCCGGCCTCAAAATTTGTATCAGTTTTATCAGGCACAATAGCCTTATTGTTGACTGCCTGAGTAAGTGCATATGGAAATATTTTGAAATTGCCGGGATTTTTGAGGTTTAATCCGTTCAATTTACCTGCCATAGATAATCTTTTCAGATCAAAACCTATAGGAATTGCTGCCCAGTAAGCGGTTTCAGTAGTTTTGCTAATATTCCTTTCAAAATTGATACCCCAAACCAGGTTTTCTCCTGCTGTAAATCTCAGAGAACGCAATGGAATAGCAAACTCTGCACTCCATCCATAATCTCCAATATGAGTCTTGACATCCCAGTCTGCATCCCAATTTAAGTTTATACCACCAATTACACCTCCTTGCTGGCGATTAGTATTATTACTTCCTTTGCCTTCATTATCAATTTGAGCATCGTATTCCATGCCATCTGCATTGGTCCCGAATAAAAAACCATTTTGGGTGTCGTTATAGGTGTCGAGGATAAATAGAAAACTATCATCATCTGTCAGATCAGCATCTCTTCTTGAGTCAGAAACAACTATTGCTTTCGGATCACTATCGTAACAGATAGCTGCCACATAAAACATTTTATCTGTATAAGCAATCCTTATTACTGTCCTTTCGGAAGCAGGAGCACCGATATTAGGTTTGATTTGCGTTAAATCACCAATGGGTTCTATACTTTCCCAAAATGAATCACCTATTATTTTACCGTCTATAACCGGGTCTTCATTAGATAATTTGGCTTGAATTACAGGTCGGTTTGTAACTTGTATTTGGGGTCGGTTTTCCTGAGCTTCAACATAAAATGAAAAAATCAACATTATTGATATTATCCAGGAAGATTTACACTGAAGGGTCATGTCTGAAATAGAATTTTGTTTTATGATGGCGCTAATTTAGTCTTATATTCATTTAATCCAAAAAGTCGCTTTGCGATCCCTATGTTGAGTTTCCATCGATTTGAAAAATTGATTTTTAATAACAACAGTTTGAACTGTTGTACGATTTTTGCGCAGCGTCTCTTTAGGTTATTCAATGCAATCTCCGCTGGCGCACGCGTGTCGCGTGTGCCCAGCTACCAATAGCCTTTTATTTTATGCAGGATTTATGGAAAATTTAAAATCACGCGCCATAGGCGCGCGCCAGCGATGAGAGCCCAACGATGGGGAGAATTTTTCCCCTGACACTAATATTTCGGATAATCAGAATCCGGCCCGAAATAAATTCTAAAACAATCAGCCTTCCCGACTGTACCATATTAAGCATACTGATATTTTCAAATTCGGCGCCGGATGATCTGTTAATAAAATCCTGGATCGCCTTATTGAATTATCAGGATAAGCGGGTAAACAAAAATAAATGATCATGAAAACAAAGATTTTAATCATTGGAAGCCTGGCCCTTGTGCTTGGATTTTCAGCCTGTCAGAATAAATCATCTGAAACCGATGGCGAATCTGCCTCTATGGATATGAATGGGAGTAATATGATGCACGGGGATTCATCGATGAATACCGGCATGATGGCTGAGATGGATAAAATGATGAACAGTATGCACCGGATGGAAATGACGGGAAATACAGATATTGATTTTGCAATGATGATGAAAAGCCATCATGAGGGTGCTGTTCAGATGGCACAGCTTGAACTATCCTCAGGAAAGGATGAATCAGTGAAGAACATGGCCCAAAAAATCATGGAAGCGCAAAAATCTGAGATTAATGATCTGAATACGTTCCTGAACAGTCATAAGGAGATCGTCAAAGATTATGACCCTGCCAGAAAAGAAGAGGGTTTTGCCAAAGGTATGGGAATGGGCATGAACATGATGATGGGTTTGCCTGAAATGGGTGCCGGTGTATCTGTTGATCAGCAATTTGTGAGAATGATGATCCCTCATCATCAAAGCGCAGTTGCGATGGCCGAAGAATTTATTAAGCATGGTAAGGATGCTAAACTTATAGCCATGGCCAGGAAAATAATTGCTGACCAGAAAAGGGAAATTGAAGAATTCGAAAAACTGAAGGATAATCAGTAATAATAAAAAGTATAATAAATATATTATGTCACACCAGCAATATCAAAAATGCATTGATGCCTGTTTGGCATGTGCAATAGCCTGCAATCGCTGTGCAAGCGCGTGTTTAAAAGAAGAAGATGTAAAAATGATGGTCAGATGCATTCAGTTAGATCGCGAGTGTGCTGCAATTTGTAATGCAGCTGCTGATCTTATGAGTATGGGTTCAGAATACAGTAATCACCTGTGCCGTATTTGCGCCGATGTTTGTAATGCCTGCGCAGAAGAATGCGAAAAACATGCGAAAATGGGAATGGAACACTGCAGGGAATGTGCGGAAGCCTGCCGTAAGTGTGCTGAGGCCTGTGAAGAAATGGCAACAGCAGCCTGAACTGATCAGAATACTGCTTTGTGTAAGTTCACAGGATAATTTCCTTAGGGATATGGAGATCCTTTGCGGTAATACTGAATTTCAAAATTCGGTCTGCCCTTCTCTGCTGTCCGCCTCGTTTTTACTTAGCGCCTAAGGGGATTCCGGCCTGCTTTGCCAGCCTGCCCACCTCCTGAATGATCACTTTTTCAATATCGGATGCCCAGGGTGTTGTGAAAATCGGCGAGCGCGTTCCTTCATAGCCCCCTTCTTTAAGTATTGTAGCGGTGGGAATATAGGCCATCACATCATTGCTATAACCAAAAACAAATATGTTCTGGCCATAAATTCGCTTCAGCTCATTGGAATAGCCTACTACCACTTCACCTCCCAGGGCAATCAGAGCCTGGTCTCCCAATTTCCAAACCTGCACCGGATAAGGATAGGAGGTCATCAGCGTTTCTCCTTTCTCGAGCTTAGCGAGCAGGACTTTGGCATTTGCTTTGAGGTAGGCCGGAGTTTCTGAAGCCTCGCTCATGATCAGCTTTAATTCATCCGCTGTAGGGGAAGGTTTTTCAAATTTCAGATCTATTTCTGAATAAGTAACCACCAGGTTTGAAGCAAGCGGTCGCATTTCCTCTTTCAAAACCCGGTCAACAGAACTTGCAAGGGTTTCTCCATATTGTTGGGCAAGAGCCACTGACCTGCGTGGCAGGGGGTTCTGATCTGCACCAGCTCCCTGAAAGAACAGGGCTGTCGCCCCCGGGTATTGTTTTTCTAATTTCATTTGGGCAAACCCGGCATAATCTCCCGACCAGTCATAGGTATTCAACACCGTATTATGGCAGGCATAACCAAAGGCAATGGCCATGATCCTGCCCTGTGCGTTCACAACTTTTATAACAGGAACTGCAAAATCATTCGGCCCCTTTAATTCAGTTTGCTGAACTAAAGTATTCTCATTATTATTTCGTCTGTTTACCTGAAAGCGGCTGACACCGTTTTCTGTATAGATTTTTGCCGCCTGCAGGTTCTTCAATGCCTCGCCAACTAAATTCACAAGCTGATCCTCAAGCTTTTTGGCGTATTTATCTATCTTTAATAATTCCTTTTTATCGAGGCTGAATATATGCGGCGCGGATTGTGTTTCAGGGCCGGAATGGGTGTGAGAGGCATTTATTAAGACCTGTGCCCTGGTTAAACCAAACTGCTTTTCCAGCCGGTCTCTCAGGGGTTCAGAAATAACTTTTCGTATCGCAACCAGGTCAGTAGAGATCATTACAGCTCGTTTTCCGGCGGCATCTTCCAATACCAGAGCCTTGGCCCATAAATCGGTTAACTTTCCTTCTGAAGGATGGTCACGAAAAGCATAACCTGCCATCCACATCGATTCTTCGGGTGTGATCTTTACCCTCGCCGTACCTGCTTTCCAGTCCGTGTTATTTTGCTGAAGCCCCTTAAAGGCATAGGAATTAGAAGCGAAAGTGATTGAAATTAAAAAGGCTAGTGAAAGCAGGATATTTTTTTTCATGTTTTAGCTGTTATCTGTTAATACAATATATAAATTTTCAGGATGACGTATTTAGTTCGCATGCTATCAGGCTGACTGTATAAGCGACGACAGATGTAAATAAACCCGATAGGAACGGCAGCCCATCATGAGGCACGAATGAGGGCTAATTGGATAGCGGGGCTACCCTT
>JAKFBV010000030.1:0-28227 GCA_036677005.1 Pedobacter sp.
TTCAAAGATATATAAATGAACAAGGTCATGAAAAGACTGATTATAAGAAGTTTCATAGGACACAATTACGGTTATTCGAATAACGCGATACCTCGAAGCTCTGCTTCGGGGTCATTCATTGTTTTGGAGGCTTTTTGTGCTGGCATGGGTATAGATCTCAGTTGTTTTACCGCTTTTATGCCCCGGTATTCCCTGGTTGTATCGCAGGTCTGTGCCTCTTTTCAATAAATGGGTTTCCCCTTCATCGATATTCTGTCCGCCCCAATCTAAACCCGGCCGCAGCGGCAGCTTTGGGCGGGTGGGATCTTGTTCTGAATAACAAATTTTACCGGCCAAAGCTATAGCGGAGGACGGGACTATCCGGACAGCAGAACCACAGGTATTGCTTTTCAAAAAGATCATTAGCATCAGTCAATGAATATCCAGCCTGTTATAAATTCCGGTCAGTACCGGATTATGAAATAAAAATCAGCTTCAGAACGCAGGTCCCGCCAGGCTTATCTAAAAAAAGCTGCTGTCAACCGATCTTAATTTTTATGCGCCTTATTCAGATTGCTTTTATGGTAGCTGTATGAAAAATAAATGATCAGACCCAGTCCAAGCCAGATCAGGAACCTCAGCCAGTTGGTATATCCAAGTTCCGTCATCAGGTATAAACAGCTTAACATTCCTAAAACCGGGATCAGGGACAGGTTTTTGAGGAAGGAAAGGACAGACATGATGATTGCCGCCAGAATAAACAGGAAATAGGGGAGTTTGTCTTTGAAAATATGCCAGTCGCCCTGATAATCAAAGAGGGCAAGTATTTGCTGATTGAAGATCAGAAACAGGGCAATAAACAGCAGGGGGACAATATACTTTGAATTCACATAGGGGATCCTGAATCGCTTGCGGTTGGAATCATTGATCTCTTCTTTCGGCAGCAAAAGCACTCCTCCGCAAACCAGTACAAAAGCAAACAGGGTGCCTATACTGGTCAGATCGGTCACTTCGGTCAGGTTCATAAACAGTGCAGGTATAGCAACCACAAAACCTGTTACCAGTGTCGCAAACCATGGTGTTTTATATTTCGGATGAATACTTGAGAATTTTGCAGGCAGGAGGCCATCCCTGCTCATACTCATCCAGATACGCGGCTGCCCCATCTGAAAGATCAGTAGCACACTGGCTGTAGCGATCACGGCGCTGATTGAAATGACATAACTGATATTCTCAAGGCCAACATTTTTAAAAACAAATGCCAGGGGATCCTCTACCTGCAGTTCCTTATAATTCACCATTCCGGTTAAAACCAATGCAACCAGGATGTATAGAACGGTGCAGATAATTAAGGAATATATCATTCCTTTGGGGAGATCGCGCTGAGGATTTTTGCATTCCTCGGCGGTAGTGGAAATGGCATCGAAACCAATATATGCAAAGAAAACGCCTGAAACGCCCTTCATCATTCCTTCGAAACCATTCGGCATAAAGGGATGCCAGTTAGCGGGCGTAACATAAAAGAATCCAAGTATAATAACCCCTATAACAACCCCAAGCTTCAGGAAGACCATCACATTGGTTGCTTTTTTGGTCTCGCGTATCCCGATATAAACCAGGTAGGTGATCAGGAAAACGATACCCAGGGCAGGAATATCAGCGATTAATTTAAAATTTCCAGACCCGGGAGCGCTAGCCCATGCCTGAGCGGCATAGGTTACTTTTTCGCTTATTCCGCTGAGGTATGTTCCGGCCGCAAGCATTTCGGTATGGGCCCTCGAAGCAGAAAGGTAATCCATTGTTAAATAAGCCGGAATATGTATATTGAAGCCTTCCAGTAAATTGGTAAAATATTCACTCCAGGAAATTGCTACCGCGATATTGCCGATAGCATATTCCATCAGCAGGTCCCAGCCGATTATCCATGCGATGAGTTCGCCGAAAGAAGCGTAGGCATAGGTATAGGCGCTTCCTGCCACCGGAATCCTTGAGGCAAATTCTGCATAACATAAAGCTGAAAATCCGCAGGTAATGGCAGTAATTACAAATAGAATACTCACTCCGGGGCCTCCGTTGAAGGCAGCATTCCCGATAGTTGAAAAGATCCCTGCACCAATTACAGCAGCAATGCCCATCAGGGTAAGGTCCTTCACGGTCAATACCCTGTTCAAACCTTCAGTTTCTTTTTCAGCATCAGAAAAACCTGCCTGCCGGTCCTTCATGATCAGTTCAATAGATTTTTTTCGAAACAGATTAGTTGACATAGGTTCGGGCTTATTGAATGGTTTAGTAATCAAACATAAAAATTATTTAGTTTTGAAAACATATTAAGCCTTAAAAATGAAGAAAAGCTTTGGAGAACTCCTTTACCGGCACCGGTTTTTTATTATTCCTTTTTTGGTATTGATCATAATTTGCTTGATTATTCTGCTGACAACTACAAAGCCGGATCTGTTTTATTGGGTAAACAATCACCATAATCATTTTTTCGATACGTTTTTTATCCTGGTAACGATGATGGGGGATGGCCTGACCACGGTTATTGTGGTTCTCGGTATGCTGTTCATCAATTATCGTTATTCTATTCTTACCGGCATGGCCTATGCTTACAGCTCGGTAGTGGTTCAGGTTTTAAAGCGGGTATTCAACGCTCCCAGGCCAAGCAAATTTTTTCAGGACCTGATCCCAATCCGCACCATTGATGATTACCATTTATATGAGTGGAAGAGCTTTCCTTCCGGACATAGTGCATCGGCTTTTACACTTGCCGTCATTTTAGCCTATTTACTGCCCCATAAACACCGCCACTGGATCCTTATACCGATCGCTACTATAATTGCATTTTCAAGGGTTTACCTGGCGCAGCATTTCCTGGAGGATATTGTTGCCGGAGCTATACTGGGAGTAGTCCTTACCTTTCAGCTGATATGGTGGCTTGAAAATAGCCATTGGTACCATTCTCCAAAATTGAACGGGAGGTTATTTGGAAAAGCCTGATATCCGGTTTCAGGGATTTTTATTATTTGCCCTCAGTTTAACCCTGCTCCTGGTAAACCTGGGTAAGCCGATGATCTATATTCTTGATGAGGCTAAAAATGCCGAATGTGCCCGTGAGATGCTGGTTTCGGGAGATTATATCGTGCCTTATTTCAACGGCCAATTAAGGACGGACAAACCTCCCCTGCATTATTTTTTCATGGTAATCTCGTATAAGATGTTTGGGGTTTCTGCCTTTAGCGCCCGGTTCTTCTCGGCCGTGTTCGGAGCTTTAACCATTCTGATCAGTTTTTTATTCTGCAGAAGATACCTGGGCGGGAAAGCAGCCTGGCTGAGCGCACTGGTATTGCTGGCCTCGCTCCATTTTAATTTCCAGATGCGTATGTCTGTGCCCGATCCCTACCTGATCTTCTTTATGACCGGAAGCTTTATGTGCTTTTATATTTTTTTGATGGATAAGAAAAGGCTGTGGCTATGGCTGATGTATGCCTGCTTCGGACTTGGATTGCTCACTAAAGGGCCGATTGCACTGGGTCTGCCGGGTTTAATTATGTTCGTCTATCTGATCATCAGCAAGCGGTTTAACCTGGCTCTGCTCAGGGCATTTCAAATTCCTGCCGGTATTATTATTATGCTGATCATAGCATTGCCCTGGTACTGGCTTAATTACCTGGCAACGGACGGGGTCTGGACGGAGGGTTTCTTCCTTAAACATAATTTAAAACGCTTTTCTGATCCGATGGAGGGGCATGGAGGATTCTTTTTATTACCGCTTATTATGGTGATCATCGGATTATTGCCGCTGGGGATATTCTGCATTCAGGCTATGTTTTTTAGCTGGAAGCAGCGAAGCCGGGATGTCCTCCTGTTTTGTCTCAGCATAGTTCTTGGCATCATTATTTTCTTCTCATTCTCACAGACCAAGCTGCCAAATTATACTGCACCATCTTATCCTTTTATCGCTGTCCTGATCGCTTATCTGTTGTCGAAAACGGAGGAAATGCAGATCTCAATCCATAAAATAAAGTGGGCCTATGCCATTTATAGCCTAATTGCATTCGCTATCCCTGCTGCAGTTTATTTTGGGTTGAAGGCCGATAGCAATGTTCAAAGTGCGGCTTATGTCTGGATTTACTTCCTGCCGGTTCCCATTGGGGCGGTACTGGGATGGTATTTTATCAGGAAAAAGGCAATTAACAGCTTCATAATCAGTATGGCTCTTTCATTTATTTTGAGCAATATCTTATTTTTCTCAAAAGCCTATCCTGAAGTTTATACGATCAATCCGGTGGCAGGTTCATTGAGCATTATTAAGGATAAGCCTGAACTGGTTTATTATAAAATGATGAATTCTGCCTATATTTTTAATATGCAGCGCCTTGTCCCGGCGATCATGACCCGGGATAGCCTGGCGATCTACCTCAGGGAAAATCCGGATGCCTATGTGATCTCAAGGAAACAGTACCAGGAGGAAATACAATCTGCCGCTGATATGATCCCTGTTTTTGAACAGCAGGATACCTTCGAGAAACCGGTTACTATGATTTATAAATTACGCCGCTGATCTCTTCTTTCTTAAAACCAGTAACATGATCATTCCGGCTATCAGCAGGATCCCAATAATTCCCCAGATCATGTATTTTGAATTATCCGGGCTATCAGAATTGAGGGATTCACTGGTATATTGATCTGATCTGCCTAAATTTTCATTTACCTCAATGGAGTTAAAGAATTTCTCACGTTCGGGCAAGGCATATTCCTTATGAATATCCTGGTACAGAAATTCAAAGGTATAGGTGGCACTATTGGCATGTAAGATCCTGAAATCACGGAAGAGCACCCCGCTTCCGGAATCGATCTGAAGGGTGAAATCCTTCACTTTTAATTCCCCGAGAAGCGCATCTTTTTCATCTTTGATAATGGCATCGGCTGATGAACTTTTTACGTTTTTGATGTAATCATCATAATAATTATTAAGATGCCTTTCCTTTTCAATGTCGGGGGTTACCTGCGGTTTATCCGGCGACTTGAAAATTAAGATCGTGCCGAAGGGGCTGATGGCCACCAGGCTGTATTTTTTGTCTGTTTCTGTTTTGGTAAAACCTTTTGGAAGTTTAACAGAAACTGAGCTGTCGATCTTCAGAGTTTCCCATGTTTGTGCAAAGGATAAAATCGGGCTTATATATAATGCAAACAGGAAGATTAATTTTTTCATAATGGTACTAGTGCAAAAAGCATGCAATTTATTCCCCGGAAGCGAAAAAATACAAGTTTTAACAAAAGAGGCAGGAAATTAATCCAGCTTTTTCAGTTCTGCTTTTACAAAATGTGCCAGTTCTTTTACATAATGGGCACTAAAATTGAATTCGATACCGGCAGTTTCATAAATCTCCTTAATGGTTTTGGTATAGCCAAGTTTTAAGGCATCCAGGTACATGGCCAGTCCTTTTTCAGGATCATTTTTGTAATTTTTCCAAACCGCAATTGCTCCCAGCTGTGCAAAACCATATTCAATATAATAGAAGGGAACTTCAAAAATATGAAGCTGTTTCTGCCAGAGGTTCTCTAATGCATAGTCATGTTCAGACCAGTCAGTAAAATTATGGCCGAAAGGTTCGAAAATACTTTTCCAGGCTTCCGCTCTTTCTTTGCTTGTATGATCCGGATTGGTATAGATCCAATGCTGAAACTGGTCAACAACCGCAACCCAGGGCAGCGTTTTTAATACATCCTTCAACTGGTCCTTCTTAGCGCGTTTCAGATCTTCCGGATTGCCGAAGAATTCATCCCAATGGTCCATAGAGATCAGCTCCATACTCATGGAGGCAAGTTCTGCAACTTCAGAAGGAGTATGCTTAAAATCGTTCAATTCAAGACTTGAAGTAATAAAAGTATGAATCGCATGACCTCCTTCATGAACCATCGTCGTCAGATCACGGAAAGTACCTGCTGAATTCATGAAAATAAAGGGAGCTCCGCTTTCGGCAAGAGGGTAATTATAGCCTCCGGGGGCTTTTCCTTTCCGGCTTTCTACGTCAAAAAAGCCATTGGCCTTCATAATTTCCAGCCTTTCACCAATATAAGGGCTTAGGCCATAGAAGCACCTGATCGATTTCTCTATCAATTCTTCCCCATTCTTAAAGGGTTTTAAAGCAGGCTTCCCGGATATATCCACATCCATGTCCCATGGCTTCAGCTCCTTTAATCCCAGGGCTTTGCGGCGTTTATCGGCCTGCTCCAGCATAAGCGGAACAATTTCCCTTTCTATCGCTTCATGGAATTTATAACAGTCTTTTGGGGTATAATCAAAGCGGCCCAGCGCCTGGAACATATAATCCCTGAAATTTTCGAAACCGGCATTTAAAGCTACCTGATGACGAAGTTTTAATAATCCGTTAAATAATTCATCAAGCTTTTCTTTGTCCTGAAGGCGGCGTGCAGTAATTGCTTCCCAGGCATCCTGCCTCACCTTTCGGTCGGTATCCTTTAAAAATACTGCGGCCTGTTCGAGGGTATATTCCTTTTCTCCCAGCTTAACCGACATCGCTCCCGTGATGGCCTGATATTGCTGCTGTTCTACCTGTATTTGCGTCAGAAGAGGAATATTTTCCTCACGAAAAAGTTCAAGGGCTTTTCTGATCCCACGGGTATAAACAAAATATTTATTCTTGTCCAGTTCTGAAGAGAAGGGACTTTCAATAAATTTTTTATTTAACTGGTTATTCAGAGGTGCGATCTTCGGCTCGATCTCCGTTGCGAAGTATTGAAAATCGCTCAGCAACTTTTCGTCTGTTGTATCGCAGGTCATGCGGATATATCTCCATGCGAAATCCTCTTCGAGCGCGGCCTCGATTTCACTCCTGTTAAGCAGCCATTTTTCCAGTTCCGCCACCGAATTTATTGGACGCTCCAGTAATTCGTTAAAGACCGGCTGCAAACTATCCCATTTTATTGTCAGTTCGGCAGGGATATAAGTTCTTTGTTTTTTTGAGATCTTAAGGTCGTTCATGTTATAATTGATTTCTCAGATAGGCATCCATTAAAAAAAATACGGCAAATACTACCGATGCAATACCATTGGTTGTGAAAAATGCCCTGTTTACCTTTGACAGGTCGTTGGGCTTTACTAATTGATGCTGATAGATCAGCAGAAGGATGAAAAATAATATACCTGAAAGGTAAAACCAGGACAGGTCTGAAAAGAAATAGGGTAATGTCACGAATACGACAGACAGCAGATGTAAAAGGGAGGAGACCTGCAAAGCTCTTTTTCTGCCCAGCCATGCCGGGATCGAATTGAGTTTGTTTTCCCGGTCAAATTCATCGTCCTGCAGGGCATAAATAATATCGAATCCGCTTACCCAGCATAAAACTGCGAGAGAAAAATATATGGGGAGCATGGCAAATTCCCCGCTTACCGCCAGATAGGCACCAATAGGGGCAAGGGCGAGGCCCAGGCCCAGGATTAAATGGCAGAGGGGGGTAAATCTTTTGGTGTAACTATATCCTAAAACAACAGCCAGGGCCACCGGAGAAAGGTAAAAGCACAATTTATTGATCAGCAGGGCAGCCAGGACAAACAAAAGGCTGTTCACAATGGTAAACAGCAGGGCCTCGTTTGAACTGATCCTGCCCGATGGAATATCGCGGATCATAGTTCGCGGGTTCTGTGCATCAATGTCGCGGTCTAAAAAGCGGTTGAAAGCCATGGCAGCATTTCTGGCAAAAACCATACACAGTACCATCAAGATTAATTTTAACCAGTTAAATTCATGGTCTGTCGAGGTAATGGCCAGAAAAAAGCCGATAAATGCAAAGGGCATTGCAAAAACAGTATGGGCAAATAATACAAGGGAAAAATACTTTTTCATACAGATATTCTGACTTGGCTTTCAGTAAACTTTTCAAAACTTCTTGGATTTCCGTGCTCATCCTGAAACTGATCGTTTAACGGGTAAATTTTTTATTCAGATCATTTATAAAATTCAGGATTTCTTCACGTCCTGCCTGGGTTTCTGAAGAAGTAATATAATGCTGAGGGACCTCTTCAAAGATCTCTAATAAGGCTTTTCTGAATTTGGCTACGTTCTGATCCGACTTGACATGTGATTGTTTGTCGGCCTTTGTAAATACCAGCTGGAAGGGTAGCCCGTTCTCTCCAAGCCAGGAACAAAATTCAATATCGATCTTCTGAGGCTCAAGGCGGCTGTCGATCAGCACAAATACACACTGGAGATTTTCGCGGTTTCTAAGATAAAAGCTGATGAATTTTTGCCATTCACCGCGATTGCTCTTGGAGGTTTTGGCATATCCATATCCCGGAAGATCTACGAGCTGCCAGTCATCATTGATAAGAAAATGATTGATTAACTGGGTTTTACCCGGTGTTTGTGAAGTCTTTGCCAGTCCTTTGCGCTGAACAAGCATATTGATCAGTGAGGATTTTCCTACGTTCGAGCGGCCAATAAAGGCATATTCAGGTAATTCAGGAGGAGGTAATTTATCAGTCCTGGTATTACTGCATTGAAATTCTGCACTTTTAATGATCATCCGGCAAAGGTAGGACATTGCATGCAATGTTTAAAACCCGGAATTTTAATTCAATCTTCCTAATTCCATTATCTTTGTTCCGTATGTCGAAAACAATAAGACCCTATCAGAATTCAGATGCTACCAAAAAAGAGCAGGTAGCGAGCATGTTTAATAATATCTCCGGTACTTATGATTTCCTGAACCATTTTTTGTCGCTAGGCATTGATATGATCTGGAGAAAGAAAGCAATTAAAGAGTTGCTGAATGAAAAACCGTCTTATATTCTTGATGTGGCCACCGGTACAGGCGATTTCGCTTTCGAGGCAATTAAGATTCTTAAACCTGAAAAGGTGATCGGGGTGGATATTTCTGAAGGTATGCTTGGTATTGCAAGGGAGAAGATCTTTAAAAGAAATATGCAGGATGTTTTTGAGGTTCGCTTAGGTGATTCTGAAAAACTCCTGTTTGATAATGACTCTTTTGATGCTGTAACTGTGGCTTTCGGTGTCCGTAATTTTGAGGATCTTGAAAAAGGGCTTAGTGATATGCTTCGGGTATTAAAGCCCGGAGGAAAGGCAGTGATCCTGGAGTTTTCAAAACCGAAGGTATTTCCGGTGAAACAAGGTTATAATTTTTATTTTAAATACATTATCCCCACGATCGGCCGGATCTTTTCAAAGGATAGCAGCGCTTATTCCTACCTGCCTGAATCGGTCGCTGCATTTCCGGATGGTGAAAGTTTCAATTCCTTAATGCAGAAAGTTGGTTTTAAAAATACCAAATACCGTTCATTGACGTTTGGAATTTGTTCCATTTATACCGGTATCAAATGAAGAGCCTTTTCTGTTTAGGTGTTTTATTCCTGGTAATTTCATTACAGAATTCATTTGCGCAGGAAAGCTGGGGAGGTGGCGTGGATAATGAGACTTTACATTTCGGCTTTACTTTTCAATATGTTTCTTCAGAATATAAGGTCTTAAAAAGATCTGACTGGAAAGGCCCGTTTATTGATCCTTATACCCAAGCTCCTATGATCGATTCTGAGCTTCGCAGCCTGAGTTCTCCGGTGTCGCCCGGATTTGGGCTGGGATTTGTTTCCGACTTTCGATTGGGGAGCAATACTAATTTGCGTTTTACGCCCGGACTGGTATTTGCCGACAGGCTGGTCAATTATGAATTTGTTGATCCTGCCTTTAACGTCCAGAAAAAGGTGCAGGCAACCCTTGTTGATCTGCCTTTGGGGATAAAGTTGAAATCAGACAGGCGAAAGAACTTCAGGGCCTACCTGATCGGCGGAGCAAAGTATTCAATAGATATTGTTTCCAAAAAGAAAACGGATGATTTAGCCTTAAGTCCGGAGGCGAAATATTTGAAAAATGTTAAAAATACGATCTGGTATGAAGCCGGTTTTGGCTTTGATCTTTATTTTGAATTTTTCAAAATGTCTCCCGAAATAAAATTCGCTCAGTCAAGAAGATCGGTATTAAATGATACCGACAGGCTGGAAAATCCATATACCTCACCTATTGATAAACTTTTTATCAGGAATCTTCAGTTTAGTCTGTATTTCGAATAGCTTTTCCTGAGAAATCCTTAATTTCGGGTTTTAAAATCATTATGTCGAAAATAGCTTTAATAACCGGGGCGACCGCCGGAATCGGCGAAGCATGCGCCCGCCTTTTTGCCCGTCAAAATTATGATCTTATTCTAACCGGCCGCCGGACCGAACGTTTAGATGCGCTTGCAAAACAATTGGTTTCAGAATTTGGTATTCGCGTGAATACCCTGACCATGGATGTTAGGAATAAGGAAGATGTTGCAAAACTCGAAACATTAACTGAGGACTGGAAAAAGGTGGATGTTCTGATCAATAATGCCGGATTATCCCAGGGCATGGATCCGATCAATGCCGGAAATACGGCCGACTGGGAAGTGATGATCGATACGAATATAAAAGGCTTATTGTATGTAACCAGGGTCGTTTCGAATTGGATGATCAGGCAGAAAGGCGGACACATAGTCAACTTGGGATCTATAGCCGGAAAGGAAACTTATTTGAATGGAAATGTGTATTGTGCCACCAAGCACGCTGTAGATTCATTGAATAAGGCCATGCGCATTGATCTCTTGCCCCATAAGATAAAGGTGACAGGTGTCCATCCTGGGGCTGTTGACACGGAATTTTCGGAAGTTCGCTTTAAAGGGGATAAGGAACGCGCAAAAAAGGTGTATGTGGGTTACGAACCCCTGCATGCGCAGGATATCGCAGAAACTATATGGTTTGCCGTTTCCCGCCCTGCTCATGTAAATATCAATGATATGATCGTGATGCCAACATCTCAGGCAAGTACATCTCATCATTATAAAGAGTAGGACTGGATGTATCCCCGTTTGAGAATTGATTGAATGTTTTAAATTTTATCTCCAACTAAATAGGATTGTGTAGTTTTGCCGAAATTACTAAACAATTTTAAAACCCATTCAGGCAATGTCTCTTCAGGAAATTATTGATCAGGATATTAAATCCGCAATGCGGAACAAGGACAGTGCGCGTCTTCGCGGTCTTAGAGCTATAAAAGCAGCTTTACTTGTTGCAAAAACTGAGAAAGGTGCTTCAGAAAATGTAAGCGAAGAAACTGAGCATAAGGTTCTTCAAAAACTGGTCAGGCAGCGCAAAGAGTCAGCCGATATCTATCAGGCCCAAAACCGCCCTGATCTTTACCAGATCGAGCATGAAGAATTGCAGGTCATCGAAGCCTATCTGCCAAAACAGATGGACAGGGAAGCAATTTCAGCCCATATTAAAAATGTTATTGCACAGACGGGTGCGGTTAATATAAAGGATATGGGTAAGGTTATGGGTATTGTAAACAAAGAATTAGCAGGGAAAGCCGATGGAAAAACTATTTCTGAAGTAGTAAAGGAGCTTCTGACCTGATTATAAGATATTGTTTTCAAATAATGTTCTCAAAAGCTTATTTTCAAGTATTAAAATAAGTTTTTATATTGATTTAACATTCAGACTTATATCTTAGCAGGTAACAGAATATAAGTACTTAACAATTCTATGGAGTTCGCGATAAAAGAAGATAAAGGTTTTAAATACATTGACGAGGGCGAAGGCGAAGTACTTATATTACTTCATGGTTTAATGGGGGCACTGAGTAACTGGGATGATGTCGTTGCAGAATTTAAAAAGGATTACAGGGTAATCATACCTCTGCTGCCATTATATGATTTGCCATTGTTAACAACAGGGGTAAAGACCCTTGCTAAGTTTGTTCATAAATTTGTAAAACATAAAGGGCTAAGTAACATTACAGTGCTGGGTAATTCTCTCGGAGGACATGTGGGATTAATTTATACCCTGAATCATCCCGAAGAAGTGAAAGCTTTAGTACTTACAGGAAGCTCAGGCTTATATGAAAATGCTTTTGGAGGTTCATTCCCACGTCGTGAAAGCTATGACTTTATAAAAGAAAAGGTGGAATTTACGTTTTATGACCCTGCCACAGCAACCAAGGAGCTTGTAGATGAAGTTTACCAGATGGTTAATGACAGAATAAAGGTGATCAAGATACTTGCCATGGCTAAATCAGCTATACGGCATAATATGTCGAAGGATATTCATAACATCAAGGTACCTGTTTGCCTGATATGGGGAAGGAATGATAAAATCACACCTCCTGACGTGGCGAATGAATTTCATCAGCTTTTGCCGAATTCAGAATTAAACTGGGTTGATCATTGTGGGCATGCCCCGATGATGGAACGCCCTGTTGAATTCAATGCCTATTTAAAAAAGTTTCTGGATCGCGTTTATTAGCAAAAATACTATGTACGCACATGACCTCATATCTGATTCCATCCCGCCGCTAAGAACCTCTGATACCATACAGAAGGTGATGGACAGGATGGCCGAGTTTTGTGTCAGGCATCTTCCAATTGTAAATGACAAGCAATTTTTGGGACTTATATCTGATGTGGACCTGGTAGAGATTTCAGATCATTCATTTCCCGTGGGCGGATTAAATTTATCACTGTATAACCCTTTTGTTTTTGAGGAACAGCACATATATGATGTGATCCGCTTATTTTATGAGCAGAAATTAAGTATTGTTCCGGTGCTCGATTCCAATAAGAACTATAAAGGCCTGATTTCCATCAATGCGATGATGGAACATATAGCCACAATTACATCGGTTAAGGAACCAGGGGGAATAATCATTCTGGAGATCAATAACAGGAATAACTCCCTGGCACATATTTCACAGATCGTTGAATCTGATAACGCACAGATTCTTAGCTCCTATGTTCAATCTTTTCCTGATTCTACCAGGCTGGAAATAACTTTGAAACTCAATCGCACAGACCTATCCACGATCCTGGCTTCATTTTTAAGATATGACTATCACGTTAAAGCAACCTTCAATGATACAAAATCGGATGATGGTACTTCAGACAGATATGATCAGCTTATGAACTACCTTGATATCTAAACATTCAGCATGAAGATTGCAATTTACGGCAGGCAATTCAATAATTCAGTTTTACCACATGTCCAGCAGGTCTTTGATTGCCTGTCTAAACATGATATTGAAGCCTATGTTCACGATAAATACAACCATTTTATTTCCGGTAAAATATTTTTCCCGAAAAAGTTCCATATTTTCAAAAATCATCAGGATCTGATTTCGGCAGGAGTGGATGTGCTGGTTAGCCTGGGAGGAGATGGAACGCTGCTCGACACCGTAACACTTATCCGTAATTCAAATATCCCTGTCATCGGGATCAATTTCGGAAGGCTTGGTTTTCTGGCAAGTATCAACAAGAACGACATTGATTCCGCTCTGCAAAGCCTGGTGAGCAGAGATTTCTCCCTCGACAGGCGTGAACTTTTAAGTATAGAATCGGAGTTGAATTTATTTGGGAACGAAAATTTTGCCCTCAATGATGTAACTATCCATAAGCGTGATACCTCAGCGATGATGATCGTTCATGCCTATCTGAATGGTGAATTTCTGAATTCTTACTGGGCGGATGGAATAATCGTAGCCACTCCTACCGGATCTACTGCATACTCCCTGAGCTGCGGCGGCCCGATCATATTTCCGGGAACCGGGAATATGGTGGTAACTCCTATTTCTCCGCATAACCTGAACGTAAGGCCGATAGTCCTCTCAGATTCCAATGTTCTGTCTTTTGAAATTGAAGGCAGGAGCTCCAAATACCTGCTTACCTGTGATTCGAGAACTGAAGTGATCGATACTTCCATTAAAATTAAAGTAAAAAGGGCCGATTTTGGCATCAATCTGATCAGACTTAATAATGAAAACTATTTATCTACGTTAAGGAACAAGTTACTCTGGGGAATTGATACCAGAAATTATTAAGTAGAGCTTTTGCTTTCATGCGCAGATTCATACTGATTACAATTTTATCCCTGGTGTATTCCTTTGCCCGGGCTCAAACCTGGGAGCTGGGTGGTTTTTTGGGCAGTTCCGGATACATGGGGGATATCAATCCTGTAAAACCATATCAGTTTACTGATGCTGCATTCGGGGCACAGCTTAAACGTAATTTCGATGGATACTGGTCGGCGAAACTTAACTTTATGCAGGGAAAGGTTCGCGCAGATGATGCCAGGTCATCAAATTCCTACCAGATACAGCGGAATCTTAACTTTCATTCTCCCATTTCTGAACTCTCCCTGCAGGTTGAATTTAACCTCTTTAATTATCAGCCCGGAATATTGCCGGGATACGGCACAAGAAAAGTAAGTCCCTATCTGTTCACCGGTATTGCATCCTTCACATTTAATCCTTTAACTGAATTTAATGGGACGGAGATCGAACTGCGGGCCATTCAGACCGAAGCTGTTGACTATAAGAAATACGCTTTAAGTGTCCCCTATGGTGCGGGAGTAAAGTATAATGTGCAGGGTAATTTAAATCTTATTGCTGAAATAGGGTACCGTACCGCATTCACTGATTATTTGGACGATATTAGTTTCCGTTACCCGGATTTTACTGTAATCAGCCCTGCCAGCCCCTTAACACAGCAATTGTCTGATCGTTCCCTTCCGCCTAAAACTGGAACACCGGGTACTCAACGCGGAGATTTCAGGCCGAGAGATACTTATATGTTCGCCGGGATAAGCCTTACCTATACCTTCGTGCCGATTAAATGCCCCACTTTTTAATCCTTACTCCCTGTTCTTTTTATTTCTTGTAGCAGAATAACGCAATTAAGTCATAACTTTGCAGCGCGAAATTTTTGAACAATTTTTCCTTGCCCCATTACAAAAGGCAATTAAAAACAGGATTAATCATTCTGCGTTGAATAAATTCTGTTTTTGAACGTTAATAAGAGTCAATGAGTTTACTTGAACAGATAGATAAAGACCGGCTGCCACAACATCTGGCAATTATTATGGACGGAAACGGCCGCTGGGCAAAGGAAAAGGGTAAACTACGGGTTTTTGGGCACCAGAACGGAGTTTTAGCCGTTCGGGATACAGTGGAAGGTGCGGTAGAACTGGGTATCAAGTATTTGACCCTTTATGCATTTTCAACAGAAAACTGGAACCGTCCGAAACTGGAGGTGATGGCCCTTATGGAGCTGCTGGTTGCAACTATCAACAAGGAAACCAAAACATTGATGGACAATGGGGTTCGATTAAACGCTATCGGCAATTTAAATTCACTTCCCGAAAAGTGCCTTCGACAATTAGAGGAGACCATAAAAAAGACCGCTGCAAATACGAACTGCACACTTACTCTGGCCTTAAGTTACAGTTCCAGGTGGGAAATAACAGAAGCTGCAAAAAAACTGGCCGTTAAAGTCAGGGATGGTGAATTAAATGTGGAGGATATTACAGAAGAAGTATTTGGGGCACATTTAAATACGGCTGATATGCCTGATCCAGAGCTTATGATCCGCACTAGCGGAGAGTACCGGATCAGTAATTACCTTTTATGGCAAATTGCTTATGCGGAATTATATTTTACTTCAAAATTATGGCCTGATTTCAGACGGCAGGATCTCTTTGAAGCCGTTATTGACTTTCAGAAACGTGAGAGGCGCTTCGGAATGACAAGTGAACAGTTGAACTAATTTTCAATTTAACATTTTTTAACAAGCGATTAGCTTATTTTAGCACCGTTAAATACACCAAATGAACCGCATTTTCATACTAATTTTATTACTAATATCCGGTACTTCTGTTATGGCCCAGTTTGGGAGAACAGGTGCGCCAACACCAGCAAGACCTGCTTCTAATGAGGAGCTCAGTTATCTGAATCCAAAAGAATTTGTTATTGGAGGTACAACTATAAGTGGTACCGAATTTCTGGATAAGGATGTACTTATAACCATATCAAAGCTTACCAGGGGCGAAACAATCACGGTGCCGGGAGATGCTACTTCCAATGCGGTGAAAAATTTATGGGCACAGGGACTTTTTGATGATGTTAAATTAAATATCACTGAGATCAGGGCTGATTCCATCTTTTTTGATATCGTGGTTGTTGAACGCCCGCGCCTTACCCGGATCGAATTGCTGGGATTGAAAAAGGGCGAGACTTCGGATGTTCGTGACAAGTTAAATGATAAAACCGGAAAGGTGGTGAATGAAAACTTGTTAAAAACCACTACTGATATAATAAAAAAGCATTTTACAGAAAAGGGATATCTTTTTACCGAAGTTTCAATAGCCCAGCGCAAAGATACTGCCGAGGTGAATAATATGATCCTGGATATCACTGTTAATAAAAATGATCGTGTTAAGATAAGTGAGGTGATCTTTACAGGAAACAAAGATTTTAAAGATAAACAGCTTAAAAAATATTTGAAGAAAACCAAAGAACGTGCTTTTTACAAAGTATTCGGGGCCGGAAAATTCCTTCAGAATAAATACGATGAAGACAAGCTGAACCTGATATCCAAAATGCATGAAAAAGGCTATCGGGATGCTGAGATCGTTAATGATACTACTTACCGTACCGGAGATAACAGTATAGCCGTTAAGATCGACCTGTATGAAGGCCCTAAATATTATTTCGGAAAAATAACCTGGGCAGGGAATGCCAAATATTCCACCAAGGTATTGGATGCTATTCTGGCGATCAATAAGGGCGAAGTGTTTAGTGAGAAGAAACTTGACAGAAAATTGTCCAGCAGCCCGGGAGGTGATGATGTTTCTTCACTCTATCTGAATGATGGTTATCTGACCTTTAATGTTGACCCGGTTCAGACTAAAGTATATGGAGATACCATCGATCTTGAAATACGCATGTATGAAGGACCGCAGTACACTATTAATAAGGTCATGGTGAAGGGCAATGAGCTAACGAATGATAAGGTTGTTCTGAGAGAAATACGTACCAAACCCGGACAGAAGTTCTCTAAAGAGCTTATTGTGCGGAGTACCCGTGAGATCGCCCAGTTAGGTAATTTCGATGATACCAAAACCGATCCGCGTCCAATTAATATAAATCCGAATGAGGGTACAGTGGATATAGAATACAATGTGGTAGAGAAACCATCGGATCAGATCGAACTTTCGGGAGGTTTTGGCGGCGGCCGGGTGGTCGGTACACTGGGTTTGACCTTTAACAATTTTTCGGCCCGGAACCTCTTTAATATGAGTGCCTGGAAACCGCTTCCAAAAGGTGACGGTCAAAAATTAAGTATCAGGGGACAAACGAACGGTAGATACTATCAGTCCTACAGTTTCTCATTCTCAGAGCCCTGGCTGGGTGGAAAGAAGCCTATTTATTTCGGTATCAGCGCATTTACTTCATTGCAATCCAATGGGCTTTCTAATGGAAATGCAAATCTTCAAAAGATCCGTTTGAACGGGATGACCTTCACCAGAGGCCAGCGTTTGAAATGGCCTGATGATTATTTTCAGGCGAATACTTCAATCAATCTGCAGCAGTATATATTGAATAATTATAACCAGTTCATTTTTTCTACAGGTACTTCCTATAACTTCAATTTAACCCAGGAGTTTAGCAGGAGCTCTATAGATGCGCCTATTTTCCCTACCTCGGGTTCAAATTTAAAACTAACCATACAGGCAACTCCGCCATATTCATTATTGAATAATAAGAATTACGCCATTGCTACAGATAAGGAAAAATATCGCTTTACTGAATACCATAAATGGAAATTTGAGTCGCAGTGGTTCCAGCGGATCTATGGAAAACTGATCCTTAAAGCACAGGCTCAGTTCGGATTGCTTGGAATTTATAACCAGGCTGTGGGCCAGTCGGCCTTCGAACGATTTAAACTCGGGGGAGACGGAATGCAGGGATTCGATTTCCTGCAGGGCTCGGAGATCATCGCCATGCGTGGTTATGCAAATAATTCAGTGATCCCTGCCGGTTCTAATCCTACAATAGCCCAGGGTTCAGGAAGTCCTATTTTCAATAAATATGTATTGGAACTAAGACATCCGATCACTGCCAGCCAGACTGCAACCATATTTGTACTTGCATTTGCCGAAGGAGGTAATACCTGGAATAAATTCAGGGATTTCGCACCATTTAATATCAGACGTTCTGCCGGTGTGGGAGCCAGGGTCTTTTTACCAATTTTCGGATTGCTTGGGATAGATTATGGTTATGCTTTTGATAAGATACCCGGGCTGCCTGATGCCAAAAATCCATTTACTTTCAGTATTTCGCAGGCCTTAAACGGCGGATTTAATTAAGGATCATGAAAAGAATCGTTATAATAGCGGTATTATTAGTTTTTACAAGCATAGGTGCATACGCACAGCGCTTCGCCTATGTGGATAGTGATTATATATTGAAACATATCCCTGAATATAATTCATCTCAAAAACAGTTGGATGCCCTATCTGCGCAATGGCAGAAAGAGGTTGATACTAGGTTTACCGGCATCGACGCCTTGTTTAAAGCCTATCAGGCCGACCAGGTCTTGCTGTCAGAGGAAATGAGAAAGCGCCGGGAAAATGAAATAATTGAAAAAGAAAAGGAAGCGAAAGAATTTCAGCGGCTTAAATTTGGATTTGAAGGGGAACTCTTTCAGGTGCGTACCAAATTGATCAAGCCGATCCAGGATCGGGTATCAAAAGCGATACAGGCAGTTGCTGAAGCACAGCAGCTGGATATGATATTTGATAAAAACAGCGAGATTACACTATTATATGCAAGTCCGCGTTTAGACAAAAGTAATGACGTTATCATTCGCCTCGGCTATAAACCCGGGACGTTTAACAATTAAGATCTCTCACTAATCATAAACAAAAAAACAGAATACGAAAAAATGAAAAATTTATTAAAAATAGGTGTAGTTGCAGTTGGATTGTTCCTTACAGCAAATGCTGCAAATGCTCAGCAAAAATTTGGTCACATAAATTCTGCTGATCTTTTGCAGTCTATGCCTGAAATGAAAACTGCTGATGCAAACTTTCAGACATTCGCTAAAGCAAAGCAAACCTCTCTGGAGTTGATGGGTGCAGAGCGCCAGAAATTAGTTACTTCTTATGAAGAAAAATATAAGTCACTAAGCGAAGCTAACAGGGCCACATTGGAAAAGGAATTAACTACACTTGGAGCCAGCATACAGGATCTTGAAAAACGTATTACCGAAGCTCAGGAAAAAGCTCAGGAAGAATTAACTACCAAACGTACCGAATTATACCAGCCGGTATTTAAAAAGGCTGAGGATGCGGTTAAAGTGGTAGCGAAAGAAAAAGGCTTTGCCTATGTTTTTGATGTGTCACAACCCGGAGTAGTATATTTTGATGGTGGTGAAGACCTGATCAATGCGGTAAAAACCAAATTAGGAATAGCTGCTGCCACTAAATAGTAGCTGAATTCCATAAAACCTATGCGAAGCATCATGCTTCGCATTTTTTTTTGCCTGTAATATTATACTTTGATTTTCATTATTGGCGTAAAGACATCCTGATCAAAATAATATTCTATTTTTGAAGCATGAGTTCAGCACTTCCTATTGGAATTTTCGATTCAGGTATCGGAGGCCTAACGGTTGCCAATGCCATTCGTAAAATATTGCCAAATGAACAGATTATTTATTTTGGTGATACTGCTCACATGCCCTATGGCGATAAATCGCCTGAAGCCATTAAATTTTACAGCCTGAAGATCGCCAAGTTCTTACTGGATAAGAACTGTAAACTGATCCTGATCGCCTGTAATACTGCCTCGGCACATGCCTACCATGAGCTCCTCCATTTTTTAGGTGATCAGGTTCCTATTATCAATGTGATCGATCCGGTTGTCGATTCCATGATCAAAGCGGGAAATCATAAAAAAATAGGGGTGATTGGTACAAAATCTACTATCCGCTCGGATATTTACGCTAAAAAATTCAAAATGAGCGATGCTTCCCTGGAAGTTTCATCCCTGGCAACCCCCTTACTTGCGCCTATGATCGAAGAAGGATTTTTTAATAATAATATCAGTAAGACAGTGATCAATTCCTATTTATCTTCGCCGAAATTGAAGAAGATCGATAGCCTGATACTTGCCTGTACCCATTATCCCCTGATACAACCAGAGATCTCTTCTTTTTATAAGGAGAAGGTGGATATTATAAATACAGCAGAGATAGTCGCTGAACATTTAAAACAGCGTTTAACGGATCTGGATCTATTGAATGACGATATTCCTAAAAGGCATCAGTTCTTTGTTTCCGATTATACCCCATCATTTGCCAGGAGTACCCGCCTCTTTTTTGGTGAAAAGATCCATTTAACCTATAAACCCATCTGGGACTAATCACTCAGTCTGAGTTTCATTTAATTTCATTGGCTTCTTAGGGAATTATTAGCTACTTTTGCATTCTCAGGACCATTTATGAGCGATCAGATCAAACATGAGTGCGGTATAGCACTTATCCGACTATTAAAACCCTTATCTTATTATCAGCAAAAATACGGCACAGCACTTTATGGGCTGAACAAACTGTATTTGCTGATGGAAAAGCAGCATAACCGCGGACAGGATGGGGCCGGAATTGCCACGATCAAGCTGGATGTTCAGCCCGGCAAACGTTATATCAGCCGCTACCGGGCAATGGGCGCCAATGCGGTTGCAGAGATCTTTGAATACGTACAGAAAAAATTTGCCGATGTGCACCGGGATTCGCCCGAACTTTTGCAGGATACTGAATGGCTGAAAGATAATGTAAGCTTTACAGGTGAAGTGCTGATGGGACATTTGCGTTATGGTACCCATGGAAAGAACAGTATTGAAAGCTGCCATCCATTTCTTCGTCAGAACAACTGGATGACCCGGAACCTGGTTGTCAGCGGTAATTTTAACATGACCAATGTGGATGAGCTGCTGGAACAGTTGTTTGAACTGGGACAGCACCCTAAAGAAAGAACAGATACAGTGACGGTACTTGAAAAGATCGGACACTTTTTAGATACAGAGAACCAGGAGCTGTTTGACAAGTACAAAACTGAAGGCTTCTCCAATGAGGAGATCAGCCATCAGATCGCCGAACATATCGATGTAGCCTCAATCCTCCGCCGTTCAGCAAAAACCTGGGATGGAGGATATACCATCAGCGGTATCCTGGGGCATGGTGATGCATTCGTCATGCGTGATCCTGTAGGCATAAGGCCGGCATTTTATTATCATGATGATGAGGTGGTTATAGTGACTTCAGAGCGCCCTGCAATTCAGACAGCCTTCAATGTTCCTTTGGAATCTGTTAAGGAGATCAAACCCGGACATGCCCTGATCATAAAGAAGAACGGAACCGTTACCGAAGAGCAGTTCCGCGAGCCGGAGGTGCAAAAATCATGTTCATTTGAGCGTATCTATTTTTCCAGAGGCAGTGATGCTTCTATTTACAATGAAAGGAAACAACTCGGCCTTTTTCTTTGTCCGCAGATTTTCAATACCATTGATTATGATCTTAAGAACACTGTTTTTTCATACATACCGAATACCGCTGAGGTAGCTTTCTACGGGATGGTTGAAGGAGTTCATAAATATTTAAGGGATTTCCAGAAAGACACCCTTCTGAACAGGGCCGATAAAATTTCGGATTCGGAGCTCGAAGAGGTTCTTAATTTGTCGGCCAGGATTGAAAAGATCGCTATTAAGGATGTGAAGCTCCGTACCTTTATTACCCAGGATGCTGACAGGCAGGATATGGTTGCCCATGTTTATGATACGACCTATGGACTTATAAATAAGGGAACTGACAATCTGGTCATACTGGATGATTCCATTGTGAGAGGAACCACCCTGAAGCAGAGTATTCTCAAAATTCTCGACCGTCTGGGCCCTAAAAAGATCATCGTTGTTTCCTCAGCTCCTCAGATCAGGTATCCTGATTGTTATGGAATCGATATGTCAAGGATGGGTGAATTTGTGGCATTTGAGGCCGCAATTTCTTTACTCAGGGAAACTGGCAGGGAAGAGGTGATCGACCGGGTTTACCAGAACTGTATCGAATCAGAGAAACTGGGTAATAAACAGGTTAAAAATTATGTTCAGGAGATCTACAGCCAGTTTAGCGATCAGGAAATCTCTGACAGGATCGCAAGGATCATAACTCCTAAAGAGATCAAAGCCGAAGTTAAGGTACTTTACCAGACACTCGATAATCTTCATAAAGCAATTCCGGCTCACCTGGGCGACTGGTATTTCTCAGGCAATTATCCAACTCCCGGAGGTAATAAAGTGGTTAATAAAGCCTTTATGAACTGGGTAGAGGGGAAGAATCAGCGGGCATACTAAAGATGTGGTATGAGTTGTAGGTTTTAAGTTGACAATTGAAAGTTGACAGTTGACAAATGTATGTCCCTGAGAAAAGCATAAAGCATAAAGCTAAAATAACTGATCTCCTAATTATATCCATTTTTCCATTTTTCATAGGCAAATTGTCAGTTGTAAGTTTTGACTATTGGTTCAAGTAAAGTTCTTTGTTCCAGATCAAATCATGAAGCTCTGTACAATCTGTTTTATTTAGGGATAGATTTCAACTGAACCAGTATTTATCTCAATTCTCAATACTAATTACTCAATACTCAATATTCAACTAAACAAGCGAATGTCCTGTCAATAGATTGAAGATCAGTCTGGCAGCAAAGATCAGGATAAGGACTCCTGCAATACGGTTTAAATTAGCTATGGTCTTTTCTTTGATCCTGTATCGCAGCTTATTGGCATAATAAGCCTTTAATATGTCCACGCTGAACTGAGTGATCAGTATTGAGCCGAAGAAGGGGAGGATCTCAGCTGATTTAATTTCTCCCGAAATAGAAATAACGCTGCTTGTGACGCTCAGCCAGTAGAGTAAAATGGCCGGATTGAAGATGCACATAATAAATCCTTTCAGAAAATAGCCTGTATTATGTCTTTTGGAGCTGTTTTGCTCGTAATTGACCTTTACCTTTTTGAAGAGGTAATAGATCCCTATGATAAATAAAATACTGCTTCCTGCGATCCCTATCTGTATCCGGTACATGTTCTCCAGAGCCAGGAAAGAAGTGCCATAGATAGTTAATGCCACATAAAATATATCACTTACCACAACCCCAGCAGCCAGTGAGACACCGGCATAGAAACCCTTTTCTATACTTGTTTTTATCAGAGCAAAAAATACAGGGCCGGTTAAAAAAGAAAGCACAAATCCCAATCCAATTCCTGATATGATTGATTCTATCATTCCGAATGATTAATCCAATTACTGCGAATATGCAAATTAACCTAAAAAACAATGAATTTTGTACCATGATTGATAAAAACATTAAAAACTTAGAGATATGAGAAATTTAATTTATGTTAGATAATTATTTAACATTAGAAACCTTATATGGATAATAACTCACAAAAAAATTATGCTTCCGCATTATACACACTGATTACGGTGTTTTTCTTTTGGGGCTTTCTGGCTGCGAGCAATGGAATTTTCATACCTTTTTGCAAGACCCATTTTAATCTCACACAGTTTGAGTCCCAGCTGATCGATTTTACGTTTTACGGGGGTTATTTTATCGGATCATTAATTTTGTTTTATGCATCGAAGATCATTAAAGTAGATATTCTGAATTACCTGGGTTATAAAAACAGCATTGCGATTGGATTGGTCGTTTCGGCTGCCGGAGCATTACTGATGATCCCGGCAGTACATTCAGGCTCCTTCGCTTTTATTCTCACCGCTTTCTTTTTTGTCGCTATTGGCTTCTCACTACAGCAAACTGCAGCAAACCCTTTTGTGGTTGCTCTCGGCAGTCCTGTAACCGGCGCTAACCGTTTGAATTTAGCCGGAGGAGTAAACAACCTGGGAGGTATCCTGGGCCCTATTGCGGTCAGTATCATTCTTTTTGGAACTGCCACCGGAGCCGCTCCCAAAGAAGTGGAAATCGCCTCAATCAATATGTTATATTATATTCTGGCAGGCTTATTTTTGGCTGTCGCACTTTATTTCTGGCTTACCAAATTGCCTAAGGTAACCAGTGATGAAAAAGTTGAGGCGAGTGCTAAGACCAATTTGCCTCTGTTTGTTATTTTTGTCGCCTTTTTATTAATTCTGGCAGCAGATCCATTAGCAGTAGCAACCGGTATCGGTATGAATATATTTGTTTACCTGTCTCTGTTCATTATGGTTGCGACCCTTCTTGTGGCACTGAGATCTGCCGGAAGAGACAGAACCGGCTGGGGTGCAATGGGTTATCCGCAATTAATTCTTGGAATGATCGCCATTTTTACCTACGTAGGGGTAGAAGTAACCATTCAAAGTAATATGGGCGCTTTATTGGCACTTCCGGAATTTGGCGGTCTTACCGGATCTGAAATTGCTCCTTTCATTTCACTTTACTGGGGCAGTATGATGATCGGACGCTGGGCAGGTGCAGTGAGTATCTTTAAATTAGATAAACGTACCAAGACCGTACTGACTATCATCGTTCCTTTTATTGCCTTTGCTGTTGTACTCTTCGCAAATCACTTAAACGGCGCTTCTATCGGGCAGTTCTTCATTTATGGAGTATGCATTGTGATCCTGATCGCAGGATTCTTCTTCAGCCAGGATAAGCCGGCAAAGACATTACTTACCTTTGGTGTATTGGGCGCTATTGCTATGATCGTCGGACTTTTAACTGAAGGTCAGATCGCTATTTATGCTTTCCTTAGCGGCGGTCTTTGCTGTTCGATCATGTGGCCATGTATTTTTGCACTTGCCATTACCGGTTTAGGTAAATATACTTCCCAGGGTTCCGCATTTCTGATCATGATGATACTTGGAGGTGCGATCATTCCTCCGGTCCAGGGAATTCTGGCCGATACAAGCGGCATACATTTCTCATACATTGTTCCATTACTTTGCTTTGCATACCTGGTTTATTTTGCAGTAAAAGTAAGCTCTGAATTAAAGAAGCAAGGAATTGACGTCAATCAACTGGACACAGATGTTTCACATTAATGACAGAAAAACCAAGCTTTGACCTGATCTTTATGAAACTGGCAACCGACCTGGCTGCACGCTCTCATTGTGTGAAAGCACAGGTCGGTGCTGTTTTATCGAAAGACACCCGGATCATCTCTATCGGATATAACGGGCCGCCCGCAGGTACCCATAATTGTGATGAGGAATGGCCCGAAACAGGCTGCCCCAGGGATTCGAAGAACAGCTGTTCATTGGCTATTCATGCCGAAGAGAATGCCATTCTTTATGCTGTGAAGAACGGTTCAGCTCTTGAAGGATCAACGCTCTATGTTACTCTTTCTCCCTGTATATCCTGCGCGAGAATTATCTATTCTACCGGTATCAAAAGGGTTTGGTATAAGGATTCCTATGCGGAGTATAAGGGGCTGCCTACCGATGAGGGTGTTGAATTTCTGAACAGGTTTGGTGTTGAATGCCTCAGGTTCTGAGAAAAAATGAATTTCAGGATTATAGCACTGCGAAATTTCATAATCATCGATCTCATTTGATAAATTGCATCATTATTAATAGGTCCTTTAAATTGATCCATGGGTTATAGTAGTCTTGCTGATTGTATTACTGATCTTGAAAAGCATGGGCATCTGGTCAGGATCAGGGAGGAAGTAGATCCTTTCCTTGAAGCAGCTGCTATCCATCTGCGCGTATTTGAAAATGAAGGACCTGCCCTGCTGTTTGAAAATATCAAAGGGACCAGATTTCCCGCCGTATCCAATTTGTTCGGAACCCTTGAGAGGTCAAAATTTATGTTCAGGGATACGCTCGATTCAATTAAAACCCTGGTAGATCTGAAATCTGATCCTTTAAAAGCAATTAAAAACCCATTTAAATATGCAGGGGCCGGCTTGACAGCTTCTTCAGCATTGCCCTGGAATACCGGTCTTTTTGCACCCATTAAATTTGGGAAAACCCATATTTCTGCACTGCCCCAGATCGTTAACTGGCCGATGGATGGAGGCCCTTTTGTAACCATGCCCCAGGTATATACCGAAGATATCGATAAGCCCGGAGTGATGAATTCAAACCTGGGCATGTATCGCATCCAGCTTGGGGGAAACGAATATATTACCGACCGAGAGATCGGTTTGCATTATCAGCTTCACCGCGGGATAGGGGTACATCAATCCAAAGCGAATGCCCGTGGTCAGGCGCTGAAGGTCAGTGTTTTTATAGGCGGGCCGCCGGCACATCCCCTGGCAGCAGTTATGCCCCTGCCCGAAGGCTTGTCGGAACTGACCTTCGCCGGTGCCCTTGGAAACCGGCGTTTCAGGTATTTTTACGATGAAGAGGGTTTCTGCATTTCTTCGGATGCTGATTTTGTAATAACAGGTATAGTAGAACCGGGCCAGAATAAGCCCGAAGGGCCTTTTGGAGATCATTTAGGGTATTACAGCCTGAAACACCTTTTTCCGATGATGAAGGTCAGGAATGTTTATCACCGTAAAAACCCCATTTGGTCGTTCACCGTTGTGGGTCGTCCCCCGCAGGAAGATACCAGTTTTGGAGCTCTGATCCATGAAATAACCGGATCAGCAATTCCAAAAGAGATCCCGGGACTGCATGAGGTAAATGCCGTTGATGCTGCCGGAGTGCATCCATTGCTTTTTGCTATCGGAAGCGAGCGGTACACGCCCTATTTAAAAGAGAGAAAGCCGCAGGAGATCCTGACCATAGCTAATCATATACTGGGTAAAAGCCAGTTGAGCCTTGCTAAATATTTATTCATTTGCAGTAGGGAAGATGATCCTTCACTCAGAACCAGTGATATAAGCGGTTTTCTAAAGCATATTCTGGAACGGATCGACCTGAGTCGCGACCTTCATTTTTATACCAGAACGACCATTGATACGCTTGATTATAGCGGAACCGATATTAATTCAGGTTCGAAAGTAGCCATCGCAGCCGCAGGGGAGAAAAAACGTGAACTCTGGACAGAATTACCCGACTCCTTCTCGCTTCCAAGGCCTTTTGACCATTATAAAATGGTTATGCCCGGAATTTTGGCTGTAGAAGCCCCTCCCTTTAGAACTTATGAAGAATCAGAAAAGGAGATCGAAATTTTAAATACGGCATTATCCGCTAAGAACCTGGAAGGTCTTCCCTTATTTGTCATTTGTGATGATGCAGGGTTTACTGCGAAAACTATAAATAATTTTGTCTGGATAAGTTTTACCCGGAGTAACCCTTCGCACGATATTTATGGCATAAACTCCTTTACCGAACATAAACACTGGGCTTGCAGAGGCCCCTTAATTATTGATGCCCGTGTAAAAAAACATCATGCTCCTGTATTGATTAAGGATCCGGATGTTGAGAAAAAAGTAGATAAGCTTGGGGTTGAAGGCAGATCCTTATACGGGATTATTTAATGGAGGCCATTTGTCTTCATTACAGATCATTATCCCTGAAAATGCGGATCACCTTTACGAAACGCCCCTGATAGTATTTATTTAGCGGAGTAATTGTCACCCCATAGGCCTTGCCAGAGGTAGAGTGAATGAATTCGTGGTTCTGACCTTCCGGAGAAGTAATAATACCCATGTGACCCACTACACGTTTTGTGCTGTCGGTACCGGTAAATAAAATAATATCACCTCTTTTTGCCTGCTTCAGACTTATCTCACGTTCAACGGATGTGAAATCCTTTGAAGACCTTGGAACTGAAATGCCGAAATGATTGAAAACATAGCTGATAAATCCTGAGCAATCAAAACCACTCTCCGGATCCACTGATCCATATTTATAGGTGATACCTTTTAATGTTTCCGCAAAATCAACTAATTGGTCTGCTTTGGTCCTGTGTGTGTTAATAAATTGCGTTTCCAGTGAATCAGCATAGTTCCATGCTCCTGCCTTTTCAGTTTTTGTGCTGTCAGTTGGAGCATTGATGGGAGCTGAATCCCTGCTTTGGGAGCTTTTAGGGATATAATGATCCCCGCCACGGGGATTACAGGATGCTAATAATATAAGTAATAAACTAGTTATGACCATTGGTTTCATGCATTACTCTAAGCAAATACCTTTCCATTTTATTTTGAGGGCTTATCAGTTATCAGTTATCAGTTATTAGTTGTTGGTTGCTGGTTGTTGAATGGTAATTCATTTGACATTTACCTGTAATTAAAACTTATAAATGCGAATCAAGGGTTAAACTAAATAATAAAAACAGTAAAATAAGTATAAAAAGGTGTCGATTAATTTGCATAAAGCCTTGAAAATCAGTATCTTAAAGAAGATTACCACACCTTACTTTAA
>JAKFBV010000031.1:0-2299 GCA_036677005.1 Pedobacter sp.
ACTTGGACTATCTGGGCTGAGCAACTCGGGAAATTCCTTCTCCAGTCGGATTAATTCCTCCAAAAGCCGATCAAACTCTAAATCAGTGATTTCGATCCTGCTCTCCTGATAATACAGATGATTGTGGTAATTAATTTCTTTGGTGAGCTGGGCGATTCGGAGTTCGGCTTCTGATTGGGTCATGTTGGTGAAAATTAAGAGGGGCAAAATTAGGGTTTGCAGGGGGAAGGACCAATGTTTTTAAATTGGACAGGATCTCTGGAGTAATTTTTATCAGAGCTCTTGACGTAGGAATTTTAAAAAGCTTCATCTCTGATGTTGACCTTCAGGCCCTTAAATTCCTCCTTGATCGCTTTCCATGTTTTATCCCTTAAACTTCCTCCCGGATAGAGTTTTGATTGGTACCCTTTGGTGATTACTCTAAGGGAAATTGATCGCTTGTAAGGAATTTCGAATACGATCTCCTTAATATCCTCAATTTTGTATACATGGTTTACCCATGGCCATACGTGATTTTTTATCACTAAACAGTTTTTGTCCAGGTAAAAATAATGAAGCTGGTAGCCTAAAAAACCATAAAAGAATCCTGACATTGAAAAAGCAGCTATAGAACCAAGATATTTTGGTGAATCTAAAATCAGTACGTAAATAGAAAAGGCAATCATTCCATAAATCAATATTCCGTTGAATGATAAGAAGTGGTTGCCACTGTATTTATTCATGTCACGGTAGTTCACAAATCCATGAAATTTAACCTTTGGTGCTTCTTTAATTGGTTTAAGTTCTATTGGATCTTCCTTACTTAGGGACTCAAGAATTTGTTCAAGGGCGATTCTTATCAAGGATATGTTTTTATAAAAAGGGGCTAATATCTCTATCCTTTTTCCTGTATTAAGAATTAAGTTAGTTGTTTCTGCCGGAGTATTCATGTTTTGACTTTTTCCGGTCATTTCGATTTTTTTGACATCGATCCATCGTATGAATTCAGATTGGAACAGGTTCGTAAATTTTATTCCCTGGTTATCGATCTGGATTTTTTTAATTATTCTCAGGTAGTGAATAACAATCCCTATCATCGCTGCAAACATTAGAGCGCTTCCATAGATTGGGGTATTGAATATCGAATCTGCTTTTCCATTGCTCACATCCAGAAATGAAATAAATCCTATCCCAACACCTATTCCTCCTAATACAATCACCAGAATAATTGGAGCGATGATCGCATTAATTGGGTCAAATTTGCTTTGTATAGTCATTTTGGGGGTTTTGGCTGGATTGACATTTTGAAAAAATGTGTAATACTTAGGAGAATAGTACAGCTCTTAAATTAATATTTTCTTTTCATTTTACCGGAGAAAAATCTTTTCGCCGAATGAGGAATTGTTTTTCCCAACCCAAATAAAATTGGGTTGATACCCAAAATCTGGCAAGGTCAAACCAACCATGGACTATCGACTATAATCTATTTCCATATCTTTGGCCACACAATTTTTGAAGATGAGTAAAAAGACCAGCAGTGAAGGGAAGATTTTGGATGCAGCGTATCGGCTTTTTCTAGGAAAAGGCTACCGTCACACGACTATGGACGAAATCGCCCTGGATTTGGGGAGGAGCAAAAAGACCTTATACAAATATTATCCGGGTAAAATGGAGCTTCTCTCAGCGTCTTTCGAAGTGCTGAAAACAAAAATGACGGCAAAAGTGGAGGCGATCCTGGAGAACAAATACATCTCTTTTCCGCTGAAACTGAAATCAACTCTTACAGTCATTGTCACGCATTTGGCACCGATCAATCCGGATTTGTTTGAGGATTTGAGGGAATATGCACCTGAGGTTTGGGAGGAACTCAGGCTCTATATTAATGAGTCGGCTTATGAGAGATTTCAGAAGCTGATCGAGCAGGGGGTGAGCCAGGGTTTGGTCAATCCAAAAATCAACATTAACCTGGTTGTGATGCTGTACGCGGCGGCAGTCCAGTCACTTTTGGATCCAAAATTCCGGAGTCAATTTCCCGATTCGATTCAAAAAGGAATGAAACTTTCCACTTCGGAAGTCTACGATCAGGCGATCACGATCATTTATAATGGAATTTTGACTGATGAGGCCCGGAATGAATTTACAAATGCCTGAGGCCTGTTTTGGCTGATTTCCCTATCTTTGCGCCCTGATCCGAACTGGAATTTCAGATTCCGGAAGCGGGTTAAACCTTCGCCCTGACTTATTATGAGTAAAAATTTCAAACGATACACCGTCACTTCCGCGCTTCCTTATGCCAATGGCCCGCTTCATATCGGACATT
>JAKFBV010000032.1:0-8112 GCA_036677005.1 Pedobacter sp.
TGAACTCAATTTCATTTGCGAGGTCTATGCCTTCAGTAACCAATCGAGCTTTAGGTACTTTAAAGTTAGTGATTTTATACATCGCTGTTTGTGTGCCTTTATCGCTCATGCCAATTTCATATGTAAATGTATTTGCAATAGCCATTGCTACTTTATACCATTCTTCATAGGAATTCGTAATTGAAAGCTTCTTTTTTTCTAAACACTTAATAATGGCACTCATTGTATATCTATCACTAGGATTATTTCTGTCCTTTGGATTGTAAAGTAAATCCTGATTACTTGAGTGAACAAGTTTTGCTGTTTTACCTTTTTCTTTTAATTCAATAGCAGGATATAAATCCATTTCATTTACTTCAAATTGTATCACATCGGCTTTTATGATAATTGCAGGGTCATATGAGAAAAAGCAAAGCCTTGTTGTATCGCTGCCACTATTATCTAATTCAATGTTGTATTTCTCTTTAAAATGAATTGCTAGTTTTTGAAATGCGCTTTTATGTGCTCTGTCAATATTATCAACATTTAATTCAAAATTATAGGCTAAAGAGACTAATCCTTTGAGACCTTCTTTTGAAGGTGATTCCCAAAATGAAAATACATATTGGTCAATTTGAAAACATTCCTTTGTTCTGTTTAATTCCTTTTCATCAAGTTTGTCAACATCTAATACTATTACAGAGTTGTATGATATGATTCTGGACTTTTTCCTTTCGCCTTCAAATGTGCCACAAAAAGTTACGGCTGGAAGAGTTCTTTTGTGACTTGTATATTCCTCTTTATTCCCGTTTTGTAGTAAACTACGGAGATTAGAAACTTGTTGTTTGTGTTTACTGGATTGTATTTCAAGCAATGCTTCTTGAATAGATAATTCTTTTGATAGGGAAGACCATGTATTTACCTGATAGGAAATTCTTTTTTGGTGAACTTCCTGTTTGTCAGATAATTTATTTTGATTAGGGTCTTGCATTTTCAAAATTAGTGTTTCAGTTTATATGTATTAGTCCATCTGTTCGTCGCTGGGTCGTCTGTTAGGCTTGCCTATAACTTGTTTATTTAGCCAATATTCCAAGTTTTATCCGAATATGCCCGATCAGAAATCGCCTGTTATCAAGCAATTTAGTAATTTTAACCTGATATTTTTTGCCGCTGCTTCCTTGATCATGATTTCCGGTTTCCCGCAAAGGAGATTGATTTTTTGTGTTTTTGATTTCCCTTCATTTTGATGTAATTTCGGCCCTGTTGCCGTTTTTACACCTTACCTTTGGAATTAGAATAAAATTATATGAGTAATACCCTGGCGGAGTTTAAGAATCTGGTTGGAACCAAGTTCGAGATGTATAACAGTTTGTTTACTTCTCTTCCATTTCACCGGGTAGAGAAAACAGGAATTTTACTTTCCCTGTTTCTGCTGCATTGTGAAGAAGGTTTTCGCAATGAACAAAGTCCGGCGGAAATTATCGCTTCGTTTTTTCGCCAGTACACCACCTACCAGAATGAAAAGGATCAGGCAGACCTCCTGTTCAGGTTTATTCAATATTCTGAAAGACAGGTCGTCCTGTTCGATGCTCTCGAAGATGCAGCATTTGGCGCTACACACGATATGAATGGTTCGGGTACTTTAAAGCAGCTTCAAACTGAAGTTATTCAGAATAACTCTCAGCAGCAACTGGCAGAAAAGCTGAAAGATTTTTCTGTTCGCCTGGTCCTTACGGCTCATCCCAACCAGTTTTATCCGAGGGAGGTTTTGGGCATTATTCATGATCTTGGAAAAGCGCTTTACCGGGATGATACGGTACTGGTGAATACCTACCTGCAGCAATTAGGGAAAACACCTTTCTTTAAAAAGAAAAAACCAAACCCCTATGATGAGGCCGTTAACCTGATCTGGTTCCTGGAAAATGTTTTTTATCATTCGGCCGGACAAATTTTATCTTTTTTTAATAATGAGTTTCCTGATGCAGTAACAGAAGAAAATCAATTGATCAGAATGGGATTCTGGCCGGGAGGTGACCGGGATGGAAATCCTTTTGTAAAGGCAGATACTACCTTAAAAGTTGCTGAAGCCTTAAGGGGAAGTATTATTAAATGCTATTACAGGGAAGTTCGCTTACTGAAAGGCCGCTTAACATTTCAGGGTGTGGATAGTTTACTGGCATCGCTGGAAGACCGGCTCTATAAGAATCTGTTCATTCCGGGATACAAGGCCGATCTTTCTAAGGATGAAATTACAGCTACTTTGATTGAAATCAGGGATCTGCTGATTGAAAAGCACAATAGCTTATTTCTTTACCTGGTGAATAATTTGCTGAATAAGGTAAATTTATTCGGTTTATTCTTTGCCTCAGTGGATATAAGACAGGACAGCTCGGTTCATAAGGAGCTGGTCGGGCTGATCTCAGAAAAAACCTCCATACTGCCCAAAAACTATAAAAACCTCTCTGAAGAATCAAAGATCCGGACTTTACAGGCTATCGATTCACTGGTGGTTGATACGGATATGGATAAAGATACTTTTGATACCCTGCTTTCCATCCGAACGATCCAGCGGTTTAACGGTGCCGAGGGCTGCCACCGCTATATCATTAGCCATACGACCAGTGCGGTGGATGTGATGGAGGTGTATGGCCTATTTTTGATGGCCGGATGGAAAAAGGAGAAATTAAGTGTTGATTTGGTGCCTCTGTTCGAAACCATCGGCGACCTCAGGAATGCGGCCAAAATGATGCGGATCCTGTATCAGAATGAAACCTATCGAAAACATTTAAAGCGCAGAAAAAATGCTCAGACCATCATGCTTGGATTCTCGGACGGGACCAAGGATGGAGGTTATTTGATGGCTAACTGGAGTATATACAAAGCTAAGGAAGAATTAACCCGGATTTCAAGGGAATTTGGTGTCGGGGTGGTGTTCTTTGACGGCAGAGGAGGTCCACCGGCCAGGGGAGGAGGAAAAACCCATCAGTTTTATGCTTCCATGGGTAAAAATATTGCCAATAAGGAGATCCAGCTGACTATTCAGGGTCAGACGATCAGTTCCAATTTCGGCACCAGGGAATCAGCAAGGTTTAATATGGAGCAGTTAATGCATTCGGGAATAAGCAATGCCCTATTTTCTTCAAAGAGTACGACCATGAGCAGCAAGGAAGAAGAATTGCTGCAGGAATTAGCTGATGAAAGTTATGAGGCATTTAATGTTCTTAAGAACAATCCAGATTTTCTGGAATACCTGAATTTTGCAAGTCCTCTGCGTTATTATGCAGAAGCCAATATTGGCAGCAGACCTTCAAAGCGTAAAGCCGGAAAGTTAAACCTGAATGATCTCAGGGCTGTTCCTTATATCGGAGCCTGGAGCCAGCTAAAGCAGAATATTCCGGGATATTACGGGGTAGGAATTGCTTTTGAGAAACTGGATGCGGAGGGTAAGTGGGGGCAGATTGAAAATCTCTATAAACATTCGCTGTACTTCAGAACACTTATTGGTAATTGTGAAATGGCGATGAGTAAGTGCTTTTTCCCATTGACTGCCTATTTGTCGAAACATCCGAAGTATGGGGTTCTGTGGAACATGTTTCATGATGAGTTTGAACGTACTAAAAAATATACCTTCTTACTGACCGGTAAATCTGAATTAATGGCAGATAAAGAAACTGATCAGCTTTCCATTCGCATGAGGCAGCGCATTGAATTGCCGCTGATCACCATTCAGCAATATGCCTTAACCATGATCCGGGAAAGAGGAGATAAGGCTTCTGATTCACAGGAGGTTAAAACATTTGAAAAATTGGTGATGCGGTGTTCGTTCGGTATTATTAACGCGGAGCGGAATTCTGCCTGATCTATCTTTCAATGAGGAGCTTCCTCGCATCTTCACATTAAAGGCGGCAGGCTTTTCTCCTTATTCCTTCAGAAACAGTACATCTGCCTCCAGGCGATAAGCTCATGTTCCGTTTTCCAAAGGCTTCATATACTATATCAGTGATTAGCACGTTTAATACTAATGTGATTTTAACGCTGGTAAACATAAGTGCACGTAATACGTTTAACTTGTGATAGCTCTTAATCTTTAATTTCATATGTTCAGGCGAATTCACTTATACACTCTTCCAGTAGTATTTTTCTGCCTTTCGTTTAAAACAGCAGTATCTCAATCGTTTACAGTTACCAATCCTCTGAATATATCCAGGGAAGATGAAATTCTCGCCATTCCGGCAACAAATATTGCTGATTTGATTAAAAAGCACGGAATTGAAAAGGTTTCCGTTCGCTTACAAGAGCAACAGCAATATTTATTGTCACAGTCTGTAGATACAGACCTGGACGGAGATTATGATGAGATCTTGTTTCAAGCATCAATCGGCCCGAATGAAACATTAACCTTTATAGCGGAAGCAGTACAGGATATATCATTAAAACCGGTTTCAAAGCTTAGTACATTTTCGCGCTTTGTTCCCGAACGGAGCAATGACTATGCCTGGGAAAACGATAGGGTAGCATTCAGGGTCTATGGCGCCCAGACTGCCCAAAATCCGACAAGAAAGTCACCCGGAGGAAGTATGGATGCTTTTCTAAAGCGGGTAAGCTACCCTGTTATAAATAAGTGGTATAAGAATAATGCGGAGAAAGAGGGTGCTTATCATATCGATACCGGCGAGGGACATGATCCGTATCAGGTGGGAGATAGCAGAGGCCTCGGTGGCATAGGAATTTGGGATAAGGATTCGATGTACGTATCATCAAACTTTATCTCATCCAAAACAATTGCCGTCGGCCCATTACGTACCATTTTCGAATTGACATTTGCACCCTGGGATGCCAATGGTCGTACGATCTCAGAAACAAAAAGAATTAGTCTTGACCTGGGCAGTCATCTTACCCGCATAGAAGAGCACCTAAAATCAGATCAGCCGGTACCCAATTTAGTTGCAGGTATTACACTGCATGATAAGCGCGGTGAAGTAAAAGGAAGCATACAGGAAGGCTGGTTTCAATACTGGGAGCCAATGGATGATTCATGGTTGGGATCTGCCATTGTCATGGATCCGGCAGTGATTACCGATTTTAAAGATTACCGGACATCGGCAAAGGATCAAAGCCATTTACTCGTATTTGGCAAACCTGCGGACAATAAAATTACTTTTTATGCAGGCTATGCATGGCAAAAGAGTGGTCATTATAAAACTGCCGGGGATTGGGAACACTATCTCAGCACCTTTACAAAAAAGCTGGGCTCTCCATTAATTCCTAAGTTCAATAAATAATAATTTATTGTAATATCAAATAAATAAATATGCCTGCAATGAAGAATATCATGTCCATGACCGTTGCAGTAAGGACCTTGCTGGCTCTGGTCTTAATTTCTATGTCTAACTGCGCATCTGCGGTAAAAACTGAGGGGCCTGTAGTGCTCGTTTTTATTCTCGATGGTCTGGAGAGGGATGCGGCAGAAGTAGCAGCAGCCAATGGGGCAGTAAATCTGAAGTTCCTGATGCAAAATGGGGTGACGGTGAGGGATGCTTACTCTACAAGCCCCGCCCCGCGTATGTTCCTGCCTGATGGCTCATTGCCATGGGGCACTTCCACTTCACCAAACGTAGCCATGCATACCGGCACCCATGTGTTTGAATCCAGGCAAATGGATGATATTTTCCTTTCCGCCCGACGGGGTGGAATCAAGTCAGTTTTTGCGGGGGGTGCAAGTAACTACGATGAATTTACTACACCCGATTTCTCTTATGCCGGTTCATTGACTGATTCCGAGGTAGTGCAATATGGGATTAATCATTTTAAGAATGACGGTGCCCGCCTGATCCGTCTGCATCTCCAGCGCATCAGGGATAACTGGTCGGGGCCAATAGATAAACTCGATCCAAATTCGCAGTATCAGAAAGATATCCTGAAAGCTGATCAGTTAATGGGCAAATTCATTGGTGTGCTTAAAGAGGCAAATGTCTGGGAGAGTACATACATCATCGTTTCCTCAGATCATGGCATGGGGCAAAGTAAAAATAGTGATCACCAGCCCTCGGTTTTTTCATCCTGGTTACCCTTTATGAATTTCTACGGACCAAAGATCAAGAAGGGGAAAATGATTCCCTATGCCGAGACACCCGACATTGCGCTGATGGTCAATCATTTTTTAAGCCTAAAACCCTTACAGGGGCATACTGACCCCAAAATAACTATGGAACCAAAAGGGACCACCGCCACTTTCCTGAGCAACATTTTTGAAGGTAATCCGGATGAAATTCCGCATCCGCAACTAATCAAAAGGTATTTAGAACTTAAAAACCGAACCCCACGGGATGATTATGCTGATTACAGATCATCGATGATGAACTTATTAGACAATAACCATTAAATACTTTTAAAAGCCATTTTGACATCCCCGCGATTTTTTCCCAGGTACCTTCTAATTCTGTCGGATTTGTTAGTTTTGGAATTATAATAGCAAAAGAAAATAAAGGGTTTATTGGTCCCTTTGAAGCTTTTGGGAATGCTTAAGTAAAATTCAGTTTCTTCCCAAATGTATATAAGAAGCGAAGTTTTAATCTTTTCATGAGTCTTCGTTCTTGTCGCCACTTTTGTCGCCAAAGCGTTATTTGACTCAAAAAACCCTCTTTAAGGTATCAAAAACAAAGAAAAAAATGAATTATTGGTTAGTTAAATCCGAACCCCATAAATACAGCTGGGAGAAATTCAATCAGGATGGCCGTACCTTCTGGGATGGAGTGCGTAATTACCAGGCGCGGAATAACCTGAGAGAGATGAAAGAGGGTGACCTGGTTCTCTTTTACCATAGCAATGAAGGAAAGGCAGTGGTTGGTATCGCCAAAGTGCTGAAGGAATCCTACCAGGATCCTACTACTGAGGATAAAAACTGGCTTGTTGTTGATCTGGCACCTGTTGAATCTTTAAAAAGACCGGTAACGCTCGAAGAGATCAAAGCCGATCCGCGCCTGCAGAATATCGGCCTGGTAAAACAGGGGAGGCTTTCTGTAATGAGTTTGAAGGTGGAGGAGTTTGACAGGATTTTGGAATTGGGGAGTTAGTTGAGAATTGAGAAACAAATTGACAATTGACAGTTGTCAGTTGAGAATGGCTGCTTCATTTGAAATGGAGTAGCTTTTTAGCCTTAGCCTTTCTGCTTTTAGCTTTCTGCTTTTAACTTTTAGCTAAAAATCCCATGTGAACGATTCTTACAACTTAATACTTACAACTTATAACCTATAACTCATCCTGGTTCAAAAACAGCGCTTTCAATTCAGTTGCATCGTGGGCCTTCATTTTTCCTGCCAGGATCAGTCTGAGCTGCCGGCGGCGCAGGGCACCATCAAATTGTTTTTTTTCCGCATCAGTTTCGGGTTCAAGTCCGGGAACGGGAATGGTCTTTCCTTTAGAGTCGAGCGCTACAAAGGTATAATAGGCGTCATTTGACCGCACTCTCGATCCGGAGGGAATATTCTCTGCCCAGACATCCAGGCGTACCTCCAGGGAAGTATGAAAGGCGCGGGTTACCTTAGCTTCTATGGTGATCACATCGCCGAGTTTGATCGGATGTTTGAAGGATACATTATCAACCGATGCGGTAACCACGATGTTATTGCAATGCTTCTGTGCGGAAATTGCCGCAGCGATATCCATCCAGTGAAGGAGGCGGCCCCCCATCAGGTTATTCAAGGGATTGGTATCATTCGGAAGTACCAGTTCATTCATGATGGTGAATGAATTCTTCGGGCTTTTGATCAGTGCGCTCATGATGCAAAGGTAATGTTTCCGGATCAGGTCCGGAAGGACATACGGATCAGTTCCTGAAAGATATATGAACCAGTTCCGGAAGGACAATTGTGGAAGGTTCCTCAATCGTGCCTCATTCGGAATGACGACCAATTAACGTCATTTCGAACACGCAATGAACATTCTCTTCCATTTAGGACAATTTTATCGCGTGGAGAAATCTGCTGAAGATTGGTACTTGTTTGCAGAAGGTTGATTGAGGGGATTTGGCTGAGGGCAGTAGATTCCTCAGTCGTGCCTTCTTCGGAATGACGACCAATTAACGTCATTTCGAACACGCAATGAACATTCTCTTCCATTTATGACAATTTTATC
>JAKFBV010000033.1:0-33167 GCA_036677005.1 Pedobacter sp.
TTAGTCTCCCTGTTTTTACTTTAGGCAGCTTGTTTGTTTCCAACATTTTTGTTGGGTGGGGGAATTTGTATGTCTGTACTAAAATAATACCCTATTCAGTCAAATTTTTATACAGATGAAACCTGCATGAGCTTACCGCTCACACAACGAAATGAACATAAGCTCATGCAAGTTTCATCACCAATAAAAAACAAATTATATACTGATGAAAAAGAATCCAAAAGAACAGCATCCTGATACCCAGGATAAAGATTTACCGGGATATCCGATATATCCGGCGAATGAAGATATATATGAGGTGGAAAAGAAAGAAGCTTTTGATGAATCCGGACTTAGCGATCTGAAAAAAAAACCTGATTTAGGTGGAGACCTGGATATCCCCGGTGCTGAACTGGATGACGCAAATGAAAGCATCGGAGAAGAGGATGAAGAAAACAATTATTACAGTTTGGGAGGCGATTCCCATAGTGATCTGGACGAAAATTAATAATTGCCCCAATAGCCCTTTAAAAGAGCCTCAATGATAGTTTTCTTAAGGGAGAATTCTGCTGATTTTTGATTAAGCAAGGATTCTATAAGGATATAAATCAGCAGGTGGTATCAAAATAAAAAGCCATCCCGGATTTTATCCGGGATGGCTTTTTATTTTTTTTGGTTAATTAGTTCTTAACTGAATCAACAGCAGCTGCAGCAGAAGAATCAACAGTGTCGATTTGTGCTTCAAGAGAATCAGTAGTCATTGTAGCTACAGAATCAATAGTGTCAGTAGCAGCTTCTTCAGTTTTGTTTGAGTTACAAGCAGCAACTGATAAAGAGATAGCTAAAGCTAAAAAACCGAATTTGAAAGAATTTTTCATTGTTTAGTTGTTAAATTTATTTATAAATAATTTACACTTAATACCCGTTAATAAAAAAGGTAACCCTCCAATTTAGAAAATAAATAAAAAAATATTTCCCTATCATTGGGTTACAATTCCGCATAAAAAGTATTAATAGTGAAAAAAGAGATAAAAAGTTCAGTTCCAACAGATAGCGAAATTATTTTAGGGATACTGAATGACTCAAAAGAAATACTGAACCGTTTATATATCACTTATTTCCCGATGGTACTGCAATTAGTGCTTAATAATAACGGGAGTGAAGATGATGCGAAGGATGTTTTCCAGGAATCAGTAATCGTTCTTTATAATAAAGTTAAAAGCGGGAATTTTGAACTAAACAGTAAACTTAAAACTTTCCTGTATTCGGTTTGCCGCCGCTTATGGCTAAAGCGTTTAAATGCTCAAAGCCGGACTGTCAGAAATCTGGAAGACTTTTCTGATTTTTTACCTGTTGAGGAGGATCTGGAAAAGCATGAAGAAAAGGACAGACAATACGCAATGATGGAACATGCCCTGAATCAATTAGGGGAACCATGTAAAACCATTATTGAAGATTATTACATACAAAACAGATCGATGCAGGAGATCTGCCTGAAGTTTGGTTATACCAATGCGGATAATGCCAAAACTCAGAAATATAAATGCCTGCAGCGTTTGAAAAAATTATTTTTTCAAACCTAAATGAAAGAAGATGAACAGTGAAACTGAATTGACCAATCAAATTGATGCTTATTTACGGGATGAGTTAACCGAATCTGAACTGTCTGATTTTGAAAAAAAGAGGATGGATGACCCGGATTTCGACATGAAAGTTGTTGAGCATCAAAATCTTATACAGCATTTGTCTGAATATGGAAAGAGGGTGAAATTATCATCCGATATGAATGTTATTCACGAATCAATTGATATTCAGGCAATTAGGACTATAGTGGCTCCCGAAGCCCCGCTGGTCAGGCGTTTATGGAAAAAATACCGGATCAATACCGCTATCGCAGCTTCTGTTGCATTGATAGCTGTCTCCGGAACTTTACTTTCAACCGGTTATTTTTCCAAAACAATTTCTACGAATGTCAGCCTGCTGCGCAGGGAAATAAACAGCATCAAACGTTCTCAGAATGCGCTGATCAAGAACATCAATGATAAGCCCTCCAGGGGGCCTGCTGATCCCGGTCAATTCGGAGGTACTGGTTTCGCACTTTCATCAAACGGATACGTTGTGACCAATTACCATGTGATACAGGGTGCTGATTCAGTATATGTTCAGAATTCTGAAGGGGAGGCCTTTAAAGTTAAAATGATATACATTGATCCGGCTTACGATCTGGCAGTCCTGCAGATCACAGACCCCTCATTTAAAAACCTGGAAACTTTACCTTATACATTTAAAAAATCTGCCTCTGATGTAGGTGAGGATGTATTTACCATTGGTTTTCCAAGGGATGACCAGGTTTTGGGAAAAGGTTATGTTAGCTCCAGAAATGGAAATGCCGGAGACACAGTCACTTATCAGGTTTCTATTCCGGTTAATCCCGGAAATAGCGGAGGACCATTACTGGATACACGTGGAAATATCGTGGGTATTATTAATGGTAAACAACCCCTTGCTGATGGAGCGGCATTCGCTATAAAATCAAATTATATCCTGAAATCAATAGAAGCTATCCCACAGGATTCACTGGATGAAAAACTAATCCTGAATAAACGCAACAGCCTGTCCGGATTGAGCCGCAAGGACCAGTTCAAAAAACTGGAGCCTTATATATTTATGGTTAAAGTATATTAAGTTTTTAATATAAATTAGATTTTAGGTTAAGGCTGACAGCGTTCAAAACGCTATCAGCCTTTTTATTTAAAGGAGCTCGCATTTTTTCTGTCAGGGTGCCAGCCGAACAATTTTCCAGCTTTGCTTATCCGCTTTTTTATAAACTATTCTGTCATGAAGACGGCTTGGTCTGCCTTGCCAGAATTCAATGACCTGCGGTTTGACGAGGTATCCGCCCCAATGTGCGGGTTTCGGAATGTTTTTGTTTTCGTAGCGGGCCTCTGTTTCTTTCCAGGTCTTTTCAAGTGTTTCCATACCCTCTATGACCTGGCTCTGTGGCGAAACCAGCGCACCTATCTGGCTTTCTTTGGGCCTGCTGTGAAAATACCGCTCAGATTCTTCTTTGCTGAGCTTTTCTACAGTTCCTTCAATACGTACCTGACGTCCTAATTCAGCCCAATGAAAAACGATGGCTACAACAGGGTTTTTAGCTATTTCCTTGCCTTTTGCACTCAGGTAATTGCTATAGAACATAAAGCCCCGCTCTTCATACCCTTTTAATAATACGATTCGTGCGGAAGGTTTTCGGTCAATGGTGGTAGTAGCCAGGGTCATAGCATTGGGTTCAAACACCCCTGCTTCAATAGCTTCTTTTAACCAAAATCCAAACTGTTTGATGGGGTCTTTAGCAACGTCTTTCTCTGATAATTTTTCAGAGCTGTATTCCTGACGAAGGTTTTCGAGTGTATTTTTTTCTACTGACATATCAAATTATTAATTGCCAGCATGCGAACCGGCTAAGTATGTTTTACTGCAAACTTAACAAATGCACATTGTATTCTATCATTTCAATAATTATTAGGTATTTATTGTAAATTTAGAAGATTGATTATTATCATTTAATAATTATTCCTATGCTAAGCCCAACCCAACCGAAAACTGGCAGCCTGATTGTTTCAGAGCCCTTCATGATGGATCCTAACTTTAAACGGTCTGTCGTGCTGCTTACTGAATATGAAGAAGCAGGGGCGATAGGTTTTATATTGAACCAGCGCAGTGATCTTTCTCTGAACGATCTGATCAGCGATCTTAATCCAACAGATTTTCCGGTGTTTATCGGCGGACCAGTAGCTAATGATACGCTGCATTTTATTCACTCCTGTTATGATAAATTGAATAGTGGTATCGAGCTAAGTAAAGGGGTGTATTGGGGCGGTAATTTTGAGGCATTACAGGTACTGATTAATAATAAGGAACTGAAACATGATGAAATTAAGTTTTTTATCGGGTATTCAGGATGGGGACAAGGGCAACTGGCACAGGAGATAGAACAGAATTCATGGCTTGTGACCGATAAATTTAACTCCGAAGTTCTTTTCGTGGAAGATGAGGAGAATTTATGGAGAGAGGTAGTAATCGGCCTGGGGCCAAAGTACGCACATATTGCTAATTTCCCCGAGAACCCGCAGTGGAATTGAGTTTTAAGTTAAAGTTATAAGTTATAAGTTATAAGTTGGGCGCTGTCCAACAGCGAAGTGAGATAATAGAACGAGAGAGAATACTTTTCAGAATAGTATAAATTGTACGGCAAGTCATAAAAATGAATGCTATGAGTAAATACAACGCTCTATGGGAGTATGTTCAAAAGAATGGCAATTCCCAAATTAAATTGACTTTTGATGAAATACATAAAATCGCTGGAATTGAGATAGACCATTCTTTTTTAAATTACAAAGAAGAATTAACCAAATACGGGTATCAAGTCGGAAAAATATCTCTTAAAGAGAAAACACTAATTTTTAATAAAAAAGAATAAGCTAATTAACCTATGGTAATTTACGGAGAGGTAAGTTATAACAAACGTATGACAAGGAGGCCAGCGCCCAACGAGAGTCTCGCGTCTGGCGGACTGATATGGAAATATTGAGTCTTGTGCTTATAATAAACTTCAGAAATAAGTTGAAACTTTGTGCTCCGAAACCCACCCGAACGCAAAGTCCGAAACCGTTATAGGTTGTAAGTAGGGATTTGTATTCATTAATGGTAAAATTGGCCATTCTTTAGTTTTTATTCTTTCAGCTTTCAGCTTTCTGCTTTTAGCTTTCTGCCTTCAGCTTTTAGCTTTTAGCTTTCAGCTTTTAGCTTTCTGCCTTCAGCTTTCTGCCTTCAGCTTTCTGCCTTCAGCTTTACCCTAAACGGCTTTAACAGAAGTGCTAAATACTTCGTGCTACTTTCCTTCCATTTCCCTGGCACTATCTTCTACCTTTTGCTTCAGTTCTTCTTTATAATCCAGCAGCCTCTTCGACAGCGCCTCATCAGAGGTGCCTAATATCTGAGCAGCGAGAATACCGGCATTTTTAGCAGCATTTAAAGCGACTGTTGCAACAGGTATCCCATTGGGCATTTGCAGTATAGAAAGGATCGAATCCCATCCATCAATTGAATTTGATGACCTGACAGGTACACCTATTACAGGAAGCTGCGTAATCGAGGCTACCATACCTGGCAGGTGTGCAGCTCCTCCGGCCCCCGCAATGATAACTTTTAATCCTCTCCCGGAAGCTGAGCGGGCATACTCAAACATTCTCTCGGGTGTGCGGTGTGCTGAAACAACTGTTATTTCAAATTCTACTCCGAGCTCCTTTAATATATCTGCGGCATCCTGCATGACCCCCAGGTCAGACTTACTGCCCATAATAATACCAACTTTTGCCTTTTTATCTTTCTGGACCGAACTACTCATTTTCGAAATAATTAAATTATAAATAATTGATTATCATAGAATTATATATATTATTTAAACTTTTACTTTAATAATGTTTTGAACAAAGCGGGCCTTTTCGATCGCTTTTTCCCGATCATCATCCAATATGATAACATGGCCCATCTTCCGGAATGGTTTGGTAATTTTCTTACCATACAAATGCAGGTAAACACCATCCAGTGCAAGTGCTTCATCAAGACCTTCATATTCTGCTGAGCCCTCAAAACCTTTTTCTCCAAGCAGGTTGATCATCACAGCATTGCTTATCGAGCGGGTATCACCCAGAGGCAGATTGAAGATAGCCCTCAATAACTGTTCATACTGGGATGTGTAATTAGCCTCTATACTCTGATGACCACTGTTATGGGGCCTTGGTGCTATTTCATTGACCAGAATATCCCCTTCATGGGTCAGGAATAATTCAACAGCCAGAATTCCAACGATCTTCAGGTCTTTAGCGATCTTTACTGCCAGTTGATCTGCTCTTTGTAACACTTCGAACGCTAAATTAGAGGGGGAGATTAAATATTCTACCAGGTTTGCTTCAGCATTAAACTCCATCTCCACACATGGAAATGTTTTTGTTTCGCCGTCTTCATTTCTGGATACGATCACAGCCAGCTCTTTATCAAAATTGATCATTTCTTCGATCAGGCTGGGTTCTTCAAAAGCCTTTTCCAGGTCCCTTTCCGATCTTATGGTAAGAACCCCGCGCCCATCATAGCCATCCCTGCGAAGTTTCTGAATAAATGGATAGGAGAACTTGCCGGATCCCAGTTCTGCCTTTTTACTGATCAGTTGAAAGGGAGCTGTGGGTATATTGTTTTCCTTGAAAAACTGCTTCTGAACGCCCTTGTCCTGAATAAGCCTGATTACCCGCGACTGAGGATAAACTGTTACACCTTCATTTTCAAGCTGCTCAAGAGCATCAACATTTACTTTTTCGATCTCTATGGTAAGGATATCAACCTGTTTGCCAAAATTGTAAACTGCTTCAAAATCTGTCAGTGATCCCTGAACAAATTTTTCACACAGGTGTTTACATGGAGCTTCTGCGTCGGGATCCAGAACGTAAGTAGTAATATTAAAATTAATTGATTCCTGGATCAGCATGCGTCCTAATTGTCCGCCTCCGAGTATTCCAAGTTTCAGGTCGCCGTAAAATGCTTTCATATGCTTACAAGTTTAGGCGAAATCTATGAGAATATCCAATTTCATCGATGTTTGATCACCTGAACTTGCTCATTCATCATCTTCGAAAGCCTCGGTTACCTGGGAAGCTTCATTCAGTGATCAAATTCAGGAATATTGATCTATCTGCCTCTAAAAGGATTATTTATTTCGAACTTGATTTTTTTTACTGCTTTGTTGATAAGCTTTTTTTGAAATGAGAATAGATAGCCTCAAATTCGCGGAGAATTCCGGAATGAAATATGACCATAAATAAAAATAAAAAGATAGCTGATGAATTATCAGTAACTGAAAAACAGGTTCAGGTGACCATTAACCTGCTTGATGATGGTGGTACTGTTCCTTTTATAGCCAGATACCGTAAAGAAATGACCGGCACGCTGGATGAAGTTCAGATTGCTGCTATCCGCGATAGGATGCAGCAGCTTAATGAACTGGATAAGCGCAGGGACGCTATTTTAAAATCAATTATTGAGCAGGAAAAGCTCAGTCCTGAGCTTAAAAGACAGATTCTGGAAGCAGAAACCATGACCCTCCTGGAGGATTTATATTTGCCCTTCAAGCCAAAAAGAAGAACAAAGGCATCCATAGCCAGGGAAAAGGGACTGCAGAAACTGGCCGATCTGATCATGGAACAAACAACAGTTGATCTCAATGAATCGGCATCCGCTTATATCAATGAAGAACTGGGAGTAGCAGGTGCCGAAGATGCCTTATCCGGAGCAAGAGATATTCTGGCTGAATTTATGGCTGAGCAGGCAGAACTCCGGTCGGGTATGCGTGCACTATTTATACAAAAAGGATGCTTCCATTCCAAAGTAATAAAAGGGAAAGAAGAACCGGGGCAGAAATATAAGGATTATTTCGACTGGACGGAAGCGGTAAAATCTGCCCCATCTCATCGTGTCTTAGCTTTCAGAAGGGCTGAAAAGGAAATCATCCTGAGCCTGGATATTGAGGTTCCTGAGGATGATGCGCTTAGGATCTTAGAGAAACTATTTATAAAGGGACCGAATTCTTCTTCAGAACAGGTTCGCCTTGCAGCCGCAGATGCTTATAAGCGATTAATTAAACCTTCCATGGAGACAGAGATCCGATTGCTGACCAAAAAGCAGGCGGATACTGAGGCTATCCGGGTTTTTGCCGAAAACGCCCGTCAATTATTGCTTGCCGCACCGGCAGGCCAAAAACGGATCATGGCCATCGACCCGGGTTTCCGGACAGGATGTAAACTTGTTTGCCTGGGTGATCAGGGCCAGTTAATTGAAAATACCACTATTTATCCCCATAATGGAAATGAAGCTGTTAAAGAGGCTGCCAAAACGGTAGCTTATCTGATTGAAAAATACCGCATTGAAGCTATTGCGATTGGAAATGGCACTGCCGGAAGGGAAACAGAAAGCTTTATACGTAATTTGCAGATACCAAGGCTTATCATCGTGATGGTGAATGAAAGCGGGGCCTCTATTTATTCGGCATCTGATGTAGCCAGAGAGGAATTTCCGGATAAAGATATCACCGTAAGAGGGGCTGTATCCATAGGCAGGCGTTTGATGGACCCATTAGCCGAATTGGTTAAGATCGATCCGAAATCAATAGGAGTAGGGCAATATCAGCATGATGTTGATCAGCATCAGCTTCAGGCTTCGCTGGATGACACGGTGATCAACTGTGTGAATTCGATTGGTGTGGAACTGAATACGGCTTCTAAACAGATCCTGTCCTATATATCAGGCCTGGGTCCGCAGCTTGCACAAAATATTGTCGAATACCGCAATAAAAACGGAGCTTTTAAGAGTAGAAGCGAATTACGACAAATTCCGCGCCTTGGCGATAAAGCATTTGAACAGGCTGCAGGGTTTCTGCGCATCCGGAATGCTGAACATCCGCTCGACAGCAGTGCCGTTCATCCCGAGCGTTATCCGCTGGTAGAGCAAATGGCCAGAGACCTGGATTGCGGGCTTGCAGATCTGATGAAAGATGATCAGCTGCGGAAAAAGATCAAATTACAGAATTATGTCAGTCAGAGCGTGGGCTTACCCACTTTGAACGATATTTTAAAAGAATTGGCCAAGCCCGGGCTCGATCCGAGGGAACAATTTGAAGCCTTTAGTTTTTCTGAGGGGATAAATTCCATTACTGATCTCCGGGCCGGAATGACATTGCCTGGGATCATTACAAATATCACCGCTTTTGGGGCCTTTGTAGATATTGGTGTACATCAGGACGGGCTGATCCATCTTAGCCAGCTATCTGATAAATTCATAAAAGATCCTAATGAAGTGGTCAAAGTTTGTCAGAAGGTAATAGTAAGGGTTACCGAAGTGGATGTGAACCGTAAACGAATCGCCCTTTCAATGAAATCGGAAGGAAAACCGCGGCCTGCACCAAAACAAAAACAAAATCCTTCGTCAGTTAATTCGAACAAAATGCCTCAAACAAAGGCCGCTGTAGCTGAAACTGATATAGCCATAAAGCTTGCTGCCTTAAAGAATAAGTTTTCATGAGAATATCAGTTTAACTTTGCCGGGGAACAAAATGGGAAATAACTTTGATGCAGTGATAATCGGTGGTGGGGCATGCGGTCTAATGTGTGCGGTCCAGGCGGCTTACCTGGGAAAAAGAACCCTGATATTAGAGAAGAACGATAAAGTGGGAGCCAAGATCCTGATATCCGGCGGTGGCCGCTGTAATTACACCAATATCTATTCAGGAGAGTCTAATTTCATTTCAGAGAATCCTCATTTCTGCAAATCTGCTTTTTCACAGTTTAGCGTGGAGGATACGATCAGTTTTTTTGAAACTTATGGCATTAAAGGCAAGGAGAAAACACTTGGTCAGTTATTCCCTCTCAGCAATAATGCAAAAGATATTGTCAGGGTTTTTGAGATGCTTTGTGCGGATATGGGACAGGAGATCATATGCAATGCAGAAGTAAAGGGTATCGTAAAGACTGAGAATGGTGAATTTACGATCAGCTTTTCCCGGGGGAATAAATTAATGGAAGTCAGGGTTCCAAAAGTAGTGATCGCCTCCGGCGGATTACCCGTTCCAAAAATGGGGGCAACAGATTTCGGATTAAAAATTGCCCGGCAGTTTGGATTGAAAATAACGGAAACCGCCCCGGCATTAGTGCCGCTCACTATTACCGGGAAAGATGCTGATTGGTACGCCCAGCTTTCGGGAAATTCAATATTCTGCAGGGTTTCGAATGAAAGGATCAGCTTCGAGGAAAATATCCTGTTCACTCATTGGGGTTTAAGCGGCCCGGCTATTTTGCAGATATCATCCTACTGGAGAGCAGGCGAATCAATCCGGATCAATCTGCTTCCGCATGATGATGTCACTCAGATCATACATTCCCAAAAGCTGGTCAATGGCCGAAAAACCCTTTCAGGGCTGCTTTCTGACCTGTTTACCAGGAAGTTTGCTGATGCACTGGCGAAGTATTTACCGGTAGAAAAGAATATTGCCTCTCTTACAAAAGATGATATCCATAAAATTGATCAGTATATCCATAAATTTGATGTGAAGCCTGCAGGTGATAAGGGCTATGATAAAGCTGAAGTGATGAGAGGAGGAGTTTCAACAGGTGAATTATCCTCTAAAACCCTCGAGGCTAAGAAAGTTCCCGGTTTGTTTTTTGGCGGTGAATGTGTGGATGTAACCGGCTGGTTAGGCGGTTATAATTTTCAATGGGCATGGTCAAGTGCCTTCGTTATGGCTCAGAATTTGTAGATATATCATTAAATAACAAATTTATGAAGTACCTGTTATTCTTATCAGTTTATTTTTTATCCGGGTGTTCCGCCCTGAAGCCTGGTTCAGATATCCCCAAACTGGGTGAATCTGTCTGGAATTTAACAGCAATTGCCCAAAAGCCTGTAAATTTTGATGACAGGGCCTTTATAAATTTTGATGAAAAGGAAAATAAGGCAAGTGGAAAAGCCCTGTGTAATTCTTTTTTTGCTGAATATGAGATGATTAGAAACATGATCTCATTCAGTGGCATAGGCTCCACAAAAATGTATTGTGAGGGCATGATGGATGAGGAAAACCAGATTATTTCTGCACTCCAAAAAACAAACAGGTATGAAGTGAAAGCTGATTTTCTTTACCTCTATGCCCATGAAAAGCTGGTTTTGACGTTTAAGAGATAAGAAACGTTGACAGGGTTCTAACCCTGTCAGTGTTTAACCCTGTCAGCATTTCGGCTTAATCACATTCCGGATGAGTGAAAGTATAGGTCTCAACACTACCCTGTGGGATAGTGAAATTTTCAGACCTGCTCATCTGCCACCAGAACAGATTACGGGATTTTTCACGGCTGATGGTTTCATTCATAGTCTCCGAGTCAAATACCCTTCCATTAATTATTACATATTTAATTTTTTCAGTATTCCTGATATCCTCAAGTGGGTTAGCATCCAATATGATCATATCGGCCAGTTTACCGGCTTCAAGCGAACCTATCTCCTTAGCCATTCCTAAATGCATAGCACCATTTAATGTTGCACTTCGTATGGCCTGCAGGGCGGTCATACCACCCTGGGCAAGCATCCATAATTCCCAATGCGCTCCAAGACCCTGTATTTGTCCGTGGGCTCCCAGATTTACTTTAGTTCCGCCATCGGCCAGTTCTCTTGCAGCTCTGGATACCTCTATATGGCCATAATCAGCAAATTCGGATGTGGTTCTCCTTCTCGACCTTTCATCAATAATATATCTTGGGGTATAATTCAATAAACGCTCATTTTCCCAGACATTGGTTCGGTCATACCAGAAGTTTTCACCCGACTGGGAACCATAGCTAACAATAAGGGTAGGGGTATAGGAGGTGCCGCTCTTGTTCCAGAGTGTTTTTACATCCTTATACAATGGAACCGGTGGAATATTATGCTCTAAACTGGTATGCCCATCCTGGATATGAGTTATATTATGAGTGAATGTTGAACCTCCTTCGGGCACTACCTCCATTTGCAGTTCTCTTGCAGCCTGGATGATCTGCTGACGCTGATCCCGGCGGGGCTGATTGTAGGATTTGACCGAAAATGCACCAAGGGCTTTCATTCTTCTGAGTGCAGATCGTGCGTCATCGAGGCTATTGATAACAGTTTTAAAGTCACCGTCAGCACCGTATAATATCGTTCCTGTTGAATATACCCTCGGACCCACCATAATCCCCGCTCTTACCATATCTGCCTGACTATAGATCATTTCTGTGTTGGCTGAAGGATCATGGGAAGTTGTTACGCCAAAAGCCAGGTTGGCATAATAGCTCCAGTCCTGTTTTGGTGAAACACCGTCTGAACTCGCTCTTAAGTGGCTGTGTACATCAATTATTCCAGGCATAATTGTTTTGCCGCTGGCATTGATAATTTTTGCATCATCAGGCAGGGAAACATTGGAACCTATTGCAACGATCTTGTTTTTATCGATAATTATTGTTCCATTTTCAATTATTTCATCACCCTTCATCGTGATGATCCGGGCATTGGTAACTGCTATTTTCCCTTCAGGGACATCCGAATTTAACTGAAGCTGAATATCTATACCCACAGTATCGATCCGGCTTAATTTTTCAGGGTTGCCATCCAGAAAGGTGAACAAATTCTTAATTTCCCGTGTGAAATAACGCGGACCTAAAGTCCAGTTAAGGAATTTGGAATCCTTGCTCCAGTGAATATAGGTTCCGGCATCTTTACTGACCCTGGTTAAGGGAAGTGATTTATTATTAGATGAAAGGTCCAGAGCCATCCCTGTACTTGTAAAAGGTGTAATGTAAACATTGAAAAGCTCTGTAAATGCTATCCATTTTCCATTGGGGCTTGGATTGAAGGCAGTCGCATAAGTTGAGGTATAATGCGTGCGAATATCCCCTCCGTTAAGGTTCATACTCTTAAGGGCCTTCTTGCCTGATTCAGAACTTTGAAAATAGATCCGGCTATCATTCGTATTAAAACTGGGGCGAATGCCATTGTTCAGGATCAGTGTGGGGGTTCCGCCATCCGCAGGGACCGTATAAATGCCCGGATTTTTACCAAAAGAATACCCCAGAACATCATTTCCAACACCCTTTCTGTAAACTATCTTATCGCCCTTATTAGAGAATTTCGGACTGTAATAATATCCCTTTTCAGGGGTCAGGTTGGTAAATACAGTGTCTTTCAGGTTAAGTTTCATGACGGAACCACGGTTATCATCACTCCAGCTAACAAATACCAGGGAATTTCCATCGGGACTGAATTCAGGCTCAAATTCAAAATCAGTTCTCCCGGTGATACGAACAGGCTTCCCGTTAGGCAGGTCTTTAAGATAAATATATCCGGCTGCATTAAATGCGGTCTTTTTACCGTCAGGAGAAGTAGTTAACTGACGTATCATCTTAACATCAAATTTTTCACTGAACACTTTCTGTTCGAAATGAAGGGCCTCACTAACAGTTTGATTGACATTAACCTCAAATGGGATTTCTGTAACATATTGTGTCAGAACCTCAAGGCTCCTGATCTTTCCCTGTGCATAAAAGATTATTTTTTTGCTGTCTGGTGTCCACGCAAAATTAGGATACAGCCCGAAAATTGCCCAGGCCTCCTGCATATCATGGGTCAAATCATCATATACGGCCCACTCTTCACCGGTTTGCAAATCCTGAATAAATAATTCAGACTTCAGGCGGACTCTTCTCACAAATGCAAGAAATTTGCCGTCCGGCGAAACCTGTGGGCGTACTGCACCGCCGCTGCCGCCGGCTACGGTTTCCACAATACCGGTTTCACGGTTTAGCCGGCGAATATTGTAAATTTCACCATTCGGGTCTTTATTATACTGGAAAAGCGGACCCGGACTCACATCTTCAGAAAAATAAACATATTTACCATCCGGAGATATTTCGGGCTCACCGGCATCCTGCTGATCGTTTTTCCTTTTTGTTAACTGCACGCCTTCACCTCCCCCTGCAATATGGTACATCCACATCTCACCGGCACCCAGTGAACGGCTGCTTGTAAAATGCTTTCTGGCGATCAAATACTGATTATCCGGAGTCCAGACTGCATTATTTAGCAGCCGGAATGATTCTTTGGTTATAGACCGCTTCCCGGATCCATCGGCATTCATTACCCAGATATTATCGCCGCCATCTTTATCGCTGGTATAGGAGATGAATTTTCCGTTCGGGCTAAATCTAGGCTGTACCTCTGAGGCCAGTCCGCCGGCAAGTATAGTTGCCTTACCCCCTGAGATTGGTATCTTATAAATATCGCCAAGCATATCAAATACGATCTCCTGTCCATCCGGACTTAGATCGAGATTCATCCATGTTCCTTCATCGGTCGGGAATGAAAATGATTTCGATGGTCCTGTCGGTTTTTCAACATTCCACTTTGGATTTGGCTGGGCAAATACCTGGGATGTCAGCAGGAAACTTAAAGCAACAAATAAGGATCTATTCATGTATTTCTTTAATTGAATCCGCAATTTAGTAAATATTCATAGTTTTGACAGCCAACAAATTTCTCATATTTATTTGATTATTTTATTGAGATGCCCATAAGAGAGCTATAAGTATGTCGATCCATCATATCCTGTCTAAATATTGGGGTTTTTCGAAATTTCGACCTCTTCAGGAGGACATTATTCAGTCTGTTTTAGAGGGGAATGACACGCTTGCGCTGATGCCAACAGGAGGCGGTAAATCACTTTGCTTTCAGGTACCTGCCTTATTACAGCCGGGGATATGTATCGTGGTTTCCCCGCTAATTGCGCTGATGAAGGATCAGGTGGAGAACCTTAGGGATAAGGGTATAAAAGCCATAGCGATCATCTCGGGAATGGGTAAACGTGAAGTTGATATTGCCCTGGATAATTGTATTTACGGGGATATAAAATTCCTTTATTTATCACCGGAGCGCTTGCTTTCTGACCTGGTCAGGGAGCGAATCAGACATATGAAGGTCAATCTGATCGCCATTGATGAGGCACATTGTATCTCGCAATGGGGATATGATTTCAGGCCTCCTTATTTACATCTTACTGAACTGAGGGAACTCCATCCTGAAATTCCTGTTCTGGCTCTTACCGCAACTGCCACTGAACGGGTGGCAGAAGATATTCAGAGCAAACTTCAGTTTAAAAACGCCAGGGTCTTCAGAAAATCATTTGAGCGGAAAAACCTCAGTTACCTGGTATATAATGAAGAAAATAAACTCCGGAAGCTTATTTCTATTGCTAAAAATGTGAAAGGAAGCGGTATTGTATATGTAAGGAACCGTCGTGAAACTCAGGAAGTGGCCCGTCAGCTCAGCATGCAGGGAATTTCAGCCGATTTTTATCATGCCGGTTTAGACACTCCCTTAAGGATGAAGAAGCAAACCTCCTGGAAAAAATCAGAAATCCGAGTGATGGTAGCTACGAATGCATTCGGGATGGGTATAGATAAGCCTGATGTTCGTTTCGTTGTCCATCTGGATCTTCCGGAAAGCCTTGAGGCCTATTATCAGGAAGCCGGGCGAGGAGGGAGAGATGAAAAACGGGCCTATTCCGTGTTATTGTATAATAATTCTGATAAGTTTCAGCTGATTAAAAGGCTGGATCAGCATTACCCTTCAATTGAAGAAATTAAGCAGATCTATCATCATCTTGGAAATTATTATCAGCTTGCTTATGGAGCCGGAGAAGGGCTGTCACTTGAATTTGACCTCGCAGATTTTTGCAGCCGTTTTAAGCTGGATGCTGTCAGGACCCTCCATTCATTTAAATTTCTTGAGCATGACGAATATATTGTTCTGAGTGAAACGGTTTTTCTCCCATCAAGAGTGCAGGTATTGTCAGGACCAGAAGATCTCTACCGTTTTCAGGTCGAACAGCCTGCATACGATCAGTTCATCAAAATTCTGTTAAGGTCATACGGCGGTATTTATGATCAGCCGGTTGGGATTAAAGAAAGTGACCTGGCCAAAAGGCTGGGAATAAGCAGAATGGAGGTAGTTAACACTCTGGCGAAGCTCCATTCGCTGCAAATAATTATTTATAATGAACAAACCGACAAGCCTCATCTGATCTTTATAAAACCCAGAGTGGATACACAGCACCTCTTAATTGACAGACGGTATCATGCCGATCGTTACCAGGTGCATAAAACTCAGGTTGAAGCTGTACTTAATTATGCAGGGAGCCATAAATGCCGAAGCCAATTGTTGCTGAATTATTTCAATGAAGCTCATGCAGAGGTCTGTGGTGTTTGTGATGTCTGTCTGGAACATAAAAAAGCCGGGAAGAAGGATGCCCTGACAGATGAGATCATTAAAGACCTGCTCAATGAATTGAGCAAAAACCCATTGCATCTGAATGCACTGGTTGAATCTGTACATAAAGGAAGCGATAAAGAAAAGTTAGGAGTAATCCGCATGCTTCTGGATGCCGGTACCATCAAAGCGAATGGAGAATATTATTATATCTAAAACCAATCCGGCCATTCCCTTTTTTTTATTAAATTTATGTAACATAGGATTTGCCTTTGTTGTCATATCAATAAAAAGAGCATATGAAGATCATTACTTTAGCCTTAAGAGGTTCCATTTTATTTAGTGTTCTGCTGCTGGCATCCTGTAATGGGTTTGATTGTATCAATGGCTCCGGAAACCAGGTATCTAAGGAAAGAAATTTAGGTCCGTTCACAAAAGTTGAAACCAGTGGCTCTTTAAGGATCGTTTTAAAACAGGATTCAATAAGTAATATTCGGATTGTGGCCGATGACAATATTCAGAAGGAGATTCAAACCAGGTTAAAAGGGAATACCCTTTTGATACGAATGGAAGGAAATTTCTGTGATTCAGGACCGATCACAGTTTACCTAAGTTCTAAAAACTACGAAGGCATTGAGGTTTCAGGCTCAGTGGAAATCATGAGTGAAGGTAAATTGAATGTGAAGGATTTTGAACTTGACCTGACGGGTTCCAGTAAAGTGATGCTTGACCTGAATGCTGCGAACCTTAAAACATCCTCCAGCGGTGCTTCAGAAATTGAGCTCAAAGGACAGGCCGGAAGTCATGATCTTCGGATCAGAGGGGCTGGTTCTTTAGAGGCTCTTGATTTTGTGGTTGGAGAATACCTTATTAAAAGTTCGGGTACAAGTAAATCGCGAATCAATGTATTGAATGATTTAGTGGTAAAATCATCCGGTGCAAGTGAAGTGGAGTACAGGGGAAGCCCATCCAGGATTGAAAATGATGATTCAGGCGCTTCAAAAATTAAAAAAATAAATTAATTTATATAGATTACAGCTTTTTGAGATTTCGGGGAGATTGAATATTTTTATTAATTTGATCTTTTACTTATAGTACTGGCATTTGTCCCCGGCTTGTGATAAAAATGTTGTAATCTGAATAATGCGAAATAACAAAGCAACCATAAGAGCCTGGGCCATGTTTGACTGGTCCAATTCGGCCTATAACCTGGTCATAACTTCTACAATTTTTCCTGCCTATTATACGATAATTACTACCACTCAGGAATTCGGCGATCAGGTTTCTTTTTTCGGAAGAACATTTACCAATACCGCCCTTTCCAATTATGCCCTTTCGGTTGCTTACCTGATCATGGCATTGCTATTACCTGTTTTGTCATCCATTGCTGATTTCAGAGGTAATAAAAAGATATTCATGAAGGTGTTTACCTATATAGGCAGTGTTGCCTGTGCAGGACTGTTCTTTTTTAAACTGGAGACACTCGAACTCGGGATCATCTGTTTCGTACTTGCCGCTATGGGGTATATCGGGGGAGTGATGTTCAATAATTCTTATTTGCCCGAAATAGCAACGCTTGATCAGCAGGATAAAGTAAGCGCCAAAGGATTTGCTTACGGTTATATTGGGAGTGTTTTATTACAGATCATATGCTTTATTTTTGTTCTGAAACCTGAATTATTCGGGATCACAGATACCTCATTTCCGGCCCGTTTATCCTTTTTGCTGGTGGGTATCTGGTGGATAGCATTTGCTCAGATTCCCTTCAGGAAATTGCCAGCGGGGAGTCCAAATTATGAAAAAGTAACAAAAAGTGCCGTCAAAAACGGATTTCAGGAGCTTTTAAAAGTATGGAGGCAGTTAAAGTCCATGGCCCTGCTAAAAAGATTTCTCCTGGCTTTCTTTTTTTATTCGATGGGTGTTCAAACTATTATGCTGGTTGCCGCGGGATTCGGGGAAAAGGTTTTGAAATTAGGAACCTCCAAATTAATAGCCATTATTCTGATTATTCAGCTTGTGGCCATTCTTGGGGCACTGATCATGTCATTTTTCGCAAAGAAATATGGTAATATCCGGGTGATCATAGTCGTATTAATGATCTGGATAGGCGTTTGTGTGGCGGCATATTTTATAGAAAATGAAGTTCAGTTTTATGCTATCGCCGCTGTTGTAGGTCTGGTGATGGGGGGGATCCAGTCAATTTCACGCTCAACCTATTCGAAGTTTTTACCAGAAAACACACCCGATACGGCTTCTTTTTTCAGTTTTTATGATGTGACAGAGAAAGTAGCCATAGTTATCGGATTATTCAGTTTTGCTTATATTGAAGAGTTTACCGGCAGCATGCGTAATTCGGCTATCAGCCTTGCCGGCTTCTTTTTGATCGGGATGCTGGTTTTATTCTCCATCTTATTTTTAAAGTCAGAAAATTCCGCTTCTATGCGTTCAGAGTAGTTTTTTTTTCGGAATTTAGCGGCATTCATTCTGTATTAAAAAAATCCTGAGCTATTTATGACCGTCGAACTATTCATTCCCTGCTTTATTGATCAGTTATATCCCCAGACGGCGTTTAACACGATTAAGGTACTTGAAAAAGCAGGATGTACAGTAGTCTATAATGCGGAACAGACCTGCTGCGGCCAGCCTGCCTATAATGCGGGTTTCTGGGAAGAGGCTAAAATAGTGGGCAGGAAATTTCTGAATGATTTTTCAGAGATTAATTATATCGTGTCGCCATCTGCATCCTGTACGGGTATGATCAAAAATTCTTATAATGATCTTTTTACCAATACTGCGGTTCATAATAAATGCCGGGCCATTCAAAACAATATTCATGAGCTTTCCGATTTCCTGGTCAACGTGATCAATAAAGATTATTTCGGAGCTGAACTGGAGGGAAGGGCGGTATATCATGATTCCTGTTCGGGTTTGAGAGAATGCAATATTAAAGCAGAACCAAGGCAATTATTGAGCAAGGTTCATGGACTTGACCTCGTTGAAATGAAAGATACGGATGTTTGCTGCGGCTTTGGCGGAACTTTTGCTGTAAAATTTGATGCGATATCGAGTGCTATGGCTGAGCAAAAGATAAATAATGCACTGGAAATGGAAGCGGATTATATTATTTCAACAGATGCTTCCTGCCTGCTGAATCTGCAGGCTTATATCGATCAGAATAATATAAAGATCAAAACCTTACATATTGCAGATGTGCTGAGCAGTGGATGGGGAAATGTATAAACAGGTTATCCGGATCAGCCTATTAAAAAGGCGAGTCCGTTAGTCACCGGATCACAGAGGTCTTTCACTTTCTTCTCCCTGAACAATTTTTCGATCAGATCACGTGCAACCTTATATTCATCATGAATAGGGCAGGGGTGTGATGCCGAGCATTTACTTAAACCCAAACCACATCCTTTAAATACCTGATCGCCTTCAATCGATTCTATGATATTGATTATTGGCTGATCCTTCTGTGCTTTGCTGATAAAAAAGCCGCCGGAAGGCCCCTTGGCACTGTTTATCAGTCTCTGACGGGCAAGGGTCTGCAGGATCTTTCCGACCGTATGTTCACTGGCATGGATATGATTTGCGATTTCTTTCATACCGGCTTTATCTCCCGGATCTTCTTTTGAAGCGAGATAGATAACAGCCTTTATGGCGGTTTTACAGGTAAGACTTAACATACTCAGTGGTCTAAAAATTCCTGACCTTCCGGTGAAATCCTCTCCGGACTCCAGGCCGGATCAAATACCAGATTGACACTTACTTTGTAATCCTTAAAAGCATTACTTACCGATTGAAGTACATCTGCTGTAATACTTTCACCCATCGGACAAAATTGGGTGGTCAGAGTCATGGTGACCAGGATTGTTTGATCATCATCCTTAAAATCAATCCGGTAGATTAGTCCCAGATCTACGACATTCAGCCCGATTTCAGGGTCAAACACATTATAAAGCCCGGCAAGAGCTGCAGTACAGTAAAGATTATTATTACTTAATACGTCCATTAATTCTCAGCTTGATGAAAAACAGTTTTAGAAACGTTCAAAACATAAGTTATTGCTGAAGCAACTAAAGCTACCGCTCCGCTTTTTAACAGCATATTATTTAAAAAAATAATTCCTGACAAAAAGAGAAAAAATCCAAGCAGGTAAAATACAGCCATGATCCTGAAAAGCGGCTCACTGAATAATTCCTTTGGCGCCGGGGTCTTTCCTGAAGCCCGGGTATGATATACCTTATTCCATATGATAAAGGGCAAGGTCTTGAAGGTCATACCCATAATAATTGCGGTGATCCAGCCAAAGAAAATACAAAAACCGTATAACAATACCAGGTTTGGCCTTGAATCCTCTGAAATAAAGTAAATGACTGCCAGTAAACTAAACAGGGGCAAAAATAAAAGCGCCACAGAGATTAAAGATATCTTCATTTGCTCATCAACATGCTTCCGGATACGTACTTTCCAGGCATTATAGCAATAATTTCCAAATAATGCCAGCGCTATGAATACCAGTATAAATGGTGAATAATAAAATTGTTTATAAGCATCCAGGGTTTTTAAGAGTATAAAGACAAGCAAGCCTGTATTGATTAAAGCATAGATCCACCAAAGTGTTTTCGGGCTGTCGTATTTAGAGATCAGGAACATTGGGATCAGGCGTGAACCTACTCCCAATACCATGAGCAGAAACCAGCCGGCTAAACCCATATGTGCATGGAGGGATAAATATTCAATGGAATTATTGGGAAGCCATGAATGGCTGAAATTAAAGACCAGCATGAGTCCGAAAAAAGTGGTTATGAATAGCCAGAGTGAGGCTGTAGCCATAAACCAGGAATGCACACTGTACTTTTTGCTTTCGCCGATGCTGCCAATAACATTTAAAAAATAGCAGATCACCGAGATATTCACCAGAACTGCTCCGCTTTGCAGGATCCAGCCGGTATTGAATAAATAGAAGCCTGTAACCAATAATGGGATTCCGGAGGCTGCGAAAATGAAGGATAACCAGGCCAATAAATAACTGTCTAATTCCCCTTCGATCAGCACAGGCAGCAGTTGATGACTTGCGCCGAGTATAATCATGGTTCCCCAGCCCAATGCCATAAGATGTGTGATGGCCAAAGTTTGAGGGTGGAAATAATGCTGATGAATAACATCCGTATTGATCAGTAAAAGAATACAGGATAATAAGAACGAGAGTGCCGCAAACAGGTAAAAGGGCAGTACAACTTGGTAAGAAGTTGTCTTTTGTAATCCCGAATTTGAAACCCCTGCAAGCATATTAATTTTTAAAGATCAGTAAAAACACTTCAGAATTACTTATTTCTTTAATGCGATAATCGAAATTCCTGTCTTTCAGTTCTGTCAGCAGGAAAACCGGGATGCGTTTATGCTGCACATACAAGGCTGAATCAGCCGGTAATTGTTCCAGTGCTTCCAGTATCGCCATCATAGGTCCGGGCATCTCTAAATGACGGACATCGATAGGTTCCAGCTTATTTTCATACCGTTTCAGAATCTTATCCCAATCATTTTTTTCATCAGCAACTGTTTCATGCAGTATTTCCTGTCCTGCTGCAGTTTTGTAAAAATAGGTCTCTATCAGATCCTTATCCAGCTGGTCAACATAGGTTTCAAATCCCTGTTTTTCTAATAATCTGATCAATGGGGTCGGTTCAAATGTATTGATGATTTTCAATACCTGCCCCTGCTTCAAATCCTTAACATATTGTTGAATGAGTTTCAGGGGGTCATTTCCGGCAGCCAGCATTTCACGTACATCAAGGGGGACAATTTTCGCCGCCTCAATATCCTTTACAAATTGCTGCAGAGATTTCGATCCGGCCTGAACCTCTTCTTCAACTACGATTTTGCCGTCGGTTTCAAATCCCAGGGGTCTTAACTTTTCAAAAAAGTCTTCCGGCTTACATCCCCCGATTTTTGATGCCATCGATATACTGGTCCTGCCTGCCATCAGCTTTCTCAGGATGGGATTACGCAATTTCTTGAAATCCGGGCTCAGTGTAATAATAGCTTCTAAAGCATCAGGATGATGCTTTAGAAGAGCGGCTATTTTAGTTTGTGAATTAATCAGCATCAGTGAAATATTGTTTAAAAATTCTCACACCTTTTCCAATTCCAATGCTTTTGGGAAGAGAATATTATTTTCTAAATGAATGTGCAGGTGCAGATCATCTTCAAACTCCTGGATCATTTTATATAATAATTTATAGCTGGCGCATGCCTCCGAAGGAATATGGTATCCATTACTCAATTCCCTGATCTTGTCTAAACATCTCCCAACAAAGTCATGTTCCTTTTCAAGTTCTCCAATTAAAGCGGCAAGATCTTTTCCTTGTTTAATCAAAGGCAGACCGCTGCTTCTGGCCTGAACAATTTCTTTAATATACGAAAATAAAACCTTTTCTTCCTGCTCCATATGCTCCGTCAGCTCTTCATTGATTTCTTCCACTAATTTTTGAATAGGAAGTAATTCAGGGTGCTGCGGACCGTGTACCTTCGCCACCTTTAAGGCATATCTTTGTAATTCAGGTAAATATTTCCGCACATAGCTGTGATGTGAATTTACGATATAATCGGCCAGAAAATCTATGTTCCAGTCGCTGTAAGAGATATTACTTGCCTTACTTTCTGAGCTGACCTGCCTTAATTCGGTTTCAATTTTCGTAGCGTCGATATTCTTTTCAGCACATACCTCAGCAATGGTTTTTTTGCCTCCGCAGCAAAAATCTATGCCGTATTTTTTAAAAACTTCTGCTTTACGCAAATCCTTTACTGCGATCTCCCCAATTGTTTCCTGGTCTCCGGCTCCACGTTTGGTAATCTTTACGTCCCACCATTCAGGACCTTCCTGCAAATATTCCCAGGTAAAAATATCTCCGCGTTCGCCAAGCAGTTGATAATATACCGGCTTGGGATCATGATCATTATGAATGGTCAGGCTTTCACCTCCCAAAAGATCATCAAATACCCTGAATATGGTTGGGTGTTTTAATTTAGGTTCAATTAGGGTTACATTAATAAAGTTGTTCTCGATGATTTCCATAATATTTTGAATTGGTTTTATGATCCAAAAATAACATAATAAAAGTATTAAAGTACTTTTATACTTAAAAATTTACATTTCCATGGTAATCTTTCTTAAAAGCCTTAAAAATCCCATGAAATATCTTATTTTTGTCCCTGAATGGAGGATCACTTTGTAGGTGATCATTTGAATTTTTTGAAAACAACGTATAAATCATTTTGTAGATGATCAAAATTACCCTTCCGGATGGTTCCGTTCGTGATTACGAACGGGGGACAACCGCACATCAGATAGCACTTTCAATTTCTGAAGGATTAGCAAGAAACGTATTAGCAGCCCAGGTTAACGGACAGGTATGGGATTCAGCCAGGCCTATTGAAAGCGATGCAGTAGTAAAACTTCTAACCTGGAATGATCAGGAAGGCAAGGCGACCTTCTGGCATTCTTCAGCACATTTAATGGCAGAGGCATTGGAGGCCCTTTACCCGGGAACAAAATTCGGTATAGGCCCTGCTATTGAAACCGGATTTTATTATGATGTTGATTTCGGTGATCGTGAATTTTCATCAGACGATTTTAAACTGATAGAGGATAAGATCATTGAACTTGCAAAAGCAAAGTCAGAGTTTATCCGCAAAGGGGTATCAAAAGCGGATGCTATTGACTATTTTACCGAAAAGGATGACGAATATAAGCTTGACCTGATCAAGGACCTTACAGACGGTTCGATCACTTTCTACACCCAGGGAAATTTTACCGATCTCTGCCGCGGTCCCCACATTCCAAATACGGGATTCATAAAAGCTGTCAAGCTGATGAATGTGGCCGGGGCATACTGGAGGGGAGATGAGAGCAGGAAACAGCTGACCAGAATATACGGGGTCACTTATCCGAAACAAAGTGAACTGGCTGAATATCTTCACATGATCGAAGAGGCTAAAAAGCGTGATCACCGTAAATTGGGTAAGGAACTGGAGCTTTTTGCTTTTTCTGAAAAAGTGGGAATGGGCTTGCCATTATGGCTGCCAAAAGGTACAGCATTGAGGGAGAAGCTTGTTAATTTTTTGCAGAGGGCCCAGGTTAAATCGGGATATGAGCAGGTCATTACCCCACATATCGGGCATAAAAACCTGTATATCACTTCCGGACATTATGAGAAATACGGGGCAGATTCATTTCAGCCGATCAAAACACCTCAGGAAGGAGAGGAGTTCTTTTTGAAACCAATGAACTGCCCTCACCATTGTGAAATATACAAGACCAAGCCCCGCTCTTACAAAGATCTGCCTGTCAGATATGCTGAATTTGGTACCGTTTACCGTTACGAGCAGAGCGGTGAATTGCATGGTTTGACCCGGGTTCGTGGTTTCACACAGGATGATGCGCATTTATTCTGCCGCCCTGACCAGGTAAAGGAAGAATTTAAAAAAGTGATCGATCTGGTATTGTATGTATTCAAAGCCCTGGGTTTTAATGATTATACAGCACAGATATCTCTGCGTGATCCTGAAAATAAAGCCAAATACATCGGTTCTGATGAGAACTGGGCTTTAGCCGAGGCTGCAATTATTGAAGCTGCGGCAGAAAAAGAATTAACAACCATCGTGGAATTGGGTGAAGCCGCCTTTTACGGTCCGAAACTCGATTTTATGGTAAAAGATGCCCTGGGCAGAAAATGGCAGCTTGGAACCATTCAGGTTGACTATAATCTACCGGAACGTTTCGAACTTGAATATACCGGTAGTGATAATCAAAAACATCGCCCTGTAATGATCCACAGGGCCCCATTTGGTTCATTAGAGCGTTTTGTTGCTGTATTGATCGAACACTGTGCCGGAGAATTCCCATTATGGCTGAGTCCTGAGCAATTTATTGTGCTTCCCATCTCCGAAAAATATGAGGATTATGCAAAAAAAGTTTTAGAATCGCTTAATAATTCCGATATTCGCGGCTTGATTGACTCCAGAGATGAGAAGATCGGCCGCAAAATTCGTGATGCGGAAATGAAAAAGATACCCTATATGCTCATCATAGGAGAGAAGGAAATGAATGAGAATGTAGTTTCAGTAAGGAAACACGGGCTTGGTGATGTGGGAAGTATGACAATAGAAGAGTTTAATAATCAGTTAGTTAAAGAAATAACAATTTAAGTAAATATAATTTGGCATTAGGAAGACCAGGCTTTAATAGAGGACCACGACCTCCGTTTAAAAAGAAAGAAGCAGAACATAAGATCAATGATTTGATTAGAGCGCCTGAAGTGCGCTTAACTGGTGATAACGTGGAAACGGGCATTTATCCTTTCAGAGAAGCATTAGCAATGGCTATCGAACAGGACCTTGACCTTGTTGAGATTTCCCCGAATGCCGTTCCGCCCGTGTGTAAAATTGTTGATTACAACAAGTTTATCTATGAGCAGAAGAAAAAAATGAAGGAAATTAAGTCCAATGCAAAACAAACGGTGATTAAAGAGATCCGTTTTGGACCTAATACGAATGATCATGATTTTCAGTTCAAACTGAAGCATGCGATCGGTTTCCTTGAAGGCGGTGAAAAAGTGAGGGCTTATGTTCATTTCAAAGGCCGGGCAATTGTTTATAAAGAACAGGGTGAGATACTCTTACTGAAATTTGCCCAGGCCCTGGAGGATGTTGGAAAGGTGGAGCAGTTACCTAAACTGGAAGGTAAGCGGATGTTTCTAACCGTTGCTCCAAAACATGCGGGGAAAAAATAATTTGTCAATTTGTCGATTTGTCTATCAGGCATCTCGCTCATTGACAAATCAACAAATTGAATAATTGACAAATAAATAAAATAGAGTTATGCCAAAAATGAAAACGTGTTCCAGTGCAAAAAAGCGCTTCAAGCTTACCGGAACAGGTAAAATCAAAAGAAAGAACGCTTTCAAAAGCCACATCTTAACCAAGATGAGCAATAAACGCAAGCGTGCTTTAGGTCAGACAAGTTTAGTTTCTGACGCAGATTCAGGCAACGTTAAGCGTATGCTTTGCATCGGCAAGTAATTAACAAATTAATTTAACCAGGTATCAGGTTTTAAGTTTCTGAAAAGGGACACCGCTTACCAAAAAACAACACAACATGCCACGTTCGGTTAACGCAGTAGCGTCAAGAAGAAGAAGAAAAAAGGTCCTGGATTTAGCCAAAGGCTATTGGGGATCAAGAAGCAAGGTTTTTACCGTTGCTAAGAATACAGTTGAAAAAGGGTTGCAATATGCATACCGTGACCGTAAAACCAAGAAAAGAGAATTCAGAGCTTTGTGGATCCAGCGTATCAACGCAGGTGCACGTCAGCACGGACTATCCTATTCTGTATTAATGGGTAAATTAACTGCCAATGGAAATCAATTAAACCGTAAGGTTTTAGCTGATCTGGCCATGAACCACCCGGATGCTTTTAAAGCAGTTATTGATACAGTGAAATAGTTTCTAATATATTAAAACAAAAAAGGGAGCCCGTTTGGCTCCCTTTTTTGTTTTACCGTATTCTAAAAGCTTATAATAAGCTTTTAGAATACGAATATCTTAGCTATAATTGATATTGCATTTTAATTTATTTTTATGGATTTCGGACGAGTTGAACCACAATTAATAAGCGGAATTGATTTCACTTTAGCTCATGACAGCCCTCTTACCGCTGAGGTATTAAAGAATGCAGGGCCTGTTAGAAAGCCGGATGTATTTATAGGATGTGCGAAATGGGGGAGAAAGGAATGGGTTGGACTTATTTACCCCGAAAAAACTAAAGAAGTGAAGTTCCTTGATGAATATGTTAAACATTTCAATAGCATTGAACTGAATGCGGTCTTTTATAATATGCCCAAAAAAGAGCAGATCAATACCTGGAGAGAAAAAGCTGAAATGGAAAGAAAGGATTTTAGGTTCTTCCCTAAATTCACACAGGGAATTAGTCATATAAAAAGATTAAAGGGTGCCGAGGTACTTACCTCACAATATCTGGAGAATATTTCTGAGTTTGGCAATACCCTGGGTCCGGCATTTTTGCAGTTGAGCGATAATTTCGGCCCGAAAAATTTTGATATTCTTAGAAACTATCTTGAAGCCCTGCCCCACGATTTTGAGATGTTTGTTGAAGTCAGGCACCCTGATTGGTTTTCTGATCGCTCTGCAAGGAAAGATCTTTTTGAGATGCTTCGTCATCTGAAAAAAGGCTCAGTGATTACTGATGCAAGCGGAAGGCGTGATTGTGTTCATATGGAACTCAGTACACCTGAAGCATTTATACGTTTTGTTGGCAATGGGCTTCATCCTACAGACTATACCCGTATTGATGAATGGGTGGAACGTATCGCCGACTGGTGGGCGAAAGGATTAAGATCAATTTATTTTTTCCTGCATCAGCATGATGAAAAGGATACCCCTGTCCTGGCCGATTATACAGTGAAAAAGATAAATGAAAGATTAGGAATGGATCTGCGTCGTCCAATATTTGTAAATAAGCAGAATACGCTGCTTTAAAAGAAAGTTTCGCCATCCCCTGAGGCAGGAATGACGAAACCTGTTTATTTACTTTTCTTCAAGAACCCGGGTTACCAGTGCTGCCGCTTCCTTTAACAGGATTGCTGAATATACTTTTAATCCTGATTCATCGATAAGCTTCTTAGCTTCCACAGCGTTTGTTCCCTGTAAACGAACGATAATCGGCACAGGAATATTTCCGATCTCTTTATATGCGTCAATTACACCCTGAGCCACACGGTCACAGCGCACTATTCCGCCGAAGATATTGATCAGGATCGCCTTCACGTTCGGATCGGATAAGATGATATTAAATCCGGCCTTTACAGTTTCTGCATTGGCAGTTCCGCCGACATCCAGGAAATTGGCTGGCTCACCACCGGCAAGCTTAATAATATCCATAGTTGCCATTGCTAGTCCGGCGCCATTAACCATGCATCCGACATTACCATCCAGTTTAACATAGTTCAGGTTCGATATGCTGGCCTCAACCTCTGTCGGATCCTCTTCAGTGGTATCGCGCATAGCGGCATAATCAGGGTGGCGGAATAAACCGTTATCATCCAGATTTACCTTCGCATCAACTGCAAGTATTTTATTATCAGATGTTTTCAATACCGGATTGATCTCAAACATGGCCGAATCGGTTGCTTCATAAGCCTTATATAATGAGGCGATGAATTTGCACATATCCTTGAAAGCATCTCCGCTAAGTCCAAGATTAAAGGCGATCTTACGTGTCTGGAAGCCCTGAAGTCCAACCTTAGGATCTATTTCCTCTTTAAATATTAAATGAGGGGTATGTTCAGCCACTTCTTCAATATCCATTCCCCCTTCGGTAGAATACATAATGATATTATGGCCTTTGGAACGGTCAAGCAATACACTGATATAAAATTCTTTGGTTTCGGTTTCACCGGGGTAGTAAACATCCTGTGCAACCAGTACCTTACTCACTTTTTTGCCTTCCGGACCGGTTTGAGGTGTGATCAGCTGCATTCCAATGATCTGTCCTGCCTTTTCTTTGACCTCTTCCAGATTCTTAGCCAGCTTAACTCCGCCGCCTTTTCCCCGGCCGCCTGCATGGATCTGGGCTTTAATAACCACCCAGTCTGAATTGTATTCTACTTTCAGCTTCTTTGCTGCCTCTACAGCCTGATCAGCAGTATCAGCAACAATGCCTTCCTGAACTCTGACGCCGAAGCTTTTTAATATTGCTTTACCCTGATATTCGTGAATGTTCATTTACTTATTATTTGTCGTAAAACTACGTTTTTATGAGCAAATCTGAAAACGCAAGGGACCGATTTGTTAAATTTTCCGCGATTTTTTTAAAGCCGGACTATACTGTAACAAACAATTCGCACATTTGCATATTCACATTATCCATATTCATGCTTCAGGCAAGGGGAATCCACAAATCATACGGCAAATTGCACATTCTTAAAGGGGTCGATCTGGATGTCAGCAAGGGAGAGATAATTACAATAATTGGAGCATCCGGTGCCGGTAAAAGTACACTCCTTCATATTATTGGTACTCTGGACAAGCCTGATCAGGGCTCTATACGCCTGAATAATGTGGATATTGGTAATCTGTCAGCTAAGAAGCTCAGTGCCTTCAGAAATGAGCATATCGGCTTTATTTTTCAGTTCCACCATTTATTGCCCGAGTTCACCGCTCTCGAAAATATTTGTATCCCGGCCTATATTGCCAACAAAAGTAAAAAGGAGGCTGAACTTAAGGCATTTGAACTGTTGGAACTCTTAGGACTGACAGACCGTGCGGATCATAAGCCCAGTGAATTATCGGGAGGAGAGCAGCAGCGAGTAGCTGTAGCAAGAGCTATGATTAATAGCCCCGCTATCATCCTGGCTGATGAGCCATCAGGAAATCTGGATTCGAATAATGCTGAAAGCCTGCACCGTTTGTTTGTGGATCTTCGTAACCGGCTCAACCAAACTTTTGTGATCGTCACTCATAATGAAAACCTTGCAAATATGGCCGACCGAAAGGTTTTAATGAAGGACGGACAGATAATCGGGTATTAAGAATGGCTGTACTGATCACCGCTGCAGCTAATTCTGCTGCTTTCCGTATGGAACGAATTCTGGAGACCCCGGAAGTATATTTTGCTGATCAGAGCTCCCTGCCTTCCATACCCGGAAAAAAGTTTCTAAAGATCCCGGACGCATCCTCAAATAGCTTTACTCATGAAGTTCTTAAGATCTGCCTGGATCATCATATCATTGAAATTTATCCCCTGAGAGGAGATGAAATGACAGAATTATCCAGGTCACGTCAATTATTTGAAGAATTCGGGATTAGCCTTGTCATCCCATCCGAGCAGTGGATCGAAAACAAATTAAACGTTTCATCATCCCGTTCGTCTGATATAATAGTACTGGTAAATGGCAGAATAAGGGCAGGTAAATTGCCGGCTGGGTTTAGTTTGCCGGAAAATGAAGAATTTGGTGTTTTCGAATGGATGCTGGAAGGCAGGGAGATTAGATACCGTTTGTATAAAGTTGAAAATGCTGAATTATAAAGATCTGGATCCCCGTAAAAAGGCTTTTGTATTTAAATACAGGGAAAATTTCGACAGGCTCTACTATACTGCCAGGCTGCCTTTAAAACTTTTATTGTTTTCCAACGTTCTGAATTTATTGCAGGAAATTGTTGTTGACAGAAAACAATTATTTCTGGTAAGCAATGGAAAGCCTGAAGTACAGCTCAATAAGATCAGGCAGATGGAATGGAACGGGCTTGAAAAATATATGAGAGTTTATTACGCACAGGAGATAAACCTAAAACCAGAACCTGACGTATTAACGTATATATTAAATGAGCATAAATTAAGCAGGAAAGATGTTCTGATCCTTGGCACCTCTGAAACAGACAGTGAATTTGCTGTTTCCTGTGGTGTTGATTTTTTGAATATCACTGAATTTATGTAAATTAATACCTGCATTTAATTTTTAGAACAATCAAGTATAAAACTGGTTATAAATTAGAAAGAATATATGTTAAATAAATTTAATTGTAGATCCATCAATAAGCTTTTGGCTCTCAGTTTCGGTATCCTGATCCTGGCATCTTCCTGTAAGAAAGATCCCAAACCTACACCTGTAACACCTGTTCCTGTTCCGGTGGTAACAGCCACGCGATCTGAGCTGACCAGGGATTCGATCTATTTATATGCAAAGGAAACCTATTACTGGAATGACCAGATGCCCACTTATGATATTTTCAAACCACGGACTTATGCCAGCGACCAGGCGGTTTTGGATGCCATAAGAGCCCTCCCGGGAACGGGCAAACCCTTCTGGACCACAGCTAATGATGCAACTCCCAGAGAGAAATATTCATTCCTTGATGATGGAACAGTATCATCACAATTAGGAGGAGTAAGCGGTGATTATGGATTTTCGGTGTTTTATAAAATTGAAAGTAATGATTATCCCAGACCTGATCTCCGTATCAAATATGTTTCTCCTAATTCTCCGGCAGAAAAAGCGGGTTTAAAAAGAGGATACAGGATTATGAAATTAAACGGTAAAACAAATTTAACACTTAATAGTGCATCGGACGCGAATCTTGATTATGTTGGTGCTGCAATTTTTGGCAGTGCCTCATCGGTTTCTTTAACAGTTCAAAAGCCTGACGGCAGTTTGGAAGATAAGATAATATCAAGGGCTTCTTACTCCAATAATCCAATCTTCCTTACAAAGACGTTTTTGGTTGGAAGTAAAAAAGTAGGATATATTGTTTACAACAGTTTTACTACAAACTCAAGGGATGACTTGAGAACAGCGATCGGAAAGTTTCAGACTGATGGTGCCAGCGAGCTGATCGTTGATCTGAGGTATAATGGTGGAGGATCGGTGTCAACAGCCGATGTATTTTCAAATCTGATAGCGCCTGCTTCAGTTTCTGGTCAGGTGATGTACACTACCTACTGGACCAAGACCATGCAGGACGGAAATGCTAAGATATTATCTCACCAGCCGCTTCTTGACGCCCAGGGAAAATTACAAACCTTTACGGGTGGTGTGAATGGCGTTTATGCAACCTATGCTGATATAAACTATAAGCCAACTGTTGATGCTGGTAACATTGAGAAGTTTGCCAAAGAAGGAAGTGCTGAGTTTAAAAATATTTATTTTCTGGTTCTAAGTGGTACTGCTTCTGCAAGCGAATTATTGATCAACAATTTAAAAGGTGTAATGGCATCCAATGTGAAGCTGATCGGCCGTCAAACTTACGGTAAACCTGTTGGTTTTTTTGCCATCAGCATTGATAAACTGGATCTTTATATTCCTCAGTTTGAAACCAAAAATCAAAAGAATGAAGGTGGGTATTACAATGGAATGACCGTTGATCATAGTGTTTCGGATGATGTAACCAGGGATTTTGGTGATCCGGCGGAAGCGCTTTTGGCAGCTGCTCTGAGCTATTCGGAAAAAGGCACTTTTTCTTTTACTACTAATGGAAACAAATTGAGCAGTGTTAGTGCCATATCTATAGCTGAGGATAGAAAGATCAATGATGAATTGGATAAACATAAGTTCAAGGGGATGATCGATGATAAGCTGAAACTGAAACGGAAATAGACCGGAACCATTATCGGATATCGCTGGCTCAAAAAAATAAGCTTTTAAAAAAGACCTTGTAATTACAATTGCAGGGTTTTTTTTGCATTAACCCGTTTTAACTACTAATTTAGTAGTTAAAACGAATAAGTTTTTCACGCATTTAAATTATAAAATCATGAATTTAAAACTGGGCGATATGGCCCCCGATTTCAAAGCAAAAACCTCTCAGGGAGAGATCAGTTTTTATGATTATTTAGGCGACAGCTGGGCTGTATTATTTTCACACCCGGCTGATTATACGCCTGTTTGTACTACAGAACTTGGCAGAACAGCATCTTTAAAAAATGAGTTTGATAAACGCAATGTGAAGGTGCTAGCCTTAAGTGTCGATTCGCTTGAGTCGCATAAAGGCTGGATCAATGATATCAATGAAACCCAGAACGTAGAAGTAAATTTCCCTATCATAGCCGATGAGAACAGGGAAGTGGCAGAATTATATGGCATGATGCATCCAAAGGCTTCAGAGACCTTTACCGTGCGCTCATTGTTCATTATTGGCCCTGATAAGAAAATAAAACTGATGATCACCTACCCGGCTTCGACAGGAAGAAATTTTCAGGAAATATTGAGGGTAATCGATTCACTGCAATTAACTGCAAATTATAGCGTGGCTACTCCTGCAGATTGGAAAGAGGGTGAGGATGTAGTGGTTGTTCCGGCAATAAAAACAGAGGATATTCCTGCAAAATTTCCTAAAGGATTCCGGGAAATTAAGCCTTATTTACGAATGACGCCTCAGCCGAATAAATAAATACATTTATTGGATTATGTATTTAGTTTAGTTCGCAAAGAATCCGTTATGTGGGCCTGGTGCTTCGACAAGGTAAGTATGAGACCGCCAACATGGAGGGAAAAATGTGATTGACGTCCCATTCTATCCATGAAATATGGAACGATTGAAATAAACCCGATAGGAGTGAAAAGCCCTCCCGATTCTTATCGGGAGACTTGCAAGGGATAGCGCAACTGAAACAACCCAAAGGGGCAGGAATTTGCTTTTCAAATGAATAAAACGATTGAAATTTTTAGAAAAGCAGGGCTAAAGCTAAATTAAGGGTAGCCCCGCTATCCAATTAGCCCTCATTCGTGCCTCATGATGGGCTGCCGTTCCT
>JAKFBV010000034.1:0-5377 GCA_036677005.1 Pedobacter sp.
CCAGGTATCGCCCAACGTCTATGCCCCGCACTACCAGCAGCAACTGAATGCACGCTTCGCCCCCCTGCTGTGCGGCGACAACGCCAACTGGTCGCACAAGCACTACCACTACCGGGCGCTGAAACAACCGGGGGTCATCCAGATCAGCCGCCCCTATCTGTCGGTAGCGGATTCGCGCATGTGCATCACGGTGTCGCAGACCGTCAAGGTCCTCGGCCGGCTGCATGTCTTCTGCTGTGACCTGGATTGGCGGGAGGAGTGATCAGGGCCGGCCGGCGCGGCTGAGCGGGATGGATGGCTTCCGGGACACGCGATCCATACTGGCGAATGCACCGAAAGACGGCTTGCCGAACAACCCTTCAGTGGCTATGGTCCAGAACATGTTACTGGCGAGATGCCACTCCTCGCCCGCCCCACAGACGGTCGCCCGCTCGTGCCGACCACAGTGAAAGGGAATTCACCATGCAGATTGAATCCTCCGGGCGACATGCCACTTCCCTGCTTCTGCACACCTTCTGGCTCCCCCTGCAGCCTTGGCGTACCCATGGCACGCCAGAATGGCGCCGCACGGCACCGCACAATGGGCAGAAACTGATTGCCTATACGTGGGCGGCCGCAGGGCGAAATCCAGAAGCCGAGCGATTACGGGGCAAGTGGGCGTTCACGAAAGTAAGCATTTGGTTTGTACGATTTTTCTTGCAGAAGAAACTTGGCTTGCTTACGGACTTATCTAGAAGCCATCAATATGCATTATTGCGGAATTCTGTCTAATCACTGTTATATCGCAATGATTTCTGCGGCATTTTGGATGTTTTAGCTATCAAAATTATAGGTATTTTGTGAAACGTGATCTGGATGAAAATCTTCTAGCATTTCCAATCAACATTGGAGCCACACTAAAACATCTTCGCCAAGATATGAAGGATGACTGGTTCTATGATGCTGTACGGTATGAAGACCTTCTTTCAAATGGCAAGAACCTCCACGAGATTCTTTCGCAAAACCTTGAGATAAACCATGGTGAATACAAGTCTGGCCACAAGGCTATATATGATGTTCCCAAAAGAGCGCTAGGGCTAAGATATACATTGGAATTAGACTTTTATGATAGGTTCCTGTACCAGGCGATTTGTAGCTACCTAATTCCATATTTCGATCCGCTCTTATCAAATCGTGTATTCAGTCATCGATACAATAAGCATGGTAAAGAGAAGTATCTTTTTAAGCATCGAATTGAACTGTGGAATACGTTCGAGAACATTAGTCATCTTGCCTTAGTCGATGATAAAACCCTTTTGGTAACTGACCTTCTTAATTATTTTGAGCAAATATCAATAGATGCTATTGAAAATGCGTTTGTTGGAATGATATCTGAAATTGAAGCAACTGGGGCAGATAAAAATAAGATACGAAGCGCGGTAAGCACGTTGAGGGTATTACTCGAAAAGTGGTGTTACAGTGAGAGGCATGGTTTACCACAAAATCGTGATGCATCTTCATTTATTGCGAATGTGGTACTTGATGCGGTTGATAAAAGCATGGCCGCTAAGGGGTATGATTACTTTCGCTATGTCGATGATATTAGAATTATATGCTCTGACGAACACCAAGCTAAAAGAGCGCTCAATGACCTTATTTTTGAAATTAGAAAGCTTGGCCTGAATATAAACTCAAAGAAAACCGTAATTCTTGATAAGGATAGTGAAAATATTCAAGAGTTCTTTCCGAGCTCTGATGACACTATGACTCTTATCGATACCATGTGGAGGTCTAAGAGTAGGAAAGTGATCGCTCGGTCGATACCAGTATTATTTGAATTTCTACAGAAACAAATAGATGAGGGAGAAACACAGAGCCGCCCTTTCCGTTACTGCATAAATCGATTTAAAACATTGATCTCTTCAAACCTTTTTGACTCTAAATCAATTCTGGCCAGTGAGATTGCAGATATCCTAATTCGAGAATTTGGTAGGCAGCCAGTGTCTACTGATCAGTTTTGTAAGCTGTTGATGGATTTGGATTTATCTAATGCGCAAAATCAATCAATTGCAAGTTTTATAATGAATAGAGATGTCGCCATACATGGCTGGCAAAATTATCACCTTATTTTGCTTATGGCATATAAGAAATTCAAGGCTACTGACCTAGTGGAACACTGTAGAACTCTGGTTAGGCAAAGTGTTCATAGTCCCGAAGTCCCTGCTTGTTTTATATATCTTGCCTCCATTGGGCTTGAAAGTGCCGTTGAAGATTTTATAGAGGATTTTAAGGAAACTTGGCCCTATCAGCACCAGAGGTACTTTTTGATTGCGCTTCAGAACACACCAAAGGAAAAACTGCAACCCATGTTCGGTAAGGTTGGATATCGTCTGCGGGGGACTGCGGCCAGATTGCAAGGGAGCAAAAGTTTTAAAGGCGATACGGTGTATTTGAGGGATTTCAATACGACACTTATCGATGAAATATATGATGAGATATCTCCGTATGAGTAAGGGAAGGACTGTATATTTCACGTATCAGAAAGACTTTTCTGAAAGCGGTAGAGATCGATACTTTATATATGATGGTGAGGCATTCTCCGAAGTTTCTTCAGAAGATGTTGTTGCACTTGATTGTTTCGTTGTAACTCATGATTTCTGGTTGATTTCCAGTTCGTTATTTAAAAAGCATGGAAGCTTGCCCTCAAAAATTGTTGATGTTGTTTTGTTATCAAAGATAGCGATTGGAGTTAAATCAATAGACGGAGATGTTCAGCCGTGGGATGTGTCCAAAACTATTAAACCACTATTTAAGGTTGGCGATGACTTTGATAGTTATATGGATATGTATTATCGGCGTAAAGAGCTGGTTTTTGACGTGTACATGCTTTTTTCTCACAAACTTGCCGAATATTTTGAGCAATTATCAGTCTTGGCGTCAGATTCAGGAGAAATGGAAAGGTTTTATAGTTTGGAGCTCCCTGTTTTTAACAAGCTTACGTTTTCAGCATGCAGAGGCATTCGAGTAGACAATAGTGCTGTTAGAAAACAAAAAGACAATCTTAAATTGGATTTCTATCGGCAGCTTAAGTTGTTCGCGGAGAAGCATAAAGTGCTTTACGAACTTCCCAGTGAAGGGGATGCCAGGGAGAAACTGTCCAAGCTAGGATATAACGTTCAGGATTATAGCCTTGAATTTTTGATTGATTTTCTGCCTTCGCGTGATGGCTATACCGATGATTTGCGAAGTCTTCAAAAGACGAATAAAGCTTATAGGATATTTAATTCAATTTCGTCTGGTTCTAGTCGACTGAGACCAATAGTCGAATCACACTGGACTTCAACATCAAGAATATATCATAAGTCGCCAAACCTTCAGAATATACCAAAAAAGTATCGGAATATATTTATCCCAGATGAAGGAATGTCTCTTTGTTATGTGGATTATGATCAGTTTGAAGTTGGCATTATGGCCGCGATTTCATCTGATCCGATGATGAAGGATATATATGAAAATCGTGACGCCTATAACGATTTAGCTGTTCAAGTTTTTAATGACGAGGGAATGAGGAAGAAAGCTAAAGTAATGTTTCTTTCTTACACGTACGGAATGTCACTCGAAAACATTATAAGCGCTGTTAAAGAGTTAGGGGGGAATCAAAGAAATGCTCGCGAGTATTTTTCAGGATTCTCTGTATTTGAGGCATGGAAAGAATCGGTAAATAATGCATTTTTGAAGAATGGGAGGATTGCGACTATTTCGGCTAATTATTTGAATAGATATTCAGATGCAGAGTTAACTGATAAAGAGAAAAGGACATCGGTCAATCATGTAATTCAAGGCACAGCCACATATATTTTTAAGAGAGCACTGTTAGAACTTTCTAGTCTTGAGGGCATTCAAATTCTAATACCAATGCATGATGCTGTTTTATTTCAGTATACAAACCAAGTAGACCCTAATTCAGTGGTTGAAATATTTGAAGATGTAATGACTAAAGAGTTGTCCGGAAAGGTGTCTGGTAAGGCGTCTATTGAGGCGTTTCATGAGATAAATAATTGAACCCGAGCAAATCTTCAACAACAGCGAACAAATCGAGAGACAATATAACAAAGCGCTACTGTCGGACAAATTTTCCGCTGCGCTCCAAATCTGCCGCAGAGCGCGGCGTTATGTTTAAATCAAGCCGTACAGGTAAGTTCTAAAAATGACGCCAGAATATAGAATTGAAGCGGAAAAGCAGATCACATCTTACCTGCAACGCAATGATGTTATAAATATAAAATATATGCAGGTCGAGCAAACCTACAATGATCTTGGAGTCGAAATCAACGTCTGGAACGTGAAGGCAGAAGGTGGCAACTGGTGGGTTGTGGAAGGAGAAGGCGCGCCAATGAACCTATACACTCACGATGCTTTCTATTTTTCCGCCGATGAAGCTTATTCTTTCCACATGGGCATAACTCAAAGGTTACAAGCCCGCCATCATAAAGAGTTCAAGCACATCATTGATGAACTGCCATTGGATATTGATGGGGTAAAATCTATTAGTCGTAGATTGAACCTGGCAGCACAAAGCCTAAACGAGATAGCCGGTATAGAACACATTCAAAGCATTGGGCTAACATGCAGGGAAAGCTTAATTGAACTTGCTGCAATACTTACAGAGGCCAATCCAACCGTCTTGACAGATAACAACCTCAAGGCCGCAGATTTTAAAGGCATAGCAAAAGCAGTTATTTCCATATACGCCCAAGGAAAGAGCAACAGCAACCTAAGAAAGCACAGCCGAAATATGGCAGAAATGGCCTGGGATTACTCATCTGAAGTCGTACATTCACCAAATAAAAATATCCCAGATGCAAAAATCTGCCTACTGTTTGCATGTTCAATTGTTTCCATATTCCAAAACCTCTACCTTAAATACTTGGGATTTGATGCAGAGCAGAAGTGTCCAGAATGCAAAAGCATGAATTACTGCCTGCACGAAGATGATGATTTAGTTTTTTTCATGCGGTGCAACGACTGCGGCCATGAAGAAGCGGCTCAGGTAGAACTCCAAGGCAGCGATAAAACATAACAATCGGTATATGGACTCGCTGGGACGGGCTAACGCCCGATCAATGGGGTCACGATCAATGGGGTCAGAGTTATTGATTTCAGAGGATCAATGTCTCTGACCCTATTGATCATGACCGGCCAGGCCGACAGGGCTGATTGCTGTCTCGCTTCGGGCTTGCCCATCTCTTCTCGTCGGTCTAAAGTGCGCCGGTCGCGGTCAATCCCGTGACCGGGTGTAGGAACCTGTGTTGTCTGAGGCGCGGAAGCGCCATAGCTGAGTAGCCGGCGCTTTTTTTGTGCCCGGTTGCCGCATTTCTATGGCGGGCCGTGCAAGGCA
>JAKFBV010000035.1:0-12098 GCA_036677005.1 Pedobacter sp.
TTCGAATGGCAAATGGTCCTTTTGCCGGGCTGCCCGTCCCGATGAAAAACAGCACTGGGTAAAATAAACCTTGCCGGAGGAGGTAGCTTCCGGCTGTTGATAATTTGGAAGAGAACACGATTTTTTGCCGGAACTACTCCGGAGGAAAGGGCTGAACTAGCCTGTAACACACTGGTATTGGTTTCAAAAATCAATTAATGTGACTCCACAGCCTTATCTGAATAATTATAATCCTATACTTTTAACTTTCCTTAATATCGAACTGAGGTTAAATTAATACTTTATGCATTTTGAAACAAAAGGCACCAAAAATTCAAGAAAGAACTATGCTTCCACTGCCGAGGGCAAAACACCTGGCCCGCCGTTCTTTCCGCCCCACGCTCGGGAATCCTTTTTCATTTAAGATGAATTTCCCCTTTTTTGAGATCTTACAGGGTTCTAAGATGAATGTTAACAGGTTAGGAATGTTCATCCATCAACGGCTGCGTACAGGGCTATGAATGCCGGTGCTTTGGCAGCTGTTAGATTTACCGCCCTGTCCAATGCCGCAAAAAAAAATTCATGAAAGTTCGTGCAATGCAAACCGAAGAAAATTGGATTAACCGAGGGGAATTAAATCGGTTGGGTGGACAACACCAACCGAAGGGGAATAACACATGTAATTTTTATACGCCACGCTAGCAACCCCCATTAATAACCTTTCTTCCTCCGCCCAGGGCGGATGGTGCGGCAATTACAAGCCAGGCCTAAGCAGAACCCTTCAAAGCATCAGGCGCAGCGGCGGCGTTTATTAGCTGTTGGCCTATTGTTTTTTAAGGTGCTCATGGTCTCGTCGTTCCTCCTCGGCGTGGTCCCTTTTCCGCTGAAGGAAAAGGACTAGGCCACGCGGCCTTTGAGCGGGCTATACATCCCATAATTTCCAATCTTTCGGCGAAACCAAACAGAAAGAATTTTGATCTAAATTAAAATCACACGAGACACGCTAACGAGGATTTAATATGAAATCACTTAAATAATGACATTGGCCGCGGGCATGCTCATTCAAGCTTCAAACCTTAAAAAACAAATTATATTCTAGGAAACCATCATGATTTGCCAAAGCCCGCAGGGGTATGATTATCAAATCATGATCACTTCATCACCATTAATAAACAAAAAATAAACAGATGAAAAACTTTATCTAAGTTTGTTTTAATGAAGTTTTCAGCCGTACCCGGTTTTGACCAGCAAGCGTTCAATAAATACCTGAAAAACACCGGCTGGTTGTTCCTTGCCAGAGTAGGCAGTCTTGGCATTAAAATACTTGCGGGAATTGCTGTCGCCAATTATCTGGGTAAAACCCAGAATGGATTATTGAACTACCCCCTGGTTTTCATTACATTTTTTATCGCTGCTGCCGCGCTTGGACTGGATGGCTTTATCACCCGTGAACTTCTTGCAGCGCCTGATAAAAAGAATAAACTTCTGGGCACAGCCTTTCGAATGCGGCTGCTTGCCGGAATAATCATTATCCCTCTTGCTTATCTGGCATTTATCCTGTTTAAAGGAAAGGAGGGAGACATTCCTGTCAGTTATATTTTAATTGCTTCCTGTATTGGTTTAGCACAATCCCTGAATATTATAGACAGTTATTTCCAGTCGAAGGTTCAGGGAAAATACGTGATGATGGTGCAGGTAATCGGAAATATGCTGTCGGCCGGAATTAAACTGATGCTCATTTTTATTGCTGCACCCATATTTTGGTTTGTATGGACATTATTAGCTGATGCGGTATTATTAGGCCTGGGCTACATCATAGCTTATGCAGCTAAGGGAAACCGAATCACTGAATGGGAATATGAGGGCAGACTTGCCGGCTACCTGTTAAAACATTCCTGGCCTCTTGCCTTTTCGGCGATACTGGTTACGGTTTATATGAAAATAGGCCAGTTAATGGTTGAAAGTTTTTTAGGAGTCGGTGCTTTGGGTATATATTCCACAGTTGTGAACTGGAGTGAAAGCTGGTATTTTATTCCTGTCGCAATTGTTACCTCTGTTTTCCCCGCAATTATGAACGCCCGCCGGGATAATCCTGTACGGTATCAGAAAAGGCTGAGGGATATGTACGATCTGATGGTGATCATAAGTCTGAGTATAGCCATTTTCATGACCTTCGCATCAACTTATATTTATCAGTATTTTTATGATGCTGAATTTGCTGAAGGAGCAAAAATATTATCCATTCATATCTGGGCCGGAGTCTTTGTATTTTTAGGGAGCGCGAGCGGACAATACCTGATCGCTGAAGGTTATACCCGATACTCCTTATACCGTACAGGTGCAGGAGCGATCGTAAATGTTGCTCTTGGCTTCTTCTGGATCCCAATATATGGCCTTCAGGGTGCTGCTTTTGCTACCCTGATTGCTTATTTTTCTGCCACTTTTTTCATTCTTGTTTTTCCGGAAACGAGGAAACAGGGAATCAATATGCTTAAATCATTATTTTTAATCTCACTTATTCAAAAACTCGCAAAACGTTGAAAAGAACGGAACCATATACAAGTTTGATCAGTCCTGCAAAAATAAAGACCCTTTTATCTTTCGGGGTAAAAGGCTACTTATCAGAAATTGGCTGGTTTAAGTCATTTGAGACTAAATCGCCGGTTGACGGGAATGCAGAACCCATTCCATGGGTTACTTACTCCTTTATAGACTTTATTGCCGAACGAATTAATAAAGAGCATACAGTTTTTGAATTTGGCTCCGGCAATTCTACTTTTTATTATGCTGAACGGGCTCTCAAAGTCATTTCTGTTGAACATGACCAGGCCTGGTTTGAAAAAATTTCGGCTTCAAAACCTTCGAACTCCCAAATGATATTCTGCGAGCTGCATAAGGATGGGGATTACAGCAGAATGCCTGCAAGTATGAATCTGAAATTTGATATCATTATTGTGGATGGCCGCGACAGGGTGAATTGCTGTTATCATTCAATTGCAGCTTTGACAGATAAGGGGGTGGTGGTTCTTGACGATTCGGAACGGGGAAAATATAATGACGCCAGGGTGTTTTTCGAAAATGAAGGATTCAAGGAACTTTCATTTAGTGGAATATCTCCGGGATTATTTTACAGAAAATCTACTTCCGTGTTTTATAAAGACAATAATTGTTTGAAAATTTAAGATGAATGGGGAGATAATAAGTACAGATGTCAAAAATGCCTATGATGATTTTTATCTCGGCCGTGATGAGCAATGGCGTATGCTGGGCGCAAAGTATAAAGCACAAAACATTGCCGATGTATGCCAGGGCCATGAATTCAAAAAAGTACTGGAGGTAGGGGCCGGCGATGGAAGTATTTTAAAACACTTGTCCGACAGGCATCTCTTTCCTGAAATGCATGCACTGGAGATCTCCCAGAGCGGTGTGGATCAGATCATTTCGAGAAAGCTTAAAAATTTAAGCTCGGTCAATATCTTCGACGGTTATCATATTCCCTTTGCAGATAATGAATTTGATCTTGTGATCTTAGCTCATGTCCTGGAACATGTAGAATTTGAACGGATGTTATTGCGTGAGATCAAACGTGTTTCAAGACATCTGATTATTGAGGTTCCCTGCGATTACCGCTATGGAGTGGATAAAAGGATGAAACATTTTTTGGATTACGGACATATTAATATGTACACACCGACTTCCCTCCGGTTTTTAGTTCAGTCTGAAGGTTTTGTGCTTCTTGCCGATAAGATCTCGATGATCGAACCGGAAGTAACTAAGTTTAATGTGTTCGAAAACCAAAAGAAATCCGGAAGCCTGGCCAGATCGCTGCGTATTGATGCAGAGTACTTTGTTAAAAAACTGATCATATTTTTCAGCGGCCGGAAAAGACATGAGTCCTATGCGAATGCCTACACCACCCTGTTAAGGAAAACCGGTGATCTGGATATTTTCGGACCTTGAGTTATCAGAAAAAAATTTATGAAAACAATACTTTTTTCAATCCCCTTATTGCTTGTAACAGCCCTGCTATTTCTAAGCAGCGGGGGGTATCATCAATCAGCGGGCAGGAATTTTTCTGCGGATACCCTGATGGGGAAAGAGTTTTCTAAATCTCCGGTATTAACAGCGGAGGAATCCATTAAAAAGATGAAGCTTGTGGATGGCTTTAGTGTCCATATTGTAGCTGAAGAGCCATTGGTAAACTCGCCTGTCGCATTAAATTTCGATAATAAGGGCCGGATCTGGGTAGTTGAGATGGAATTTTATATGCCCGATACCTCAGGTACCGGCGAAGAAAAGCCAGGCGGAAAGATCGTGATACTGAGCGATAAAAATGGAGATGGGAAGATGGATGACCGGCAGGTCTTTCTGGATTCTCTGGTACTTCCCCGTGCTTTATGCTTAATAGAAAACGGCATTCTGGTTGCCGAATCTCCTAAGTTATGGTTCTATGAAATTTTGAATGATAAACCTGTACGTAAAATTCTTGTGGATGCCAGTTATGCCGAAGGCGGAAATGTGGAACATCAGCCCAATGGATTATTCAGGGCTATGGATAACTGGATCTATAATGCCAAATCAGGCAAACGTTACAGGAAAAAAGGTGATCAATGGCTGATTGAAAGGACCCATTTCCGCGGACAGTGGGGAATTACGCAGGATGACCATGGACGCTTGTTTTATAACAACAATTCTGAGAATTTGCAGGGCGACTACTTTAGTCCCGGGTTTGGTGCTGCCAACGAAAATCAGCAAAGAGTCGCAGGCTTTTCCGAAAATATTATCAGGGATAACAAAGTTTATCCCATCAGGCCTACCCCCGGGGTTAACCGCGGCTATATGGAAGGCATTCTGGATGATAAACTCCGCCTGGTCAATTTTACCGCTGCCTGCGGACCCGTAATCTTCAGCAGCAGCTTATTTGGCAAAGAGTATTATGGAAACGCTTTTGTTGCCGAGCCCTCAGCAAATCTTATTAAGAGGAACATTTTAACATCCAAAGGATACCTGGCCGGTGGCAGACAGGCCTATACCGGGCAAGAATTTCTGGCGAGCACGGATGAACGATTCCGTCCCGTCAATTTATACACCGGTCCGGATGGGGCTTTATACATTGTGGATATGTACCGGGGTATTATTCAGCATAAAACATATTTAACTCCTTATCTTAAAGATCAGATCAAAGCCAGGGACCTGACTGAGCCGATCAGCTATGGCCGGATCTATAAAGTGCTTCCCCGGGGGAAAAATCCTGCTATTTTGAACATTCCTGATCAAGGAGGCAAATTGCTCCGCTTATTAGAACATTCAAACGGATGGGTTCGTAATAAAGCCCAGCAAATGCTTGTTGACGGCAAGGATAAGCGTTTGGAGGTCCCCCTGAGGAAAATAGTAAAAAGGTCATCCCGCCCATTGTCGGCAGTTCATGCCTTATGGACCATGGAAGGCTTGGGTGTATTGAAAAAGGAGGATGTTCTTCCCCTGTTAAAAAATACGGACTGGGCGATCAGGATGCAGGCATTAAGCGTTTCGCCATCTGTCATGGAAAAGGAGAATTACAAAGAGTTCCTTTCCGCTTTCCGCATGATGCTTGCTCAGAATGACAGCCTTGCAGCCCCTTATTTAGCTTTTCTGAATCCATTTATTCATTCCTTTGATCCTCCTGCTTCCCGGCAGTTCTTACTTGATCTGGCGAAAAAATATCCTGATAATATTTTTCTTGCTGATGCCATTATCAGTAATCTGGGAAACAGTGAAAAAGCTTTTCATAAGAATTTAATTTCAGTCAGTCCCGACACCAGCCTGATGATCAGCAGACGTCTGAGGAAGATCATTGATGATCAGGCAAAACCGAAAACTGAGGCTGCAGACCTGGTCAGGGAATATCCTAAAGGTGCTGCATTGTACCGCTCTGTTTGTCAAACCTGCCATGGTGCCGATGGAAACGGTATCATTAGTCTCGCTCCTCCCTTAAATAACTCTGATTGGGTGAAGGGTGAAAAGAACAGGCTTATTGGAGTAGTGCTTTACGGTTTGACCGGACCTGTTAAAGTCGGAAACAAAATATATAAGGCACCAGAGATCAGTGGGGAAATGCCCGGAATTGCCTCGAATAGCAGTTACTCTGATGAGGATGTTGCCCAGGTTTTAAACTATATCCGCAATTCATGGTTTAATAAAGCGGATAAAGTAACTACAGAGGAAGTGACGAATATTCGTATGAAAAATAAAGGACGGCAAAAGCCGTTTAAGGCGGAGGAACTGGATTAGTTGTCTGTTGTCTGTTGTCAGTTGTCTGTTGTCTGTTAACTTTGAAAATGCCAGGTACTAAAATTTAAATCTTACTAAAATAGTTCCGTACTAAATACTAAATACTAATTACTCAATACTAAAACTCAATACTATCTAATGCAGAACTTTGCCCCAATAGCTTTATTTGTCTATAACCGTCCGGAACATACCAGGCGTACACTTAAATTTTTAAAGCAAAATTTACTGGCTGATGAATCGCGTCTTTTTATCTATTCTGATGCTGCTAAGGATGCGGCTCAGCAGCTTAATGTGGATGAAGTACGCGGGATCATACGGTCAGTGGATGGGTTTAAGACGGTGGAGATCATCGAGCGAAAAAGTAATTTCGGTCTGGCAAATTCTATTATCGATGGAGTGAGCAAACTGGTTAATGAATATGGGAAGGTCATTGTTTTTGAGGATGATCTGATCAGTTCTGCTTTTACATTGCAGTATTTTAATGATGCGCTGAACCGCTTTCAAAAGGAAGAAAAGGTCATGCATATTGGGGCATATATGTATCCCTTAAAAAATGATAATTTGCCCCAGACCTTCTTTTACAGGGCAGCAACCAGCTGGGGCTGGGCAACATGGAAAAGGGCATGGGATCATTTTGAGCCCGATATTGATATGATAATAGAACAGTTTGACCGCGAAAAGAGGCATCAGTTCTCCATTGAGGGTACTATGAATTACTGGAAGCAACTGCAGGAATTTAAAAAAGGAAAGAATAATTCATGGGCAATCCGCTGGTATGCCTCTATATTTCTGGCTGGCGGCTTAACATTAAATCCCTCCCAGTCTTTGATCAATAATATCGGGCATGATGGTACAGGGGTTCATTCCGGCCTGAATGAAATCTATAATGTGATCATCAATCCCCATGCGGTAAGCAGTTTTCCCGAAAAAATTGAGGAGAACAGGGATGCTTACCTCGCCATTAAAGATTTTCTGCAAACCCGGAAAGGCAGTTTCTGGGAAAGATTACTGCGGTTTGCAAAGCAGCGGATAAAAAGGAATTAGTCTATTAAGCCCGAACAAGGAGCCGGAATTAAATACTGCCGGTATCTGCTGAAGCTGACTCCATCTTCGCTTCCAGAACGATATAAGGCGCGAGGTATTTAGATTCTAAGGGTACCCATTTAGTGGCTACTTTTCCAATGTACCAGAGGGTTCTGATAAATACCCTGGTCAAAGCTGATTTTTGATCTTTATTTTCCAGCCAAACGCTGTATTTACCATAGTATGATGCCTGCAGGACTGTGAGGCCAAGCTCCTTCAATATCTTTCTAAGATATTCAGTATCCATACAACCAATATTATGTTTCAGGTAATTTTCATGATCAAATTTTTTCTGAACCCAGCCATTTACGCTTTTGAAATTCGGCAGGGTAATGAATAATATACCTCCGGGCTTTAAAAATTCCAGATGCCGTTCAATAATGTCTCTGGTATCCTTAAAATGTTCGATCAAACCGCATGAAAGTACCAGGTCGTATTTTTTTTCGGGATGGTATTTGAAGAGGTCATTTTCTATAACTGTAATGTCATCTTCCTTAAGTCCGTTCGTATGTAATACCCTTTTTAAGATATCTGTATGTATGAAATAATCGAAAAGGGTTGCCTGGATACCTAAATACTTTGTAAGGAAAATTGAATAATAACCGGGAAATCCGCCCAGCTCAATGGCAGTTTGAGTTTTGTTCTTTTTGATTATTTTTTCCAGCTGCTGATGGAAAAGATATTTTTTATCTATCGGGATGGCCAGATCGGGTTTAGATTCCCAGTACCTGGTCCAGAAGGTCCGGTCAGTTAATTGATTTCCCATGCATCAGCAAAGAAAACAAAATTTTAGATATGCTGGTGCTATTATATATAATACCATAAATGGCTATCTGAAACTATATCCAATAGAGGCTCCAAACCAGACATATTGGTGTGACTTAAGGCTGCTGATATAAGGGGTCCAGGTTGCTCTGAATAAAAGGCCATCTTTCAGGGGTTGATACCTGTAACCCATATTTAGAAAGCCCAGAGGTCTGATTCGAGGTGAATCTCCAATATCCACAAGGGCGATTTGAGGAGTTATCCCAAGACCCGTTTCAAAGCCATGTCTTTGTTTGCCCAAAATGTAATTTATAGTTAAAGGAATTGAGACATAACGGTTAAATTCTGCAAATTGACTATCAAACAATTGACCCAGCCCCACTCCTGCCCTGATTCCCAATCCATCGTTTTTAAATCGCTTTAATCGCATATCATAGTTTAAAGACACCAGGCTATTTCCAACTGCCTCGGCAAATACTGCTTTTCTGAAACCCTGTTTGTCAGAGGAGATTGGTTCTGCACGACTATATTTAACTTCCGGCTTTTTTGTTGAATATCTCAGTTGAAGGTCTAATCCTATATAATTTGACCGGGTAGCAAAGCCGCCATGATAAGTTTGATCATACATTTGGACAAATAGGGTTCCATCCGCAATCGGTTTTATTCCCCAATTTTTCCGGATACCAAAAACGAGATCGACCTGGTCGGATACTCTCCGTTCTATACCAAGAGAAATGCTGACATCTGTATGTAACTGAGGACTGATTGGAGGTAAGTTGATCTCAATGTCTGGCGGACCTGCATTTGGATCATTTAGATTCCAGGGTGTAGCTCTATTAGCGGTGTAATAGCTTATATCACTTTCTCTGCCCCGATTGTAAAACCGGATATTCGGTCCGGCTGATAACCGGAACATATTTTGGTTCCACTTAAAACGATACACCGGCTGAAGTGAAAGACCATAATAAAAGTAATTTTCACTGTTTGAATTTGTGGAAATATTGCCCGAGCCCTGCCTGGTTCCAAAGGCATTTAATGGTGCCTCGATATACTGATTCCAGTCCACAACTCCCAAATCAATACCGGTACTGATCGACCAATTCTGCCTCAGCGGGTGAGAATAGTCAATTCCCGAGTCGAAGGATAATGTTCTTTCCCCGTATATCCTGGCCGGAGATGGATTGTCAACTTTAGGGTTCGAAATCATGTTAGGAGTGAATCTAAAACCTATTGTATTCTGCGCCATACTCGAGCCGAAAATTACAAATAATAGCATTGTGACCATTTGGCCACAATGCTTTAGAAATTTTAAATTCATATTAACGCAAATACTTTGTAAAGGAAGTTCCATCAACTGTAAATATAGCGCTACCTTCACATGCTCTTATATACGTAGATTGATTCCACTTAACTTTTGCATCTCTCATGTACTTGCTTTTATAGGGCCTAGTTTTATCAAAAGTATCATACAATCATAACAGCTTTATTTTTCGTATGTCTGCGGAGACCAAAATAAGGATTGTTCTTATTTGCTGCTTAACTCCTCACAAAAGATAATAAAAAAACAATGATGGTATTATTGTCTGAGTAAAAGGGGTAAAAGAATGAGTAATCAGTATTATTTATTTCGTTGATCTTTTTATTGCTTTTGTAAAATCCCGGTATTGGGATGTTATTAAAAGATTTTCTTATACATCTAAGAATCTATTCCTGCAATTAGCCTAACGAATTGTATTTTTGGGATAGTGAGAATTATCCATCTGAATACTTATGCCGGAAACGGAGGAGCGGGAAGGGCCTGTATGCGTCTGAATAAAGCCCTTAAAACAGAAGGACTGGATTCTGAGGTCGCGGTTAATTTCCTTTTCAGGGATAATCCTGATGTTCAGAACCTTTCGAAAGGCTTTTTTTCAAAATGGTTTACCGCCGCCGGAATTATCATCGAGCGTATTTATTCCAAACTTTATACCAAAGCCGTCCCGATACCTTTTTCATTCCCTGTTTGGGGTAAGGATATATCGGGACTGAAATTATTGAGATCCGCGGATATTATCCACCTCCACTGGATCAATCACGCCTTTTTACGGCCAAAAGACCTTGCCAAGCTATCCGGTCTGAATAAGCCGATTGTCTGGACTTTCCATGACAGCAATGCTTTTACCGGAGGATGCCATGTGCGATACGATTGCGATCATTTCCTGAGGGAATGCGGAAATTGCCCTGTTTTAAAGGATCCCGGACCGGATGACAGTTCACATAGGATCTGGGTGAAGAAAGAGGAAGCATATAAAGCTTTGAATTTCACTGTTATTGCGCCGGGCAGATGGATGGCTGATTCGGTTCGGAAAAGTAAACTGCTGAACTCAGCCGAAATTGTGAACATCCCTAATACCCTGGATACAAATATTTTTAAACCTGTCAATAAAGCTTTAGTCAGGAAGGAGCTTGGTCTGAGCAATGACAGATTTATTATGATGAGCGGGTTTATGCCATCCCGAATGGATATGCATAAGGGTACACCTTACCTCATCGAAGCGATTGAGATATTAATAAGAGATCATCAGATTTCCCCGGATGCGGTGGAGCTGATTGTCTTCGGTAACAGGGATGAAAAAAATGTTCCTGCTTTCCCCATCCGGACCACTTTTCTGGGTACCATTTCCGATGATGAAAAACTGGTGCTTTGTTATAGTGCAGCAGATGTGTTTCTGGCACCATCGCTTGAAGACAATCTGCCATACACGGTTATGGAAAGCCTTTCATGCGGTACTCCTGTTACGGCTTTCACAACCGGTGGTATTCCTGACATGGTTAAGCATAAATTCAACGGATACCTTGCCGAATACCGCTCTTCGGCGGATCTGGCTGCAGGAATTGCCTGGGTCTATCATTATCCGGAAAGATCGGAATTAAGTGCGAATGCCCGCAAAACAATAGAGGATCATTTTTCGGAAAGCCTGATCGCCAGGCAGCATATTGAATTATACGAATCTTTGCTAAATAAACATGCTCCAGCCTGAACTAAGTGTCATCACTGTTGTTTATAATAATGTGCGGGATATTGAACGTACCATACTTTCAGTGCTGAACCAAACCTATCCTGATATTGAATATTTGGTAATCGATGGCGGTTCAACAGACGGGACCCTGGAGATATTAAAGCAATATGAAGGAAGGCTGGCTAAACTGATTTCTGAAAAGGACAAAGGGATCTATGATGCCATGAACAAGGGGCTTGCGCTGGCGGGTGGTGATTATATCTTGTTCATGAATTCGGGAGATGAGATCTATGCTCCCGATACTGTCGAAAAGATGTTCAGTCTTGAGCCTGAAGCGGATATTTATTTCGGTGAAACTGAGATGTACGATGAAAACTGGAAAAGTCTGGGGCAAAGGAGGCATAAAGCACCTGAAATCTTTAGCTGGAAGGATTTTAAATATGGGATGAGTATCAGTCACCAGGCAATTTATATCCGAAGGTCGCTCACAGAACCCTATGATAGCCGGTACAAGTTAAGTTCTGATATCGACTGGATAATTAAGGCAGCTAAAAAGGCAAAAAAAATTGTTAATACCAGGATGTATGTCGCTAAATATCTTGTTGGCGGGATGTCGAAGAAAAAACATCGCGAAAGCCTGATGGAACGGTTCCGGATCTTTTCAAAGCATTACGGCCTGATTCCGAATGTTTTTAATCATGCTGTAATTGCAGGAAAATTAGCTTTTTATTACCTGAAGCACAGAAGGACGAATGATTGAGTTGTAAGTATCGTTTCGAACACACAGGTAGTATTTTCCATCGTCTAGATTATAATTTCTGGTGTGGAGAAATCTGTTGATTTAGGCAGTACTTCTAACGATGAGATTTCTCAGTCGTGCCTCCTTTATAATGACATCTAAGATAAGTACCTAATTATCAGGCAGCCACAACATCAATTTTGCAACCTAATTTTTCAGCTTCTTTCTTCAGACGGGCAATTTTTCTTGCCTTAATCTGTTCC
>JAKFBV010000036.1:0-42962 GCA_036677005.1 Pedobacter sp.
AACGATGGCAGCGGCATCCTTTTTGGCTTTTCGAGGCCAAAAAGATACAGCGGACAGCGTGTTTAAACGCCCAAAAACCTATTTTTAATAGATTTGTGCATTTTTAATAGTCGAACTCAGGTTATTAGTCATTGCTCTTTGATCCTTTTTCAATAATCATTTACTAATTCCAATTCCTCATGCTGTGGCTCTTTCTTTCCTGTGATCTCAGGAAGGGCTTTATGTTCTCTCGACCACATGGAGTACACTGCAGGAATTACGTAAAGTGTAAGAATTAATGAGAAAAGAGTACCTCCTATAATTACTATACCCATACTCATCCTGCTTTTCGCTGCGGCACCCAAAGCCATAGCTATCGGTAAAGCACCAAGTGCAATTGCCAGACTCGTCATTAAGATCGGCCTTAAACGGGCTACTGAGGCTTCAATGATCGCTTCACCCAAAGGTTTACCCTGCTCTTTCAACTGGTTTGCAAACTCCACGATAAGAATACCATTCTTGGTAACGAGCCCGATGAGCATGATCGTCCCGATCTGACTGAATATATTCCAGGTTTGACCGAAAAGCCATAAAGACAGGAATGCACCTGCAACAGCCATCGGAACAGTCAGGATAATAATGAATGGATCAATGAAACTCTCAAACTGTGCGGCCAGGATCAGGTAAACCAGTAATAGGGCAAGAACAAATGCGAAAAGGGTATTCGATGAACTCTCCCGGTAATCGCGTGATTCACCGCCCAGATCTGTAGTAAAGGTATCGTCCAGTATTTTTGCCGCGACTTTATCCATCACCTCAATTCCGTCACCGATACTTTTACCAGGGGCTAATCCTGCTGAAACTGTTGCGGACATGAAGCGGTTATTATGGTACAATTGCGGTGGAGTGCTGGTCTCCTCAACCGAAACCAGGTTGTCGAGCTGAATCAGTTCGCCTTTATTATTCCTGACAAAAATAGACGTAAGATCGAGCGGATCATTGCGGTCTGGACGGTCATACTGACCAATAACCTGGTACTGCCTGCCGTTCATCTGGAAGTATGCGAATCGCTGTCCGCTGAGAGCAAACTGCAGGGTTTGAGCAACATCGAGTACAGAAACACCCAGGTTTCTGGATTTTTCCCGGTCTATGGTAACATTGATCTCAGGTTTGTTAAATTTCAGGTTTGCGTCTGTAGCTGTAAAAGTCGGATCCTGACTGATCTCTTCCATGAACAGAGGCAGCTTTTCACGTAATTTTTCAAAATTCGGTGCCTGAATGATATAATTTACCGGTAAACCACCACGCCTGGTTACTGAAATTGTGGGTTGCTGAATAATAAATACCCGGCCTTCCGTATAAGGTTTAGTGATTTTTGTCAGTTTTTCAGCAATCTGAGCCTGTGAAGCTTCCCGTTCGGATGGTTCGCTTAAGCGTATTCTTAAAAAGCCGAAATTTGCGGCACCCGAACCACTGAAACCCGGAGAAGTGATAGTCAGGTTAAATTCCTTTTCAGGAATAGAATCCTCCACCAGCTTGGAAAGTTCGAGGATGAAGTTATCCGTATAATCGTATGATGAACCCTCAGGTGTGGTAACCTGCATATTTAATGCTGCACGGTCATCATAAGGAGCAGTTTCTTTTTGAAGAATGTTCCAGAATAGGCCGATAAGTGCTATACAAAGGATAATGATCGGGAAGGCTAGCCAGCGTTTTTTCATGAAACTGGTCAGTGAATCTGAATAACCGGTGGTCATTTTTACGAAATAAGTTTCAGACCAATTGTAGAATTTAGTTTTCTTTTTATTGGCCTTCATCATGTAGGCATTCAGCATCGGTGTTAATGAAAGCGATACAAATGCTGATATTAATACTGCCGCACCGATGACGACCCCGAATTCCCGGAAGAGCCGCCCGACAAAGCCTTCCAGAAAGATCACCGGAAGGAAAACAGCAGCAAGAGTAACGGAAATAGAAATTACCGCGAAGAAGATCTCGTTTGAGCCTTTTATGGCGGCCTCTATCGGGCTGTATCCTTCTTCGAGCTTCTTAAAGATATTTTCTGTGACAACAATTCCATCATCCACAACTAAACCGGTAGCAAGCACAACTGCCAGTAGTGTCAGCACATTGATGGAAAAGCCAAAAAGGTACATGATGAAAAAAGTGGATATCAGAGATACCGGTATATCGATCAGGGGCCTGAAGGCAATGCTCCAGTCCCGGAAGAAAATGAATATAATCAGGATAACCAGGATCAGGGAAATTAAGATCGTTTCGGCTACTTCGGTAACTGAACGTTTGATGAATACTGTGGAGTCCAGGGCAATATCAGACTTGAAATCTTCAGGGAGTTCCTTTTTAATTTGCTCATAGCGTTTATAGAATTCATTGGAAATTTCCAGATAATTTGATCCCGGTTGTGGTATTAAACCCATTCCGATCATTGGAGTTCCGGATGAACGAAGCATGGTTTCCTCATTTTCCGGCCCCAGGACAGCTGTTCCGATATCTCTAAGCCTGACAATATTGTCTCCCGTACTCTGTATGATCAGGTTATTGAACTGTTCTTCATTGGAAAGATTCCCCAGTGTTTTTACAGATAATTCAGTCGCATTACCGGTTATCTTCCCTGAGGGAAGCTCCACATTTTCGCGGTCGAGTGCATTCTTTACATCCAGTGCAGTAAGGCGGTAGGAGGCAAGTTTTGCCGGGTCGATCCAAATCCTCATAGCAAAGCGTTTCTGTCCCCAGATCTGAATTCCGCTTACTCCGGGAATGGTTTGCAAGCGTTGAGAAATTACGTTTTCTGCATAATCACTCAGCTCAAGCTGGTTTCTCCGGTCGCTCTGAATGGTCATAGATAAGATCGCTTCCGAATTTGCATCAGCCTTTGAAACTACCGGAAGGCCATCCAGGTCTTTCGGTAAAGATCTCAGGGCCTGGGAAACTTTATCTCTGACATCATTTGCTGCTCCTTCGAGCTCTCTGTCCAGGTTAAATTCAATATTGATATTACTGCTACCCTGATTACTTGAAGATGAGATGTTTTTTATACCTTCAATACTGTTTATCGCTTTTTCCAGGGGTTCGGTGATCTGCGATTCAATAATATCCGAATTCGCACCCGGATAACTTGTTCGTACCGAAACGATTGGCGGGTCAATAGAAGGAAACTCCCTGATCCCTAAAAGTTTGAAGCCAATGACACCGAAAAGAACCAACAGCAGATTCATTACGATTGCCAGTACAGGCCTTTTTATACTGGTGGTTGATAAACTCATAGCTCTCTTTTTATTTTAAAGATCAGGTTCAATGCTATTGTAATTGATTGTTTTTAATTAACAACTTTCACTTTTACCGGGATCCCATTCTTCAGCGACATAATGCCTGAAGTTAATACTGTATCACCAATACTCAAACCTGACATGACCAATACAGATTTGTCAGTTCTGGTTCCGGTTTCAACCATTACTTCCTTAGCTTTTCCATTTGAACTGATATACACCTTTTTACCCTGCAGCACAGGGACTACAGACTCTGTAGGTATTAAGATTGCCTCATTAATATTGCTTAATGGAAGGTCGATCTTGGCAAAAGAACCCGGCAGTAATTCTCCTTTAGGATTGGAAGCTCTGGCCTTTAATTGTAAAGTTCTGGTTGACATGTCAATACCTGGTTCAATGGCATAAATTGTTCCGGTATAATTGTTCTTTGAACCGGCAACCGTGAATGAGATCTGTGTATTCAGTTTTATTGTTCCTGCGTATTTTTCAGGAATGGAAAATAAGATCTTAACAGGATCAGTACTTACCAGCCGGGCAATAGTGCTTGATGGGGTAATATATTCGCCTGCAGATATCGATCTTAAACCGATCTTTCCGTTAAAGGGAGCACGGATCTGTGTTTTTGACAATTGTGCGCGGATCAACTGGGTCTGAGATTGTAAAGAGCGAAGTTCAGCCAATGCAACATCGTACTCTTCTTTACTGATAGCCTCTTTCTCCAGGAGCATGCCGGCACGATATTCTGTCTCCTGAGCTAATTTTTGTTTGGTTAGAGCCTGTGAAAGCTGTGCCTGCAGTTCAAGATCATTGATCCTGATCAATACCTTTCCCTTTGAAACATTACTTCCTTCCCTGAACAGGATTCCGGTTACAAGTCCGGATACCTCACTTCGTATATCAACCTGTTCATTCGCCTCGATCGTACCAGCAATGGCAAGTGAGCTTGAAAAAATTTCAGCCTTTGTTACTATTCCGCTTACGGTTAAAACAGAAGCGGGACTACCCGGTCCGCGGCCTGCACTGCTGCCTGCTTTTTGACCTTTATTCTTATTGAGGCGGTAAGCTACCAGAGTGGCAAACAGAAGCACAAGAATTGCATAAACGATATACTTTGTTTTCATGTAATTAGTTATAGTTTTTTAAAATGGGGTGTGGTTCTTCAGGAATTTCGGGCACAATATCCAATAAATTATCCTGAATGGCAGCCAGAACCTCATTGAAAATCTGTTTTTTCGATTCGTTAATATTTTGTAAAGACCTGCTGTTCAGGTCAGAAATAGCCTTTTTTATGACCGGAATATCCTCCTTTGCCCTCGCAGTAAGCCTGATCAGCTGTTCCCTGCGGTCATGCGGGTTCTTTTCGCGAATCACATATCCCTTCTCTTCCAGATAATCCAGAATGGTTACCATATAAGATTTATCGATGTTCAAAATTTCAGCAAGGGCTTTTTGCGAGAGGTTCTCATCATGAAAGTCTATTAAAACCAAAACATAATGATATCTGTCTATAGATAACTGGATAACCATTTTTGAAAGGGTATTCAGGTATTTTTTAGAAACGGATACTAAAGGATTTGCGAGTGGTTCCAGCATAAATACTATACAAATCTATTTTTATAGTTCCTAATTAGTTGCATGTAGCAACTATTTTACAGCATGTTTTACAAGCGGGCTTAAAAACCATTACAGAAAAACTATTTTTGAAAAAATTAAAATCAATCTGTTTATGAAATTTCTAATCTCAATAATTTTTATTGCAGTTATGACTACCTCACTAAGTGCCCAAAATAAAATTGCTTTTAAAGTTTCTTTTTCAGAACCTCAGGCTCATTATGCAGATGTGGAAATGGAGATCTCAGGAATAAAGGGTGAATATCTTGATCTGAAAATGCCGGTATGGACACCCGGATCATATCTGATCAGAGAGTTTTCTAAAAACGTGGAGGATTTTAAGGCTTCAGGTAAGCCGGGTACAGAAATGAGCTCCGAAAAAATAAATAAAAACACCTGGAGAGTTCATACCCGGAGCACGGAACAGATTAGGATAAGTTACCGGGTTTATTCATTTGAGATCTCTGTACGCACCAGTTTTGTCGATGAGTCTCATGCGTTTTTATCTCCGACCGGCATATTTATGTATCCGGAAGGCTACCTCAAAACGGCTTCCACCATCAGGATCATTCCGTATAAGAAATGGAGCAGGATATCGACCGGTCTCGAAAGGTCGGGTTCTGATGCCAACACCTTTATTGCTCCGGATTTCGACATTCTTTATGATTCTCCATTTGAAATAGGAAACCAGGATGTGTTTGAATTTAACGCCGCAGGAGTAAAGCATGAGGTTGCCATGTACGGCGGCGGAAATTATGATAAGGAAATTCTAAAAAGAGATATGGCCAAAATAGTGGATGAGGAGACCGATGTATTTGGTGTTAATCCCAATAAACGTTATGTTTTTATAGTGCATAATTCCAATTCAGGAGGCGGCGGTTTGGAACATTTAAATTCAACCGTTCTGGGAGCTTCACGCAATGGGTATGGTACAGAAGCCGGCCGGTTAAAGTTTTTATCGCTTGTTGCGCATGAATACTTCCATCTCTGGAATGTTAAACGCCTGCGGCCGATCGCATTAGGCCCTTTTAATTATAATGAGGAGAATTATACCAGCAATTTATGGATTGCAGAAGGGTTTACGGCCTATTACCAGAGTATCTTCACAAAGCGAGCCGGACTGAACAGCCCCGAAATGTATCTGATGAGTCTGGCATCTACGATCAGTTCTGTTGAGAACCAGCCGGGTAATCGGGTAGATCCTGTAAGTCAGGCCAGTTTTGATGCATGGATCAAACAGTACCGCCCGAATGAGAATTCTGCTAATTCAAGCATCTCCTATTATAGTAAAGGAGCCCTGATCGCTATGGTCATGGATCTCGGGATCATTCATTCTACTCAGGGCAGGTTTGGTCTTGATGAAGTGATGAAAGCGATGTATGATGAATATTATATTAAAAAGGGCCGCGGTTATACCGATGCTGAATTTAAAGCCATGGCTGAAAAAATAGCAGGCAGATCGTTCGACACTGTTTATGCAGATTATATTAATGGTGTAAAGACCATTGACTATAATAATTATCTGGCTTACGCCGGACTATCCCTGATCGATGATTCGGCAGCAGGACAGGATCCTTACCTTGGTGCAGTGACCGCCGTAAAGGATGGGAAAATTATGGTTACCAATATCAGCAGGCAAAGTCCGGCCTGGACAGGCGGTTTAAATGTAAATGATGAGATCCTGGCTATTGATGATAACCGGATCAGCAATGTATCTGATCCGCGTTTATCAGAAGTAGATAAATTTATTTCGAATAAACGCGTAGGGGATAAGATCAGGATATTAGTTAACCGGGATGGAAGGCTGCAGAACTTAGAGCTTAGCCTTAGCAGAAACCCCAATCATAAGTTTAGAATAGCCGTTTCAGAGAATGCCGGCCCGGCACAGCTTGCTGTCCGGAAAAGGTGGCTGAAACTTAAATAAAAAAAGCATCCGCCACGGCGGATGCTTTTTTTATTTAAAACGTTAGCCTTATTGCCAGACCCACATCACCTGTTCCGAAATTGGTATCGGGAGTAAGTTCCAGACGTGGTCTCCAGTCAATGGCAAGATTCAAGGGAGCACCCTCGACCTTATAATCCAATCCAAGAACTCCATCGGCGCTCAAAAACAGATCTCCTTCAGAATCTCTGTATTTGTAAGAGCCTATACTACCACCGCCTCCATAATACCAAAGTAATCCGGGAGCACCACCTATTGGGTTATGCACTTCATACAAACCGGTAAAAAACACCCGTTTAAAATCATTATGATTTCTAAAAGAAAGGTTCAGGTCGAGAGCCTTATTTGAATGTAAAAATGTTTTAAAGTTCACACCGTTGTAAGATCCAAGTCTCACACCGATGGCATTTTCATACGTTTGTGCTTTGGCGCTCATATTCGCGCTTAGCATAAATCCTGCAGTTAAACATAGTAAAAGTAGCTTTTTCATAATTATAATATTTATTGGCTTATGTTTTCAAATACAATGCCAAGGCGGATCTTCAAACGAAAAAAAAATACTCTTTTTTATAAATTAAGTTCAGGGAGGAAAATTTTCTCCCGGACATTTATCAGGTCCGGAATAAAAAACTTAAATTATTCTTTTTATCCCGGCCCTTATTTTTAGCTATTTTGCTAAATTACCTCTGTTTAACAAATGATCATATGGCAGAAATAACCCGTGTTTTTGATCTTCTTACACTTTCCCTTGAAAAGCACCGGAAGGATGATATGGTTGCAGCCAAGCGGAATGGCATATGGAATAAGTATTCAACAGAAAAGTTTGTTGCGCAGGTCAATGCACTTAGTTCAGGACTGATCGCTTCAGGTATTAAAAAGGACGATAAAGTTGCCATCATGTCGGCTAACTGTCCTGAGTGGAATATTTGTGATTTTGGAATAATGCAGATCGGGGCAACTCAGGTACCCATGTATCCTACCCTGGCAGAGAATGATATTAAGTTTATTTTGAGAGATGCCGATGTCAAAATTGTGTTTGTTTCTGAGATTGCCCTGTATGATAAACTGAATAAAGTAAGAACTACCGAGGATATTGATTTTAAGATCTATAGTTTTGATTTAATTGAGGGAGTACCTCACTGGCTGGAATTACTGGAAACCGGGGAACGTGCCGAACCGGTGGATATTCAGGTGTACCGTGACCGAATCCAGCCCAATGACCTGCTCACTTTGATCTATACCTCCGGAACAACCGGAACTCCAAAAGGGGTGATGTTAACCCATAATAACCTGGTAAGTAATTTCGTTGCATCCTCCGTATTATATCCTAAAGGTTTCAAAAAAGCGCTTAGCTTCCTCCCGCTTTCCCATGTTTTTGAGCGAATGGTCCTGTATATGTATTTCTATCTGGGTGTATCGGTCTATTATGCACAAAGCATGGATACCATTGCCGCTGATCTGCAGGAGGTTAAACCACATGGTTTTACGACCGTTCCGCGCCTGCTGGAAAAGGTATATGACCGTATTGTTGCCAAGGGATCAGAGCTTACCGGGGTAAAAAAGAAGCTGTTCTTCTGGGCCTTAAATCTGGGCCTTAAATATGAATTGAATGGCGCGAACGGACTATGGTATGAATTTCAGCTGAAGATTGCCAATAAACTGATTTTTAATAAATGGCGTGAAGCCTTAGGGGGTAATATCCTTGCAGTTGTTTCAGGAGGTGCTGCCTTGCAGCCCCGTCTGGCCAGGGTTTTCTGGGCTGCAGAAATGCCTGTCCTGGAAGGATACGGATTGACAGAAACATCGCCTGTCATTGCTGTGAATGGCCTCGATGCCGGAGCCTCGAAGTTCACTACTGTCGGGAAAGCAATAAAGGATGTGGTGATAAAGATCGCAGAGGATGGAGAGATATTATGCAAGGGCCCCAATGTAATGAAAGGCTATTACAACCGGCCTGATCTGAGTGCTGAGGTGATCGATAGCGAAGGGTTTTTCCATACCGGGGATATTGGTGAATTGGTGGAAGGCAAATACCTCAGGATCACCGACCGTAAAAAGGAAATATTTAAAACGGCCGGTGGCAAATATATTGCTCCCCAGATCCTTGAAAATAAATTTAAGGAATCGCCCTATATTGAGCAGATGATCGTAATTGGTGAAAATGAACGCTTTCCAGGAGCTTTAATCCTTCCGTCATTTTCGGCTTTGGCTGCCTGGTGTGCCAGAACGGGTATCCCATACAGCAGTAACGAGGAAATGATAAAAGATCAGCGGATCATTGATAAAATTCAGTCTGTGATTGATCATTTTAACAAAGATTTCGGGCATTGGGAGCAGGTCAAGAAGTTTGAATTATTAACAGAAGATTGGAGTATTGATGGGGGAGAACTTACTCCAAAACTGAGCCTGAGAAGAAAATCGATCTTGCAGAAATATAAAACACTAGTTGAGAAAATATATAGAAATGCTTAATAAGTTCAGATTTTTTAAAGGGACTTCGGTAATAATTTCACTGAGCATCCTGCTTTCTGCTTGTGTGGGTGGACAGATCTCCAGGAATAATAGTGGAGAGTACAGAAACGGGATGGTGGTTTCTGCTCATCCTTCTGCTTCCCAGGTTGGTCTGGACATTCTTAAAAAGGGGGGTAATGCTGTAGATGCAGCGGTTGCTGTTCAGTTTGCCCTTGCAGTGGTTTATCCTGGTGCAGGAAATCTGGGAGGCGGAGGATTCATGGTTTACCGCTCTACAAGCGGGGAACTGGCCGCGCTCGATTTCCGTGAAAAAGCACCCGGTAAGGCAAGCCGTGATATGTATCTCGATCCTGCAGGTAATGCAATTACAGAGAAAAGTTTGTTCGGGCATCTGGCAGCAGGCGTTCCCGGCAGTGTTGACGGCATGGTAAAAGCCCATGCCAGATTTGGCAAATTAAGCTGGACTGAAGTAGTGCAACCGGCCTTAGACCTTGCCAGAAACGGCTTTCCAATTACAGATCAGCAGGCCGCTGAATTTAATGATATTCAGGGGGATATAAAGAAATACAATCCGGGTAAAGCGTATTTCATAAAGGAAAAATTTTCTTCAGGTGATACCTGGGTGCAGGCAGATCTGGCCAATACCCTCCAATTGATCAGGGATAATGGACGTGAAGGGTTTTATGGAGGACAGGTGGCAGATCAAATTGAAGCTGAAATGGCTGCAGGCGGGGGGATCATCAGTAAAGAGGACCTCAAAAATTATCAGTCTCAATGGCGCGAACCCCTGGTTGGGAATTATAAGGAATATAAGGTGATCACCATGCCACCCACCTCCAGCGGAGGTATAGCCTTATTGCAACTATTGAATTCTGTAGAGGAATATCCACTGAAGCGATGGGGTTTTAATTCCGATTCAACCGTACAGATAATGGTCGAAGCCGAGCGGAGAGTATATGCCGACAGGGCAACTCATTTAGGGGATCCTGATTTTTATAAAGTGCCTCAGAAATACCTGGTTAATCCGATCTATTCAAAATACCGGATGAAGAATTTTAATTGGGAAAAAGCTACCTTAAGCAGTGATATTAAAGCCGGTGAAGTTCCTTCAGAAAGCGAAGAAACAACTCATTTCTCTATCGTTGACAGGGATGGTAATGCGGTTTCTCTGACCACAACCCTGAACGGGGGCTATGGCTCGATGGTATTTGTTAAAGGTGCCGGATTCTTGCTGAATAATGAGATGGATGATTTTTCGGTTAAACCGGGCTCTCCAAATATGTATGGATTGCTGGGTGGAGAGGCGAATTCAATTGTTCCCGGAAAAAGGATGCTCAGCTCAATGACACCCACCATTCTCGAAAAGGGAGGTGAATTGTTTATGGTTGTGGGTACTCCCGGAGGATCAACAATTATCACCTCTGTATTTCAAACAATACTGAATGTGGTTGAATTCGGTAAGGGGATGCAGGCAGCAGTAAACGCTAAAAAGATCCATCACCAATGGTTCCCGGATGAGGTAGTTATAGAGAAGGGTGCTCTGGATAGCCTGAGCCGGGTTAATCTGGAGAACAAAGGGTATAAATTCCGGGAAAGAAAGGCTATCGGACGGGTTGATGCGATACTTAAAACCCCATGGGGTTATTATGAAGGAGGTGCAGATCCGCGTGGGGATGATACGAAACTGGGCTGGTAAGGGGCCCTGCCTTTATTTTTTTTTCTTCCTGCCCCTGGTAATTACCATAACTGCAATAAAATGAATAAGTACCAGGCTTATCAGTAAGAATTTGAATCCTGCAAAGAGGAAAGCCGAGTAAGCAAACATATCTGCAGGGGGATAATAGATCAGCTTTAAAAGCGAAACATTTTCAAACAGATCGCAGGCCACTGCAATGATAGTCAGACTGCTTAATAACCGAAACTTGTTTAAGGGATGACCTTTTGGTAGTTTTCCGCAGGCCCAGGCACTTGCATAATACAGCGTTGCTCCATATAAGAGCGGGAAAATAAAATCCAGAAACAGGCTGCGTGTAAGCAGGTCCAAATGTCCGAGATTCTTTAAACCTTCCAGGAATGTCTGTGCATTATCCGCAGTGCCAATAAATTCAAATGCAATAATACTACCCGGATCGAGAGGAGCGGTCATCTTTTTCATCAGGATGAACCATCCTGCCGTGACCAAAAGCAATAATGTTAATCTGAGTCCTTTGTTTTTCATCAGTATATAATTTGTTTTTTATCGGTGATGAAGCTTGCATGAGCTTATGTTCATTTCGTTGTGTGAGCGGTAAGCTCATGCAGGTTTCATTTTATTATAATATATAAGGTAGAAATTTATTTAATTATTGAACCTTTTTAAAAGGGTATTTGATCAGAGAGGCCTGGCTCATGCCATCCTTTTCAAACAAAGCAATGCAATTCCGCTTAAAGGGCTCGCTGATATTAATTTCTCCGAATGTCAGTTTTAAGGGATAGGGCGTATTACTTAAAAAATAATAGACCCTTGTTGTGCCATATTTGGTATGAGGCATATAATTGCCATATTGCTCCATTCCTTTCCAGTTTTCAGTGTCAAGAATTACGGCATAGATCCTGACCACAGGACCGGTATTTTGCTCATTGCGTATAAAAGCGACCTCCCTGAAATTCCCTTTTAATTCTTTAATTCCCGGTTCGCTGAGTATATTCCATACCATGGCAGTTATCGCGATTAGTGATATAATCAGAATATATTGTTTATTATTCTTCATTTCTGCTCAAAGCTAAGCTTATTAATAGAATTGCTGCTTTTGGTTCCTCACAAAATAAATTCTTCAATTACCCTTGTTTATTAAATTTCAATTTAATAGATTTGCTATGCTTGCATAGTAATTTAAATGAAGCCTGAAGAAACAGCAGATTATTTTTTAAAGATTGTTTGGCAGACTGTTGCTAATAAATACAATCAGATTGCTTCTGAATATGGAATAACCCAGGCTCTGGGCTATATGCTGATCAATATTCATGAAGAAGGTACTGCTGTTTCTCAGATTGCGGCATTGTCGGGGGTAAAATCGACCAGCCTGTCAAGGATGCTTAAAAATATGGAGGAACTGGGACTGATTATTCGTGAGAATGATCCGAATGATAAGCGCTCGGTTAAAATATTTTTAACGCCTTTTGGAGTTGAAAAACGTCAGATCGCTAAGGATGTGGTACGCAAATTCAATGAATACCTCAACGCGCATATCTCCGCTAAGGAACGTATGCAGTTAATAAAAACCTTAAATAAGATAAATCAACTAACCACTGATTATAAACCCCAATTTCGCTACCCGGTAATTCCGGGTAGTGAAATTGAAAATGAATGAAAATGAAACGAGTGATTAGAAAAGTAGCTGTATTGGGTTCGGGCATAATGGGTTCCCGGATTGCCTGTCACTTTGCCAATATTGGGGTAGAGGTATTGCTGCTTGATATGGTGCCGAAAGAACTCTCAGCAGAAGAGCAATTGAAAGGGCTCGATCTCACTAATAAGAATGTACGTAACCGTATTGTCAATGCGGCATTGGAAAGTACGCTTAAGGCTAATCCATCTGCTGTTTTCAGCAGGAAAGTTATAAGTAATATCAGTACCGGCAATTTCGATGATAATATGAAGGATATTGCCGGCTGCGACTGGGTAATCGAGGTGGTAATTGAAAGGCTTGATATTAAAAAGCTGATCTATGATCAGGTTGAAAAATTCAGGACTCCCGGAACACTGATCAGTTCAAACACTTCAGGTATTCCGATCCATCTGATGGCTGAAGGGCGGTCGGATGATTTTCGTGCCCATTTCTGCGGAACACATTTCTTTAACCCCCCGCGGTATCTCCGCTTGCTTGAAATAATTCCGACACCTCTAACAAAACAGGAGGTCGTTGATTTTCTGATGAATTACGGTGACAAATTCCTGGGTAAAACAACAGTATTATGTAAAGATACTCCGGCCTTTATCGCTAACCGGGTAGGAGTATATTCCATTATGGCCCTGCTTCATCTGGTTGAGAAAATGGACCTTTCGGTTGAAGAGGTTGATAAATTTACCGGGCCTGCACTGGGGCGGCCGAAATCAGCTACTTTCCGCACCACTGATGTAGTTGGGCTCGATACAATGATCAATGTGGCAGGAGGATTATTCAATAACCTCCCTGATGATAAGGCCCATAAGCTGTTTGAGCTCCCTGAATATGTAAAGAAAATGCAGGAGAATAAATGGCTGGGAGATAAAACCAACCAGGGATTTTATAAAAAGGTTAAAGGGGCAGATGGAAAATCTGAGATACTGGCCCTTGACCTCAGGACCTTTGAATACAAGGCACAACAGAAAATAAAATCCCCTACTCTTGAGGCTGCCAAACTGGTTGAGAATTTGCGCGAAAGAATGAAGATTTTTGCCAAAGGAACCGACAAGGCCGGAGAATTCTTCCGTACATCATTCTTTGGTTTGTTTGAATATGTATCAGACCGCATACCTGAGATCTCTGACGAATTGTATCGCATTGATGATGCCATGCGTGCCGGTTTTGGCTGGGAACTGGGTCCCTTTGAAGTTTGGGATGCGCTGGGTGTTAAATATGCAGCAGAAGGCATGAAAAAGAACGGCAACGAAGCGGCTTCATGGGTTCATGAAATGCTTCAGGCCGGTCATGAATCTTTTTATATGGTGGAGAATGGGATTAAGAAATACTACGATATCCCTTCAAAATCGTACAAACCGGTTCCGGGAAGTGAAGCGTTCATCATATTAGACCATATACGTCCTGCAAATACCATCTGGAAAAATTCAGGTACGACCATTACCGATCTTGGTGATGGTATTCTCAACCTTGAATTCCATACTAAAATGAATACAATTGGCGGGGAGGTGATCCAGGGTATCAATAAGGCCATTGATCTCGCTGAGAAAGATTACAGAGCTTTGGTAATTGGGAATGATGGAGCCAATTTCTCGGCGGGAGCGAATATCGGGATGATATTTATGGCTGCTGTTGAGCAGGATTGGGATGAGATCAATCTGGCAATCCGGATGTTCCAGAATACCATGATGCGGATCCGTTACTCAAGCATTCCGGTTGTTGCCGCAGCTCATAACCTTACTTTAGGCGGTGGTTGCGAATTGTGTCTGCATGCAGACCATGTTCAGGCCAATGCCGAAACCTATATGGGGCTGGTTGAATTTGGTGTTGGATTGATCCCGGGCGGCGGAGGTTCAAAAGAGTTTGCCCTTCGTTTATCAGATGATTTCAGGGAAGGCCAGATAGAGCAGGCAGCACTCAGGGAACGTTTTTTAACAATCGGACAGGCCAAAGTTTCGACCTCAGCTGTAGAAGCAGTAGAACTTGGTTACCTGCAAAAAGATAAGTTCGGCATCAGTATGAATCGTAACCGGCTGATCATTGATGCAAAAGAGAAAGCAATTGAACTCGCCGATGCGGGTTATACAAAGCCTGTTCAGCGTAAAGATATCCGGGTATTGGGTAAGCAGGGAATGGGTATAGTGTATGTCGGAGCGAATTCCATGTTCTCTGGAAATTACATCTCAGAACATGATAAAAAGATCTCCGAAAAACTGGGTTATGTGCTTTGCGGCGGAGATCTCTCTGCTCCAACACTGGTTTCTGAGCAATATCTGCTTGACCTGGAGCGTGAAGTGTTCCTGTCACTTTGCGGGGAGAAAAAAACATTGGAGCGGATTCAAAGTATATTGACAAAGGGAAAGCCGTTGAGGAATTAGAATAGAGTATTGAGTAGTTAGTACTGAGTATTTAGAAATCAGATCGGCTAAAGTCGTCAGTTATGCACAAGTATAAGGAGTTGAATTTGTGGCAAAAATCAATTGATTTGGTCACCTCTGTATATTTATTGACTCGTTCTTTTCCGCAGGGTGAGAAATTTGGCTTAGTCTCTCAAATAAATCGATCTGCGGTTTCAATCCCTTCTAACATAGCTGAAGGGGCCGGGCGAAATTCAGATAAGGAGTTTGTCCAGTTTTTGTCAATTGCTCAAGCATCATCATATGAACTGGAGACGCAATTAATAATATCTAGGAATTTAAATTATTTATCGGTTGAAGAACTTAATCATCTATTAGAACAAATCGAAGAAGTTCAAAAGATGAATTACTCTATTCAGTCAAAGTTTAAGCAGAAAGTTTGAGTACATAGCTCTAAATACTTTGTACTAAATACTAACTACTCATTACTAAATACTAACTAATAGAATGGAACAAGCATATATCATAGCAGCATACCGCACCGCAGTTGGAAAAGCCCCCCGCGGCGTATTTCGTTTTACCCGGGCCGATGATCTGGCGGCTGAGGTGGTCAGAAATCTGGTTGCATCAGTACCAAACCTGGATAAGGATGAAATTGATGATGTGATCGTGGGCAATGCAACTCCCGAAGCTGAGCAGGGACTGAATATAGCCCGTATGATCTCTTTAATGGGATTGGGTACCGATAAAGTTCCCGGTGTGACAGTTAATCGTTATTGCGCTTCCGGATTGGAGACCATTGCCATTGCAAGTGCAAAAATTAAGGCCGGTATGGCTGATTGTATTGTTGCCGGCGGAGTGGAGGTGATGTCGGGTATGCCTTTCGGCGGATGGAAACTCGTTCCGAATGCTGATGTTGCCAAAAATAACCCTGATTGGTATTGGGGAATGGGATTGACAGCCGAAGCTGTAGCTCATGAATACAAAGTTAGCCGTGAAGATCAGGATGAGTTTTCATTTAATTCACATCAGAAAGCGGTTTCGGCAATAAAGAACGGTCATCTGAAAGACGGAGTAATTCCTATAACTGTTAAGGAAAACTATCTCGATGAGAATCTGAAGAAAAAAAGCAGAGAATATATAGTGGATACGGATGAGGGTCCGCGGGCAGATACAAGTCTTGAAAAGCTGGCAAAACTTAAGCCTGTATTCGCAGCCGGGGGCTCAGTAACAGCAGGAAATTCCTCTCAGACTTCGGATGGTGCCGCCTTTGTGCTGGTCGTTTCAGAGCGCATGCTTAAGAAATTAAATGTGCAGCCCATCGCCAGATTGGTAAGTTATGGGGTTGCAGGGGTTCCACCAAGAGTAATGGGTATCGGGCCGATTGAGGCTATTCCCCTGGCATTAAAAAAGGCAGGAATGAAGCAGGATCAGCTCGACCTGATCGAACTGAATGAAGCTTTTGCCTCCCAGTCACTGGCGGTTATCAGGACACTGGGCCTGGACCAGGATAAGGTGAATGTTAACGGAGGAGCTATTGCTATGGGGCATCCTCTTGGATGTACAGGTGCAAAACTTTCTGTTCAATTATTCAATGAACTGAAAAGAAGAGAAAAGAAAATTGGTATGGTCACCATGTGCGTTGGAACAGGACAGGGAGCTGCGGGGATATTTGAGCTGATGTAGCAGGTTGGAATAAAGAGCAAAGAGTAAGGAACAAGGACAAAAGAACAAAGAACAGGGAACAAGGGCTAAAGAACAAGGAAGTAAGACAAAGCAAAAGGACGAATAAGGAGCTAATGTCACTATATACGGATATGTTTTTACTCTTTGCTCCTTGATCAAAAGTAAAGTGTTATGCACAACTTCCGAAAGTTAAATATTTGGTTGGATGCGATGGAGCTTGCAAAGGAAGTTCATTTACTCACTTCTAAATTTCCAAAAGAAGAAAAATATGGGTTGGTTTCCCAGATTAACAGATGTAGCGTTTCTGTTCCTTCAAATATTGCTGAAGGGTCTTCAAGGTCTTCAAATAAGGAATTCTCGCATTTCGTTAAGATATCCCTCGGCTCATTGTTTGAATTGGAAACGCAAATTATACTATCAAATGAGTTCGGGTTCATCAATGAGAAGGAGCTAAATAATATAACAAGTAGAATTATTACCCTTCAAAAAATGTTAGTGAAATTTTTATCAACTCTTGAGTAGAAGTGGGATAAAGAAAAAAGACAAAAGAACAAAAATCAAAGACAGGAAGTATATTTCAAATTACTCCAATCTGTCCTTATTCTTTGCTCCTTGTTCCTAAATCAATTAAAAAATATTTTCAATTTTAAAAACATGGAATCAGTAAAAAGTAAATCAATCAAAGGCGGGGAATTTATTATCCGCGAAACAGCATGTGAAGATATTTTCATTCCTGAGGAGTTTGATGAAGAACAGTTAATGATCAGGAAAACCTGCGAAGATTTTTTGGAAGCCGAGGTTTTTCCAAATCTTGACAGGATTGATCTGCAGGAAGAAGGATTAATGACCAGCCTGATGGATAAGGCCGGTGAACTGGGTTTACTGGCGGTCTCTATCCCTGAAGAATATGGCGGTTTCGGAAAAAATTTCAATACCTCAATGCTTGTAGCTGATTCGGTAGGGCCGGGCTGTTCCTTTGCTGTGGCGCTCTCTGCTCATACAGGTATCGGTACCCTGCCGATTCTGTATTATGGCACAAAGGAGCAGAAGGATAAATATATTCCCAAACTGGCTACAGGAGAGTGGAAGGCTTCCTATTGCTTAACTGAGCCAAATTCGGGTTCAGATGCCAATTCAGGAAGAACAAAGGCGGTTTTAAATACAGAGGGAACCCATTACCTGATCAACGGTCAGAAAATGTGGATCACTAACGGGGGGTTCGCAGATATATTCATCGTCTTTGCGAAGATCGATGATGATAAAAACCTTTCAGCCTTCATTGTTGAGAAGGAATTTGGCGGGATCACCATGAATCCCGAAGAGCATAAGATGGGAATTAAGGGATCATCAACACGCCAGGTATTTTTCAATGACTGCCCGGTTCCAGTGGCTAATCTGCTTTCAGACCGTGAGAATGGTTTTAAGATAGCCGTAAATATTCTGAATATTGGCCGGATCAAACTTGGAGTGGCCGCAATTGGTTCTTCCCGAAGGGTTTTGAACCAGGCCATTAATTACTCAAATGAACGCATCCAGTTCGGCCTGCCTATCTCAAAGTTTGGAGCTATACGCTATAAGCTGGCCGAAATGGCCACCAGGAACTTTGCGATCGAAAGTGCGGCCTATCGCGCCGGACAAAATATAGATGATGCTTACGAAGCCCTGGTAGCTGAAGGTATGGATCCATCACAGGCAAAGCTCAAATCAACTGAACAGTTTGCTGTGGAATGTGCTATTCTGAAAGTTTGGGGGTCTGAGGTGCTGGATTATATCGTAGATGAAGGTGTGCAGGTTTATGGAGGTATGGGCTATTCGGCAGATGCACCTATGGACAGGGCTTATCGCGACAGCCGGATCAACCGGATATTTGAAGGCACGAATGAGATCAACCGCATGCTGATTCTCGATATGCTTTTGAAACGTGCAATGAAAGGAGAACTGGATCTGATGACCCCGGCACAGGCTGTGGCAGGAGAATTAATGTCGATCCCTGATTTTGCTGAAGAAGATGATTCACTTTTTGCCGCTGAGAAAAAGGTTCTTGCTAACCTTAAAAAAGCAGGATTAATGATCGCAGGCGCTGCAGTGCAGAAACTGATGATGACCTTATCCAAAGAACAGGAAATCCTGATGAATATTGCCGATATGATCGGATATATCTATGTTGCCGAATCGACCATACTGCGGGTTGAGAAACTTGTTAAATTAAGAGGAGAAGAAGCCTGCAAAGGGCAGCTGGATATGATGCGGATCTACCTCTACCAGGCTGTTGATAAAGTTGCTGTAGCAGGTAAGGAAGCACTTTATTCATTTGCAGAAGGTGATGAACAGAGGATGATGCTTGTGGGACTGAGACGATTTACAAAAACAGAGCCTTTCAATATTAAAGAAACCCGTCAGCGTGTTGCCCGGCAGCTGATCGAAGCCAATAAATATTGTTATTAAAATTTGAAACGCTGACAGGGTTCCAAACCCTGTCAGCGTTAGAAATCCGGATATTTACCCCTGCCTGCGTTTTTTTTATGTTAAATAATGTTAATCCTTACTTTTTAACGTTTAAAAGGATAAATTTGCAGCAATATGAAGATTCAGTATGTAGTTGTTTTATCCTTTGTTATGATGTTCAGCCTGAACTCATGCTTCAAAAAGGATAATTTCGATCCGGCAGTACAGGCGAAAGTTGACGATGGCGTCATTATAAAGTTTTTAGCAGACAAAAATATAATCGCAGAAAAACATGCCAGCGGTGTATATTATAAGATTTTGGAGCCGGGCAGCGGCACCATAACTTATGGACCCAATACCCAGGTATCAGCGAAATATACCGGCAGATTGCTTAGTGGTTCTATATTCGACCAGACTGCCACTCAACCCATTGCTTTCAGGCTGGGTGATGTGATCGTCGGCTGGCAGATTGGCGTACCTCTGATAAAAAAGGGAGGCAAGATCAGGCTGTTTATTCCCTCAGGTTATGGATACGGACAACAAGGTTCAGGTCCTATTCCAGGCAACGCAGTTCTCGACTTTGATATTGAGCTGGTTGATGTTACAAATTAATTGCAAAAAATGAAACAATTTATAAAATATGCCCTGCCGGGATTTCTTGTATTAAGCATCATCGTTGCTTGTGAAAAGGAATATGAGACTATCGATGTTATTGACGACCGGAATGTGGAGGCCTATATAAAACAGAATAATTTAAATGTCCAGGAATATCAGGATTCCGGGGTATATTATCAGGTGGTAAGCCCCGGAACCGGAGCTGAAACTAAATACTCTGATAAAATGCCTCTGATCTTTACGATCCGTTCATTAGATGGTAAGTACGTTGCGATCGACACCTTTAATATTGGAAACAGATATTATAATTATCTGGGCTATTTTAATCCTGAGGCAGTTCGTACCGGTATTAAGGAAGTACTGAAAAAATCAGGCGGTACTTTAAGGATGGTCATTCCTTCCCGTCTGGCTTTTGGGCGAAATGGGGTCGGCAGTATCCCTGGAAATGCTTCGCTTGATCTTGTAGTAAAGGTTATGGAAGAGAGTAAAATCCCTCAATACGATGATTTTACCATTAATAAATATATGGAACTGAATGCACTAACAGGATTTACTAAAACCACAACCGGATTATACTATAAGATTGATCAGCCCGGAACTGGAAGTCCTATTACCATTGATTCTACTATAGTTGCGGAATATACAGGTAAACTTTTTAACGGGACAGTTTTTGACCGGGCAGTTGCAGGAAGCGGTGCTACGCTTCGTGTCAGTAATGTGATAAAGGGATGGCAGCAAACCATTCCTCTCATCAAACAAGGCGGAAGTGTTCGTATGCTCATCCCATCTGCACTTGCCTATGGTATGGATGGCAGTTCAGGTTCTATACCTCCTTTCTCATGCCTTGATTTTGCGGTCAAGGTCACTGATGTCACCCAATAAATTCTTCTGCTTATTGGTTCAATCAGCCGTGCTGTAGATCTCATTTAATGCACTTTCAATATCCGGATATCGGAAATTGAATCCCGCCCAGATGACCTTGGAAGAGGAAACTCTGGTACTTCCTAAAGCAAGAATGCTCATTTCACCCAGGACAAGTTTTATGACCCTGGCAGGTAAATGGAAATAAAGCGGGGATTTTTTCAGGGCTGTGGCAATAGCCATTGTTAAACGGCCATTGGTTAGCGGAGATGGGGCAGTTATGTTATAGATCCCTTTCATTTCTTCGTTCTCAAGGGCGAAAACAAAGAGATCTATCGCGTCCTGAATATGTATCCAGGATATCCACTGGTTTCCGCTGCCTAAAATTACACCCAGACCAAGTTTGATGGGTTTTTCCATTTGCCTGAGCAATCCGCCCTCTGCGGCCAGTATTATTCCCGAGCGGAGCTTCACAACCCGTAGTCCCAGCTTAATTCCCTCATCAACTGCATTCTCCCATTCTATACAGGTTTCAGCAAGAAAATCTTTGGCCGGCAGGCTTTCCTCAATTAAAATTTCATTTCCTCTTGATCCGTAAAATCCTACTGCTGAAGATGATATAACATGGCCTACCTGATTTTTATTCTCCCTGATCAGCTTATAGATCAACCTGATCGATTCGGTTCTGCTTTCCAGTAGTTGAGCTTTACGCTCATCTGTCCAGCGTTTTGATCCGATATTTTCTCCTGCAAGATGAATGACCGCATCCACACCGCTGATACATTCAGGATCGATCAGTCCTTTATAGACATCCCATTTAAACAGGTTTATTCCGGGATTATCGGACTTTTTCCTACCACGGATAAGCAGATGGATCTTATAGCCCTTACTAAGTAATAAAGCGACAAGTTGTTTTCCAACCAGACCTGTTCCTCCGCTTATCAGTATAGTTTTGATCATTGTATTTGTGTCTCCAATTCTTGTATTTTTGCTTGATATGGAATAGCTCAATAATTAATCCATAAAATCAAAAACGGAACTATTAATGATATATAAAAAACATATTTTTATTTGTACCAACCAGCGTGCCCCCGGTGCAAGAGTGTGCTGCGGTGAGGAACATGGCTCAGCATTAACCGCAGAGTTTAAAAAGCAGATAAAAAATAGGTGTTTGGATGTTGAAATGAGGGCACAGCGGACTGGCTGCTTCGATCTTTGTGAACAGGGCCCAACAGTGGCCATTTACCCGGAAGGAGTGTTTTACGGTAAGGTGCAGCTAAGCGATATCGAGGAAATCGTAACTGAACATCTGGAAAATGACCGGATAGTGGGAAGATTATTAATTAGCAAATCAGCAAATTAGTAAATTTGCTAATTCAAATAGACAAATCGTTTGATTGACAAATGGGTTAGGGACTTACGAAATCTCCTATGCGTTTAGTATTTGATTTCGTCAGTCATTTTTTGTAAACGCGACTGACGAAGTTAAAGCGGTATCAGCTGCTGATATAACTTTGTAATTGTTCAATTGTCTGCTTCTGATCTTCGATCAAAAATTTTACCAGATCGCCGATAGAGATCATGCCGGCAACTTTACCATTCTCAATAATAGGCAAATGGCGAATATGTCTTTCGGTCATGATCTGCATGCAATGATCGATACTGGTGTTGATTTTGATTGTTTCAAGATCTGCGGTCATAACATCCTTTATTAAAGTCAGTTTGGACGATTTCTCCTGCAGAATGATTTTGCGGGCATAATCCCTCTCAGTAAAGATTCCTTTTAGTTCAGATCCATCCATAACCAGTAATGCACTGATGTTTTTATCCATCATTACCTGCAGGGCATCAAAAACAGAAGTATCTGGGTTTACGGAGAAGATGGAGTTGGATTTGTTTTGGATAATATTATTTACTGTTTTCATAGCAGAACATTTTATCTAATTAAATATAAATATAATAATCAAAATCTTACATGGAAATGATCATTAAAACCAATTTTAAGATCGTAATTTGATAGAAATTCAATTTTCAAAAGAAAATTGTTGTTTAGACAAGCTATTGACAGTGAGCCTTTAAAACATATGAGCGGGAAAACCATTTTAGTTTGGTTTAGAAAGGATTTACGGATTCACGATAATGAGATATTGACTGAAGCAGTCCGCAAAGGTGACAGGATAGTCCCTGTGTATTGTTTTGATCCAAGGCAGTTTGAAACCACCTCATTCCAAACCAGGAAAACCGGACTGATCCGTACCAGGTTCCTTTTAGAAAGTGTTGCTGATCTCCGCAGATCTTTTCAGCAGGCAGGCGGTGACCTGATCATCCGGCAGGGGAAACCTGAAATTATCCTTCCTGAATTAGTAGCCCAATACCATGTGAATGAAGTTTATCATCACCGGGAGGTAGCATCTGAGGAAACCAGGGTCTCGGCCGATGTTGAAAATGCTTTATGGAAATTAAAGATCAACTTAAAGCATTTTATAGGCCATACATTATATCACAAAGAAGACCTTCCATTCCCTATAAATACTATTCCTGATGTCTTCACCAGATTCCGGAAAAAGATCGAACGTGACAGTTCTGTAAGAAACTGCATTGAAACACCGGGCGCTATGACCTTTCCGGATGATATGAAATGCGGAAGGCTCCCCGAGCTGCATGAACTGGGGTTTGATGAAAAGGCAGATATCGATGAGCGCTCTGTGATGAAATTTCTGGGCGGTGAAACTGAAGCCCTGAAACGGATGCAGGATTATTTCTGGGAAAGCAATGCGGTTAAAACCTATAAGCTAACCAGAAATGGATTGATCGGAGCAGATTACTCCTCTAAATTTTCTGCCTGGATAGCTTTAGGATGCCTTTCTCCCCGGGAAGTTTACTGGGAAATAAGGAAATATGAACGGGTACATGGATCAGGAGATTCAACATACAACTTATATCTTGAGTTATTATGGCGTGATTATTTTCGCTTCATGTTTAAAAAGTATGGTAATAAGTTTTTTCAGAAAATTGGATTTAAAGGCCTTGCACCCGAAGAAAGTGGGGACCAGCAGGAGCTTTTCGAGTTATGGAAAAATGCACAGACCGGTATCCCATTTATTGATGCGAATATGCGGGAGCTGAATTCCACAGGCTTTATGAGTAACCGGGGCCGTCAGAATGTGGCGAGCTTTCTGGTAAAGGATCTGAAGGTGAACTGGATGTGGGGAGCAGCTTATTTTGAAGAAAAGCTGATCGATTACTGCCCTGCCAATAATTGGGGAAACTGGGCGTATATTGCCGGTGTAGGCAATGATCCGGGAGCATACAGGCATTTTGATGTATTGAAACAGGCTGCCGAATTTGATCCGCAGGGCGAATATGTGCGTTTATGGATGCCTGAACTTGCAGCTATTCCCGGTGTTCAGATCCATCAGCCATGGAAGTTATCTGAGGCTGAACAGGCTCAATATAAGTTAATAAGCTATGCAATTGCACCCTCATGTTTCGCCGGATCATTGCAGAATCAGGTAATAAGTAAATAATTACCACTTACTTTTACTCAATTCTACCCTGAAAATCTTATTTTTGTGTCGCAAAAGACTATGTTTTTAAATGGATAACTTATCATACCTCAGTTACGCGAATTCTGCCTACATCGATTCTCTTTATCAGTCATACAAAGAAGATCCCGGTTCAATTGATTTTGGCTGGCAAAAATTTTTTGAAGGCTTCGATTTTGGACGTGGTTCTGATGCAGGAGTCGTAAGTACTGAAACCCCGGATCATTTTCTAAAAGAGATAAAAGTATTAAATCTAATAAATGGCTACCGGCAGCGGGGGCACCTCTTTACAAAGACAAACCCCGTTCGCGAGCGCAGGCCATATTATCCCGGTAAGGAGCTTGTAACCTTTGGCCTGAGTGATGCGGATCTGGATATTGTTTTTAACGCAGGGGTTGAAGTTGGCATTGGTCCTGCAAAATTAAAGGATATCCTCGGCCTGTTGGAACAAACCTATTGTCAGTCTATAGGCGTTGAATATAAATATCTCAGAAATCCTGAAAAACTGGATTGGTTTGAGAAAAGGATGGAAAGTGAGCGAAATACGCCCAATTTCAATATTGAAACCAAGAAAAGAATTTTAGGAAAATTAAATGAGGCTGTTGTCTTTGAGAATTTCCTCGGCACAAAATACCTTGGTCAGAAACGTTTTTCACTGGAGGGTGCTGAATCTGTTATCCCTGCACTGGATTCGGTGATCGGGAAAGGTGCTGAATTGGGTATCGAAGAGTTTGTGATCGGTATGGCTCATCGCGGCCGCTTAAATGTCCTTACCAATATTATGTACAAGACATACAAGGATATTTTTTCTGAATTTGAAGGTAAGGGTTTTGATGTTAATACTCCCTTTGGAGGAGATGTTAAATACCACCTGGGATATTCTACGGATGTGGATACCGCTTCCGGTAAGAGAGTTCACCTGAGTTTAAGTCCTAATCCTTCACATCTTGAAGCTGTTGATTCCCTGGTTCAGGGGATGGTGCGTTCGAAGATCGATTTTAAATATGAGGGAGATTATAACAGGATCGCACCGATCCTGATACACGGGGACGCATCTTTGGCCGGACAGGGTATTAACTATGAAGTTTTGCAAATGGCCAAACTCGATGGTTACAGAACAGGAGGCAGTATTCACCTTGTTATTAATAATCAGGTAGGGTTTACGACAAACTATAAAGATGCCCGGTCTTCAACCTATTGTACCGACCTGGCAAAAGTTACCTTGTCTCCGGTTTTTCATGTAAACGGGGATGACGTTGAAGCTTTGGTATATGCGATTAATATGGCAGTTGAATATCGTCAGAAATATCATAATGATGTATTTATAGATCTTTTATGTTATCGCCGTTATGGCCATAATGAGGCTGATGAGCCTAAATTCACTCAGCCATTATTATATAAAGCCATCGAGAAACATGCAAATCCGCGTGAAATATATAATCAGAAGCTTTTGGATCAGGGCAGTGTGGATGCTAATCTGGCGAAGGAAATGGAAAAGAATTTCCGCGCCTTACTTCAGGAAAGGTTGAATGAAGCCAAAGAGGATCAGAGCTATTCTGCTGTTCTTCAGATATTTGGAGGATCATGGAAGGGCCTGCACCTGGCAGAACCCGGGGCTTTGTCAAAAACGGTAGAGACCAAAATATCATCCGCAAAACTTCTTTCAATCGCAAATGAGATAAGTACTCTTCCTTCTGATAAAAAGTTCTTTAAGAAGATCGAAAAGCTTTTTGATGAGCGTAAAAAGATGTCCACTACCAGGGTATTCGACTGGGCTATGGCTGAGTTGATGGCCTATGGTTCATTGCTTAAAGATGGTTTCAGAGTTCGTGTAAGCGGGCAGGATGTGGAACGGGGGACTTTCTCCCACAGGCATGCTGTTTTAACACTGGAAAATTCGGAAGAGGAGTATGTGCCATTGTCGAAACTGGACAAGGGACAGGCTAAATTCGAAATTTATAATTCTCACCTTTCCGAATATGGGGTATTAGGCTTCGAGTACGGTTATGCTTTGGCAAATCCTATGGCACTGACCATATGGGAAGCGCAGTTTGGTGATTTCGCAAACGGAGCCCAGATCATCATCGATCAGTTCATAACCAGCGCAGAAACTAAATGGCAGCGTTCCAACGGCATTGTCATGCTGCTGCCTCATGGATTTGAAGGCCAGGGCCCTGAACATTCTTCAGGCAGAATCGAACGCTTTATGGAAGCATGTGCCGATGATAATATTCAGGTTGCCAATTGTACCACGCCTGCAAACTTCTTTCATGTGCTGCGCAGGCAGATGAAGCGTGATTTTCGTAAACCGCTGGTGGTGTTCACGCCAAAGAGCTTATTAAGAAGCTCTCAATGCCTCAGCAAACTTGAAGAATTTACAGGAGGCAATTTCAGGGAAGTTATTGATGATAACTATGTGAAGGCGGCTGATGTTAAACGTGTTCTGTTCTGCAGCGGAAAGATCTATTATGATTTGTATGAAAAACAGCAGGTAGATAACAGAAAAGATGTTGCCATTATTCGGCTGGAGCAGTTATATCCTATGCCGTACGATCAGCTTGAAGCCATCAGGAATAAGTATAAAAAAGCAAAAGAGCATGTTTGGGTACAGGAAGAGCCCGAAAATATGGGAGCATGGCCATACATTGCCAGAAAATTCAGAAATTCATCATTTAAATTCGAGGTGATCTCCCGTAAGGAAAGCAGCAGTACCGCAACCGGTTATGCCAAACAGCATATAGCTCAGCAAATGTATATTATTGGCAGTGCATTTGAGGAAGCTGCTGGTGCCAAAGTAAGAAAACAGGTAGAAACAACAACCAGAAAAGTTGTTAAAATTGACTAATAGTTATAACAAAAACCATTATGAGTTTAGTGATCAAAGTTCCGCCGGTTGGCGAATCTATTTCCGAAGTAACGTTGTCCCAGTGGATTAAAAAAGACGGGGACTATGTAGAAATGGATGAAGTAATTGCCGAATTGGAATCTGATAAAGCAACCTTTGAACTGACAGCCGAAAAGGCAGGAACTTTAAAGACCATTGCTAAGGAAGGCGATACACTTGAAATTGGTGCCCCGGTCTGCAGCATAGAAGAAGGAGGAAAAGGAGCTGACAGCAAACCGGCAGCAGCTGATGCTCCGGTACCTGAAGCAAAGGCTCCGGCTCCTGCGCCGGATGAGGCTAAAGGAAGTACCTATGCCTCTGGAGCACCTTCGCCTGCAGCCGCAAAAATTTTAGCTGAGAAAGGTGTTGATCCTACAGATGTAAAGGGAAGCGGAGTTGGAGGCCGTTTAACCAAGGAAGACGCACTGAAAGCAGAAGCTGGTAAAAAGGCTGAAAGCGTTGCAGCTAAACCTCAGGCAGCTGCTCCGGCCGCGAAAGCCCCTTCTGCCCCCGGATCAAGAGCAGAGCGGCGTGAAAAAATGTCCTCATTGCGGAAAACCGTTGCCAAACGGCTGTTAGCCGTTAGAAATGGGACAGCCATGCTGACTACTTTTAATGAAGTCGATATGCAGCCGATCATGGAATTGCGTGCTAAATACAAAGATAAGTTTAAAGAAAAGCATGGAGTTGGTTTAGGTTTCATGTCATTCTTTACAAAAGCAGTCTGTGAGGCTTTAAAAGATTTCCCGTCTGTCAATGCCCGTATTGAAGGTGAAGAAATAGTTTATAATGATTTTGCTGATATCTCCATTGCGGTTTCAGCACCTAAGGGCCTGGTTGTTCCGGTTATCCGGAATGCCGAGTCAAAATCGCTTGCAGAGATCGAAGCCTCAGTAGTGGAATTAGCTCTAAAGGCCCGCGACAGCAAATTGACCCTGGAAGAAATGACCGGCGGCACATTTACAATTACCAATGGCGGGATCTTCGGATCGATGATGTCAACCCCGATCATTAATTCACCTCAATCAGCCATTCTGGGTATGCATAATATCGTAGAACGCCCGGTAGCATTGAACGGGCAGGTTGTGATCAGGCCGATCATGTTTGTAGCCTTATCTTATGATCACCGGATCATCGACGGACGCGAGTCAGTTGGCTTCCTGGTAAGAGTTAAACAATTACTGGAAGATCCGGCGAGGTTGTTGCTGGGGGTTTAAGGTTTGAAAGTTATGAGTTATGTGTTATGTGTTATGTGTCATTAGTGTCCGGGGAAAAATGTAAAGTAGTAATTAATATTTAAATTCTTCCGCTCATGCCGCGGGGCACTTACTTTTCCCTTCAGCTGGAAAAGGAAGCAAAAGAGCCGCGGCTTCCCGGTATTTCTTGTAAATCCAGACTTTATCCTATGGGTGCAATCCAAGCCGTGTTAATGGAAGTGTAAGAGATGAATGAATGTACAACACTTCTCCGGATTGCTTAACCACAGTGATTTATGAAATGGAATTGCAAGGATAAAGCCCGTCTTTACTGCCAAATCTCGAAAGGCCGATCTTGCAATCGGCAATACCGGTAATTTATGAACGGGTGTTACCCCAGGCACTATCCCAAAAACCCTCCATATCAGATAAACGGATCCGAAGTACGATTCAATCCCCAGTGCCGGCAAAATCAAAGAACAGCAGCAGGGTCTTTCAATTAGCACCTGCGAGCATTAGATTTTGGGATCATACCCGGAATGCTTTCATTTCCTGATATCCCCCAAAAGCAGCGATCCCTGTTTTTTGATGTGCGGTGGTCTTGTGGCCAAAGGCACCTCGGGATTGAAGAAGGCTTTTGGGCACTTTTGGCCTACAAAAGTGCCGAGCCCACCCGGCGATAGAGGGTGGCAAGGTTATGGAGGGGGCTTGCTTTTCGAATTTAAATTAATGCACCCCATTCAAAAGCGTAAATAAAGATTTCTTGCTATTCCTTAATTTACCGGACAGCAATGACTGTTTAGTCACCTGTTAATTAAATCTCCCAACAACCGGTATAACAGACAAGCGATTACAGTTTCGAAATATTCCCTGAGCCGCTTTTGGTTGATTTCACATTTGCATTTCCGCTATAGCGGATATTTCCTGAACCGCTCATTACAGCTTCTAAATTTTTATCTGCAGCTAATGAGATGTCACCGGATCCGCTGACTTTTGCACTTGCATTTGAGATGCGAAGATTATTTCCTTCAAAATCACCTGAGCCTGATACGGTGATCTTAGCATTATCTGCATTTCCTTTTGCTCTGATCTCTCCCGAACCGCTGATCGTAGCAGTGTAATTTTCGGCATCCATATTCAGTGAAATACTTCCTGAACCACTGATTGTATTGCTTAGGTTAGGGGCCTTAACCAAACCCTTAACTTCAATGTCCCCCGAGCCGCTAAGCGTGATACTGCTAAGAGATTTTGCATAAATATAGATATTGACCTTTCCGCCACTGGTCCGGTTCCATCCGCTCAGCTGTTTCTTATTCCGGATCTTTAAAATGCCATTTTCAACTTCCGTTTCGATTTCACGTATCACATCTGCATCACCTTCCAAACGTAAACTTTCGGCATTACCCATTGTAATAAACACATGATAACTTCCGGATGAGGAGATGCCTGAAAATCCGGATACCTTGCGGGTTTCATCCGGCCGAACCTTATTGCTGTTAACAATGGTGATCAATGTAGAGGCATTTGCATATTCTGAGCCAATGGCCAGCAGGATTGCCAGTGCAAGATATTGTCTGATTGTTTTCATGAGTTTAATTATTAATTCTTTGATCCCCATTATTGGGCTGACTTTAATATGAGACGCAGAGTACTCTGAGAATTTGCACACCTGAAGCAATTTAATTTTGCTCAGGCTTAGATTTCTTTCACCTGAATATAAAAATTTTCAGTGTCAGGACTAAAAGCTGAATTCAGTTTCATTTTTTTCCACTCGCTTTCAGGCTTTATCCACTGATATTTATTTTCGGTTTTTATCCGGATGGGCATATCAAAACCCGGTACATTCGCCTGCCAGCGGTAGGAGATCTGCCTGCCCTCTACCTTATATTCAAGTACTGGGATCGGGGCATAACGCAGGTACTGATCATAGACCCGGCTCAGATCCTTACCGGAATTTTTATTGATATAATTGACAATTTCTTCTGTAGTAGTAGTTTTAAGCCCGAATTCATTGTTAAGGCCCCTTAATATTCCCCGCCATTTTACATCATCATCTATCAGGATGCGTGTCATATGGATCAGGTTGGCTCCTTTATAATACATATCGCCGGAACCTTCTGTATTGACACCATAAGGGCCGATCAGAGGGATATCATTTCTGATATTCTGCCTGATCCCTGCAATGTATTTTGCCCCCGCAGTTTTTCCTTCGCGGCTTTCAACATATAAACCTTCAGAATACATGGTGAACCCTTCATGGATCCACATATCGGCGATGTCTTTAGCTGTGATGTTATTTCCAAACCATTCATGCCCGCTTTCATGAATGATGATATAATCCCATTTCATTCCCAGCCCTGTTCCTGAAAGGTCGCGACCCATATACCCGTTCAGGTACTTATTTCCATAGGCTACTGCGCTTTGATGCTCCATACCCAGGTAAGGGGTTTCAATCAGCTTATATCCATCCCGATAAAAAGGGTATGGCCCAAACCAGTTCTCAAAAACCTTGAGCATAGGTTTCACATTGGCATTGAATTGCTTTTTTGCTTTTTCCAGATTTTCTTTTAATACGTAATAATCAAGTGTCAGATTACCTTTTTCTCCCTCAAAAGTATCACCAAAGTGCACATAATCGGCCACGTTCAGGCTCACATTGTAATTATTGATGGGATAAGAAACGAACCAGTTATAGCGCGTATAATCAGCATCGATCTTCTCTACAGACAGAAGTCTTCCATTGCTGACATCCATTAAGCCTTGGGGAACAGTGACACTGATCGTCATGCTGTCCACTTCATCCGCCTGATGGTCTTTATTAGGCCACCATGAACTGGCACCAAATCTCTGGCAGGACACGCTTACCCAGGGCTTGCCCAGTTTATCCTGCGAAAAAGTAAAACCTCCATCCCATGGAGCCCTTTTGGCGATGCTTGGATTGCCGCTGTAAAACACTGTAAATTCATCTTTACTTCCCTTTTTGATAAGGGATGGGAAATCTATGAAAACCGCATTGAATTCCCTGCTGAATGGAATTTCTTTATCATGAAAAAGAACTTTTTCGATAACCAGATTGTCAAACAGGTCGAACTGGAGCCGGCTCAGGTCCTGGTCAGCAGTAAACCGGAAAAGATTTGAACCGCTGATAAATTTATTGCCGATATCAAGTTTAATATCAAGATGATAGTAATTTATATCGTAAGCGCTTCTCAGCGGACTTAAAGTGCCCCTCAGTGAATCAGCCCTTGAAAAAGTGAGGTTTTTAAGTTGTGAAAAAGCTGAAAAAGTACTGAACAATAAAATAGAAAATATCAGGATAGGATTTTTATTCATTAAAGAATTGGTTATTGAAAGGAGTATAAAATTACGAATTACGAATTACGAATTACGAATTAAAAATTACGAATTACAAATAAACCTTAGTTCTGCTTTCTCATATCTCACATCTCATCCCTATTTCTTAACTTTGGATGAATTTTAAAAATATCCTTACATGCAATTTGACGTAATAGTTATTGGTAGTGGTCCCGGTGGTTATGTTGCCGCCATTCGTTGTGCCCAACTGGGTTTAAAAACAGCACTTATTGAAAAATATAATACTTATGGAGGTACCTGCTTAAACGTGGGATGTATCCCATCAAAGGCCTTATTAGACTCATCCGAGCATTATCATAACGCGCTTCATACATTTAAGGAACATGGTATCAATCTGAAGGATCTGCAGCCTGACCTGAAACAAATGGTTAAACGTAAGGATGAGGTGGTTGCTCATACTACCGGCGGGATCTCTTTTCTTATGAAGAAAAATAAGATCAGCACCTACCAGGGAATAGGATCAATGGCCGGTAAAAATACCGTTAAGGTAACTAAGGCCGATGGATCTTCTGAAACGCTAACGGCAAAGAACATCATTCTGGCAACCGGTTCAAAACCTACAGAGCTTCCTTTCCTCAAAACAGATGGGAAGCGTATAATCACCTCTACTGAGGCATTGAATTTAAAGGAAATTCCTAAACACCTTATCCTGATTGGTGGTGGTGTTATCGGTCTGGAACTGGGTTCGGTTTATTCCCGCCTGGGGTCAAAGGTTACGGTGGTAGAATTTATGGATTCTATTATCGGAACCATGGATAAGAGCCTTGGCCGGGAGCTTCAGAAAGTTCTTGCCAAACAGGGGATGGAATTTTTATTAGGCCATAAAGTTACCGGAGCTTCGGTTAAAGGAGCTAAGGTTACTGTCACAGCCGATAATCCGGCTGGCGAAAAGGTCATACTGGAAGGTGATTATTGCCTTGTCGCCGTTGGCCGGACAGCTTATACAGAGAATCTGGGCCTGGAAAATATTGGGATCACATTGGAAGAACGCGGTAAAAAAATTCCGGTGAATGAGCATCTTGAAACTTCAGTTCCCGGGGTTTATGCTATCGGGGATGTCGTGAAGGGGGCGATGCTTGCTCATAAAGCGGAAGATGAAGGTACTTTTGTAGCGGAAGTTATTGCCGGACAGAAGCCTCATATTAATTATAATCTTATCCCTGGTGTGGTTTATACCTGGCCGGAGGTTGCAAGTGTAGGTTATACCGAAGAACAGTTAAAAGAAAGCGGCACAAAATATAAAGCCGGATCTTTCCCTTTCAAAGCCAGCGGACGGGCCCGTGCCAGTAATGACTCGGACGGCTTCATTAAAGTTTTGGCTGATGCTGATACCGACGAAATTCTGGGGGTTCATATGATAGGACCAAGAGCTGCTGATATGATAGCTGAAGCCGTTGTTGCCATGGAGTTCAGAGCTTCTGCCGAAGATATCGCAAGGATCTCTCATGCCCACCCGACTTATACAGAAGCTTTCAGGGAAGCAAGTATGGCAGCAACAGAGAACAGGGCGATACATATTTGAGGTTTAGGTTATAGGTTGTAAGTTATAAGTTGTAAGTTATAAGTTATAGGTTGTAAGTTATAGGTTGTAAGTTATAGGTTGTAAGTTATAAGTTATAAGTTTTAAGTTTTAAGTTTTGGGTTGCGGGTTATTGGCGGTGTTCTGCTGAATAGGAGTGGTTTGGGTTGAGGCAGAAAGTTGAAAGCTAAAAGCAGAAAGCTAAAAGCAGAAAGCAGAAAGCTCCAGGTTGTAAGTAATTTTTCAGGTCTTGATACTTGATACTTGATACCTGATACTTGATACCTGATACTTGATACCTGATACTCCTTAATTATTGCAGCCTTGAAATTTGCTCATTTGCTCATTTGCTCATTCTCAAATTTGCTTATTTGCCAATTGACAAACCGACTCATTTCCTGAAGCATGCAGTTTATTATCAATGTGGCTATTATTTTTGGGACTATCGCAGGGATGGAAGCATTCTCCTGGTTCATACATAAATATCTGTTCCACGGTCCGCTTTGGTTCATACACCGCAGCCACCATCAGCATAGACAGGGCAGGTTTGAATGGAACGATGGGTTCAGCCTGCTCTTTGCAGGGATCGCCCTTTATCTGATGTGGCAGGGAAGACATAGCCTTGATGCAAAATTCTGGGCCGGTACCGGTATATCAGTTTACGGGATACTTTATTTTATATTCCATGACTGGTTTATACATAAGAGGCTGAAAGGTTTTAAAACAGGGAACCCTTACCTTCTGGGTATCAGCAGGGCACATAAGATGCATCATAAATCAATAAAAAAGATGCCTTCGGAAGAATTCGGACTTTTAATGGCCTCTAAAAAATATTTCAATCAAAAAAAAATTTCCTGATTACGAAATCTACTGATAAATTTATCCATGCAGGTAATTGAAAACTTCTCCCTAAAAGATCTTAATACATTCGGCGTCGAGGCAAATGCAGCCTGGTATGTTGAGATCAGTGCAGAGGAAGATCTTAAATCCTTATTCGGCCGGGAGCAGTGGAAGAATTCCAAACGACTGGTACTTGGCGGAGGAAGCAATATACTCTTCAGGGATGATTTCGATGGTTTGGTCATACATATTAAGATACCCGGCTTAAAATATAAGATCGAAGGGGATGATGTTTATGTAACAGCGGGAGCCGGCATTGTATGGAATGATCTTGTCAACTATTGTGTTGATCATGAATTCGCCGGAATTGAAAACCTGAGTCTGATACCCGGCTCGGTGGGTGCTGCACCTATCCAGAATATCGGCGCATATGGGGTTGAACTTCAGGATGTTTTTCATTCCTGCAGGGCCTTTGAAATCTCAACTGGCCTCAACAGGATCTTCAAAAAACAGGATTGCCAGTTTAGTTACCGGGACAGTGCATTTAAATCCGCACTGAAAGGCCTTTTTATTATTACGGAGGTTACATTTAAACTTTCCAGGATCTTTAAGCCTAAAGTGAGTTATGGCGCGATAAGCGATGAACTTAGAAAACGCGGCATTGATGAACCAGGCATTAAGGACTTATCCAGGGTAGTATCTTTTATCCGTGTAAGTAAATTACCTGACCCGGCGACCATAGGAAATGCCGGCAGTTTCTTTAAAAATCCGATGGTGCCGGTTGGCAAATTTATACAGTTACAGTCCAATTTTCCAGACATCGTTCATTTTCCTGCTGCCGGAGAATTTACAAAGATTTCGGCAGGATGGCTTATTGAACATTGCGGATGGAAGGGTAAAGTTGTAGGTAATACCGGGACCTGGAAAAATCAGGCTTTGGTGCTCGTTAATCATGGTAATGCTACCGGAAATGAGATTTTCAGTCTTTCTGTTTCAATAATTGACAGTGTAAATTCGAAATTCGGGATCCTTCTTGAGCGAGAGGTTAATGTTATTTAAGCTTTAAATTCTTTTCTTTTTTTTCTTTCTCTGAAATCTCCTTTCGGGATTTTATCAGGTATCCATAAACAGGCATAACCTTTGTTTAGTATTAATCAGTCTATTTAAAACGTCAATTTTTTGAATTGCGAAAAAAATAAAGATTGTTTAACACCTAAACCTAAACAAAATGACTACTATCGAATTCAATACCCTGGTCACGCATCAGGCGGGCTCCCTGAAAATGTATGCGCTTCATTTTACCCATGATATTGAAGATGCGAATGATCTGGTTCAGGACACCATGCTCAAAGCCATAACTTATTATAATAAGTTTAAGGAAGGAACAAATCTCAAAGGCTGGCTATATACGATCATGAAGAACACCTTCATCAATAATTACAGGAGGTTTGTGAAGATCAGTTCTTTTGTAACGAAATCAGACGATATATCATCGGCTAACCTGATGTACAGCTCAACCTGTAACCAGGGGGAACCAAAATTTGTCATGCAGGATATTAACCGGGCGCTTGGAGCACTTCCTCAGGAGTATTATGTGCCCTTTACAATGCATTATGAGGGTCATAAATACCATGAGATTGCAGATCATCTGACCATTCCCATTGGAACAGTTAAAACGCGTATCCATGTGGCGAGAAAACTCCTTAAAAAATCATTGAGACCCTATGATACCAATGAAAAAAAGGTGGTTTATGTCAATTAAACCCGCTATTTATTTCTGAAAAAAGCGCCCGGCCATAGCCCGGCGCTTTTTTATTTTTCTGAGAGTTCTTTGAGCGAGTTCAGGCCGCTTGTAAAATCTTTATCCATCATCATATCCATACTGATCCCCATCCATCGGTCGCCGATTGATTTGGCTTCACCGCTCATAGCCCATACGACCAGGGTTCCGCCAGCTGTTTTTTCAAATGTAAACCGGGTATTGGCTGAACTCTCAAAGGGCTCTTTGAATGTCAGTTCATAAGCTACCAGGGAATAAGGTTTGGTCTCCTTGATCTTCATCTCACCCTGCCCGGTTTTATCACCGTCCCACTCCCATAAATGTCCCGGCACCGCAGGAGTTCCGCTAATGGTTACACTCGCTGAGGGCTCCATTTTGGTCCATGGATTCCATTTAAGAAAGTTATTGAAATCTGCCACATTTATAAATACCACGCTGTCTGGTGCATTGATCAGTATGGAGCGGCTTATACTGTAAGTCCTGGGAAGTAACAAGCCGCCCATAAAAAATATGGCGAGGAGTATCAACAGAATACCCATAATTATCCGAAATGCTTTCATTTTAATGAGTTTAGCTCCTATTAAGTTAACCTGTTTTTTTTAAAATTCACAGATATATTTAAATTTAGCGAACGGAGTTCCTATTTCTTTTCCGATCACATTCCTTAAATTATGATATTTACTGGCACAGGCATTGTTCAGATTAGCTTATACTGTATGAAGGATGAAATTTAACGTATTTTTATCAGGCTTAATCCTGCTGTCATTCCATGCTTTCTCGGATGAGCGGACCCCCGGAGAGATCCGGATTCTTAAGCAGGCAATTTTCCGTTCGATCGAAAGCCCGGTAATAACAGATTCCCTGTATTCGGTTCTAAAAGCCACAGGTTCAAAAGATGCTTTGATGATCGCCTATTTGGGCACCCTTGAGGCATTAAAGGCAAAACATAGCTGGAATCCCTATAATAAGATCAAATTTGTTGCGCTTTCGCAGAAGACCATGAAAAGTGCCGTCAGCCGTGATCCGGCAAACCTGGAGATCCGTTTTATGCGTTTTTCAATCCAGCATTATACACCTTCATTCCTGGGCTTCAGCAAGGACCTGGATGAAGACCGGAAAGTGATTGCCGGGCAATACAGGCTGAGACAATTCGGCCTGGCAGATGAAGCGCTCGTCAGGAATATTGCGGTTTTTATGATCAATTCGAACCGCTGTTCGAAAGATGAATTAGTACTATTCAAAAAGTATGTGTAATATTTGTGCATGAAAGCCACCTATTTGCTGATCAACTTTCTGACAGTCCTCTTTCCGGTAATTCTTTCCTTTGATAAGCGTGTCAGGTTTTATAAGAGCTGGAAGTATATCTTTCCCGGCCTGCTGATAAGCGGACTATTCTTTCTATTATGGGATCATCTGTTCACCGTATTCGGGGTATGGTCATTTAATCCTGATTATATTATCGGATACTATTTTCTGGACCTTCCCCTGGAAGAAATACTCTTTTTCATTACCGTACCTTTCGCCTGTATATTTATTTATGAGTGCCTGAACCAGTATATAAAAGAGGATATTTTGAAAAATATCTCCGGATATATTACCCTGGTTTTGATCCTGCTTTCAGTGGTTCTGCTCCTAATGTATTATGACAGGGTTTACACACTGATTACCTTCGGATGGCTGGCTGCGGTACTCCTTATCGCCGGATTTATCGTTAAAAGCAAGTATCTGAGCAGGTTTTATCTGGCCTACCTGGTTTCCCTGATACCTTTTTATATTGTGAATGGCCTTCTTACATCCATTCCGGTGGTCTTATATAATGACCGGGAGAATATGGCCTTCAGGATAGGGAGCATTCCATTCGAAGATCATTTTTACTCCATGTCGATGTTAATGATCAATATACTCCTCTTTGAATATTTTCGTAAAAGGGGGGAAGCCGCGGTATGAAAGAACTGCCGGAATACAGTAAATCATACCTGGCTTTGCGTAACGGGCAGGATAAACCCGAGATCTGGATAGCCTATAAGGGTATGATCTATGATGTGGGCCGAAGCCGCTTATGGAGAAACGGGAAGCACTATGAACACTGGGCGGGGCAGGACCTGACTGATGAATTGAAGGATGCCCCGCATACTGAGCTGGTTTTTAAGAAGTTTAAGGTGGTGGGGAAGTTGGTTTGAGGGGCAGGAGTTGTTAGTTGCCTGTTGTCTGTTGTCTTTGTCTGTTGCCTGTTGTCTTTGTCTGTTGCCTGTTGCCTGTTGCCTGTTGCCTGTTGTCTGTTCGTCATCCTGAACGTTTGAAGGATCTCCTCAAACCCGTTCCGGGCGGATCGTCCTTGTCATCCTGAACGCTTGAAGGATCTCCTCAAACCCGTTCCGGGCTGATCGCCCATCCCCGGGCTATTCGTCATCCTGAACGTAGTGAAGGATCTCCTCAAACCCGTTCCGGGCAGATCGTCCTTCCCCAGGCTGTTCTTCATCCTGAACGCTTGAAGGATCTCCTCAAACCCGTTCCGGGCGGATTGTCCTTCCCCGGGCTATTCGTCATCCTGAACGCTTGAAGGATCTCCTCAAACCCGTTCCGGGCGGATCGTCCTTCCCCAGGCTGTTCGTCATCCTGAACGCTTGAAGGATCTCCTCAAATCCAGCATGTATTGCCTAAGCAGCTCCCCAAAATAAAAGCGGGTAATCAAACTCTATGAAGCAGCCCGGGTACTTAAAACTTAAAACTTATAACTTACAACTTATAACTTACAACTTACAACCCCCTACTTTTCGATCACAAAGCTGCTCAGTTGTACAAACTGTTCAACTCTGGCCCTGATTTCTGCCTGACTGAGATTTTTAATGCGTTCTGTTCCGAATTGCTCGACGCAGAAAGAGGCCAGGGCAGATCCGAATATGATCGCATTCTTCATATTGGTGAAATTGATGGTGCCTACCTGTGCCAGATAACCGATAAACCCTCCGGCGAATGTATCACCGGCGCCTGTCGGGTCGAAAACATCTGCCAGCGGCAGTGCCGGAGCAGAGAATATAAGATCTTCATGAAACAGTAATGCGCCATGCTCACCTTTCTTTATGATCAGATATTTGGGGCCCATAGCCAGGATCTTATTGGCCGCCTTCACCAGGGAGTATTCTCCGGATAACTGTCTTGCTTCCGCATCATTGATGGTCAGTACATCTACATTTTGTATGACAGCTAATAGATCATCCAGGGCAATGTCCATCCAGAAGTTCATCGTATCCAGAACAATCAGTTTTGGACGGTCCTTTAAACGGTTGATAACAGTTTGCTGAACCTGGGGAGTTAAATTTCCAAGCATCAGGTATTCACAGTCCTGGTAGCTTTCCGGAATGATCGGATCAAAATCTCCAAGAACATTCAATTCAGTGATCAAAGTATCACGGCTGTTCATGTCATTATGATATTTTCCCGACCAGAAAAAGGATTTTTCGCCCTTCTTTATCTGCAGTCCTTCGGTATCGATGCCATGATCATTGAAATTTTGGATATCTTCCTGGTGAAAATCTTCACCTACTACTCCAACGATCTTTACTTTCTTATAGAAGTAAGATGCGGCTAAACTTGCGTAGGTGGCTGCTCCGCCCACTATTTTATCTGTTTTCCCGAAGGGAGTTTCTATTGCATCGAAGGCAACTGAACCAATAATTACTAGACTCATATTTATTTAAAAAATTTTTCACGCAAATATTGCATTAATAATTTAAAATCCCGAATATTGCACTCCCGAAAGGGGAGAAGCTTTAAAGGTTTATCCGCTAAGTTTCGAGGTCAAAGCGAGTTTGACTAAAAATTTTTCACCAACCAGATAAATTCCCGAATAGCTCAGCTGGTTAGAGCATCTGACTGTTAATCAGAGGGTCGCTGGTTCGAGCCCAGCTTCGGGAGCAAAAGCCTCTTTAGATCATTCTAAAGGGGTTTTTTGTTTTTAGGCAGATTGAAGTTCTCAGCTTTTAGCCTCTTTTATCTTACAGAGATAGTGCATAGTTTGCACAATTCAGATGACCATAACCTCAGAAACATGGTCTATTACAAACTTATTCTAGACAAAAGAAGAATTAAATCTGATCTTCTTTATCCTGTTATAATCAGGATAACTCACAACAAAACCAACACTACAATTAGTACAGGTATTAGGATTAAAGAAGAGCATTGGGACAGTAATACCCAACAGGTAAATAAACTCCACCCAAATTATCAGTTAATCAATCAATCTATCGCTACAGTTTATTTAAAAGTTCAGAGGGCAGTCCATAAACTAGTGGATACTGGTAGCTTCTCATTTGAAGCACTAAAGAATGAATTATCTGATAAGCAAAAAGTAGTTGCTATAACATTTAATAATTTCTCACAGAAGGTCATTCAGGATATGATAGCGATAAAGCGCACAGGCAATGCTATTGTATACCAGACAGCCGTGAACAGGTTGATAAATTACTGTGGTAATAATAATATCAAGTTTTCTGAAATCGATTATACCTTTTTAGAAGCCTTTAAACATAAACTCACTTTGGAGGGGATGAAACCAAACACCGTAGGTAATTACTTCAGAAGCATAAGAGCACTTTATAATAAGGCTATTAAAGCTAAACTGGTAAATAGATCATTGTATCCTTTTCATGATATAACTATAAAACAACAGAAAACTGCCAAGAGAGCGATAGGTATAAAGGAAATCAAGGATATCACAAGCATGAACTTGAAGCCTAATTCTGCTTCCTGGCAAGCTAGAAATTATTTCATGCTTAGTTTCTGCCTCATCGGTATCTCATTTACTGATCTTGCTTATTTAAAGCCTGCCAACATTATCAAAGGCAGATTGATTTTTAAAAGAAGAAAGACGCACAAGCAATATGATATCAAATTAACACCTCAGGCACAGATGCTTCTGGATATATTCAAACGAGATGGTTCTACTTACCTTCTTTCTGTCTTACCTTCTAAAATTGAAGAAGATACTCTAGTAGCTAAAAAGATAATATCCCAATGGATTAAGACTACTAACAAATATTTAAAGCGTATAGGAGAAGATATTGGCCTAGATAGCCCATTAACAACTTATGTTGCAAGGCATACCTGGGCAACAACAGCTAAAAAAATGGGCTATGCTAACGAATTAATTGCTGAAGCAATGGGACATGAGTATGGAAATAAGATTACAGGCATCTATTTAGACAGTTTTGATGAAGAAATAATTGATTCTTTAAATGAGATGGTTATATCTTCTTGTTATTCCTTACAATAATATCCAATTTTTATGCGAAAAATATTTGAGTAGTAAAAATGTTTATTCACTTTTATTTGGAATTCTCATAAATTAAAATTATATTTGCACGTTTTAATATAAACTAATATAGTTGTATTAAATATTGTTCTTTTAAGCTTTCTAATCATAAATAAAGCGATGGTTAGATGATTTATCATTAGAAACTCAATTAAGGTTTTCTAAAAAAGCCTCGCATTTATTATAATGGCTTCAGATAAACAAATTTTAGAAGGCTTAAAAGAACATAAGATAGAGGGTGATACTGCGGGAAGGTGGCTTAGAAGTAAGCAAATCAAGCACATTTTTGGAATATCAGAATCAACACTTCAGAAATTGAGGAGGGCTAAACTTGTGCCTTTTTTCAAGCTGGGTGGAACAATATTTTATGATTACAACAAATTAATTGAAGGTTTAACGAATACAATAGAAAATGAAAAAGCTTAATTCAAGTGAGAGAGATAAGAGAAGAGGAACAACAAAAAGTTTACTTCAAACCAAAAACGAACTATTTGCCAGATAATTTTAATATGGACGAATGGCTATCCAACCAAAAATTGTATGGCTTTGATAAATTTGACAAAGATTTCTGTGCTGAATTATTAAGTACCCTATATACTATACCCGTATTTAATAAGGAAACACGTGACAAATTAGAAAGAGCGGGAGGGTTTATCCCGCTTTCTTCTACGATTTTATATAGTAAGAATAAGCAGTACAAAAAATATCTGGATTTGTTTATTGCTTCAGGAGTGCTGGAGTGTAAAAATTCCTATAGTAATGCCTCACATAGTTGTAAGAAATACAGATTTGCCAAGACTTACGCCGACAGGATATATAAAAAATATTGTAACTGTAAGTATGGTGAAATAACAGATGGCAAGAAAAAGCTGTCTTCAACCTATGAAGGACAAGAATATACAGTTACTACTACTGCCCAGAAGCTGATGAATGATGTCAGTAAGCTGAGAGTAAACTATGAATATGTTCCTGTATTGAAGAAGGAATTTGACGAAGGGAAGATTAATGCTCAGAGCTATAACTGCACAGGCATCTCTTTGGATATGATCCATTCAGGGAGCTTTTTTGCAAAACAGGATTGTTATGGTCGGATTCATACCAACTTGACAAATTTAAAGAGTGAATACAGGAATTATTTGACAACAGATCAGGGAGACAGATTGGTTTCTATTGATATAAAAAATTCACAGCCGTTCTTCACTATACTGCTTCTGAATAGTTCATTTTGGAGTGGGGATAATACATCAAATCCAGATCTTTTAACAATTAAAGATATCAAGACCAAAACATCAGAAACACTTCAACAACCAGAACATATACAAACCCTCATTATGTTCACCAAGTCTGTTGAAGATAATGATGATGTGTTGTTGTATAGGAAGTTGGTGTTAGATGGTTGTTTATATGAATTTTTGCTTGATAAGTTACAAGAGGCTGGAATTAGGTGTTTAAACAGGGGGATGGCAAAGAATGTTGTTTTTCAGATATTTTTTTCTGAACTATTTCAATTAGAAAATTCCAGACCAGCTATTGTTTTTAAAGAATTATTCCCCAGTGTATACCAGCTTTTTGCTCTGATCAAAAAATACAATTATGCAATATTATCATGGTTGCTTCAAAGCATAGAGAGCCAAATTTTTATAGAAGAGGTAATAAAGGGATTTTGGCAGGAAAATGAAAAAGTACCTGTTTTTACTATTCATGACTGTGCAGTAGTCCCAATAAATAAATCAATTACTATGAAATGGAATATGCTGGAAATTCCGGTGAAGTTGACCACCTGATTCCGGGCTAAGCTGACCACCTGATTCCGGAGGAAACTGACCAGTGGATTCCGGGCCAAACTGACCACCTGAGAACGGGTCTCAGATGCTGTA
>JAKFBV010000037.1:0-22849 GCA_036677005.1 Pedobacter sp.
GCTTTCACGCCATTTCTGTATTTCAACTTCCATTTGTTCTCGTTGATTCATCGCTTTCTATTTTAAGCCAAAGAAAGAGAACTACATCGTAGATTGCAATATGGGGTTACTCGGGCGGTTACGGTTGGGAGAAGCTAGTTGTACAAACCCTACTTATGAATACTTAATTGAAGGGATATTTTATTTAAAGCATATAGACGATCGAGAAGCCATCAGGCAAAAATGTTCTCTGGACGAAAGCTATAAAAAGTCTATTTGAGTCCATATTGGAAATAGCAAACAAGTTCAGATAATCTCGAAGTATAGATAACCATCAAATTTCATAATTATTTACTACGGAGTTGTCGGTTATAAAACTGTTTTTTTGACCTCTAGAAGAAGATTCTTTCTACTCAAATTGTGATTCAAGTTCATTATCCATGTTTTTTCTGTCGTTTACCATATCAAACTGTCTTACGACATTTAGGTATGACATCAGAGCAACTCGTGATTTCCCTTTCGATAATGTCCTTAATAATTGGATTCCGGTTTCGTATTAAAAGATCGAAAAGTAAGAATGGGAAGGCTGTAACCGTAAAAGCCAACTTCAAGTTTAAGTTGAAAAGGTAAGCCTATGCAATCCAGTTGAAAGATATCTGTTTACAAGGAATGCATACCTTTTAAAAAGAAGAGGTTAAAGCATCTTACTGTCCGATAGAGTTAGCGCAGCGCTCTACCTTTATTCAATGTAAACGAATCTTCAGACTCGTTTATGAAATAGCACTGGTAATTGTTCCGCTGTTGGAAATTGGAAATTAAATATCAACAGCTTGAAAAATTTCATGGTCAATAAAAGGCTGTCGCCGTATTCTATATCCTGTCGCTTGAAAAATCGCATTAGCCACCGCAGATGCGGTTGGAGGAAGGGCGGGTTCACCCAAGCCTGACGGGTGAAGATTATTTGCTATAAAATGGACATCTATCATCGGAACCTCCTTCATACGTATGAGGCGATAATTATCGAAGTTGCTTTGTTGAGTTGCGCCTTTTATAAAAGAAAGCTTACCGTACATCGCATGTCCATATCCATCCACAATTGAACCTACCACCTGCTGATGTGCTCCGCTTAGGTTTATGATTGTACCGCAGTCTATCGCTATATGTATTTTCTTTACTTTTGGGATACCCTTGATGATTGAGACGTCACAAACTTGAGCAACATAAGAGCCACTCGAAAAGTATGCGCTAAAACCTTGAAAGATATTAGAATTACTCTTCCATTTGGATTTTTTCGCAACTAAATTAATTACAGCTTCCATTCTATCGGGGCTATACGAGATTGATCCAACAACCGAGGTTTTTGCTTTCTGTAGCAGACTAAGTTGAAAATTTATCGGATCTCTATTAAGTTTACAAGCTACTTCATCTAAAAAGCATTGCTCAGCGAATGCTAGGAAGTTGGCAACCGGAGATCGCCAAGCACCCGTTGTTATTGGCGAATTAATTCCCCTCGAACTGATCAACACGTTTTCTACCGATCCGCATGGAAAATTTTCTTCCCGTGTAAGCTTCTCAGAATAAAAGCCTACCCCCTCTAGCTTATAACCCGTCATTTCATTCCCCTGCAACGTTGATGAAAGCTTGTATCTGACGGCTGGACGATAATACCCACCCGTCATATCGTCTTCTCTAGTCCAAATCACCTTCACCGGCTTCTTAATGATGCTGGATAATTGTGCGGCTTCTAAAACATAATCAACTTGCAAACGTCGTCCAAATCCACCTCCCAGCCGCGTCAGCTTCAACGTAATATCGTTTGGAGAGACATGCAATAGTTCTGCTACTGCCAGTACAGCCATTGCCGGCACCTGCGTTGGCCCTATTAATTCAACACTGCCCGGTTTTACATCAGCAAAAAAATTCATTGGTTCCATTGTATTGTGGGGTAAAAACGGACATTCATATTCGCGACTTACAATTTCATCGGCTTCCTTTTCGGCACTATCATAATCCCCGTCCTTCCGAACGACCAGTGCTGCATCAGGTTTGGCAGTAATGGAAAGCAGTTCAGTTGGATCAAATTCATTCTCTTCATTGTACTCTACTTTTAATGTTGATCTCGCTTTTAGAACTTCCCAAGTGCTTTTCCCCACTACAGCCACATTATTATTAAAAATAATTACGTTTGTTATTCCGGGCATGTTCTCTGCTTCCACGCTATCTACTTTGCCAATTTGGGAACCAAAGACTTTTGGCCTCTGAATGACGGCGGTTAACATTCCTTCCCTATAATAATCTATTCCGAAAATCGGTTTTCCTGAAATAATGTCGTGGTTAGCAACATTTACAATAGATGTTCCAACGAGTTTAAATTTTTTGGGGTTTTTGAGGGTAACATTATCTGGAATATTTAATTGTGATGCTTCCTCGGCGAGTTCTTCATATCTTAATTTTTCGCCCAATCTGTTAGTGACTACGCCCTCGCTAGTATTGCATTCAGAGATAGGAACATTCCATCTGGCTGCCGCGACTTCTACTAGCATCATTTTAGCGGTAGCACCGGCTTTTCTTAAAATGTCCCACGAATGTTGTATGGCCCCGCTTCCTCCTGTAATTTGGCGTGTATATTTTGCTGGTTCCAGGTTTCCCTGCACGACTTTTACTTTTGACCAATCGGCATCTAATTCTTCTGCGATGATCATAGCAAAAGAGGTCATAATATTTTGTCCCAGTTCTGGATTCGGAGAGACAATGGTTACATCGCCATTTTGGGAAATACAGATATAATTATTGAACTCAAGTTGTTCATTAATATTGTTTTGATAAATTCCCTGAAAAATGTCCCGCCTGAACAATGAAAACCCCAGCACAATACTTCCTCCAACTAACCCGAGTTCCCTTATGAATTTTCTTCTGGTTGTCATATCGTTATCGTAAATGCTAGTGTCCAAAAACTGCAAACACCGAAGGAATTAATTACTTATTTAATTATGCGAACTGAAGAAAGCAAGAATGTTTTTTAAACTGTTGTCCAAGTTCTGACGTTTTCTTATCCAATGCCCCTCGTCTTGATATACGTGGACCTCTATATTCGAGCTTTTTGCCCTCTCGTCCAAGAATTTATTCCTTTGGTTGTATGAAATGAACGGATCCTGTCTACCTAAAATGTATAGCGAAGAGGTGCGGAATCCAGGAGAGCCAGTGGCTGGAATGCCGAAGACCGAAACAGCTGCCTTCACATCGTATCCTGTATACTCTAAATTCTGCTCCATTAAAATATTCCCAGCGCTGAACGAGATATAATATAAAGGGAGTTTTAAAAATTTTTGGGTTATATAGTTCGCCCAGAGATTTATCTCTGAAAGTGCGGATGATGTGGCATTATAATGTGATTTCCCATAACCGGACGAACCGGAGTAGTTTGGTCCTACGATGATATATCCATTAATGCATAGATTAGATAGGATCGCATCCCATCGGGGAGAAACATCGCCATGTATACCCTGATGAAACAATAATATAACTCCTTTTGCACGTGTTTCTGTCGATTGCATTATATATGCTGGCGACCGACCGTTTGTTTTGGGTAAAAACATATAAGATAATTTTGCTATAACACTTTTGCCGGTAAGATTACTTGATCGCCCGGTCTGTTTATCATAACGCATAATGCATCTTGGAGTCGACAGATCGGCATATGAATAAATGATGTAATGATTGTAGAAGTCATAGTTGTAGATCACTCCTTTATTGGTTATATTTTCGACCTTGAGCGTAGTAAGATTCATTTTTTTTAATAAGTACTCGCTATTAACGATTTCAACAAAGTAAAGATCTCCAGAGTCAGTCTTCGGGGACTTTGAGTCATGATTTGAGTAATAAATCAATTTAGGATTAATAGATACCTCCAGGTCAATTTTAAAAAGTTGATAATACTCTGAATAATTATTATTAGCGAAATAAATTTCTTTGCCATTTACAGACGGTGACATGCTTTGCGAATAACTGTTTGTTTGGAGTACACGAGGTTTATCAATTTTATTTAGTTCTATATACCAAAGTGTTTGATCAGCGTTGATCACGATAAAATTGTGATCTTGGGAATAGCAAACCTCATGTAGTATCGATATCTTTTTTAGAAGAATTTGCTTTGTTTTTCTTTTCAGGTCTAATATGTAAATGCGGTCATCATTCGAGTATTGCACAATAATTAGCGTCCCATTATTGAAAGTGTAAATCGCTCGGATGGTTTTCTGGATGACAGAACTTAGAATGTCATCACCAGCAATTCTGAAGTTTTCATCTCCATGATTATCGCGTAGACCGACGACACGCCCATCAAAAATAAATGGGTTAAGGACGTTAGTTGAAGAATCTGTGCGGACGATGCTATTCTCACGATAGTTATACAAAGAAAACGATCCTGAATAATTGGCCGAAAACACAATCTCCTTGTTTGGAGTAATTATAAATTTGGGGTCAATCTCTGACGGAGTATGAATAGTCGCCAAATTTTGTATGTTATAGCTATCTGCTTTTTTAGCTAGCAGAAAATAACAAGCTCCGCTAATAAATAAAATTATAGATAGTGCTAAACACAAGAACTTCCATGAGGAATAGTTCATAATAGTACATACTTAATCATATCCAGACCAATACTTTTTAAATGAATCCCATCCGTATACAGATGTGGTCCAATCGGTAGCAATCGCAATTCCATCGACAATTTGTTTAGATGAGTTAACTGCCAAAGCAGCATCTCTAATAGTCGATAGGGTATTAGGTAAATTTTCAATGTCTAGGTTGCGATATTTACGTAGTGCAGGTTCATTGATAAATGTTCCAACTCCGATCAGATATTGTATGGGCCGCTCTTTACTCAAAGATTCGATATCTGTTACCAAATACCTGCAGTTTTTCGAAAATGTTTCTTGATCATTGATTCGTGTATCATAAAACAAGAATGAAAGTTGGTTGACGTACTTAACGAGTACTTTTAGTTCCGGCATGCTAGTCTTTCTCTTCCATTGTTTTGTATCAGGAGATGTCGACACAACAACGGAAGAAATAAATGCCTTAGGTAGTAAGACCCTTAGCTTCTTGTGAAACTGATTTACGTTTTCGCCATAACTTTCGAGATCTCCCGGTTGTTCCTTATTGATAGTGGAATCTAAGGCTGATTCGCCAGCGAGAATATACTCAAGATCGACATGAACACCGGGAACCTTCAGTATTTCAACCAATCTTTTCGTGTCCACGAGAGCATTTTTTACCCAGTTCGAATCACCTAAATAAACTTGTTTATTTTGAACGCCTCCAATCCAAGGTAAGATGATTAAGTCTGGGTTAGACTCCTTCATCAGTTGAACATTTCTAATGGCTGCTTTAGAGAATGGATAGTCAGGGAGGTGCCCATCATTTTTGAACGGTCCTGCGAATAGATAAGCGTATTTGACTCGGTGGTCTCTTAATGTTACCGTATAATTATGGATCTGCTCAAGATCAAGGGCTTTATTGTTCCGAATGTCATAACCTCTTAAAAAAAGGCCCTGCGTCCATACAGCATTTTCCTGCCCCATAACCTTACCAAGATTATTTTCTTCGGATGTACAAGCGGCAAGTATTACGGACAATAAAATAAAAAAGATAGATGTTTTTAGCATTTCACATGGATAGATTATTATAAATTTAGACAACCCATATCTAAATGTGAGCGCAAAACAATTCTGTTTAGGATTCAATAGGTTTGGTTATGCATATTCAGCTTTCTGGTTAGAATGTGGCGGCGAAGAATCCTGTAATTTAATTTTATGCTATAATAAATCATCGTTCCTGATACTTCTTTTATTTTTTTTAATAGCTGTTTTAAGCTTTCCAAAGGTGTAATTCAAACTCACATCAAACCTTCGATAATAAGTTTGGTAATTCAGTGTTTGATCAAAGGTAGGCGTGTTTAAATGGTTAATTGCAGACCGGAATTTTTCCAGCGGGTTGCTAACTGAGCCAGATACTGTTAGTTTTTTCTTAAAGAGCTCCTTAGTGACTCCAACTGATGAATAGTAGTATGCGTTCGTTTGGCCTTGTAATGTTACAGATGGGCTAAATGAAGAAAACGCTACTGAAACACGCCAATCCTTCTCAAACCTGTAAGCCAAATTTGCATTTCCATAACCCAGTACTCCTTCGTTACCGTACGATTTGTTATCAACTCTCCCTTTAAGAAAGACATACGATCCTCGTCCGCTCAAACTAACACTAAACTTTTGTGTAACTGGATAACTTAAACTTATGTTGGCTCCTATATTTGCGTTCCTTCCAATATTCTGTGAAATGCCTCTGCCTATAGAATCAGGTCCTATGGTCACAATTTGCTGAATGGTATTTTTAGCGAACGAATAGCTCAATCCTAAATTAATTGAGCCCTTGCTATAACGGCTATACCCCAGTTCAAAATTGTGATTGAGAACCGGCAACAGGTTCGGGTTTCCATAGCTGTAAAATATAGGGTTGGATTGGTCGATAAAGGGATTTAAAAGACTTATTCCAGGCCTTTGAATTCTTTGCGTGTATCCCAGGTTGATACTACTGTTATTTTTAAATTTTTGCTGCAGAGCTATGGATGGAATGAGGTTGGTATAATTCTTTTTTAAAGATGATCCTGAAGAAATAAAGTTCGCGTCTATGGTGGTCCTTTCTAAGCGTAGGCCCGCTTTTAAAGAAAAACGGTTAAAAGTGAGTTGCCAGGAATTGTATAACGCGAAAATATTTTGATTGTAGTCGAAATTATCAGACTTACTGTTGTCGATTTTGAATATCTGCTCACTTTCGCTGAATTGCTGGTATTCAAAATCACTTTCATTGCCCCGCAGAATAATTTTTGCCCCGGCTTCAACGTTTACGGACCGTAAAGGATGTACATAATCTAGTTGCAGCGTTGTCTCCCTTGCAACTGATATGTTGTCCTGCTTAAAATCACTTTGGTCATAATTGAATTGTTCCAGAGTTTCAACGAAGTTATCCCGATCGACAGACGAATTGTTAAACTTGTAGGAAGCAGTTAACAACCTGTCCTTAAAATTTCTAAATCCGTGCTGGTAATTCAAACTGATATCATTCCCTTTTGTATTAAAATTCAACTGACTGTTCAACCTGTAAGATTGATCAACGAGTGCACTTTGGCCGAGTATAATAATAGCGGAATAATTATCCTGTTTAGTATGGTTCGAATTAAATGAAGCTGTTCCGGCAACTAAATTGAGTGAATCAATTTCATAACTAAGTTCCAGGTTTACAAACCTCCCATCTCCGGAACTAAAGTCGTCTCTGCTTTGTTGCGCATCCGAATAAAACGGAATATTTTGTTGCCTTTTGAATTCTAGTTCTGAGCCTAACCGTCTACGAATTGATCCTCCGCCATTTACTGAAATGCCGAATTTCCCATTTTTTACATTTACGGAGCCGCTTGCACTTGGGCCATAAAGGTCACTGTAAGCCATCCTTGTACTACCATTGTACCCATCTTCAGTCTTCCTGATTGTTACAATATTTATTATCCCTCCCAAGCCTTCACTATCATACTTCGCTGGTGGTGTCGTGATAACCTCTATTTTGGCAATATTATTTGCAGTCATACTTCTAAGTGCTTCACTTAAATTATTTGAAAGCAGAGAGGAGGTCCTCCCATTGAGGAGGATCTTAAAATTACTATTCCCTTTAAGTTGGATTTCATCATCACCGTTCATTGAAACCAACGGCACTTTTCTCAACATATCCAATAAATTCAATGTTTTGCTATCAGCGTCGGACTGAACATTGTAGGATAGTCCGTCTATTTCTTGTTTGACCAGAGCACGTTCTGCTCTAACAGTTACTTCATCCAACGCCTTACTCGTTCTCACCAGGAATAAGGTGCCCAAATTCCTATCAATCAGGCTTAAGGGCGGTTTAACCAGGAGCGATTTGCTTTGATAGCCAACAGAAGAAACGGTAACAATGTAACTTTCTAATCCCAACTTTGTGAATTGGAACGACCCGTCATCTTTTGTAATCTCACTAAAAACAATCCGTTGACTAATATCTCGCAGGTTCACAGTTACTATTGCAAGAGGTGTATTAGAAATGGAATCTTTGACAATTGCTCTTATAGAGTATTCTTTTGATTGCTGAGCTAGACTGGTACCTGGCATGGACAAACCAGCATACAAACAGATCAGAATAAACATTTTGACTTTCGTTGTCAGAGTATGATTATAAGTGCTATTTTTCATAGGAATAGGGTGTGGAATTTTAGTCGATAGCAGATTTCTCGCTTTCGATAAGTTAAAGTCAATATTTGAAGTTCTATTTTATTTAGAAGACTTTCAGGATCAGTCATTTACAACAGTACGCCCATCCTTTGAGAATTTCTTGTCTTTAAATTCAGATCGCTTGCTTTCTATTCCGAATTTCCCAAGTTTAGACGGGATTTTTTTAAATCGGGGAATGGTATCCTGTATCTTGAGAATAGGTGATATTTTCCGAATTTTAGATTTTGTATCGACAGGCAATTTCAGGATTTCTCCGGGATGACTTAATTGGCGGGTTTGTCTTTTGTTCTTCAGGGTGTCTTGATAAAATGTTGTGTCGTGGACCTGATTGGATTTTTCTTTTATTTCCTTCGAAAAAAAAACTTCTACATTTTGTTTTAACTTCGGGTAATTTGCCGATAGTTGATTATTACGAATTTCCCCAGCATATATATTGTAACTAGGCTTTAGCAAAAAACTTCTCACTTTTTCTCGAAGTGGAGTATAAAGCTTGTCCTGAACCGACGGTATACTTAAGTGTGACGAGATCTTTTTATAAGCAGTAGAGTCGTAAGAAATAAAGATTATTAACAAGACTGAAATCATGCATAAAGCAATTTCCTGTATTGTGGGCGCAGAATTTTGTTTATGAGCAATTCTGGATATCCTGTCGAGCAAGTGATTCCTACTGCCTGGAAACGCAGTCACATATTTATGGCCATGACTCATAGAAGTTTTAAAGGTTATTAATGCTTGAACATATTCTTTTCTATTAGCAGTCTGTCCTATAGCAATATCATCACAGCAATTCTCCCTTTCCTGCCGAAGCAGCGAGGACACCCACAATACCCCAGGATTAAAAAAGAATATCGATTCGGTAACGTTTTGAATTAAATTCACCACATAATCATTTCTCTTAATGTGAGCCAATTCATGTATCAATATTGCTTCCACCTGATTGGATGGGAGCCCCGAAAAAAAACCGACGGGGACAAGTATTATAGGCTTAATGTGGCCGATGACAATTGGAACATTGACATGCCCCGATTCAAAAAGAGATACTATTTTTTTAAGTTTGATTCTAAAACCTAGATTGTTGATCTTTTCTATCCAAAAACCTGCTGGTACAGTTAGTCGAGTAGTCCTCATCGTGTTTAAATGTATCAAGTTTAAGGTAGTAAAAGCGAGTTTAGCGGTTACGATTAACAACCATATGAAAACTATTGCACCAGAATTAAAGTAAATAAAATCAATAATCGTATTAAGAAGATCGTTGTAGCTGGTACCAATAAAATCATAAGGTTGAAAGTCGTGGTCAAGAATCTTATGATCATAAAATAGATTAGGCGGGCTGCTCAGGTTATACTCTCTAATAAATGTCGCCACTGCCGCCAGTGGTAGGGAGAAAAATATGACAGCTATCATGATATAGCGTAAACTCGAATGCGTTTTTCTTGCCAATACTAATAATATACCAGCGATTATTATGAGTATTAATCCTTGCCACAAGGAGTGTAGTAACATCCAAGTTGTGGCATTAACAATTCTTTCAATATCATTCATGACTTATGTATGTTAGGTATCCATTTTATCCAAAAGGTTTCGCATTTTTTTCAGTTCATCTGGAGTAATTGCCTTCTCTTCCAGCAGAGCGACCATCAAGCCACTAGTTGAACCATCGAACATAGAATCTATAAATCGTCTAACTAGTCCACCTTTTACTTTGTTCTCAGCCAGTAAAGATTTGTAAACGTGCTTCATCTTTGTTTCATCTCTTTCAACCAGTCCTTTTTCTTTCATTGTTTGCAACAATTTTAAGGTTGAAGTATATATAACGGCCTTTTTCTCTTCATTCAGTTTATCGTGTACAAACCGCACTGTTGAAGGGCCAAATTTCCACAGGACTTTCAAAGCATCCAACTCCGTTTTAGTTAATGAATTATCTCCTTTCAGATCTTCTCTATTTTTCATACATAAAGGTATGCATTAAAAACGTACGTTGCAAGAAATATTTAAATTATTTGGTACTTTAAAACAAATACCCATAGTAAGAAATTACTGTAGCAATAAAAGTGTCCGTTTCCAATCTACGTTCCAATTCTTTATAGACCAAAGTACAACGTGTGCACGGCCAATTACGAACGCCTCAGGTAAGAGCCCCCAGTGCCGCGAATCTGTAGAATTATCTCTATTATCGCCCACTATATATAAATAACTGTGTTTGAATCGATAAGTTTGAATTTCTGTAGACCCCTGATAAAATTTCCCGTTTCGAGTATTGATTTTAGCTCTTTCAAACTGATTGATGAGCTTTTCATACCGTCTGAAATTGGAACTATTCAATTCCAGAAGTTGATTTTTTTGGGGAATAATAAGTGCTTCATTACTCCCAGTATCGGCCTTTGCCTTGATCGAATCCACTATTGGACTTGATTCGAGTTCGCTTTTTTGTTGGGCAGTAAGTAAAATGTCCTTCCAAAGTTGTTTTCTTTGATACCAATCTTCGTGATATTGAATGCCAAGATTATTCAGTAGTTGGGTAAAATCGCTCTGGGAATGTTTCAATTTGAAATGGTATATCTGTTTACTAGCTTTTGGAGGCTGGGTTAGGACGCCATTACGAATTATTTCTTTATTTAAAATTCGAATTGTATCGCCGGGAAGCCCTATACATCTCTTTAAAAAATAACGTGATGTATTACTATTCTGGTTTATAACAATGATGTCACCCGATTTTATCTGGGTTATTCCAGGCGTTCTACGATGGGTCAAATAATTTTCGTTGTTTGTGTATGGATTGGTTAGAATGTTTAACCAGGGTAACTCATTGAGAGTCTTCGGTAGCCTTGCACCATAGTCAACTTTCGTTACTAACAAAATATCCCCAGGCATAACTGTATTTTCCATGGATGATCCCGGTATTTGATAAATTTCGAACAGGAAGATCCTCACGAAAATCACAGTTAAAAAGATTATAATGACAAATAAAAACTGCCGCAATGCGCGAAAGATATCGGCACGAATCAATGAGATGCGTTTCAATTATTGATTCTCGCTAATGACCTTTTTATACAGCGCTTCAAGTTGCGGACGATTTACTATATCGCCAATCAAAATGACCTCATCTTGAGAATTTAGAATAACGGTCTGAATTCGGTCATCGAAAAAATTGTTAGCTGTGATATATCGATTTTTAGCATCAAATATCCATGGCCGATTAAATCCAGTCTTAACCATTAGATTTTGAATTTTTTGGATATCATCTCCATAGATATAGATTAAGAATTCACACTTTTGACCCGTTGCTTCTAATTCATTAATGAATTTCTCCCAAAATATCAATGCATGTAAACAAACTGAACAAGTTGAGTCGATATAGGTCGCAATTTTAACTTTGTTGTTCGGATTAATCTGCCCCTTCTTAAAGTTACTGATATATTGAACGCTGTCAGGTATAATGATTTGTTTTCCACTAATATTTTTAACAACATTTTCCACTTTCCTTTCCCAGCGTTGTTTTGGATCTAACTTTTCTTTGTCTTGCTTATTGATTTCAGTCCTATTACATGAAGCTGAAAACGTCAATCCAAGTATGAATAGCAATAATTTTTTTTTCATGATGTACTAATTAAGCCAAATATTTTTAATGTTAAAAACTACGATTTCAGGATTGTCGTTATCATTTATTGCAATAGCATAAAGAAGCTTATCATCGCTACTCACAGCTATACGATTTACCAATCGATCCACACCAAATTGTAATATTCGTTTCCCATCCCAGCTTACTATCCTTATAATAGAGCCAAAAGAGTAATTGTCCTCATTGACTTTTTTTCCGGAGAATAAAGCATAGGCAAATTTATTGGATACAGAAATATCAGAATATCCATAAACAGAATTTCCACTTCTTGCTACTTTATACCCATCGCCCAAGTCAACTCGGTTTATCCCACTAGGGGGGAACTCATTATAAGACCAAATTGAATCTATCCCGGACGGAGTAATTCTATATAAATCGAATAGCCCGGCATAATTTGTTACTAGGGCAATTTTTGACTTATCTGGACTTATAGAAATTGAAGAGACATACAAGCTAGAGTTTTCAGAGTCACTAAAATCAGGATACACTTTTGGAGGTTGCTGTATGTTCCAAGACAAAAATGATCCATCATATTTAGATAGTAAAATTCTGCCGAATGGCGATCTGCTATCACCGATTGTTACATCATTCCCAATAAAAAATTTTGTTACTGCTCTCGGATAGCGTGTTGAATCACTGTAATCCATAAAAGTTGAGGCGGTATAGGTAGATATATTATTTATATCACGAAATTTGTATTTTATTGTTTTCTTTCCGAATAAATCGTAGACATAAAATGCTTTATTATGTCCTTCAGGTTGAATTCCACCGACTGTTAGTACATTGAAATCCTTATCGGCTCTAGGTAGAGCTTTTCCAATAAGCTTACCTGAAAAGTTATAGACCTCAAGCAAAGGAGTGGCTTTATAATTCGCAATTAATAGCGCCGAATCAACTACGGAAATAATCCAAGGATCTTGCAGGCTCTCGGATGATATTAAGGTTTTCGCGGTCAATATCTTAGAGGTAGTAAATACTACGGCGAGGCTTTCTGAATCTGAACTTGAGCAATTAAATGATAATAAGGGGATTACGAAGAGGAAAAATTTTATGCTGGATTTCATATACACGTGAACTCACTTTGACTTATACACCTAGTATACTGAGTTGATAAAAACTTTCAAAAAAGATAGTACCGGCGTTGCCAGCACTATCTTTAAATTACCACACGCAGATTAGTTGGCCGGTCCCAGTACCACCTCCCTCGATGGTACAGGCGTTTGTGTTGGTAGCGTCACATTTACATTCGACAGCAGATGCTTGCAATGCCTGAATATTGCTCAATGTAACATCTGAGGAATTAGTTTTTTCACCTTTTAATGTAAGGTTAAATCCCATTACTCCCACAACGAATGCGCCTAGGAGGATTTTGCTTGCTGTTTTCATAGCTTTTTTTGTTTTTAGTTTATAAATAATTGTGAATTACAAGTAATGGCGGTATGATATAGGGTCTATTGAACATCGTAATCAGCTATAATTTCCCGCATTTCCCTTTTGATCGTTTCTACAGCCGCAGAATTTAATTTTATCGGCTTGTTCAATATTTCCTGAGCAATCGCTAATGCTTTTTCCGGCTGCCCACTATTTTTATACAACAGGGCAAGGTTGTATCTTGAGTAGAATCGGGATGGTATCATATGATATCCTTTTAAATAAGCTGCTTCAGCCAATTCGATCTGCCCAAGAGCCTTATAGGAGTCACCTAAGGCTGTGTAGCTGGTGGTATTAGGGAGTAATTTATTGCCACTTAATAACACGGCGATCGCTTTTCTATGCTCTGAACTCATAGAAAGTGCTTTGCCATAATGACTTAAGAATAAGCCGTCATTGTTAAGTTGATGAAATGCTTTTTCATACTCGGATAAGCTAGCTCCCTGCGCTCCCATTCCATACAGTACCGACGCCTTTCTCCAGGTGTGCAGCGCAGTTCGCTTCTTCTCTAGTCCTGTCCAAGACAGTATCGTCGACGCTATTATAATAACACCAATGGGGATGAGGAATGCTTTCTTTAAAGTAACCTTAACCTCACCAGTTTTCACTAATTCTGGTAGGCTATAACTTGATATGACAGCAAAATATATCACCGCATTGATCATTATTGGCCAAATATCCAAGGGATATGAAAAAAGACTGAAAATTAACAGCGATATGATCCCAGCCCGAGCGATGTATATCCAGTAAAGTTCATCAGGGCCAATGGGCTTAGATGTAAGGAACCAAATCAATGAAAGCATACCTAATAAGAATCCTAACATTCCGAATTCCATAAAAACATGTAAGAATTCATTATAAGAATAATCTACATTGTCAGCGGTGGCGACTTCTGCTGCTGAATTAAGGTTTTTCTCGAAATAGCTAGCTTGATATAACATATAATTAGACTTGAACTTTTCAAAACCAAATCCGAAGATCGGCCTGTCGGATATCATTTGACTAGTAACTTTCCAAACCAATAATCTACCATCCGCTGAAGGCTTCTTGAGAGTATATAATGCGTAGCCGAACGTAATACATACCAGCACAGCACTTATTGCGATATACTTAAATGCTCGGTGTTTTAATAGGATTCTATTAGAGTCCAATAACTTGAATTTATTGATTATTAGATAAATAGCACCTCCTATACCTCCAATCACCGCTGCCCTTGATCCGGATGCGGGAAGAATCAGTAAAATTGCAACTATAGAAATTAATGAAATGACTGGAAACAGGACGCTTCTTATATTCTTGCCGAACAATTGCTCTCTAAATAGGTATACTCCTACTGATATGGGCAACACGCCGATCAAGTAGCCAGCAAACGGTCCAGGGTTGAAAAAACTACCTGTTATTTTAAACACACTGTGATGTGATCTAAATAAACCATAGAGCTGTAAATTGCCATAAACAGCCTCTATCGTAGCTGATATCATGATAATCAGAAATATGTACCTCAAATATTTTAAATTGATAACCCTAACAGCTAAATAAAATATTCCTAACGAAATGAAGCCCCAAAAAGCCCACGGTAGAGATTCGTCATTTGCTACCAGTGACGATCCTATAAAATAGAAAGCGAACAAGCCCGCCAGCATATCCGTTTTCTTAATATGGTTAAATAATGTCAAGGGACATAAGATCATGTATAATCCCAAAATACTTGCACAGATGGTGGCTGATACTTGTAAAAAGAGAAGCTGACTGTACTGAGTGGACTGTTCTATTTGATTGTCAATCACGAATGGAGCGCCTAATACTGAAACTCCCAATACAAAGAACATCAGTTTATCCAAGTTATCCTTAACACTATTCGCTTTAAACATATTGTAAATATTATTAATGTGAAGGTCAAGGTTATAATTCACTTTAAAAATCTAAAACATTGGGGTTTAAGTAAGTAGATTAAAGTATCAAGTATATCGCTGTTTTTGTTCAGTATTTACGCTTTACATGAATATGGAATACACAAAAGGAAAATTTAATAACAAACTAAGTTGCCGGCGGAGTAGATTTCACCAGCCGTACATTGATTAGCATTGCATCACAATAGCATTATGCTGCGTTTGCTTGTAAAGCGAGAACATTTTGAAGGTCTAAACCCAATCCCGAGGACTTTTTATCGTGTAAGCTTAAGTTAATTCCAGCTAAGCATATAATTGACAAGCCAGCAATAGTTTGATACAAAGTTTTCATTGTCTATTAGATAAGGATCGACCAATCTGAGGTTTATTTCTCAGACCTGCGCCCGTAAACCATTGAAAATCAGAATATCATGTGTTTGTTAACTGTGTAAGCCTTCACGATAAGTATTCATCAACATCTAAAACTCGTAAGCGTTGAGTTTATTTACAACTGTTAAATATCTACTTCTCCGTTGTCTCCTATCAAGTTAAGTAGCTCCTTAATAGGTATAGTAAAGTGAACCTTAGACTGATTCATCATTTCGATAAACTTCTTCTTTTTATCGACCGACTTAATATAATCACTGTTTACCAAGTACGATTGATTGACCCGTATAAAATTGGGAAAAACTAGTTCTTTTGAAAATTTGGAAAGCGATTTTGACATTGTTATTTTTTCGTCGCTTAAAAGATATATGTGGGTATAGCAGTTATCCGCCTCGCAAAAAATAATGTCGTCAGACTTGACAACACGTACATGGTATTGTGACGAAATTATTATTTTAGACATGATAGTTTATTATTAATGCTTTGGAAACAATCCAGTCCTAAGACCAAATGCAAAAACGGAGAGGTGAATTTATATTAAATATATGATAAGAAATTCCGATTTTGCATAATAAATAAACATAAAATACTTATTAACAATACTTTATAATTATAGAAACCTCCAGTTCATGTATAGCAAATGCTAGTTCGTCCTGTTCAAATCATGTTTTACGTAATTGATAATGGACAACTATTTCTACTTTTTTTGACTTAGAAAGTATGCAAAGACTGTAGTCTTTCCTTGAAGGAATTCGCAATGACCCCTCTGTTCGTAGTGTTTCCATTGATTACCCACTGTCCGATAGAGTTCGCGCAGCGCTCTACGGATTATTCAATGCAAAAGAGTCTTCAGACCCACCTCTACTGCCGCTTCCATTATTTCCACCAAGCCTGCCGCCAGCAAAAAAGAATCCTATCTTAAATCCTAATAATTAATTTTGGTGTTATTGGACCTTCCAAAAGATTATACTCCACTGCTGCATCGTATCAGAAGCTATATCTAATCCCAATGCCAAATCTGGCAGGCTCAATCTCGCTCCCGCCGTCATATAGAAACATCGTTGGCCGCCAGTCAAAATTAAATGTAAGGGGAGCTTCTTTAAACTTTTGTTCTAAACCAGCCATTGGTTTGAGCAAAACTGTGGATCCGTACTCATACAATTCGATCCCGGGCCCGCCCCCCACAAAAAAGTTTAAGTTGGAAGCTCCTTTTACCGGGAAATGATGCTGATAGAATGCCTGGATGAGAGTTGAATTCCCTCCGAATAATACATCACCCTGAATTGCCGCGTTCTTATTAAAAAAGTGCTTTACCGAAGGTCCGACCCAGGCGGGGCCGGTACCAAAGTCGATTCCCAATCCCAGTGACGTTTTGTAGTCCTGCGCATGTACATTCGTGCTCATCGAAAATAAGATTGCCAGGATAACTAAATTTAAAACTGATTTTATGTTTTTTTTAAATTTTAGATAAATGATTTTATGAATCTCCATAGGTTTAATTAATGAATATATAAAAATGCTGAGACTGACATCTGGTTTGCAATTATTACACAATAATTGCTGGAAATAAGTCAATGGTCAGCCTAATCATCCCTACATATTAGCACTTCAAACTATTTTACCTTTTCATCCAGATCCACTCATTTGATGCGGGTTTAAAGCTCGCTTTTATCAAGTAGGGTATGCAGGGTAACAATAAGCGAATTAAGGTTTGTACATACTATCAAACTCCACCTTGTTCAAAATATTAGATCTCAAACCATATATAGCATTTAGCAGCTTCAATCGTTCAGCTAGCCAATTGAAATCAATTTCATCTTTTGGATATCTGAAGATCCTGGGATGATATTTTATATATCGGGTAGATTTTCTGATCTCCTTTTCTAATTTCTTGAAATCCTCATGCATATAGTAATCAAACACATCCTTTTCTGCTTTTGTCATGATAGATTCGTAGTAACTTATAACAATTACCCTATTTTTTGTTTAAAATAATCTCTGATATTATAACCCGTAATTTATCCTTCAAGTCATATTCAATTTCTAACTCTTCAGCCTTATAACACATCTCTAAAAGCTTCGCAAAGTCTTTCACTTCATTATTTATCTGCGTTTTGAAAATATCCTGTAATTCTTTTAATGCACTTTTAAAAGAACTGTTGGGGTGTTCAATCTTCAATAAAATCCGAAGTCTTAAATCATTTGGAGTTTTAATAACTTTTACTGCCAGCAGGTCTTTAATAAAAACATCAATATAGCTGTAAAAGTCATCTGCTTCCGATAAGGTTTTCAATACCCCATTGTGCCCTTGAATATGACTGATATTTAAATTCTTTTTGGCCACCTCCTTATTATTCGGATATAGATAAACCCCCTTGCCTTTAACATCAAGCTTTATAATATTCACAAAGTTTAATGCTCCTTTACCCAAATCATTTGTAGAAACACCGATAGCAGAACTTATCACCCCAAAATCTCCAGCTTGCTTCGATTCGTTAGATGAAATGATAAAATCAAGCTTTGATTCACTGACAGCCACAAATGTTATGCTATAATTATTGCCAGCGTTTCGCTTCATATTTTTATAAAGCATTAGCATACTTACTACAAAGGTGAAATCTACCCCATATTCAGAGTATTTTTCGGAAGTAATACCCCGTACAAACACTTCTGAATTGTTTTCAACCAACCGATAGCTTTTGTATTTATTAAATTCAGGTTTACTGCTGGAAATTTTTCTGAAATAATTAAGATTAATGTCCGCAAGTGCATGAAGTCCATTATCAAACAGCATATTTGCGAACTTTGACATCGAGAATTCTTCAAAAAAAGTATTCTTGGATTCATAAACTGCGTAGGCACTCAAAGGGTCTTTGTGAATTTCAGCGAAACCATCGATGTATTCCGTAAAATTAAAAATCAGCGGCTGTTCAGTATTGATGCCTTCAACTTTCTTCATCCCATTACTAAAGAAAACCTCGGTACTATTTGCTTTAATATTGCTAAAAATGTATTCTCTTTTAAGACGAATGATTTCACCAAAAATAGTATCGATATTTCCAACTACTATATACTCATTCAATATAGATTTCACATTAAAAGTCTCTTTGATACTGGCTGAATATGGATGTTGTTCAATCAATTCGATCAACTTAGCAACTTTAATTCTACCAGTACTTGTGGCTCTGTTAAGCTCAATTCGTTTTTGAATGAATCTATCTGACATATTCCATCGCCTCCTCTCGTACCCATTTTATAAGATTGTCGTCCGGTTTACTTTCCATAAGCAGTGTATTTAAATCTGTTTGAATCCTTCGGCCTAGAGTTAGGATATAATTTATTAAGCATTCTTCGGCTACTATTGTTATATCCCAATAATTGAATAAGGGGCATGATCAATGCATTCTTGCTGGCCTCTTCGGTTTGAATTTGAGGGCAGAGCTTTTCTACCCTGGAAGCGAATTGGATTACTGAGTCTTTAAAATCCATATCTGATTTATTTTTGTTCAAGCTGTTCCTGTTTTCCTTCCCACATCCGGCTCCGTTTTTCCCGCAGTCACTCCTATGTGCTCCATATCTTCCTGAAAATAGCTTAAGAGCATCCCAACCATTTTCCCATGGTAGATGGCATAATATTCCTTCTTCCGCACACAGCGGGCAGGGAAGATGATGCCAAAACGAAGCTCGCCGGGATATATCCGGCTAAGGAACCAGGCTTTGCTTGCATGAGGTCCCAAAGCATAGGTAAAGAGATCCTTCTTTTCATGTTTTAACCAGTCTTTAATTTCTGCGTACACGATGGCATTCCTGACCTTGCTTAATAACAAGTCAGGAAATGCCGTCCTGATAATGATGGCCATAATATATCCTAATGATGTTTTTCATACGTTTTCTGCAGATAGTAGGCTAACCTGCGTTTCTTTAGTGTGTTGTGCAAAAGGCAGTTATGGCCCCTTGTTAATTTATGCGTTGTAATTCATGTTAATTAAGCCAGGAAGGAGAGGTCTGTTGACCTCTCCTTGTGCGGGCATGATTCACATTTGGCAGCCCATTCTTTGGTTTATATATTGGTTATCAGATTCTTTATGGTTTACATCCCGAACAAGCCCCATAATTCGCAGCCACCGCTTTCTTTTTAGAAATACTGATCTTACTTTGTCTGAGATAGCTGCATTCGCCACGATGGTACTTGGCGCCCGTTTTGGTGACGTACACGGTTACATCCTGCCGGAAATGATACATTGTGCTTTCGGAAGCTTTTAAATGCAGGAGAGGGCTGCATACCAGGACAAAGCCTGTAAGCAGGAGGAGCGATAATTTTTTCATTATTGGGGTTTAGGTAGATAAACCTAAGGAGAAGAATGATAGCAAACAAATTTTTAATGATATAATTAGTTGATTTACAATTAGTTATATGTTCGAATATTGAAGTTGGTATAGAAAAAAGCGGAGTTGGTATAGAGAATCCAGGAATTGGTGTAATAAACCGAAAATTAATTTTATTTCATTAGGCTTAAGGGTAATCTCAGATAGGCTAACAGATACACTCAGGGTTTTCAGGGGCAGAATAAAGCATTTCTGCCTTTGTTGATTTGTCAACACAGATGTTGGAAAGATCATTAAAAAATCTGTTACTGAGACCCACTGTCCGATAGAGTTAGCGCAGCGCTCTACGGATTATTCAATGCAATCCCGTACATACGGGACAGACTCCTTTACAAAATAGCACCAGTAATCATCCGGTTGAATGTTCAACAGAAAAAATATTGCAATCAAGGATACATGAAAACCCGGTCAGAACAGGAATTTAAGATTTGAGCAGGACTTCCGGAATGGATTATTATGGAAACGAAAGAGGTTTGATTGATCTCTTTTATTTATACGGTGAGGAGTCTGGAGACTCCTCATTATTCGAAAATCTAAAGGTAGAGACGCTGCGCTTAAACTACACAGTAGAGAACGATTCAGATGAATATGAACCAGATTCTTCATTACTGTAAAGCACCATGGCGTATCGATAGCTGGAATGGAGTTATCAATAATTTGTAATCTTCTGCAATAACACTGTTGCTTTAAATCTGTTAATTAAGAAAACCAACTTTGTTAATTCTGTAAACTAAAATTTGTTAATTGTTGATAAATTGCATTCTTTATTAACATATTGATAAACAGATACTTTTTCGCTAAACTTGTTAAGTTTAAAAGTCGCAAGTGTTAAATCATAAAATTTACTATGTCAAAAATTGAATTCAAACACATAGATCTAAAACTGCACGAGCCATCTTTTGGAGCTACATTGACAGATTTAATCATAGAACTGGATTACTTAAGAAAAAAACCTTTAAGTGGTTCTACTCATCCGGGTGTATTCTTTCAGCTTAAACATATTTTTCATACCCTGGAGAGTGTAGGTTCTGCCCGTATAGAAGGAAACAACACAACGATTGCGGAATATATTGAAACCAAGCTTGAAGAGCCGAAGACGGTTTCCTGGAGCATAAAGGAAATCCAAAACATAGAAAGGGCTATGGAGTTTATTGAGCAGGGTATTGCTGAATATCCCATTGACGAGCACTTCATCCGCCAACTCCATCAAATGATCGTTAAGGATTTGCCTCCGCCACCCAAAGGGGAGGGCGATCTTACACCCGGACAGTATAGAAAGGTCAATGTTAGTATCCAACAGTCTATCCATATTCCTCCGGATTTTTTGCAGGTTGAGCATTATATGAATGAACTGGTCGCATTCATTAACCAGGAGGCCTCACCAAAATTCGATTTGCTAAAGGCTGCAATCGCCCACCATCGCTTTGTCTGGATCCACCCATTCACCAACGGAAATGGCAGGACTGTACGCCTGTTTACCTATGCCATGCTGGTAAAAACCGGGTTTGCAGTGAATGTGGGTCGAATAATAAACCCTACCGCGGTATTTTGCAGCAATCGTAATGATTATTATAATCATTTATCCGGAGCTGATTCGGGTACAGAGAAAGGTATTTTAACCTGGTGTGAGTATGTATTAGGTGGTTTAAAAATAGAGATTGAAAAGATTGATAAGCTTTTGAATTATCCCTACCTGCAAAAAGAAATCCTGCTTCCTGCTATTAATTACTCTCTGGACCGAAAATACATCACAGATGTTGAAGCGAAAATCCTTAAGAAAGCTGCTGACAAGCAGGTTTTCCAGGCGCTTGACCTGAAGGATATTTTCCAGGGGAAAGCAGGTTCTGAAATCTCAAGACAAATAAAAAGGCTGATCGATAAAAAGATGATCATGCAGGAAAGTGAGGGTTCCAGAAAGTATCTGCTTCGCTTTGATAACAGTTTTCTACTGAGAGGGATTATGAAGGCACTCGATGAAAAAGGGTTCCTTCCCATAAAAAATGAGGATAATTAAGCCCGATCTTATGATGGTATTAACCTACTGTCCGGAGAGTTTCCACCGATTACCAAAATTGGTTTGCCAGCATAACAGTAAAGAACTGTTGTACAGTTTAAGCTTTGCGTCTCTCCGGATAGGGCAATAAAAAGATTCTCTGGCTTCTCGGTTACCAGTAGCCTCCATGATTTTGGTTAAAAATGTTACCCTTTACTTTAGTACCCGGGCTCGGGAATTTACAGGCCTGATTGCTGCTTTCCAACAATCGGCACAGGTACATATTCCGGGGAATGGAGCAGAATACGCAGGATATTCAAAAATCATCCTGTTCATGTTACTCCGTTGATAATATTTTTCTCTATTTGCATTATATACCTCATACAATGTTAATTTTGATGTATTCTAAAAAATTATGATAAACGGCTATACCAGGTTTAAAAAAGCTATCCTGCAAACATGGATTGATAATGGTGTGGGTTATTTAACCATTATTCCATTAAAGCAAACCGAGGAATTCCAATATGGCGGTGAAAATGCATTTCAGGTTATGCCGTCAATCCAGGATACACCTGGTGATCCTGATGTATATAGTGTTTCGTCGGATGAAATAGCATTATATGCAGAGAACAATGCTGATCTGGCTATATACATGGTGCACGAAAGCGATCTCTAGTTACCTGTTATGCTCTTCGATCAGTTATTTGATCTGTAGCTGCAGCTTTTTGAATCAGGATTTTGACTTTACCTGAAACCGGAATTTTAACGACTTCCTCAATAGCGCGGGATGATATTTTCTTTAAGGTCTTTTTCAGGATGTCAATAACCTTTTCGTCCTCATGCATTGCCGCAAAAGGTT
>JAKFBV010000038.1:0-1658 GCA_036677005.1 Pedobacter sp.
TTAGTCTCCCTGTTTTTACTTTAGGCAGCTTGTTTGTTTCCAACATTTTTGTTGGGTGGGGGAATTTGTATGTCTGTACTAAAATAATACCCTATTCAGTCAAATTTTTATACAGATGAAATTTAAAGACTTAAGCAGAAGGAAGTTTATTGCAGCTATAACCACAAGCACTGTTGCTGCTACCTTTTCAAATGTGTTGCCTGCAACAGGCAGCACAGGTAATTCAGGAAAGCTTGCGATTTTGGGCGGAACACCCGTTCGTATGAAGACCTGGCCTAAATGGCCGGCAATGATAGCTGACGAGAAGTTAATTGAGTCGGTTGTTAAGACGACCAAAAGCGGTATATGGAGCCGTATTCAATCGCCAACCGGAACAGTGGCAACATTTGAGAAAGAATATGCCAGCCTGATGGGTACTCAGCTTTGTATTGGAACGGGTTCGGGAACTCAGGCATTGGCAACCTCTGTTGAGGCCATGGATTTTGGGCCCGGGGATGAGATAATTACTTCACCATACAGTGATTTTGGTACTGTTTCGGCCATTTTAACAAGCCGGGCATTACCTGTACTGGTTGATCTTGACAGGGATTCGTTTCAGCTTGATCCAGAAAAGATAGAAAAAAAGATCAATAAAAATACCAAAGCCATTATTCCGGTACATATTATGGGTATGCCATGCAATATGGAACGTATAATGGCTATTGCCAAAAAACATAATCTGAAGGTGATTGAGGATGCCTGCCAGGCAAACTTTGCAAAATATCAGGGCAAACAACTGGGAACGATCGGTGATCTGGGCTGCTTCAGCTTTCAGGCCAGCAAACAGATATCCTGCGGTGAAGGTGGTGCGATCATCGGAAATGATGCAGAATTAATGGACAGATGTTTTACCGTTCAGAATCATGGTACGAACCGTAAAGGGTCTAATGTGACCATAGGGCCAAAGTATCGCATGAATGAATTTGAAGGCGCTGTGCTGATGGGACAGATTGCCGGTGCGAGAGAACGTTTTGAGCGTCGTAATGTAAATGCTGCTTATCTTGATGCTAAACTAAATGGTTTCCCCGGACTAGTCCCTCAGAAGAAATATCCGGGCACCGAAAGCTCGGGTTATTATAAATATGCAATGAGCTATCGTAAAGAGCATTTTAATAATGCCGACCGCAGCAAATTTCTTAAAGCACTCTCAGCAGAAGGAATTAACCTGAGTCCGTACATTGCAAGGGGTTTTCATGGTGAACCCTGGGTGGATGAAATTATCGGACTAAGGGAATATCAGGCAATGTACTCTTCATCACGTCTTAAGCGTTATAAGGAAGAAATGAAGATGCCTGTTTGTGACCTGGTCTGTAATGAAGAAATGGTCGTTTTGGAAGGTGTAGCATCATTACTGGGTACCACCAGGGACATGGATGATGTGGTCAATGCGATTATGAAAGTTTACGAGAACAGAGACAAGCTATAATTTAACCTCAGTTCGATATTAAGGAAGGTTAAAGGTATAGGATTATAATTATTCAGATAAGGCTGTGGTACACATTAATTGATTTTTGAAACCAATACCAGTGTGTTACAGGCTAGTTCAGCCCTTTCCTCCGGAGTTTTCCGGCAAGAAATCGTGTTCTCTTCCAAATTATCAACAGCCGGAAGCTACCTCC
>JAKFBV010000039.1:0-6870 GCA_036677005.1 Pedobacter sp.
AGACAGATGAAAGCAAAACTCGGATCATTCCTGAAGATGCTTGCATAAATAGTTATGTGTTATGAGTTGTGTGTGCTAAACTCATAACACCTAACCCATAACCCATAACACCTAACACCTAACACCTAACTCAAACCCTGCATCGTCAGTTCCTCATACGCCGCCGTCAAACTCCTTTGAATCCCCTGCCCCCTGAAATCTTCTGCTCCGGGGATACTTGCAGCTTTTAAAATATCTTCTTTTGATTTTCCGGCCTTCATCTCATTCCTCACGAAAAGAAGTAATTTTTCGAGGAAATTCTGCATGGCCTTAAGCTCCTCCTTCTTTCCTGTAACCTTTTCAGGATCAGCAGCATGACCAAAAATAAACAATGATATCCCCATTGGTATGTCCGGCTCCAAAATAGTTAGCCTGGATCCGCTCTGAGCCCACTTTGGTCTTCCATTGATCCTGAAATACGGTATCTGCGAAAAGCTGTTTGCTTTCCGATTTCTGGGTTGCTGCTGTAGCGCGGTGATTGATCAGGCAATTGGTATGGGCAATCACATTTCCTGCCAATCCTTTGAAGGCTATATTACCTCCGGTATGATCACCATGATGATGTGTATTGATCAGATATTGAACAGGTTTGTCAGAATTTTTCTTTAATTCTGCGATCAGGTGAGCTGCCGGATCCGGGAATTGCGAATCTACCACAACTATGCCGGATTTATTTGACATCCAGGCGATGGTACCACCCGACTCTGTAAAGATACCAACACTGTTCCTCAGCAGGCTGAATTTATAGGCGGGCGGGCTGATAATATCTGCCAGAGTCCTTCCTGGAAAGAGGGTAAATAATCCAAGAGAAAGGCCTGCGCTTTGTAAAAATGTTCTGCGTTGCATGAAATATATTATTTTGCTTTCTATAAATAAAAAAAAATCCCGCTTTTGCGGGATAGTTGTTTATAAAGTGCCTGGTTCGTGGTTAAACCCAATAGAATGATTATTGACCCTGCCATGCGAATGGTGACAGAAGCTATAACCCCGGACAAGCCCCAGATTAGAGTGCCTATCCCGGTTCTTTTCTGACATCTCATCTTTAGGAATACGCTTTATCGTATCTTTTGGAACATGCTTTTTGCTCATGATGCCCTCCTTTTTAATATTTTTGCACTATAAAGTTACGAATAATTAACAAGAGCAAGCAAAAAAAATTAATACAAAAACCCGGGTAAAAAGCTGATCACGGGTTAATTACAGCATCATACCCTGACCGGCATATGGCATAATTCTTTCACTTTCCCTACCACATAATCAACTTCCTCCCTGGTATTGTATTTACTGAATGAGAACCTGACTGCAGGACGGTTTGGGTTGGCATGGATTCCATTTAAAACATGTGATCCGATATTGGTACCTGAACTGCATGCACTTCCGCCTGAAGCCGATATGCCAGCTATATCAAGACTGAAAAGCAGCATTTCGGCCATCTCCATCTCCGGGAAGGATACGTTTAATACCGTATAAAGGCTTTTTTCAGAATCAGTTTCACCATTAAATTCAATTCCCGGTACATGTTTGACTAATTCCTCCATCATATAGGATTTAAGTCCCTGAATATAGGTATGATGCTCTTCCATATTCTCATATGCAATTTCAAGCGCCTTTGCCAAACCGACGATACCATATACATTCTCTGTACCTCCCCTCATATTTCTTTCCTGGGAACCTCCAAAGATCAAGGGATTGATCTTGATATTGTTATTGATATACAGGAAGCCCACTCCTTTTGGACCATGAAGTTTATGTGCTGCACAAACCAGAAAATGTACCTTTAATTTGCTCAGGTCATGAGGAAAATGACCCATAGTCTGCACGGTATCGCAATGATAAATCGCATCATACTGTTCGCACAGGTCACCGACTCTTTCAATATCTGTAAGCGTGCCCAGTTCATTATTAGCATGCATTAAGGATACAAAACTGCGTTCATTTGAACTGAGCAGCTCTTCCAGATGCTGGTAATCGATAGTTCCCTTAGGATCAATATTCACATAGCTCAGGCGAATCAGTCCGCTGTTTTCCAGTGCCTGTAAAGTATGCAATACAGCATGATGCTCAATAGCTGATGTAATGGCGTGTTTAATACCATGATCGGTTATTCCGCAACGAATAGCCATATTATCAGCTTCAGTACCGCCCGAAGTAAAGAAAAATTCGGATGGTGAAGCATGTAATAAACCGGAAATACTCTTACGGGCCTTTTCAATTATCGTACGAACCTCACGACCATGTGAATGTATGGAGGAGGGATTACCATAATGGGCCTCCATCACTTCAAACATTGATTTTAAAACCTCCTTATCAACAGGAGTTGTAGCAGCATTATCCAGGTAAATACGGGGCATGGGCAATTTATAATGAGTGAATGAGTGAATGAGTGAATGAGTGAATGAGTGAATGAGTGAATGAATGAATGAATGAATGAATGAGTGAATGAAAACTATTTTTTGATCGAAGCTGTTTTCCTTGCGGTTGATACTACAGCCAGAATCTCATTTGCCTCTTTCAATAAATTTCGAATCTTCTGTTCAGAAATAATTTCAGCTTCAATTAAGATTTCCATCCAAAAAACTGATTCATCCATTTCTTCGACAACTATACTCATTTTAGAAAAAAATTCAGCTTTAGACCTACCACGACATGCTGCTCTATAATTAGCACCCGCAGATGACGATGAACGTAAAAGCTGCCTCCCAATAATTCTGGCCTCTTCTGTTTTTGGAAGTTCTCTATAAAAAAAAATAGTATCGACTACAAATCTTTTAGTACGTTTCTTGAATGTTTCAATAAACTCAACCTTTTCAGATAATGACATAATATTAAAAATTAAGGTGCGCATTACACACTTGGGACAAACGAATTATTATACTATCATTCTATCATTCTATCATTCTATCATTTCTTTAATTGCATTATTTCCTTTATATCTGATATTATTTTTCCGGCAAGGTTTTCTGCTACAGTTTCTGAACTGCCCTCCGAATATATCCGGATGATTGGCTCAGTGTTCGACCGCCTGAGATGCACCCATTGTTTATCAAATTCTATTTTCAAGCCATCAATGGTACTATGAGGCTGCTTTTCATATCGTTTCTCAAGTTCAGCCAAAAGAGAATCAATATCCATTTCGGGAGTAAGCGTGATCTTATTTTTCGAAATAAAATAAGCCGGATAGGACGATCGGAGTACGGAAACCGAAGTTCCCTTTTTTGCCAGATGGGTCAGAAATAACGCAATCCCTACCAGGGCATCCCGGCCATAATGAGATTCCGGATAAATAACCCCTCCATTCCCTTCACCTCCAATAACCGCCCGGGTTTCCTTCATCTTATTGACCACATTCACCTCTCCTACGGCCGCAGCAGTATAAATACAGCCGGCTGCCTCAGTGACATCCCGTAATGCCCTTGTTGAGGATAAATTGGACACGGTATTTCCGGGTGTGTGATTTAAGATATAATCAGCAACAGTGACCAGGGTATATTCTTCTCCGAACATCGAACCATCCTCACAAACAAAACATAAACGGTCAACATCGGGATCAACAGCTATCCCCAGATCGGCCTTTCTAGAAATAACCTCACGCGACAGGTCGGTCAGATTCTCAGGCAAAGGTTCAGGATTATGAGGAAACTCACCGTTAGGTTCGCAGTATAGTTCATAAATGGTCCTAACTCCCAATGCCTTCAATAAAGCAGGAACAAATATCCCGCCTGATGAATTGACGCAATCGATCGCGATCCTGAAATCGGCCTTGCGGATAGCTTCGGCATCTACTAATGGCAATGCAAGTATTTTATCAATATGTTTCTGCAGATAAGTGTCATCATAAACAATCTTTCCCAAACTGTTAACTTCAATAAATTCCTGGTCGCTTTCCTCGGCCATCGTCAAAACTAACTGACCTTCCTGGTCTGATATAAACTCCCCTTTTTCATTAAGAAGTTTTAATGCGTTCCATTGCTTGGGATTATGGCTGGCTGTCAGAATTATACCCCCCCCGGCATTTTCATCCGGGACGGCAATTTCGACCGTGGGGGTGGTTGACAGGCCCAGATCTACCACATCAATGCCTATACTTTGCAGTGTCCCTACAACCAGGTTGCGAACCATCTCGCCCGAGATCCTGGCATCCCTGCCGATTACAATTTTCTTTTTCCCGGTATTTGAGATCACCCATCGCCCGTAGGCGGCGGTGAATTTTATGATATCAGGCGGTGTAAGCCCCTTTCCTGCAATTCCTCCGATTGTACCCCTGATTCCTGAGATTGATGTTATTAAAGTCACATTATAAGTTATAATGGTCCAAAAATAACAAATCCATTCTATAGACCTACTGTAAAACTGTAAATGTATATATTTGGGCATAAATTCGGATATCTGCATATGCCTAGAAAGTGGTTTCAAAACTGGTTTAGTTCACCTTATTACCATATCTTATATCATCAGCGTAATGACGCAGAAGCCGAATTCTTTATAGATAATCTTTGTACCTGTTTAAAACCGGGGATAAACTCCCGCCTCCTTGACATAGCCTGCGGCCGGGGAAGGCACTCGGTATATCTTAACAAAAAAGGATATGATGTTACCGGAATAGATCTTTCCCAGTCAAGTATCAAATTTGCCCAGCAGTTTGAGAATGAAAGCCTTCATTTCTATGTTCATGATATGCGGCACTTATTCTTTATCAATTACTTTGATATCGCCTTTAACCTTTTTACAAGCTTTGGTTATTTTGAAACAGAAAAGGATCATATCAACGCTTTAAAGACCTTCAGAAAATCATTAAAAAAGAATGGCATTTTAGTACTCGACTATTTTAACAGTGCTAAGATCATGAAGCATCTTACTCAACAGGAAGTGAAGCATGCTGATGGGATCGATTTTTACATCAGTAAAAAGGTTGAAAATGGTAAAATAATTAAGAGTATCTCCTTTGAACATAAGAATAAAGATTTTTCATTTAAAGAAGAGGTGAAAGCATTCACAATCAGCGACTTCAAGCTGATGTTCGAAAAAAGCGGCTTTGAAATTTTAAATTATTTTGGTGATTTCTCCTTAAATCCCTTTGATGAAAGCAGATCTGACCGCTTAATATTCATTTGCCGGAAAGCCAATGTTTGAACAGATCATTCAGTTTGACCAGGACCTGTTCTTTGCCATAAACCATGGCTTAAGCAATCCCTTTTTTGACTGGCTGATGCCTGCCTTAAGGAACCGTTTTTTCTGGACCCCCTTATACCTTTTTCTGGCAGTGTTCTTTATCAGAAACTATGGCAAAAAGGGATGGCTAATCCTGATATTTCTGGGTTTAACATTTGGAATTACTGATTTCTTTTCTTCTTCTGTTTTAAAACCTGCTTTTGAACGGTTGAGGCCCTGCAATGACCCCGAGATCAAAGCAGAAGTGAAGAATATTATTGCTTGCGGCACAGGATTCAGTTTCCCTTCATCGCATGCATCCAACCATTTTGGGCTGGCCGTATTTTTAATCCTTATGTTTTACCGTAAATGGAGGCCGATCCTGCCCATTGGGCTATTATGGGCTTTCTCAGTAAGTTTCGCCCAGATCTATGTTGGGGTGCACTATCCTCTGGATATACTCACAGGTGCGATCATTGGGGGAATGATAGGATATCTTATGTGCAGCATCTTACTTATCACTAAAGCATTCAGACAATGGAAACCTGGAAACTGATCCTGCTTTTCAGCAGTGCTTTTTTTGGCGGATTAGGAATATTTCTGTTTAAAAGCGATCAAACTAACCGCTTAAAACTGGTTCTGTCATTTAGCGGGGCCTATCTGTTTGCAATTACCGTTCTGCATCTTATGCCCGATGTATATCATTCAGGGAATGCCCAAATTGGATTATTTATCCTGGGAGGCTTTCTGCTTCAGATATTAATGGAGCAATTTTCTGAAGGGATCGAACATGGACATATTCATCAGCACAGTCATAAACATTATGTGTTCCCCTTCGGAATTATGATAAGCCTGTGTTTGCATGCCTTTCTCGAAGGTATGCCCCTGGCTCAGGGAAAGCAAAGTGAATTAGTTTATGGGATAGCATTGCATCATATTCCGGCGGCCTTCGCTTTGGGAAGCGTCCTGATCCAGAATAAATTGAGTAAGGGCCTCGTTACCGGCTTGTTAATACTTTTTGCCCTGATGAGCCCGATCGGCTATTGGCTAAGTTATGAGATCGGACAAGGTTCTATCGGTAATATAGAGGTCTATTTCGACAGGATCATGGGTGTGGTCATCGGAATCTTTTTGCATATATCCACCACAATTTTATTCGAATCAAGTGTGGATCATAAATTTAACCTGAAGAAGATCGTGGCTGTACTTCTGGGAGTTAGCATTGCCCTGGCCGGTTTTTTTGTACACTAGTGTTATGGCACTCATCAATTGACGGATAAAGTTTCAATAATTTCATCCTTTCATCGTCACAGGTAAACCGCCATTTTATTTAAGCCTCCTTAGTATTCCGATGTGTTCGTCAAAGTATTTATGACATGACACTAGTCCGGTCGCTCAATAGGCTCCAGCTTTAGCTGGGGTTAACGAGTTTGTTCGTTTTCGGGCTTCAGCCCAATATTCAGCAACATGTGAGGAAAATTACATTGGGCTTTAGCCCGATAGATAGAACATTAACCTCCTCTAATTTGATTGAACCCCAGTTTTTCAACAAAAGCCTTATATTCTTCTTCAAATGATTTTTTCTGATGATGCCTTTCCTGATTTTTAATGTATTCTCTTACCATTGCTAAATTGGATTCAGAAACAGAAATTGCCAGGTATTCATCCTGCCATTCAAATTTT
>JAKFBV010000040.1:0-22888 GCA_036677005.1 Pedobacter sp.
AAATCAACTGATTAACCCAAATAAAAGACAACGGAATAGTAACTTAAATCACTTAAAATCAGAAAATATGAAATTATGAAATAAAAAAAGAGGCTGATCATGATTTATGATACAGCCTCTTTTTATTTGCAATTTATTTGGGTGATGAATGGATTTTAAGGATATTGGAAATAAATGACCGGCATTGAACAACATATGAAATTCATGCGGATCGCAATCCGCCTTTCCGAACACAATGTAAAAAAAGCTTTGGGAGGACCTTTTGGTGCCGTAATTGTAAAAAATGGGCAATTAATTGCCAAAAGCGCAAATAAGGTCACACTAAGTAAAGATCCGACCGCGCATGCGGAAGTTTCAGCCATCAGAATGGCCTGTAAAAAACTAGATTCCTTCGACTTGTCAGGCTGTGTGATCTATACCAGCTGCGAGCCCTGCCCGATGTGCCTCAGCGCTATTTACTGGGCACACATTGATAAGGTATATTATGCCAATACCCATCAGGATGCGGCTAGAATTGGTTTCGATGATAAATTCATTTACGATGAAATGGCCTTGCCTCTTGAAAAACGAAAACTGGAAGCCCGGCAGATCCTGCATCAGGAGGCTTCCTCTGCTTTCAAACTCTGGGATGAATCTGGTATGAAAACCGATTACTGATCTATGCAAAAGATCAGCAGAAGGAAATTCATTTGGGGTGGCACAGGCCTGATCACAGCCTCCCTTGGTCTGAATTCCTTTTGGTATGAGAAATTCTTCATTGAAGTCAATGAGTTCTACATGGGAAAAGCGACAGCCTCTACCAGGAACATCAAAATTATTCAGATCTCTGACCTTCATCTCAGGTCGATCGGACCGAGACATACCGGACTGGCAAAATTAATCAACCGGATCAAACCCGAACTCATCCTGTTTACAGGTGATGTCATTGACAGAAATAAATATTTAAACCTGCTGGATGAATTCCTGGTCCTGTTTGATCCTGGTATCCAGAAAACGGCTATACTGGGTAATTGGGAATGCTGGAGGGTCCAGCCGCTTGAACTATTGAAAGTATATCAGAAACATCAATGCGAATTAATAGTGAATCATTCTTTCAGATATGTATTTGACGATACCTCCGTTTCTATTTCAGGAATGGATGATCTGGAAGGAAATGCCGATTTCAATATGGCCATGGAGTTCTACGAAAAAACAGACTATCATGTGGTCATGACCCATTGCCCGCAGCACAGGGATATCATAAAAGGGCAGATGAAAGATATTCCGATAGATCTTGTACTTTCAGGACATACCCATGGCGGACAGGTGAAACTATTCGGGATCGCGCCATTCAGACCGGAAGGAAGCGGCAGATATGTAAGTGGCTGGTACCGTGAAGAATTGCCTCATATGTATGTATCCAGAGGTATTGGTACTACAGGCATACCTATGCGGCTGGGCTCTAGAGCAGAGGTTACGGTATTTAATTTTGAGCAAGTAAGCCGAAGTTGAATTTGACCCGGACAACAATTGTATCAGGAACCAAGAGCCAGAAACCAAGACAAAATATTATTTCATTTGAGATGAACTACCTGTTAAACTGGAAACAGATAATAGGAAATTGGAAATAGATAACAGACAGTTAATGGTTTCAGGTATCAAGAATCAAGGCTATGAATAATTAGTACAGCTACCCAAATCTGTCCTGGTTCCTGAATCAAAAAAGAGCCAGGAATCAGGACAAGGACAATCATTACCCTGGATTGATTCAAGAATCAAGAACCAGGAATCAAGATAAGGACAATCATTATCTTAAATTGATTCAAGAACCAAGTGTCAGGAATCAAGACATGGTAAATCGTTATAGTTACCCTAAATTTCCCGGTAACATCACTTTATTGCCACCGTCCCGACGCAGGAGGGATCTCAAACCTATTAAATCAATCTTAATTAATTGTTATCTACTTTCGGGCTTAAAAAAAGTTTTTTAAAGATTGACTTAAATTTAAACAGATCCCTCCTGCGTCGGGATGACGTTCGAAGGGCATGTGATTCTCCATTGTCAACTGTCAATTCTCAACTGTCAATTAATTGTTATCTGTTACCAGTTATCTGTTGTCAGAGGATGATTGCTTCATTTAAAATTATTTTCATGAAGAAGAATTTCTCAATTGTCAACTTTCACTTGTCAATTGTCAACTGAGAAGTCAATCAAACCAGCCCTCCTGAAGATCATCAATCTCCCTCCTATCCCTTTTAGTTGGCCGGCCCGCTCCCCTGTCCCTGCTTAAATTCGGAGAATGGAACATGGATTTATAAGCCTGGGTCTCTTCAACCGGAGTAATATCCTTATAAAAATTCACAGCGGTCTTTGCATCCACCCGCCTTTCAAGCAAAGCAATAACTTCAATGATTTTTCTTTCACTCCCCTTTTGGACAGTATATACCTCACCAGCTCTTACAATATGCGAGGCTTTCAGATTTTGGCCCTTGTGCTTAACCCTTCCGGCTTTGCATGCTTCGGTGGAAACACTCCGGGTTTTAAATGCACGTATTGCCCATAAATATTTATCAATACGCAATTTTTCGAATTCCTGCATAGTTCAAAATTACGTAACAATTGACGGAATGATACAAAAATTGAGAGAAAAATCCTTTAATTTGCTTTAAAATAAAAGTATGACTACCGAATTAAAAAAACTCATTGAAAGTGCATGGGAAGATCGTAATCTCATCAATTTTAAAGAATACAGGGATGCCATTGAACGGGTCATCGAACATCTTGATAAAGGTGAGATCCGTGTTGCGGAGCCAATAGGAAATCGCTGGCATGTAAACGACTGGATCAAAAAAGCGGTTATCCTGTATTTCCCGATAAGAGAAATGAAGGAAATTGAAGTGGGACCTTTTGTGTTCCATGATAAAATGAAATTAAAAACAGATTACAAGGCAACAGGAGTTCGGGTTGTACCACATGGAATAGCGCGTTATGGTGCCTTTCTTGCCAGGGGGGTCATTATGATGCCTTCCTATGTGAATATCGGAGCTTATGTTGATGAAGGCACCATGGTCGATACCTGGGCAACTGTAGGCTCTTGTGCCCAGATAGGGAAACATGTTCATCTTAGCGGAGGAGTTGGCATTGGCGGCGTATTAGAGCCGGTACAGGCAGCACCGGTAATCATTGAAGATAATTGCTTCATTGGCTCCAGGGCAATCGTAGTTGAGGGTGTTCATGTTGAAAGAGAAGCGGTTCTGGGTGCCAATGTCGTGCTTACGGCATCTACAAAGATCATTGATGTGACAGGTGATGAGCCCGTTGAATACAAAAGCTTCGTACCGGCTCGTTCGGTTGTGATACCGGGATCCTATACGAAAAAATTTCCTGCAGGTGAATTCCAGGTACCATGTGCCCTGATCATCGGACAGCGAAAAGAATCAACCGATAAAAAGACATCTCTCAATGATGCACTCAGAGAGAATAATGTAGCGGTATAAAACCATGCATCTGAACTTTTTTTAATTAAAAAGGATGAATTTCTTGTTCATCCTTTTTAATTTTAAATCATAGAAATGAAAATAGGCTTTGATGGTAAGCGCATAACCCAAAACTATACAGGTTTAGGAAACTACAGCAGATATGTGCTTCAAATTTTAGCCGAAAATCATCCTGAAAATCAATATTCGGTCTATGCCCTGAAACCCGGCGAGCATTCCATAGACCTTCAAAAATACCCCTCTATCCATTTCCACTACCCTGGCAATCCGATTTTAAAACATTTTTGGAGGACTTATGGGATTGTCGATGATCTGAAAAAAGCAAAGATCGGGCTCTATCATGGACTTAGTAACGAGATCCCCATGGGTTTAAAAAAAGCAGGTATCCCTACGGTCGTCACTATTCACGACCTGATATTCTGCAGATACCCGAACTACTACCCGTTTTTAGACCGGAAGATCTATGAGTTTAAAGTTCGCTATGCCTGCGCCAATGCTGATAAGATCATCGCCATCAGTGAAAAAACCAAAACTGATCTGATCAATTTTTTCAATGTCGGTGAAGAGCGCATTGAAGTAATTTACCAAAATTGCAGCCCCCTGTTCAGGCAGATCCTTTCAGATGAGGAGAAATTAAGGATCAGATCCGCTTATAATTTACCGCAAGAATTTCTGCTGAATGTGGGGACGATTGAAACCCGCAAAAATTTATTGCTTGCAGTAAAAGCTTTAAAAGAACTTGATTCCAATCTCCACCTGGTCATTATTGGGAAAGAAACCTCTTATGCCAAACAAGTGAAAGAATTTGTAAGCAGAAATGGATTGAGCAGCAGAGTGCATTTTTTAAAAGATGTACTGTTCAAAGACCTTCCGGGAATATATCAGCAGGCAAAAATTTTTATTTACCCCTCAGAATTTGAAGGTTTCGGGATCCCGGTCATCGAAGCGCTGAGTTCTCATATCCCCGTAATTGCTGCCAGCGGATCCTGCCTGGAGGAAGCCGGCGGCGAAGGCAGTATCTACATTGATCCGAAAGATAGTTCCGCCCTGGCAGATCAGATCGGATATGTCCTGAAAAATCCCGAAAAAAGGGAAGTCATGATCAGTTCAGGAATCATGCATTTAAAAAAATTCTCGAATGATAAGATCGCAGATAAAATTATAGATCTTTACCAAAATCTGTTGTAAATGCTTAGAGACGAAGTAAATAAAGCCTTTGAAGTATTAAAGAATGGGGGATTGATCCTCTATCCAACGGATACCATATGGGGTATAGGCTGTGATGCAACCAATGCCGGGGCTGTTGAAAAGGTATTCAAACTAAAGGGCCGCGCAGAAGAAAAAAGTCTTATTATATTACTCGACACGGATAGCAAACTTCAAAGCTATGTAAAGGAGGTCCCGGAGATTGCATATGATCTTATTGAATATGCTGAAAATCCCCTGACCATCATCTATTCGGGCGCTAAAAATTTAGCCCCGAATGCAATAGCTAAAGACGGCAGTATTGGTATCCGGGTAGTGAAACATGCCTTTTGCGAACAATTATTACAGCGTTTCAGAAAGCCGGTCATTTCAACATCAGCAAACAAAAGCGGAGCACCTTCTCCATCCTGTTTTAATGACATCATTGAGGAGATTATTGAGGGAGTTGATTATGTAGTTAACCTGGAACAGAATGATACCTCAGAAAGGAAGTCTTCTACAATAATGAAACTGGAGCCCGGCGGTCTCTTTACCTTCATCCGAAAATAAGCTCATTGCAGCTGATTGATGGAAATGATCTGCTGAATGTTATTTAAGTACTTGAAAAAGTGCAATAATATGTTGTCCTTTGCTGAGAGATTAAGCACCTGCTCAGATCATCCTCATCTCCTCTTAAGAAGATCCGGTCTGATTTTATATGAAAAAACATTTACAACACCCCATATTTAAGAAACTCAGTGTACTCGCAGAGGAATCAAATACAGAAATATATGTCATCGGGGGATTTGTACGGGATTTGTTCTTAAGCCGTCCGTCCAAAGATATTGATATCCTGGTTATTGGGAATGGCATCAAATTCGCCGAATCTGCAGGCAAACTATTACAAACCAAAGTTTCGGTATTCAAAAATTTCGGAACTGCCATGCTCCGGCATGGGGATCTTGAAATAGAGTTTGTTGGCGCCCGGAAAGAGTCATACCGCCTGGAATCCCGCAAGCCGATTGTTGAAAACGGAACCCTGGAAGATGATCAGAAACGCCGCGATTTTACTATCAATGCGATGGCTCTGGGCCTGAATGCTTCTAATTTCGGCCGCTTACTTGATCCTTTTGATGGAGTACAGGATCTTAAAAATAAACTGATCCGTACCCCGCTTGATCCGGACATCACATTTTCTGATGATCCCCTGAGAATGTTAAGGGCCATCCGCTTTGCAACACAGCTCCATTTCAGTATCCATGATGAAGCACTTGAGGCTATAAAAAGAAATGCAGAGCGGATCAAAATCGTATCACAGGAAAGAATTACGGATGAATTAAATAAGACCATCCTTGCCCCTGTACCATCAACAGGATTTATCTATTTATTCAATACGGGCTTACTGAAATATATTTTTCCTCAAATGACTGACCTGCAGGGCGTTGAAGTGGTAGAGGGAAAAGGCCATAAAGATAATTTCTACCATACCCTACAGGTGCTTGATAACCTTGCCCAGAGCAGTGATGATCTTTGGCTCAGGTGGGCCGCCATTCTTCATGATATTGCTAAACCGGCAACCAAACGCTTTGAGCCGGGACACGGCTGGACATTCCATGGGCATGAAGACCGCGGTGCCCGTATGGTACCGAAGATCTTTGCTCAACTCAAGCTGCCCCAGAATGAAAAAATGAAACTGGTTCAAAAGCTGGTACAGCTACATCTCAGGCCAATTGTTCTGGCTCAGGATGTAGTGAGCGATTCGGCGGTAAGGCGCTTATTGTTTGAAGCCGGGGATGACATCGAGGGACTCATGCTCCTTTGTAATGCCGATGTAACCACTAAGAACGAATATAAAATAAAGAAATATCGCCGCAACTTTGAAATGGTGAAACAAAAACTGAAAGATGTTGAGGAGAGCGATCAGATAAGGAACTGGCAGCCGCCTGTATCCGGAGAGGATATTATGCTGGCATTTAATTTGAGTGCAGGAAGAAATGTAGGGATTATAAAAAATCAGATCCGCGAAGCTATTCTGGAGGGAGAAATAAAAAACTCAAGGGAAGAAGCTTATGAATACATGATAAAAAAAGGCACTGAACTCGGACTAAGCCCTGTCCGGCTAAAACCTTAAGGCATTTTTAAAAAAATAGGTATAAAAATCTTAAACCGGCCTTTCAAATAGTATTTTTGTAATATTAACATTAATTGAATCATAATGGCAATATATAGATTTAGGGTTTCTTTTGAGGATTACGATGATATTGAACGGGATATAGACATTAAATCGAATCAAACTTTTGAAGACCTCCATCGCATTATCCATCAATCAACAGGATATAAAGTTGAGGCTTCTTCCTCTTTTTATGTAAGCAATGATCAGTGGATAAAAAATGAGGAAATTGCCTATCTGCCAAATCAAAGAAAGATAAATAACGGGATTGCATTGATGAGTAATTCTAAACTCAGCAGTTTCATTGAGGACCCGCATCAGAAATTTTACTATACATATAACTTTGACAGGCCCTTCGATTTTCATGTGGAGCTTGTTAAGATCATTCTGAATGATGAAGCCGGCAAAACATACCCCTTTGTATCCCGTAGTATCGGAGAAGCGCCTAAGCTTGTCGGAAGCGGATTAATACCGCCCGAAGTTCTGCCTGTTTCAGATGATTTTGATTTTTTGAATGAAATTGATTTCCAGCCTGAAGATGCCGAAGATCTCGGGCAGATGAATGACATGGGCATTATTGCTGATCAGGAAATTGAGGGGGAAGATGAAGAGAAAGATGAGTTTATGGATGAATTCTCGGATAATGACAGCTACGATGCAGAAGACCTCCAAAAGGATGATTTTTAACTATTGACCTGCCGCTAAACCAAGGATTATGAGTAAAACTCTGATCGTAATCGCTGGTCCGACTGCAATTGGCAAAACATCTTTAGCTATCAGGCTGGCAGATTATTATAAAACAGAGATAATTTCTGCTGATTCCAGGCAGTTCTATAGAGAGATGAACATTGGAACGGCCAAACCTTCTGAAGAAGAGCTCAATTCTGTAAAGCATCACTTTATAAATTCACATTCCATCCATGATTCCTTTAATGCAGGTGATTATGAAAGAGAAGTAATTGAACTGTTGAATAAGCTTTTTAAGGTTCATGACCAGGTTATACTGGTGGGAGGCTCGGGCTTATTTATTAATGCCGTTTGTAATGGATTCGACGAATTACCTGCTGCATCAGAAGAAACCCGGGATGAGTTAAACCGGCTCCTGAGTGAAAAAGGCATTGAATATCTCCGGGAGAAATTAAAAAAGGCCGATCCGGTTTACTTTGCAGAGGTTGATCTTAACAATCCGCAGAGAATAATCCGGGCTCTTGAAGTATATGAAAGTACCGGAAAAGCATTTTCCACTTTACGCAGCAGGATCAAAAAAAAGAGGCCTTTTAAAGTAATTAAGATTGCCCTGAATACCAGCCGTACCAAATTATACGAACAGATCAATTCCAGGGTCGATCAAATGGTTCAGAGCGGATTGATAGAAGAAGTGAAATCACTTCGAAAATACAAGTATCTGAATGCCCTGAACACGGTGGGCTATAGGGAGATCCTGGAGTATTTAGAAGGAGTGTACCCAAAAGAGGAAGCGATAGAAAAGATCAAACAGAATACCCGGAGATTTGCAAAAAGACAAATTACCTGGTTTAAAAAATCAGAAGATATAATTTGGTTTGAGCCTGACGATTTTGAAGATATCGTCAATTATATTGGTACTATTTTGCAGAATCCTGATCCCGGGGAGCAAAAAAATTAAAGAACAAAAAAAGAAAGGAAAGAGTGCTCATAATCTGTATTATAACCAGTATTTTCCCCTGGTGAGTAACCGGATGAAAATCACCATAGCCTATAGTTACACCTGTAATCAAACTGAAATATAAGGCATCGATCCAGTTTACAACAGGCTGATTTAAATAATTACCAGCTGCATAAATAACAGCAAAGCATGCTATTACCTCGGTAAAATTGAAAAAAAGCAGAATGATCGACCTGTTGGGCATTTTACTGCTGTTGTGCTCAGGAAGAAATATTTTATGGAAGACGTATAAAAAAGTCTCAATGAGAAGGTAAATATTAAATAAAAAGAGCCACTGAATATCCCATAACTTATAGTAAAGAATTATAAATGGCATCAAAGTTTTAAAGAGAACATAAAACTCGCTGCTTATCTTTTTGATATGAACTGCTGAATTCCGGGTTAGCAACTCCATGTATATACCCGGAAAGAAAATTTTGGAACTTACAAGAAACAGTCTGAAAATCCGCTCGATACCGAAATCATTATAATGGGCACTGTTCCAAACGTTCCAGATCTTTTGAAAATGATGGGTATCCTTCGAATCTTTTAACTGTTCAGGTTCCAGATTTCCGAAAACAAGTTTCTTTATACGTTTTCTCACCTTTAAGCTTGTGCTGCCGGACCGCCGAAATTCATCGGGAAGCCGGAATTTTCTGCATTGATCTTTATGCGCCCATTAAGAGCTTCAAACTTTTCGATATTTTCTTCCAGAGCGACCAGGAAACGTTTGGCATGTTCGGGAGTTAAAACTATCCTTGATTTAACACGTGCTTTTGGAACTCCGGGCATCACCCGGATAAAATCCAGTACAAATTCTGTGTTTGAATGTGTAATTACCGCCAGATTGGAATAAATGCCCTCTGCAATCTCCTCAGAAAGCTCAATATTTAACTGGTTCTCGTTGTTTTGCTCTTCCATATAGTAAAGTTATAAATTCTGTCGTCAAATTATATTATATAAAAAAAGTCCTCCCATAAGAGAGGACTTTTTATAATAGTACAAAACTAAAAGCTTTTAGCTTTAGGCTTTTAAGCTTTGCGCCTTTAGCTTATTAAGCCTCTGCTTCTTCCTGTTTTGAAGCCAGTAATTTGTCGTATTCTTCCTGCGAGCCTACAATGATACGCTCGTATTGACGTAATCCTGTTCCTGAAGGAATTAAATGACCAACGATCACATTCTCTTTCAATCCAAGGAGATTATCACGTTTACCACTGATCGCCGCCTCATTCAACACCTTGGTAGTTTCCTGGAAGGAAGCAGCAGAGATGAAGGATTTAGTACCTAATGATGCACGGGTAATACCCTGCAGCATCTGACTTGATGTAGCGGCAATGGCATCACGGGTTTCAACAAGTTTTAGGTCTTTACGCTTCAGAACCGAGTTCTCGTCTCTTAATTTACGTACAGAAATGATCTGACCTGCTTTCAGGTTAGCTGATTCTCCCGGTTCTGTTACTACTCTCTTATCGTAGATCTCATCATTTTCAAGCTGGAAATCCCAGCGGTCAACCAATTCCTTCTCAAGGAAACGTGTATCACCGGCATCTTCAATCATTACTTTCTGCATCATCTGGTGAACAATGGTTTCGAAGTGCTTATCATTGATCTTCACACCCTGTAAACGGTAAACTTCCTGAATACCATTCACAAGATATTCCTGAACTGCTGCAGGGCCTTTGATAGCCAGAATATCAGCAGGAGATATCGATCCGTCAGACAATGGCATACCCGCCTTCACAAAGTCATTATCCTGAACAAGGATATGTTTAGACAATGGAACAAGGTATTTCTTGATCTGTCCGTCTTTTGATTCGATAGACATTTCACGGTTACCGCGTTTCACTCCGGCCAGGGTTACAACACCGTCAATTTCGGTAACGACCGCAGGGTTGGATGGATTACGTGCTTCAAACAATTCAGTTACACGTGGTAAACCACCTGTAATATCCCTGGTTTTTCCTGAGGAGCGCGGAATTTTTGCAATGATCTGTCCGATTTTCACCTTTTCATTCTCTTCAACTGCAATATGCGCACCTACCGGGATGTTGTATCCTTTTAAACCATTTCCCTTTTTATCCGCGACACGAATAACAGGGTTTTTGGTTTTATCACGGGTATCAATAATAACTTTTTCTCTGTGACCTGTCTGCTCATCGGATTCTTCACGGAAGGTAACTCCTTCAATGATCGCTTCAAATTCAGCTTTTCCTTCAAACTCGGAGATAATAACCGCGTTATAAGGGTCCCAGCTACAGATCTTGTCGCCTTTTGAAATATTAGCACCATCCTTAACATACAAAAATGCACCGTAAGGGATGTTGTTTGACATGATCATCTTTTGGGTACCAGGCTCAACGATACGGAATTCACCGGAACGTCCTAAAACAACCTCCAAAGTTCCTTCTGTAGTATCATGGCTCACAGTCCTGACATTTTCAAATTCAATCACCCCGTCAAACTTGGCATTGATCTGAGATTCAGCAGCGATGTTAGAGGCTGTACCACCCACGTGGAATGTACGTAAGGTTAACTGTGTTCCAGGCTCACCAATAGACTGAGCTGCAATTACACCTACAGCTTCACCCATCTGCACCCGCTTACCGGTTGCAAGGTTTCGTCCGTAACATAATGCACAAACACCCCGTTTACTTTCGCAGGTAAGCACCGAACGGATTTCTATGCCTTCCAGCGGCGAATTCTCTATTTTAACGGCCACATGCTCCTCAATGTCCTCCCCTGCCGAAACCAGTAACTCATTGCTTATCGGATCATAAACATCATGCAAGCTGGTTCTTCCTAATATACGATCATATAAAGGCTCAACTACATCTTCGTTATCCTTTAAAGCAGTGGTATAAATACCTCTTAAAGTACCGCAATCAGTTTCACCAACAATCATATCCTGGGCAACATCATGCAGACGACGTGTTAAATAACCAGCATCCGCTGTCTTCAAGGCCGTGTCAGCCAAACCTTTACGTGCACCGTGAGTAGAGATGAAATACTCCAATACCGACAAACCTTCTTTAAAGTTAGATAAGATCGGGTTTTCAATAATCTCACCACCTGAACCTGATTTCTGAGGCTTAGCCATCAGACCACGCATACCGCATAGCTGACGAATTTGCTCCTTAGAACCACGGGCTCCTGAATCAAGCATCATAAACACCGAGTTGAAGCCCTGATTATCGCTTGAAAGCTGATTCATCACATTGGCAGTCAGACGGTTATTGATACGGGTCCAGATATCGATGATCTGGTTATAACGTTCGTTATTGGTAATGAATCCCATATTATAGTTATTCATTACTTCCTCAACCTCTTTACTCGCCTGAGCGATAAGGTGAGATTTTTCTGCAGGAATATTCAGATCCTGAAGATTAAAGGAAAGACCACCCTGGAATGCCATCTGGAAACCTAATTCCTTGATCTCATCAAGAAACTGTGCTGCACGGGCCATACCAGTGGTTTTCACTACATCCCCAATGATATCACGTAGTGATTTCTTGGTCAATAACTCGTTAATATATCCAACTTCTACAGGCACTCTCTGGTTAAATAAGACCCGGCCTACGGTAGTTTCAATTAATTTATTAATAATAGTTCCGTCCTTCTCTTTCACATTAGCCTTCACCTTTATGAAAGCATGAAGATCAATTTTACGCTCATTATAAGCAATAATTACTTCTTCAGGTGAATAGAAGATCTGATCCTGTCCTAAAACAACGCGTCCTTCGTCTGTTCTGCGGCCTTTAGTAATATAATAAAGACCCAAAACCATATCCTGTGAAGGAACTGTGATCGGGGTACCGTTTGCAGGGTTCAGAATGTTATGCGAAGCAAGCATCAGCATCTGGGCTTCCAGGATCGCAGCATTACCTAAAGGTAAATGCACAGCCATCTGGTCACCGTCAAAATCCGCGTTGAATGCAGTACAAACTAATGGATGCAGCTGAATTGCCTTTCCTTCTACCAGTTTTGGCTGGAAAGACTGGATACCTAAACGGTGCAATGTAGGGGCGCGGTTCAATAATACCGGGTGTCCTTTCAATACATTCTCAAGGATATCCCAAACAATAGGATCTTTTCTGTCAACAATCTTCTTTGCAGATTTAACCGTCTTCACCACCCCTCTTTCGATCATCTTACGAATGATAAATGGTTTGAACAGCTCGGCAGCCATATCTTTTGGTAAACCGCACTCATGAAGTTTCAGGTTCGGTCCGACAACAATTACGGAACGTGCTGAATAATCCACACGTTTACCTAATAAGTTCTGACGGAAACGTCCCTGCTTACCTTTCAGGATGTCTGAAAGAGATTTTAATGCCCGGTTACCTTCTGTTTTAACAGCGTTAACTTTACGTGAGTTGTCGAATAATGAATCGACAGATTCCTGAAGCATACGCTTCTCATTACGCAGAATAACTTCCGGCGCCTTGATCTCGATCAAACGCTTCAAACGATTGTTACGGATGATCACACGACGGTACAGATCATTCAGATCGGAAGTCGCGAAACGACCACCTTCCAAAGGTACCAATGGACGTAATTCGGGAGGGATAACAGGAACGATCTTTACGATCATCCATTCCGGATTGTTCTCTATACGGGTATTTGCACCACGGAAAGCTTCTACTACCTGAAGGCGTTTTAAAGCCTCAGTTTTACGCTGCTGTGAAGTTTCTGTTGCTGCCTGATGACGAAGATCATAGGATTGCTGATCCAGATCCAGACGACCCAACAGGTCCTGAAGAGCCTCTGCACCCATCTTAGCGATGAATTTCTCAGGGTCTTTATCATCCAGGTATTGATTTTCTTTTGGAAGAGTATCCAGAATATCCAGGTATTCTTCTTCTGTAAGGAAATCCATTTTCTGAATTCCGTCAGTTTCTTTTAATCCAGCCTGTATAACGACATAACGCTCATAATATATGATCAGATCGAGTTTTTTGGTAGGTAAACCCAACAAATAACCGATCTTATTTGGCAATGAACGAAAATACCAGATATGAGCTACAGGAACCACGAGATTAATGTGGCCCATGCGCTCACGACGCACTTTCTTTTCGGTTACTTCAACCCCGCAACGGTCGCACACAATACCCTTATAACGGATACGCTTGTACTTACCGCAATGACATTCGTAATCCTTTACAGGACCGAATATCCGCTCGCAAAATAAGCCATCACGCTCGGGTTTGTAAGTCCGGTAGTTGATAGTTTCCGGTTTTAACACCTCCCCGCTTGAACGCTCCAGAATAGATTCCGGAGAAGCCAAACTAATGGTTATCGAGGTGAAATTACTTTTGATTTTATTATCTTTCTTGTAAGACATATCTCTTTATAAGTTTAAAGCTGAAAGCTGAAAGTTGAAAGCTTTGGCGATTTGTCTCGCTTTTTGCTTTTTGCTTTCGGCTTTCGGCTTAATTAGTCTAATGTGATATCTAAACCTAAACCTCTTAATTCATGAACCAATACATTGAATGATTCAGGAACTGACGGGGTTGGAAGGTTTTCACCTTTAACGATCGCTTCATAGGTTTTTGCACGTCCCACCACATCATCCGATTTCACTGTTAAGATCTCCTGAAGGATATTAGCCGCACCGAATGCCTCGAGTGCCCAAACCTCCATTTCACCGAAACGCTGACCACCAAACTGGGCTTTACCACCCAATGGCTGCTGTGTGATCAATGAGTATGGTCCGATTGAACGGGCGTGCATCTTATCATCAACCATGTGACCCAGTTTCAGCATATAAATAATACCCACTGTGGTCTGCTGATCAAAACGATCACCTGTTAAACCATTATAGAGATAGGTTCTTCCTGATGTTGGTACACCGGCCTTTGCTACCCATTCTTCAACCTCATCATGCGATGCACCATCGAAGATCGGAGTAGCGAACTTCATTCCAAGTTCTTTACCAGCCCAGCCTAAAACGGTTTCATAGATCTGTCCAAGGTTCATACGGGAAGGTACACCCAGCGGATTCAAAACGATATCCACAGGGGTTCCGTCTTCAAGGAAAGGCATATCTTCATCACGAACAATTCTCGCAACAATACCTTTATTTCCGTGACGGCCGGCCATCTTATCACCTACTTTCAGTTTACGCTTTTTAGCTACATAAACCTTAGCCATCTGAACAATTCCTGATGGAAGCTCATCTCCAACACTGATCGCAAATTTATCACGCTTGTAAGCACCAAGCTCTTCATTCAGCTTAATGTTATAATTGTGCAGAGTTTGTTTGATCAGTTCGTTCTTGTCTTCATCAGTTGTCCACTTGGTTGGGTTTACATTAGCGTATTCTAATTCCGTAAGGATCTTCTGGGTGAATTTCACACCTTTCGCTACCAGCAGTTCTTTATATACATTGAATACACCCTGTGATGTTTTACCATTCACAATAACAAACAACTTTTCAATCAGGGTATCTTTCAATTCCTTAACTGCTTTATTATGTTTTGCATCTAATTTCTCGATAAGAATCTTCTCTTCCGGCTTCGTTGTTTTCTTGGCACGAGAGAATAATTTAGTATCGATAACTACTCCATGTATGGATGGCGGGGTTTTTAATGATGCATCTTTCACATCACCTGCTTTGTCACCAAAGATTGCACGTAAAAGTTTTTCTTCCGGAGAAGGGTCAGACTCTCCTTTCGGAGTGATCTTACCGATCAGAATATCACCTTCCTTGATCTCGGCGCCGACACGGATAATACCGTTCTCATCAAGATCTTTGGTTGCTTCTTCTGAAACGTTTGGAATATCAGGAGTTAACTCCTCTTCCCCGCGTTTGGTATCGCGGACCTCTAATTCGAATTCTTCAATATGTAAAGAAGTGAAGATATCCTGCGAAACAACGCGTTCAGAAATTACGATCGCATCCTCAAAGTTGAAACCCTGCCATGGCATGAATGCTACTTTCAGATTTCTTCCAAGGGCTAATTCACCATTTTGGGTGGCATAACCTTCACATAGAACCTGTCCTTTTTCAACTTTCTGACCCTTTCTAACGATCGGCTTCAGGTTGATACAGGTACTCTGGTTCGTTTTCTTGAACTTGATCAGTCGGTATGATTTCACTTCACCTTCAAAAGATACAAGAACATCGTCCTCATTTCTTTCGTAACGGATACGGATCTCATTGGCATCGACATACTCAACCACACCACTTCCTTCCGCATTGATCAGGGTACGTGAGTCGCGGGCTACGCGGCCTTCCAATCCTGTTCCAACGATCGGTGCTTCCGGACGTAACAAGGGTACGGCCTGGCGCTGCATGTTCGATCCCATCAATGCACGGTTAGCATCATCATGCTCCAGGAACGGAATTAATGATGCTGCAATGGAAGTGATCTGATTTGGAGCAATGTCCATCAGGTCTAACTTCTTAGGCTCAATTACCGGGAAGTCACCTTCATAGCGGGCCTTTACATGCGGAGTTTCGAAATTACCTTTATCATCATAATGCGCACTGGCCTGCCCGATAGTTTTACCCTCTTCATCTTCTGCAGAAAGGTAAATTACAGGCTCCTCAACTACAACACGTCCATTATCAACCTTCCGGTACGGAGTTTCAATGAAACCCAGGTTATTGATCTTGGCATGAACGCAAAGTGAAGAGATCAAACCAATGTTCGGTCCTTCAGGAGTTTCAATGGTACATAAACGGCCGTAGTGAGTATAGTGAACGTCACGAACCTCAAAACCTGCACGCTCACGCGACAGACCACCCGGGCCTAAGGCTGAGAGACGACGCTTGTGCGTGATCTCTGCCAGAGGATTGGTCTGGTCCATAAACTGTGATAACTGGTTCGTTCCGAAAAACGAATTGATCACAGAGGATAAGGTACGGGCATTGATCAGATCGGTAGGTGTGAACACTTCGTTGTCACGGATGTTCATCCTTTCGCGGATGGTTCGTGCCATACGGGCCAGACCTACACCAAACTGTGCGTATAACTGCTCGCCTACTGTACGAACACGACGGTTTGATAAGTGATCAATATCATCCACCTCGGCTTTGGAATTGATCAGTTTGATCAGATACTTCACGATGGCAATGATATCCTGTTTAGTTAACACCTTAGTTTCAACAGGAGTGCTTAATTTTAATTTACGGTTAATGCGGTAACGGCCTACATCTCCAAGATCATATCTCTTATCAGAGAAGAACAAACGGTCGATGATACCACGTGCTGTTTCTTCATCAGGTGGTTCAGCGTTACGAAGCTGACGATAGATATGCTCTACCGCTTCTTTCTCTGAGTTGGACGTATCCTTTTGTAATGTATTATATATAATGGTATAATCACCGCTGTTAACAGCATCTTCCTTAGTCAGGATGATGGTTTTTACACCAGCTTCGATGATCATGTCAATATGTTCGTCTTCTAAAACGGTTTCGCGTTCCATGATGATCTCATTACGATCAATAGAAACTACCTCGCCGGTATCTTCATCCACAAAATCTTCCACCCACTTCTTGAGCACCCTGGCGGCAAGTTTACGGCCAACAGCTTTCTTCAAACCAGATTTGCTGACCTTAACCTCATCGGCTAATTCGAATAATTCAAGAATATCCTTATCAGAATCGTAACCGATAGCACGTAAAAGAGTGGTAACCGGGAATTTTTTCTTACGATCGATATAAGCATACATGACATTGTTCACGTCTGTTGCAAATTCGATCCATGATCCCTTGAATGGAATAACACGGGCTGAATATAATTTGGTTCCGTTGGTGTGGCGGCTCTGTCCGAAAAACACACCCGGTGAACGATGCAGCTGGGAAACGATCACACGCTCGGCACCATTGATAACAAAAGTTCCTTTAGGGGTCATATAAGGGATAGTTCCCAAATACACATCCTGAACAATTGTTTCAAAATCTTCGTGTTCCGCATCATTACAAGACAAGCGAAGCTTTGCCTTTAAGGGAACACTGTACGTTAAACCTCGTTCGATACACTCATGTATATCATAACGCGGCGGATCAATGAAATAATCAAGAAATTCTAAAACAAATATGTTTCTTGAGTCAGAGATCGGAAAGTTTTCAGAGAAAACCTTAAACAAACCTTCCTGATGGCGGTTGTCTGAAGTGGTTTCCAATTGAAAAAATTCCCTGAAAGATTGCAATTGAACATCCAGAAAATCAGGATAATCCATCACATGCTTACTGGTAGCAAAATTTACTCTTTCGTTGTGCTTAATTTTGTTTGCCAAGGGACTGAGAATTTAGTTTAGTAAATAAACTGCGACCTGTTCATCCGCCCGGGGCGGATATGTAGGTCTAACATTAAATGGGTATAATACAAATGGCAATAGACCCCGATGAAAATCGGAGTCTAAGACCATAATTTATGAGTTGAGAATTACTTAATCTCAACAGTAGCTCCAGCTTCTTCTAATTGTTTTTTCAGAGCTTCTGCTTCAGCTTTATCAACACCGGTTTTAACTTCTTTCGGTGCTCCGTCAACTAAATCCTTAGCTTCCTTCAAACCTAAACCTGTCAGGTCTTTTACCAGTTTTACAACTGCTAATTTAGAACCACCAGCTTCTTTCAATATTACATCGAAAGCTGTTTGCTCAGCCGCTGCTGCAGGTGCATCACCACCACCAGCCGGACCAGCTACTGCAACTGCTGCTGCTGCTGGTTCGATACCATACTCATCCTTTAATATTTGAGCTAATTCGTTTACTTCTTTTACTGTTAAGTTTACTAATTGCTCAGCAAACGATTTTAAATCTGCCATTTTATTTTAATTTTAAAATTTCTGTACTTGAATAATTTAATCGAACTTTTAGGTGCCCGTTAACCTCTTTCTTGTAATGTTTTAACAATTCCTGCGAGTTTATTACCACCAGACTGTAAGGCGGAGATAACGTTTTTAGCAGGGGATTGAAGCAATGCAATGATGTCTGCCACTAATTCTTCCTTAGATTTAAGGTTTACCAGGGCATCCAATTGATTGTCGCCAATGAAGACAGCTGAATCAATATATGCAGCTTTAAGTACCGGTTTATCACCCGATTTTCTCAGTTGTTTGATCAGCTTGGCCGGAGCGTTTGCTGATTTTGAGAATAATATGGATGATGATCCCTTTAATACATCAAATATCTCGCTAAAATCACCTTCAGAGGCTTCCATAGCCTTTCTGATCAGTTTATTTTTAGCAACCTGCATTTTGATATCGTTCTCGAAACATTTGCGGCGAATATCATTTACTTTTGCTACAGACAGGTTTGCAGTATCGGTAATATAAAAATTACCGTACTCAGCAATCGTCTCTGTTAAAGCAAGAACAACTTCGTGTTTTTCTTCTTTTTTCATGATTAGATTCCCGCTACTGATTTAGTTTCAATTTCAATTCCCGGACTCATTGTCGAAGACATGTGTATGCTCTTGAAATAAGTTCCCTTTGCAGCTGATGGTTTTAATTTAGAGATGGTTTGAATTACTTCCAGAGCATTCTCATAAATTTTATCAGCATCAAAGGATACTTTTCCGATCGAAGCATGGATGATCCCTGTTTTGTCAACTTTGAAATCGATCTTACCACCTTTTACATCAGTTACAGCTTTACCCACATCTGTGGTAACCGTTCCTGATTTAGGGTTAGGCATCAGGTTACGGGGACCTAAAACACGGCCCAGTTTACCTACTTTTGCCATAACACTAGGCATTGTAATAATGATATCAACGTCAGTCCATCCACCTTCTATTTTGGCAATATATTCATCCAGACCTACGTAATCTGCTCCGGCTGCTAAAGCCTCTGCTTCCTTATCAGGAGTGCAAAGAACTAAAACACGGACAGTTTTACCGGTACCATGAGGGAGGTTTGCAATACCACGTACCATTTGATTGGCTTTACGCGGATCTACGCCCAAGCGTACATCCAGGTCAACCGATGCATCAAATTTGGCAGTGGTTATATCCTTAACCAAAGCCGAAGCCGCAGTCAATGAATATGCCTTTCCGGCCTCAATTTTGGAATGTGCCTGTTTTTGATTTTTTGTTAATCTAGCCACTTCTTAAACTGATTTTGTATAATTAATTGTTCCAGGGTGCATCACCGCTAACGGTAATTCCCATACTGCGTGCTGTACCTGCAACCATTTTCATGGCTGACTCGACAGTAAATGCATTCAAGTCGGTCATTTTATCTTTGGCAATGCTTTCAACCTGATCCCAGCTCACACTGGAAACCTTTTTACGGTTAGGCTCTGCAGAACCACTCTTTAAACCTGTTGCGTCCAGTAATTGGATAGCTACAGGAGGAGTTTTAATGATAAATTCAAATGACTTGTCAACATAGACAGTGATTACAACCGGTAAAACTTTACCTGGCTTATCTTGGGTACGCGCATTAAACTGCTTGCAAAATTCCATGATATTCACACCTTTCGCTCCCAACGCGGGACCAACTGGTGGAGATGGATTAGCAGCGCCGCCTTTGATCTGTAATTTTATTAAAGCACCGACTTCTTTTGCCATTTTTATTGATTTGTTTTTAACTCAATGTTCGTAGTGGAAGCTATGTAACATTTAAGACCTTTGATAGTATTGAGTATTTAGTACAAAGTACTTAGATACCCACCCACCGATATTATTTTATACGTCCTTCTATCTCAATACTCAATACTCTGTACTAAGTACTATTCTTTCTCGACTTGCATATAATTCAACTCAAGCGGTGTTCTTCTTCCGAAGATCTTAACCATGACCTTAAGTTTCTTTTTCTCTTCATTTACCTCTTCAATAACCCCGGTAAATCCGTTAAAGGGCCCATCCATCACTTTCACATTTTCACCAACGTAATAAGGCACATTCATCGATTCGCCCTGTTCGGCCATTTCATCAACCTTACCGAGGATCCTGTTAACTTCAGCAGCTCTCATCGGAACTGCATTACCGCCCTTATCCCCCAGAAAACCAATAACACTATTGATTCCTTTTATAACGTGTTCAAGTTCTCCATCAAGAGCAGCCTCTATCAGTACATAACCCGGATAGAAGTTACGTTCCTTTGCAATCTTCTTACCATCCTTCATCTGATAGTATTTTTCCATAGGGATCAATACCTGGGGTAAAAGATGAGAAAGACCCAAACGGTTAACCTCTGCTTCTAAATATTGTTTTACTTTTTTCTCTTTGCCGCTAACAGCCCTTACCACATACCATTTCAATTGATCGCTCATATGCTTTAATTATGCCAGAGATTTATAAAACATCTTTAATGCATTACCAGCAGTTTCATCCATAGCTAATATCACAAGGGATATTATAATGGATGCTATTAATACCAATACAGCAGAATTTTGTAACTCCGACCATGTAGGCCAGGTTACTTTCTGGGTCATTTCTGTATATGATTCTTTTAAAAACTCTACTACGTTAGCCATTTTCTATTCAGCATAAGCACGGGAACAAGGATTCGAACCCTGATCAAAGGTTTTGGAGACCTCTATTCTACCATTGAACTATTCCCGTTTGTTAAAAACTTCGTTTACAGATCTACACCATAAACTAAGCCCGTGTATTATAAGAAAACATAAGTCCGCAATAAAGGGACTTATGTTATCCAATTAACCTTTATATGAAATTGCTTATTTTACAATTTCAGTTACCTGTCCGGCACCTACAGTTCTGCCACCTTCACGGATAGCGAAACGAAGTCCTTTTTCCATTGCGATCGCGTTGATCAGTTTTACACTGATAGTCACGTTATCACCCGGCATAACCATTTCTACTCCTTCAGCAAGAGTGATCTCACCAGTAACATCTGTTGTACGGAAGTAGAATTGCGGACGGTATTTATTGAAGAACGGAGTATGACGTCCACCTTCAGCTTTTGATAATACATAGATCTCAGCTTTGAAGTCAGTGTGCGGAGTTACTGAACCTGGCTTACAGATAACCATACCACGACGGATATCAGTTTTCTCAATACCACGTAACAATAAACCAACGTTATCTCCAGCTTCACCTCTGTCTAATATCTTACGGAACATCTCAACACCTGTAACAACAGATTTTAAGTTTTCAGCTCCCATACCCAGGATATCAACCTGCTCACCTGAATTGATAATTCCTCTTTCAATACGTCCTGTTGCTACAGTACCACGACCTGTGATCGAGAATACATCTTCAACCGGCATCAGAAAAGGAAGTTCAGTCAAACGCGGAGGAATTGGAATGTAGCTATCTACAGCATCCATTAACTCCATGATCTTTTCAACCCATTTTGGATCTCCGTTAAGACCACCTAATGCAGAACCCTGAATAACAGGAATCTCATCACCAGGGAATTCGTAGAAGCTTAATAGTTCACGGATCTCCATCTCTACTAATTCAAGTAATTCAGGATCGTCAACCATGTCAACTTTATTCATAAATACAACCAATGATGGTACACCTACCTGGCGAGCCAAAAGGATGTGTTCACGGGTTTGTGGCATAGGACCATCAGTAGCAGCAACTACAATGATAGCACCATCCATCTGAGCAGCACCTGTAACCATGTTCTTCACATAATCCGCGTGACCCGGACAGTCAACGTGAGCATAGTGACGGGTAGCGGTTGAATACTCCACGTGTGCAGTATTAATGGTGATACCTCTTTCTTTTTCTTCCGGAGCAGAGTCAATTGAATCAAATGAACGTGCTTCAGAAAAGCCTTTATCAGCCAACACTTTAGTGATTGCTGCTGTAAGCGTAGTTTTACCGTGGTCAACGTGACCTATAGTACCGATATTTAAATGCGGCTTACTGCGGTCAAATTTTTCTTTTGCCATTTTGTTTTATACTAATTATTAGGTTAATTTTATTATTGTTCAACTTTAAATATAATTTTGAGCCAACGATGGGACTTGAACCCATGACCTCTTCCTTACCAAGGAAGTGCTCTACCGCTGAGCTACGTCGGCTTTTCAATTTGCTCTCAGGTTCATTCCCATTTGTCCATTTGAAAACTAAGCAATGGACCAATACCCGGCAAAAACCTTTGAGCGGAAGACGAGGTTCGAACTCGCGACCTATAGCTTGGAAGGCTATCGCTCTACCAACTGAGCTACTTCCGCTTTTATCCACCATAGCTTTAGCGAAGGTGGATTGTATTCACCGCAAATTTATTGCGGCTTCCTAAGTCAACCTACACCGAGGCTTCAGCTGACGAGGTGGGGGGGGAAGGATTCGAACCTTCGAAACCGAAGTAACGGATTTACAGTCCGTCCCATTTGACCGCTCTGGAACCCCCCCAACATTTTCGAGCCTCCTATCGGGATCGAACCAATGACCTACTGATTACAAGTCAGTTGCTCTACCAGCTGAGCTAAGGAGGCGAAATGTT
>JAKFBV010000041.1:0-8912 GCA_036677005.1 Pedobacter sp.
CGCCAGCTTCCTTCGGATTCGCAGTCACCCGCGACACCCTTGCTCTTGGCTAACCCTTCCTACTGCAAAGTGGGTTCGGGACTTGCACCCTATAGCTGACCGCCATGCCCGGCGCACCAAAAAGAATGCCCCCATTCAAGCGGGGGCATTTCAAAATAAATCACTCAATTTATTGCCGAACGCTCATTCAGATTAGTTGATTTGAACAGCTGATGGCTCAGCATGCTCTTTAGCAGCAAGGTATCGCTCGGCCTCCAGCGCGGCCATACAACCCGTACCCGCAGCTGTAACTGCCTGGCGCCATAATTTATCCTGGGCATCACCACAAGCAAAAACCCCTTCAATATTTGTTTTGGTACTATCAGGCTGGGTGATCAGGTAACCTGTTTCATCCATATCCAGCCATCCTTTAAATATCTCCGTATTCGGATTATGCCCGATTGCAACAAAAAAACCGCTTACATCAATGACCTTCTCCTCCCCTGTTTTATTATTTGAAACCTTGATCCCGGTCACATTCCTGCCATCTCCGATGATCTCTTTGGTGTCGGTATTATAATGGATCTCAATATTGGGGGTATTTAAAACACGGTGCTGCATAGCCTTGGATGCTCTGAATTCATCCCTGCGAACCAGCATGTGGACCTTCTTACAAAGTTTGGCAAGATAGGTAGCTTCTTCCGCTGCGGTATCACCGGCACCTACTATGGCTACATCCTGGCCTTTGAAAAAGAAACCGTCACATACCGCACAGGCAGAAACACCAAAGCCATTGTATTTCTGTTCACTTTCCAATCCGAGCCATTTGGCAGAAGCGCCGGTAGCGATAATCACCGTATCGGCTGTGATCGTTTTGTTCTCATCAACGATCACTTGACGGGGATAAACTGAGAAATCAACCTTGGTTACGTATCCGAAGCGGATCTGTGTGCCAAACCGTTCTGCCTGTTTTCTGAAATCTTCCATCATTTCAGGACCCATAATTCCATCCGGATAACCAGGAAAATTCTCCACGTCGGTCGTTTGGGTTAATTGTCCGCCGGGAACCATCCCTGTGTACATCACTGGTTTCAAATCAGCACGTGCGGCATAAATTGCCGCGGTATAACCTGCGGGGCCTGATCCTATGATCAGACATTGAACGTGTTCTGTTTCTTCAGCCATTTCTGTATTTTTTTAACAAATTTAAAAATTTAACAGCGGATGGGCAACATACAATTGTCAGGCTTTCTGTTATCTTAAGAAATTTCGAATTTTGCCAAATTCTGCCATTTAACAAAAGAGATACTTTTTTTTCCTGTACTATGAGGCTTTGTTGCTATTATTACAGATCAAATACTCATACAAGCCAGGCATACCTATGTTTCAATTTTTGAAATGCGGAAATAATCACTGTATTATTTCTCAGCCCTTGAAGATCTCCTTACTTTATCTAACTGCAGCTTTGATACTTAATCTATTGAGTATAAATGTAATAGCCCAGAAAAAGAATGCCTCTTATGAGCTCAGGCTTAAACCAGCTACTTCAGAGATCCGGATCGACGGGATTATGGATGAAGCTGCCTGGAAGGATGCAGACCTGGCGAGCAATTTTTTTATGGTACAGCCCATGGATACGAGTTTTGCGAAGATCCGAACTGATGTGAAAATGAGTTATGATAAAAATTATCTTTATCTGATCGCCGTTTGCTATCATGAACCGGGGCCTTATTTTGTGGAATCTCTGAGGCGGGACTTTGCATTCGGCAAGAATGACAATTTTTTGCTGTTCATGGATCCATTTGATGATCAGACCAATGGATTCTCCTTTGGATCTAATGCGGCAGGGGCGCAATGGGATGGAACGATGTATGATGGAAGCAAGGTAGATCTGAGCTGGGATAATAAATGGGTCTCAGTGGTAAAAAACTATGAAGACCGCTGGGTATTTGAAGCAGCCATACCTTTCAAATCTATCCGTTATAAACCAGGGATCAGCAAATGGGGCATCAACTTCAGTCGCATGGACCTGAAATCATCTGAAAAATCAAGCTGGGCACCCGTACCCCGGCAATTTGCCACAGCATCACTGGCTTATACCGGAAACCTGGTCTGGGATCAGCCGCCGCCTGTACCCGGACAAAATATTTCGGTCATTCCATATGTTCTGGGGGGAATTTCCAATAATCATTTAGTCTCCCCTATTCACCGGGATGACCGCGGTGAGATTGGCGGAGACATCAAAGTGGCCATAAACTCTTCCCTGAACCTGGACCTGACCGTCAATCCGGATTATTCGCAGGTAGAGGTTGACAGGCAGGTGCCAAACCTCGACCGGTTTGAGCTTTTCTTTCCGGAGCGCAGACAATACTTTCTTGAGAATGGTGATCTTTTTTCCAATTTCGGCTATCAGAATATCCGGCCCTTTTTCTCCCGGCGGATAGGTCTCGGAGTGCCTATTCAGTATGGCGCCCGCCTGAGCGGTAAATTAAACAAGGACCTGAGAATGAGCCTGATGAATATGCAAACCGAAAATACCAGTGCAGCTGAACCTTCCCAGAACTTTGGCGTACTGGCTATTCAAAGAAGGGTTTTCGCCCGATCTAATATCGGGGCTATTATTATCAATAAACAGTCGCTGAATTTCCGCGCCGAAAATGAAGCTGCCGGAGTTTCCCGGTATAACCGGGTTGCGGGCCTTGAATACAATCTGGCTTCCTCAAACAATACCTGGACAGGTAAAGCGGTTACCATGAAATCATTCAGCCCTGATAAAAACGGGCATGATCTCATGCAGGCCGCAAACCTTCGTTACTGGACCGGAAACTGGGATCTGAGCTGGCAACACGAATATGTAGGGCGTAATTACAATGCCGAGGTGGGTTACGTGCCCCGCCAGGGATATGTCAATTTAAGTCCGCAGGCAGCTTATTTATTTTTTCCTAAAAAGGGCCCGCTGGTTAGCCACGGACCAAAGATATTTTCAACGAATTACTTTGATGAGAAATTCAAAAAGACCGATAATACCAATTTCCTGGCCTATAACCTGAATTTCAGGAGCAGGGCAACCTTAGCTACCTGGGTAGCTCATGATTATGTCAGGTTATTACGGAAGTTCGATCCCACTAACAGGGGGAACGATTCATTAGCTGTTGGATCTGAACATCAATGGAACGCCTTTGGAGCTGAATTCGTTTCAAGACCACAAAGTCTCTTTACCTTCTCGTTTTCAAGCCGTTACGGGGGATATTATGCCGGAGGGACACGCTTAAATTTGACCACTGAATTGGGTTACCGCTTCCAGCCTTATGTCAGCTTTGCATTAAGCTCCAGTTATAATGACATACACCTGCCCCAGCCCTGGAATAAATCTCAGTTCTGGCTGGTTGGCCCGCGACTCGATGTGACCATGACCAATAAGCTCTTTTTTACAGGTTTTGTACAGTATAATGAGCAAAGCGACAATATCAATGTGAATACCAGGCTGCAATGGCGATATAAGCCCGCATCCGACCTGTTTATTGTATATACAGACAATTATATACCTGCCCCATTCGCTGTCAAGAACAGGTTCCTGGTGCTCAAATTAACCTATTGGTGGAATATTTGATTAATTGACTTTGACAATTGACAGTTGACAGTTGACAATCATTACTGTCCGGTTAAATTAAGGAATTGCAGGAAATCTTTATTTACGCTTTTAAATGGGGTGCATTATTTAAAATTCGAAAAGAAGGCCCCCTCATAACCTTGCCACCCTCTATCGCCGGGTGGGCTCGGCACTTTTGAAGGCCAAAAGTGCCCAAAAGCCTTCTTCAATCCCGATGTGCCTTTGGCCACAAGACCACCACACATCAAAAAAAAGTGATCGCTGCTTTTGGGGGATATCAGGATATGAAAGCATGCCGAGTATGATCCCAAAATCTAATGCTCGCAGGTGCTAAATGAAAGACCCTGCTGCTGTTTTTTGATTTTGCCGGCACTGGGGATTGAATCGTTCTTCGGGTCCGCTTATCTGACATGAGCGTTCTTTGGGATAGTGCATGGGGTAACACCCGTTCATCCCGCATATGCGGGACCGGTATTGCCGATTGCAGTGACCGGCCTTCCGGGATTTGGCAGTAAAGGCGCACATTATCCTTGCAATTCCATTTCATAAATCAAGTGGTTAAGCAATCCGGAGAAGTGTTGTAGATTCATTCATTTCTTACACTTCCATTAACACGGCTTGGATTGCACTGATAGGATAATGTGTGGATTTACAATGCCGAAGGCATGGCTTTGCCACAAATACCGGGAAGCCGCGGCTGTTACTCACTTTTTTTTATTGTTTTTTATGGAGCTCGTGGTCTCCCTGCGGTCGGCATTGCTTCCTTTTCCAGCTGCAGGGAAAAGGAAGTGCCCCTTCCGCGGCAGGAGCGGACGATTTATAATAATAGTCATTGAATTTTATTTTTTCCCGGACACTAATAGTTGACAATTGACAATGAGGAATAACAGTTAAGTCAAGGAATATTTCTTTAAAAAAGATCCTTCATGTCCCCCTTTGGATCTACCGTGTACCCACAACTCATATCTTTTTGTCAATTTGTCTTATTCTTCATATTAGGTCACAAGCCAGCAATTTACTAATCTGATGTGATCAGAAGGCGTATTGTCACAGAACAATCAACATCTGCCTGCCACCCGCTATATACTCCCTGACCATTCATATGCTCTAGCATTGGACCTTCATGAGCTTTTTTGCGGTCCCGATTTTCTTCGGGAGCCTTGCGGCAATCACAAAACCAGCCACCGCACATACCTTCATAGCAAGGGCGCAGCCGTTTGTAGATGTAATTCATTAGCCCCGCTTGCTCATTTTAGAACCCTGTGATATTTTGACTAAAGAGTGAATTTTCATAAAATCTCTAATTCCGTGCGTTAGGATGGCAGAACGGCGGGCCAGGGTGTTTGGCCCTTGGCTGTGGAAGCTTCGTTCTGCCTTGATTTTTTGCCACATTTTTGATCAAGCAAAAAGTGGAAGCCCCCGCGGCATGAGCGGAAATAGCATTTAATACACCAATTTATTTACAAATTCATAGTATAAGCACCCTTTTTGATTCGTCGCCTATCTCCAAACATATCAGTAGAAAGGGAAGTGACAGTTAAATAAGAATAACGAGTAATAAAAGATATGGGTACACGGTAGCTTTGGAGGGGCGCGCATAAGCCCTGTGCGATTGGAGGGGGAGGATTTGCTGGCGGAGTTGATAATTGACTTTGACAATGGATACTGAGATGGAGCATTAACTTTCTGCTTCCCCCCTTCCGCCAAAAAGATAAATTCCATCTTCAGCAGTACTAAAACTTATTACTTATAACTTATAACTTATAACTTATAACTTGATTAGCTTTCAAAAGCCGGATAAAATTAGCTCCAAGTATCTTCTTCACATTTTTATGGGAATAACCCCGCTGGAGCAAAGCTTCGGTGATCAGCGGATAGTTTGAAACATCATCCAACCCCTTGGGGAAGGATTCCGCCCCGTCAAAATCTGCCCCAAGCCCCACATGATCCGCTCCCACAAGTTTCACCAGATGATCAATATGATCGATCAGCAGGGATAAGGGAGCGCGCATATCCTCTAATTCCTGGCGGTATTTCACATCGATCTCTGCCGAAGCTTTTGAAGGGCTTTGATACTTTTTATTCAGTACATCAAATTCAGACTTATGGGATGCATTAAATCGCTTTTGTTTCGGGCTGTAGGTACTGTCCAGAAAACCGGAGTAGAAATTCACAAAGACCACCCCTCCGGTTTTGGCGATCGCCCGGATCTGATCATCCTTCAAATTCCGCTGATGGGCATTAAAAACATAGGCTGAGCTATGGGAAGCTATTACCGGTTTGACTGAAACTTTAATTGCCTCGTAAAAAGCAGTTTCACCAACATGGGAGAGATCCACGATCACCCCCAGTTCATTCATTCGTTTAACTACCTGTTTGCCAAAATCCGTTAATCCTATATGCTTCAGGCTTTCCTTATTGAAGGTCTCATCAGCCGCTGAGCTTGCCCAGCTGGTGCTGTTATTCCAGGTCAGGGTCATATAGGTCATCCCTCTTTTGGCAAGTGCTTCAAGGTAATCCATACGATCTTCGATCATATGTCCCCCTTCTACCCCGATCATAGCAGCCAGTTTGTTCTGTTTTACAGCAGACCGCAATTCAGCAGCATTCCTTACCAGGCTTATTTGACCGGGATGTCTTTTTACTAAGGCTTCCAGCGAATCGATCTGCCTGTTCGCCATGGCATATCCGCCGCTGGCATCGCACCAGATTGAAAATACCTGAACATCCAATCCGCCACGCTTTGCGCGGACAAGGTCAAAATTTCCGCCATCCTGCAGCTTAGCAAGGTCAGCACCCGACTCGATCTGATGTAACATGATATCTCCATGCGTATCAACAACGATTGCTTTTTTATGGAGTTTTGAGCCGGTCTGCGCAGCTGCACTCATCATGGATAAGGAAAAGATAAGCAGGAGAATTTTCTTCATCGGTTTTTTTATTAATTTAACGTGAGTTCGATATTATTATATTTAAAAGAAGAGTTTCAGATGTTTTTCTGCTGAACTATTAGTGTTCATATCGCTTGGAAACCTGTTGTTGTGCAATTTTTATTGGAAGCCCCGCTTTCCGCTCATACTCCACAGGCCTTAATCACAGGCCGGTATACGCTACAATCGGGTTTAAGCACCTCAGACAGTAATTTAAACCCTGATCTATCCCCAATATATCGAACTCAGATTAATTTAGATCAGGTTTGTAAAACACCCGGATTGAAAGGCTTTTCTATAGGGGATTGATTAGCCGCCTCAATTCCCATGGAGATCACCTTCCTGGTTTCCAATGGATCAATGATACCATCCACCCACAAGCGTGATGCAGCATAATACGGTGTAGTCTGACGGTCATACCGGTCGGTGATCTCTTTCAATAGTTCATCCTCCTTTTCCTGGGTGATCAGCTCTCCTTTTGCTTTTAAAGAAGCTTCCTGGATTTGCAAAAGGACTTTTGCAGCCTGCGAACCACCCATCACCGCAATTTTTGCCGATGGCCAGGCATAGATCAATCGGGGATCATAAGCCTTACCGCACATGGCATAATTCCCGGCTCCATAAGAGTTCCCTATAACTATGGTAAACTTTGGTACCACCGAATTGGCGACAACATTCACCATTTTTGCGCCATCCTTTATTATTCCGCCCTGTTCAGAACGGCTGCCAACCATAAATCCGGTCACATCCTGCAGAAATACCAGGGGTATTTTTTTCTGGTTGCAGTTCATAATAAAGCGTGCGGCCTTATCAGCCGAATCAGAGTAGATCACCCCGCCAAACTGCATTTCCCCCTTTTTGCTTTTTACCACTTTGCGCTGGTTAGCCACAATACCTATAGCCCAGCCATCGATCCGGCCAAGTCCGCAGATGATACTTTGCCCGTACAGCTTTTTATATTCCTCAAATTCTGAATTATCAAGCAGCCGATAGATTATTTCACGCATGTCATACGGGCTCTCCCTGTTTTCGGGAAGCAGTCCAAAAATCTCCTGTTCATCCAGTTTCGGTTCGGCTGCTTTGATCCGGTCGAATCCTGCTGATTTAGGGGCACCTATCATGCTCATGATCTTGCGGATCGAATTAAGGCATGACGCATCATCAGGATGTTTATAATCGGTCACGCCTGATATTTCACAATGCGTGCTTGCACCGCCTAAAGTCTCATTATCAATATCTTCACCGATAGCCGATTTAACCAGGTAACTCCCTGCCAGGAACACAGAGCCGGTTCCCTCAACGATCATCGCCTCATCGCTCATGACCGGCAGATAAGCCCCTCCGGCTACACAGGAGCCCATAATAGCAGAGATCTGTACTATGCCCGAGCTGCTCATGATCGCATTATTCCTGAAGATCCGGCCGAAATGTTCTTTATCAGGAAAGATCTCATCCTGCATGGGCAGAAATACCCCGGCCGAGTCCACCAGGTAGATCAGCGGCAAACGGTTTTCCATGGCAATTTCCTGTGCCCGCAGGTTCTTTTTGGCAGTCATTGGAAACCAGGCGCCTGCCTTAACGGTGGCATCATTGGCAATGATCATACACTGGCGTCCCGAAACATAGCCAATACCAGAAACCACCCCTGCCGAAGGACATCCGCCAACATCCTGGTACATATCTTCAGCAGCAAATGCGCCGATCTCAAGCCATCGGCTATCTTTATCCAGTAAATAGGAGATCCGCTCGCGGGCCAGCATTTTCCCTTTCTCCTTTTGTTTGGCAGCAGCCTTTTCCCCTCCCCCGGCATATATCTTCTTCAGACGGGTTTTGACCTCGTACAAAAGCTGCTTATTTGTATCCTCGTTTCTGTTGAACTCTAAATTCATGTGGCAAGTTAAGTGTTAAAAATGAAAAGCTAAATTCTGCCATCATATTTAACATGAACAAGCCACAGATCCATCCCCGGTTTAGAAAAATGAAAATACGAATGAAACCTGCATGAGCCTGCCTACCGGTCGCACCTGATTTCTAAGTTTTTACCAACCCAATTTAAATTTCTTAGATTTTATCCCGCTCATGGCCGCGGGGGCCTATTTGCTTTTTCCTTGATGAAAAATCAAACAATGCCGAACCGCCCTTGCGGTGAGACCACGAAGACCTATAAAAAACAATAATAAATACTGAGTAACATCAAGACATGACCCCTCACGAAGGTCGGGGCTGGCTTCGCTCCCACTGCCAGTGGCCATACCTGCCTGCAGGCAGCTACCCTGTACACATATCTTTTTTGATTGGAGGTTCCGGCCTTCGCCGGAATGACAGAACGGGTTGTAATAATTGGGAGATCCCGGCCTTCGCCGGGATCGGAGTGGTAACCGCACACTCGGTGA
>JAKFBV010000042.1:0-3066 GCA_036677005.1 Pedobacter sp.
TTGGGGACGGGTTCGAGTCCTTCGGGATCAAAAGAAATAGTATCTTTTCTGTGGATTACAGGAAACTACAGTGAAAAGATAATAAATAGTAAAACGGACCGGTAGTTCAGCTGGTTAGAATGCCGCCCTGTCACGGCGGAGGTCGCGGGTTCGAGTCCCGTCCGGTCCGCAAATAAGCCCCCAAACATAAAGTTCTGGGGGTTTTTTGTTTTAAACCTTTTGAAATTGTTCCAAACATCTGAATACTAATCTTTTTATTATCTGGATATGGCCTATTATGTTTACATCCTTAAGTCATTAAGAGATCAGAGCTATTATAAAGGCTTTACAGAAAATCCGATCATTCGTTTGGAACAACACAACAATGCTGAATCTAAATACACAAGAAGTAAGATACCCTGGAAGTTGGTTTATCTGGAATGCTTTGAACAAAAGAAAGACGCTCTGATAAGAGAAAAACGTTTGAAGAAATATAGTCATCAACAGATAGAGCAATTAATCAGCTCAGGGAAGAATAGTCTATCGGATTTGGGAACATTCAGTTCAACTGGTTAGAATGCTCTCCAACATTGTTGGGAACGGGTTCGTTCCCGTCCGCTTTTTAATGTTAAATGACACAAAAAGCCCTCAAATCATATCATTTGAGGGCTTTTTGTTTTCAGAACGTACCAAAATATTCATCTTTTCGCATAAAAATTGAAAAGGCACACACTTTAATAGCTCTTGAAAAGAAGGAATTTCCAATTGAACGGCTTCAACTGGTAAGGGATATATTTTTATTCAGTTGCTATACCGGCCTTGCCTATGTGTAAAACAACGTAAATCTACGCGAAGATCATGGATCATAAGATCAGTGAGGATATGCAACTATTAAGGAGTAAACTAATTTAATTGATAAACTGAACTACCGAGTTTTGCTCGGTGGTTCAGTTCTTAATAGATATTGATAGTTATATAGGCTTTTTATTATACTTGGATAGTATGGTAATGTAATTACAGGTAAAATAATATCCTGCTTTGCTCCCTTTAACATGTCCACTTATTTAAATATTGTGAACATATAGTCATAATATGTTCACATTTATTGCTGATTTTTGCTTATGTTCATTTTTTAAGTTAAACTGAACATAAGTCTTTTTTTATACATCGATTTTGCGTTATTTTGTATCATGTTCAATAATTCATTAAAAATGAACAAATGATATGCCTTACGACAGAACAAAACCATTCAATGATTTACCACCGCTGCCTCCAAATTCAGAAATTGAAAATGATACAGACATTTTAAAAAAGTTAGTATCTGCATCCCGGGCATTGGCGACTGTAAACAGCAGCATTATGAGGTTACCCAATCCTTTAATGTTGGTAAATACAATTGCTTTGCAGGAGGCTAAAGCATCTACGGCAATTGAAAATATATTTACGACAGAAGATGCTTTATACAAAGCGGTTTCAGATACCTTACAGGAAGATAAAGCAAATGTTGCAACAAAGGAGGTGTTACGTTATCGCGAAGCTTTATGGGCCGGCTACCAGCTAATAAAAAAAGATGGCCATATCAATCTGGAGAGCATAATTGGGATCTTCAGGCAGATCAAAAATACGGCATCCGGTCTAAGATCCCCTGCATCACTTACCGTAATCCAAAGAGGGCAAAGTGAATTTCGCTCGGGAGAAGTAATATATACTCCACCGAGAGGGGCGGGCATATTGGAAAAACTAATGGATAACTTAATCTCTTATTTAAACGATGATAAAAAATATCCGACTGATCCTTTACTTAAAATGTGTTTCGCTCATTATCAGTTTGAAGCGATACATCCTTTTGCAGATGGAAATGGCAGAACCGGACGCATTCTAAATCTTCTATATCTGGTGCATACAGGATTGCTAAATCAACCTGTACTATATCTATCTAAATATATCATCGTTAATAAGGATGATTATTATTACAATCTGGGCGTTGTTACTCAAAGAGGCTTATGGAAACCCTGGATATTATATATGTTGGAAGCGGTAGAGAAAACAGCTCAATTAACCAGCCGGTTGATTGATAGTATACTAGCCCAAATGGAGGCAACGTTAACCCATGCTAAAGGGCAAATTAAATGGTATAATAAAGAAGTAAACGAACTAATCTTTAGCCAACCATATATTAAGCCTAAATTAATAGGTGATCAACTAAATGTGACATCAAGAACGACCCTTACCAAATATTTTAACGAATTAGTGAATACAAAAATTCTAAGTCCTGTTAAAGACGGGAAAGAATTATTTTACGTAAATGACGACTTGATTCGAATTCTGGAAGGATAATCAATCACAATTGACTATAAACAAATGAATAAACCTGCCCAAATTCACCGCATAAGCAGCCAACAGCACGTAGCCTGGTAAAATCTCAAGGCCGGGCAAGCCAATAAAAGCAAAAACGTCTGCCCGCTTCGTGTAGTCTTTACTTTTTGCCCGGCGTGGGCTATCTTCGTGGATGTGGTGAATATGGCGGAAATAAAGCAGAAAATTTTCGATATGTAATACCGCAGGGTAGGAATGACAGCAACTTAATCCTTAACTAATCATAAAATTAGTTGCAAGCTGTCAATAGGATATTGTGCAGATTAAATATATGATAAATCTATAATAGTCCTTCATCAACAAAGGATAAATAGCCCTCGCTGGTTATAATAATATGCTCAATCACTTGAATATCCAGATAGTTCCCCGCGGCAATGAGTTTGCGGGTAAGATCGAGATCTGACTGACTGGGTTGCTTTTAGGCGATTTTCAGACTTTATATTTCAGACTGAAAATTTTGCCCCTATACCACTTCCGGATTATCTGGATCAGGTTCAAATTTGTGGACTAAGCATAGTTCCAGCTTAAAGAGAAAAAAATGATTGCAAATGCTCCTGATCTTAATTAACACCTCCGGAATTATTCCGGGGGGGACACAGACTCTTTTGCATTGGACAATTAAAGCTGCCGCTGCTTAACTCAATAATAGGGAGAATTTTGAGGAAGATCCCTCCTTCGTCGGGATTGACATACCGGCGGGGAACGCAGCTT
>JAKFBV010000043.1:0-20079 GCA_036677005.1 Pedobacter sp.
CGAATACTTCACGAATAATACCCACATTATCGACCACAACAAAAACCAGTTTTGTTGTCCCGTCATCCAGAACAAGGCTGCGGGCGTGCAATTCGTCATGTACATAATTTGCCGGAGGAGGGACACCAAAATTACCCACCAAACCCGAGCCCAAAGGTGGAGTAATATTGGCAGTAGATGCCCCGGCCCGGAAAGTAGTATTCTGAGCGTAAAGCCGGGAATCAAAATAGAGAATCAGTATAAAACTGAAAATTAACATTAAAAGTTTGGCAGCGCGGCCATCATTGTAGTTTTTTATTGTTCTTTCCATATTTATCTTTGTTATAGCCTGTTTAAATTTAAAACAACCTGATTGAAAATTATATTCCAACCTAATGATCTTTCTCCTTAATCTCATTAAGTAAATTTATCGTAGCTTCTACCATCATTTCCCCTCCGCCGGGAGCCAGGCGTGAATTTATAGTTTCATAACTCCCCTGACTAAATGCTTTGCGGGTTGGAACATATGCGATATGGCTATTGGTCAATTCAATAACCAGGGTTGTCTTAAACGGAGATGACTTCTTAATAGCCAGGCCTAACTCAACAAAAACTTCTCCGGGCAAGCCTACTATTGCAAGGTCCTTTCCAATGCCTATAACTTGCACCTCCAAAGGCAGTTTCCATCCCTCGCGTTCAACAGTTGGTGCAATGGCCTCTGTACGGCGAAGTCGTTCAAGTGAACGAATTTTTAAGCGTCTTCTGCGTTCCAGAAATGCGGACTCCTTGTGTAATGGTTTAGCACTTTCATCATTAGCCCAGGCTAATTCCGCCTCACTGTATTCCTGAAGCGGGGCATATATAAATTGGGAGCGCATCGAAAGAAAGGGATTTCCGACCTTCTTTAAAACCGGAATCTCTTTTACAATCACTTTCGATAAATGTTCTCCAATATCTTTAGATGACAAACGCTTCTGGTCTTTAGCCTGCACATCCACATGATTTAAATCACCGCAGGGGCCGGTTGCAAAAATAGACATACACCCTCCACCTATGGTAGAGCGGAGTGCCTGAGCAAAAAAACCCGGATAATCAGCACTAAACCTGGAACCTCCAAAGGTGTCGGCATGAACTCCGAAATTTGACAGAACAGCCAGCGGAGAATTATCAGAAACCTTTCGAAGCATTACAATGCCTACCTGAGGATCAACCGGACCAGCAGGTAGAATAGCATCTTTATTACCAACACCCGGATTAAATACAACTTTGCCATCTTTCATTATAAAACGACGGTTGAATGAAATCCCATTAGCCACTCCTGCACCAGTTTCAATCTGAACATTTTCCAGTGATTTATGGGCAATTATAACTGACTGTGCTATCTTATCTGCCAAACTATTCAAATAAGGATCCTTTACAGCTGAGGGTTTATCTTCATCAAATGGCGGACGGAGTGTCCCGGTAAGTTCAACTATATTGGGGTGATAGGCAGGACCTGTATGTGTATGGGTACCTGCAATTATGATGTTGGAATAAGGAATGTCCGTTTTTGCGGAGACCTGTAATCTAACTGATGAAGAAAGACTCCTCTCAATCCACAATAAGTCACAGACCACGATAGCTATACGATTTTTCCCCTGCCCCAATACCAATGCCTTGGCATATAAAGGATCGTTAGTACCTGTACTTAACCCACGGTAATGAGGATATGCAGTTGCAGGAGTGATATTCACCTGAGCTGCACCTGCGAAAAAAACAGCCTCCTGAGCAACAAGCCGGACAGAGAAGCAGAATATGAATACACTACTAATGATTAATGTTAGAATGCTGGCAGTAACGTTCTTATTTTGAAACATAATTATCTCTTTTCATGCTAATCCTAATCAACACTATTTTACACATTAAAATCATTGGCAAATTGCCTACCCATTGAACTTAAGCATAATGGAGGTTTGTAACTTAAGCAATATCTAAATGACTCTGTTATGCCCGGAACTGAAAGAGCAATGAGATCAGTCCTGAGTACAGCATACGTAGGATAATAGGAGTGGATAAATCCTACTCAAACGAAATATCCACTCATATTGAATTCACTTTATTTCCACCCAGGATTTTGTGTTAATTTAGTATTCAATGCCAATTCCTGAGTAGGGATTGGATATAAATACAATTTATCATCCCACTTTCTGGCTGTATAACCAGGATATAATACCCGGTATGTGCCAGTTTTAGGATCTCTTGCACCCTGAAGAGTTTTCGGATTTTCAAGCAATTTGCCCGCTTTCCAGCGTACCAAATCGTCCCATCTCTTTCCTTCTGCACTTGTTTCAAGACGACGCTCACGACGGATCTCATTGATAAGATCTGATACAGGAACTTCCCATTTCGGCCAGTTTGGATCAACAAATCCAACATTAACTTTAAGAGCCGGCATACCTACCCGCGCTCTCAAAAGGTTAATGGATTTATCCAAAACATCCTGAGTGCCTTCCCCTAACTCGGCTTTTGCTTCGGCATAGGAAACTAATATATTGCCATAACGATAAATGAAATCATTAGTAGTGCTTGTACTTGGCAATCTGTCAACCTCTAACGGACTGTAACCCTTTATGATAAAGTAACTGGTAGGACAATAGTTGCTTTGAAACTCAGGCATCGGTTTATTATAAGTAACTCCGTTTGTAGCAATATTATACGGCCGTGCTGTATGGTAGATAGATTGGGCCATACGCAGATCCCTGTTTACAAACTCATTAGCAAATTCAGCATCCCCTTTATATAAGGGACTGATAGCAATAGGCAAACCGTCAGTACAAAGATATGACTGCACAAAATCTATATTGTACCCTGTATATGGCTCACCCAGCTGACGAACGTTATTATGCATCCGTTTGTTCGTAATAAAGCGCTGAACCATAATCCCTTCAGGATTTCCCTTTAAATCATATTTAACAAACAAATCGAAGTAATCTTTAGTAGGCTGACCTGTCGAGTATACGGAGAATTTTCCAGAATTAATGATGCTTTCATAAGTAGTAGCGGCTAATCTCAACAACGCCTCATGCCCTCCCACAACGTTGTGATATTTTCTGAATGTTCCTTCATACAAACATATTTCTGCTTTTAAAGCCAAAGCGGCATACCTGGTAAGACGGTCAGCAGAAGATGTTAGCGGCAGATTGGCAATGGCAAAATCTAAATCCTTCAACATGTTTTCAACCACCGTTTTTCTAGAATCTCTTGGAGCCTGTAATTCGGCTGATTCCAGGCCTAAACTGGTTGACAGCCATGGCACATCACCAAACTTTCTTACTTTCTGAAAGTAATAGAAGGATTTAAAAAAACGGATCTCTCCTTCGGCATTTAAAACTGAAGGATCAGACTGCATCTTAGCGATGCGGTCAAGCGCATAATTACAACTACGTATATTTAACCAGTCACTTTTGGCCCAGCCACCACCTGTTGAAGGAATAGGATATTCTCCCCAGGTATAAGAATTACGGGTAGTTGGCGATTGATTATCACTAAAGTTATCCGTGTCATACCAGGCAATACGGGCATCAAATAAAGTCGGATAAAATTGATTGGCATACATCTGAACATCTGCCCCGCTCTGCCAAAAACTACTATCACTAATTTTATCCAGTGGAAGTTTTTCCAAATAATCGTCATTACAAGATGTCATGGTAAATAACGAAAGAAGCAGTATGATATAAATATTTTTCATCTTATTTTTTTTAGATATAATTTTCATCTTTCTTTTTTTAGAAATTAACATTAGCTCCAAAAGATAATGACTTATACAAAGGATAGGAACTAGGCCCCGCCTGCTCTGGATCAGAAATTTTAATCATTTTAGTCCCTGTCCACAAATTGCTTCCGGTGAAAAACACCTTCACTCTTTCAACTTTAAGCTTTTTCGTAAAAACGGAAGGAACTGTATAACTTAATGTTAGTTGCTTTAGTCTGATGTATGCAGCATTTTGCAGAAAACGGGATTGAATGGCAACTATATCACCTGCTCCTGATATAATAGGTCTTGGGAAATAAGCGTCCGTATTTTGTGGTGACCAATAATCCATAGCCGTTTTAGCTATGCCCCCCCATTCGTTGGTATATTGTGAAAGGAAGTATGTTGCATTAATCCATTGATCCATTTTTGCGACTCCCTGAAAGAATACATCCAAATCAAATCCTTTCCATCCCACATTTGGCATGAAGCCAAAGCTGTAACGGGGAGTATTGTTTCCAATAACACTCATATCACCCGGATTAGACAAAGTCTGAGCACCTCTCGTAATCTTACCATCACCATTCAGGTCTACCATATAAAGATCTCCCGCCTGACGTTTTCTACCATTGATATTACTTTGATCTAATGCACCGGCGGCGGCATCTGTCTGGAATATCCCTCCGGTTGTCAAACCCCAGATCTCACCTAGGTTACGACCTACATAGTAATCAGAAATAATTCCACTGGGATTGCTGAACTTTGTGATTTTGGCCGAATAATCAGATAAAAGTGCTGTTGCGCCATACCTCACATTGCCAACATTATCACGCCATCCAAGAGTTAGATCCCATCCTTTAGTAGACAAATCAGCAGCGTTTGCCTGCGGTTCATTTACTGCAAGAATAGCCGGCATTGTTTGCGATCTTGTAAGCATGTTTTTGGTATCTCTTTTATAGACATCGAAAGACCCACTTAACCTGCTGTTTAATGCTGCAAAATCGAGACCTAAGTTCTGTTGTGTAACGGTCTCCCAGGTTAATGTCGAGCTGACCAGTCCCGGAGCAGAAATCGTCATAGGTCTGTCTCCATTAATAAGATAGTTTACTTCACTGGCATTAAGTGTTGGAATATAGGGATAGTAACCAGCTACATTCTGATTACCAAGATTTCCATAGGACGCCCTGACCTTTAACATATCTACGGACTTCTTTATGCCTGAAAAGAAGGCTTCATTATCTATACGCCATCCCACTGATGCTGAAGGAAAGAATGCGAAACGATCCTTTTTAGGAAATTTTGAAGAGCCGTCATAACGGCCATTAAACTCGAATAAATACCGGTCATCAAAACTGTAGTTGAAGCGCGTAAAGGCTCCCCTGATTGCATATTCGTTTATACTGTCATAAGCAAATCTGTCACCCGAAGCCAGATTCATATAGGGTAAACTATTGATAATCAAATTACGGCGTTCTGCCTGAGTATAATTATACTGAGCATTTTCCTGATTGTATCCAACCAGTCCTTTGAAGTAATGCTTATTATTCAGGGTCTTTTCGTAATCAGCATATGCATTAAATACATAATATTTATCATTATATCCTGTTCTGATTACCCTGCTTGGATTACTCCCCCCATAATATCCTATCCTATCACCTTTGTTATTATAAAAAGGTTGCTGTGCGCCATAATTCATTTCCCTTCTATTTGATGCATTGAATGAATAATCAACGTTAAATGTCATATTCTTAACAGGTGTAAGTTTAACAAGACCTGTCATCCACATATCGTTAATATCTCTTGTTTGATAACCCCCTTCACTGAGCATTTGAGCCGGGTTCTCAATAGAACCTTCATGTGTCCAATTACCATTAGGATCTTTATAAGGTTGTGTTGAATATACATTTGCTTGAAAGATTGTACTGCCTTCAGCAAATTCATTTCTAAACCATGGATAATTAGGGGGAAACCTTTTATTACTGTTGTTAATTGAAATCTTACTTCCTACAGTAAACCAGTCTAAAATCTTGTAGTTTACATTCGTCATAAAGTTATAGCGCTTGAATTTCTCATCGAAAAGATCCGGGTTTGTAAGGCCACTTTGATTTAAATAAGAAACAGATGTATAGTAATCAAATTTTTCGGAACCGCCCGAAACACTGGCGCTGTGCTGCTGCATTGGATAACTGTCTGCCTGTAAAATCTTTTCCCAGTCGGTATTAGCAACCCCGGTCCAATCATTTGGAGCTGAAGGATGTATGATCGCTGAAGGTTTAGAAGGATCATTATAATGAGCCATCATAGCTGTCATTGTAATATCATCATAATAGTTACGACCATTTACACGCATATAAGCCTCATTCATATAAGCAATCCTATCCTTAGTATCTATGAATTGAATTCTGGTAGTAGGTTCACTATTTACAAAATTGGTAGACAAAGAGATTTTTGGCTTTTCATTCTTTTGTCCGCTTTTGGTTGTTATTAACATAACCCCATAAGCTGCACGCGCACCATAGATCGCTGCAGAAGCTGCATCTTTCAATACGGTAACGCTTTCTATATCATTTGGATTAAGCTGGTTAATGTCCATCGGAATACCGTTCACCAATATTAATGGACTTCCTCCATTTATTGATGTATTCCCCCGAATATTAAAAGTAGACCCCTGACCAAGAGATCCATTGCCTTGCGTGATATTAAGGTTGGATACCGTACCCTGAAGCCCTTGTCCGAGATTAGTAATAGGCCTGCTCTCCAACACCTTCGAAGAAACCGTTGAGACGGCACCTGTCAGGTTCGTCTTTCTCTGTGTTCCATAACCTATTACCACTACCTCATCCAGATTTGCGGCATCTTCCTGCATACTAACATTGATTGCAGTCCTGTTGCTTACCGCAATTTCCTGGGTCAAATAGCCTATGTAGGTGAAAACCAGCGTACTGTTACCATCAGGAGTATTTAAGGAATACTGCCCGTTTGCATCTGTACTGACTCCGATGTTTGTACCTTTGACTTTAACACTTACTCCTATTAATGGCTGTCCTGCACGGTCAGTTACCTTACCGGTAACAGGAATTCTTTCCTTCGTATCGGCTGGTAAATTATTCTCAATTTCTATAGAACCATTAATAAGACTTCTGGTTCTGATATTACTCAGCACAATGCGATTGTCAAAGGCTTCATACGCAATGCCATTGGAATTCAGAAGCATATCCAATACCATCGATAATTTTTGATCCGTAGCCTGAATTGATACATTCTGATCTATTTTGACCACATTTCTGCTATAAACAAATTTGACATTTGAATCTTTTTCAATTTGTTTTAACGCGGAACTTAACCTTGCATCATGTACCGAAATGCTCACAATTTGATTCAAAACAGCCTGAGCATTACTCTTTTCAGCGAAAGAGATTCCGGTAAAAAGAAGTGCTATAACTATCTGACTTAATGTGATCTTCATAATTTTTTTGCAGAAGGCAAAGTTTTTTTGTAAATTAATTTTCATACATTTAAGTGTTTTTTTTCTGTTAGAAATAAGACAATTAACCCGGAACTTAACCTGTTACTCCGGGAATTCCGGAGTGGTAATGACACTCCGGATCTTTTTTGATTTAAACTCTATTTTGCTCTTTTTTCATACACATTTGTTTAGGTGATTAGTTTTAGTTAGTTTTAGTGTCTAAAATGATTTCCTGATCATTTATTTCATATTCCACATCTAATGATTTTTTAAGCATTTCAAGTATTGAGGGTAGGCTTTGGTCTGTAAAATCCGCTTTTAACACATAATTGAGCAGCTTTTCATCCCTTGAACTAATATGAACTCCAAATTGCTTATTCAAGACTTTTATAACCTCTTCTATCGGCTCATTATCAAAAGACATAGATGTTTTTTGCCATATACGCATATCAGAAGCTTTCTTTTCTATATCTTTCTTTAATGAGCTGGACTCTCTGAGGTAAGTAACCTTTTGATCAGGGAGTAACATAACTTCAGAATCCTCTTTATGTTGAAGTCGTACAGATACCTTGCCTGTTACAACAGATACCTCAACAGGAATATTTTTATATGCACGGATACGAAAACTTGTACCCCATACCCTGGTGATCACGTTACCGCTATAAATTATAAAAGGGCGTTTAGAGTCCGGAGTCACTTCAAAAAAAGCTTCCCCATACATTTGAACTTCTCTTTGACCTGCAGTAAATCTTTCAGGGTATTTTACCTTGCTTTGCGGGTTAAGCCAAACAATGCTTCCATCTGCAAGTACTAACTTTTGGATAGTCTTTGTCATATTAACAATCACCCTATCTCCGGATGCCGGGTGATCGGAAGTATTATGGCTAAAAAAAACAAGTCCTACAGCTAAAATGATCATTGCAGCAACGCCGGACAAAGAATAAATCAGTGTTCTGGAAATATATCCTCCGCTGTCAGGCTGTTTAGATTCTATATCAAGAGAGGCAATATTCGTCCTTATACGGCTTAATAAACGTTGCTTAAGTTCCTGCTGCTGTTCAGAAGAGATAAAATCAATAGGATCTTGCTCCTGCTCAAATGAGTTATACCACTCATGTATGGCAGCAACCTCCTCCGGTGTACAATTTCCTTTTAAATACTTCTCTATCAATTTTTGCAAAATATCTTTTTCCATTAGAATCCCTTTTTCAAAATGTGCTGGATGAGGCTATATAGTATAGTCAGCTATCCAGCCAATATCCCTTGCTCTGTGTAAAAGAAAAATGAAAGATATTTTATAAGAATTCTTTTCAGAGTATTATTCAAACGGGCGTTGAATTTCTGGTGAAAAGCTAAATCGGTTAAAAAAACCAGGATGCAAGTCTGCTTATGTCGGTTAAGCCTAATTTCAACTGTTTGATAGCCTTTGTTAAATGTCCCTCCACTGTTTTTTCAGAGATACCTAAGACTTCCGCAATTTCACGGTTAGTTTTATTTTCTTTGCGACTAAGCTCGAATACTGAGCGACATTTGGGAGGCAGGTAATTCATCACTTTTTCGATATTTCGGTTTAAGTCCTTCACCAAGACAGCTTCCTCTGTGGAATTATCAAAAATTATGTTTTCAGCAAGAAACGAGCCTTTATAATTTTCCCTAACCATTTCCTTTTGGAGATGGTTAAATACCAGATATCGAACGGATGTATAAAGGTATGCTGCCAGTGATGTATGAATCTGAACTCTTCCCCTCTTTGTCCATAAAATAGTGAACAGATCCTGAACAATCTCTTCTGCCGCTTCCCTGCATTTAATGCGTTTATAGGCGGCGGCATACAATTTCAGCCAATAACGATTAAATATTTCTTCAAAAGCATCTGGATCACCGTTAAAGAGCAATATTGAAAGTTTTCCATCAGAAAATTTCTCAAAGTCCTTCATGCCTATTTTACAGTATATCTATGCATTACTATTAAATTATATGTCAATCTATTTAAATTTATCAAATAAATTAACTTCAGCCAAATTTATAGCTGGTGCATAATAATTAATTTTATACCCCTCCCTTCAGGTAGGCGATCAATTTTACCATTTCATCCTTACTAATACTTTGCTCCAGTCCATCAGGCATCAGTGAAAGTCCGGAATTACTGAGTGATGAAATATTTCTTCTAAGAATTGATTCATCCGTTCCAAAAGTTGTACGAAGTGTTAAGCTGTTCTCATTTTCTGAAACCAGCCAGCCAGAGAATGAGCGGCCATCGTTCGTCCGGACCGATATCGATTGGTATGCAGGTAATACTTCATAATTCGGCACAAGGATGTGAAGCAATAAAGCATCAGCAGGCTGGTTCTTCACTCCTGTCAGATCCGGCCCGACCTTGCCACCTTCGTTCTGATAGGTATGGCAGGCTGAACAGGCTTTCTGAAAAACTGCTTTTCCCAACTTCGCATCAACCGTGGATGAAAGTGCGCTTTTATATTCCTGATAAACCTTCATACGGTCACCCCCTTCAAGTTCCCTGAACAATATCTTCGCCCGGTTACTGATCTCAGCATTTTTATCTGATATCAGTCGCATCCTGTCTGCAGAAGATAATTCAGCACCGCTTATTGTGCCCTTCTCAATTGCTATAAACAACTCATTGATGAAAGCAGGCTTTGAAACTACCGCAGCCACAACTGCCGATTTTATTCTTGGGGTATAAGCAGACCATGCCTTTTTCTCCAATAAAATGGCCGCCCCCCGTGGATCATCCAAACGCGTAAAAGCGGAAATAGCCTCCAGCAATAATTCGGGTGGAGTACTGGGTACCATCATTTTTTGAAGAGCCGAATGACTGAGTCCAAAATCTGTATAAGCCAGCAAAGCAGTTGCGGATATTCTAAGCCTTGTTTTTTCATTCTGATTACCGGCAATAGCAAGTACGCTGCCTACAAAATTATCCAGAGCCGAAATTTCAGAACCTGAAGCGTTATTCCCCTGAATGGCATATAACAAACCTTTCGGCGAGGATCCAAATTCTTTTGCTCTGCCGCTGACCCCCCCGGCTAATCCAAGCATTGTAGCAATTCTACCTTCGATATCACCTTTGGATACTAAAACCTCCTGTAAAAGCACCCGGCAGTCTTCAGCTGAAGCACCATTCCCGAACAATTGTCCAAGATCTTTCATCACCGAGGCGAAAGCTACCGGCTCGGCTTTTTGCTGTGCCCTGAAGGCTGATAAGAATTCAGGCATACGCTTTTCGATGCCACTTAATACGGCAGCACGAAACCACTTATCTGCTCCATCCCTCGCAGCTATAGTGGCCAAGGCCTGAACAACCTGCTGACCTTCCATTGAGCCTAATACAAGTGCACTATTAAAACGAACCCGGATAGCCTCATCATTGGACGCAGAAACAACAGCCTGTATCAGTTCAGGGTGTTTTTTAAACATATTGCCCGCCAATAGGACCGCCTGTTCACGTACTCCGGATTCTTTATCGGTTAATGCCTTCTTTAAGGTTATCAAATCCAGGGATCCGAGTGAGTTAAGCAACCAAACCGCACGGGCACGGCTCTCCGGAGAAACAGCTTCAACTGCAACCTTTGTTATTAGTGGAACTGAGGTTGGATCTTTACGCTCGAGTAACAACCTGTGCGCAGTATTTCGTTCCCACTCCTCTGCAGATGACAAATACTTCGCAAGCGAAGCTGTTGCTGAAGCAGAGCTCAACCCGGTACCTGCATCATATTTCTTTTGAACAAAATCCTTCCGTACTATCCGGTAAATTCTTCCATCAGTTTTTCCGCTTTCCCAATCCAAACCTGCTCTCGCCTCTTCGGGAACATATGACGGATGATCGATCACCTTGCGATGCATATCGGCCAGATAGAGAGCCCCCTCAGGACCATGCTGAAGTGATACCGGGCGGAACCATTCGTCTGTCGAAGAGAGAAACTCTCTGCCTTCATAAGGTGTTTTGGATTTGAATGAGACTCCTTCAGGAGAAACAATCTGTCTTTGAATCAGGTTCTGGGCTGATTCACAAATAAAAATATTACCCTGATGAGCAGGAGTAAGTCCGCTTCCATTGAAAACCATCAGACCACTGGCGGCAGTAAAGGTACCGGCATGTGAACGTCCGATCAGTTTCGGGATGAAATCGGCACTGGTAACTGAATGACTGACCGGATAAACAGTCGCTTCGGATTCTACCTTCGAAACATTTTGGACGGTTTCGTTGAACAGAAGATTAGCATTCCGGCGAAGAAACCAGGGTTCCATAACAGAATGCATGATCGGGTGCCTGTTTGAGCAACCGAATCGCCGCCCGTAAGCATCAAAAGTAAGACCAAACTGGCTTTTTCCACCCGTAACCTGAAACTCAAAAGTCTCCGGGTTAAAGCGTCCATCGGTCTGTTTAAATGATACTGCAGGGCGATCAGGATGCTCAGGAGATGTCACGTTTCCTCCATTAAGTCCGGCTGTAACATATACCCAGCCATCTAAACCCAATGTCGGATGGCTCATCCTGATCTGTGCGGTCTGGGTAGCAAAAAATCCGGTGAGAACTACTTTCCTGATATCTGCAATCCCGTCATTATCAGTATCTTTTAAATAATAAATATCCGGGGAACAGGTTACAAAAACCCCTCCCTTCCATGGCATCAGGCCATTCGGATAGGTCAGACCGGTGGCAAACTCAGTTCGTTTATCATATATACCATCCCCATTGGTATCTTTTAAAAGTGCTACACGGCCAAGTGTGGTTGGTAAACCACCTTCAGCAGGATCGGGATATCCCCTGTCTTCAACCACATACATTTGCCGGTCTTCATCAAAGGCAATAGCCACCGGATCAATTACCAGCGGTTCAGCAGCGATCAGGTCGATACGCAACCCAGGCTCAATCTGAAAACTATCCAATGCCTTCTTTAGCCTGGCAGAACGCAGATCAGGCTGAAGTGCAGCTATTGTAACTGTAAGAACTATCAATAACAATCCAAAAATCCGGTATCGTCTGAAGTGAAGTCTGTTCATAAATTTTTTTTATGTAAAATACTGGAAGACAAAAGTGCTAATCAAATATAATTGCTTAAAACATAACAATATGGTACTTTTCTTGAGATGTAATATACTATTTTATGAGAAGGGAGATATGAGATGTGAGACATTAGATGTGAGATGTGAAAAATGAGCTTCGTACTCTATTCCCTATTCCCCATTTCCTATTTCCTTGTCTTGATTCCTGGTTCATTATTTAAGATGTGAGATCGATTTCCTATTCCCTATTCCCTATTCCCTGCTCCTTCTTAAGTTTTCCCAGCAGATCAAAAAGTACACTGCTAATTTTGGCAGATGCATCAACTTCCAGATAGCTCGAACGGGCTCTCCATGTTTCATAACCACCCAATTTATGATGCTCCGGAGTAGGTAAATAACCATTGTAGCCATTGGCCAGAGAAGTTGTAAATGTTGGTTTAAACGGACTTTTCGCCTTGATATCCAAACCAATTTCAACAAATATTTCACAGGGTATTGCTGTGATTGCCAGATCACCAATTCGAAAAGCCTGAATAATAAGCGGTACTTGTTTTGGAAAATCCTTAATCAGCATGGTCTCACGAGCGTAAATTTCTTCCATTGTATTCATAACCGGGCCACTTGCCTTCGCGATGATCCCTTTTGCACGTTCAATCTCATCCTTTTTAGGTAAGCGTACTCCCAAATTAATCTCTGCTTGTGCAGAACTTAAAGAAATCCAATCCTGATACCGGATAGTTTGATAGGTTTTATAAGCTTCGGCAGCTATGACATTAGCGACCTGGCGCATTTTCTCATAAGGAGGCATGGCTGGAATGGGTTCATTTGCAAACCAATTGATATTATTAATATTTCCACTTGTTCCATTAGACAGCATTGCTACAAATGGGGGAAAGCCCTCATTATCAGACTCCAGTAAACTTTTCATCTGTTCTGCAAACATGCCAAAGTAATCGGCTGATATTTCACCGGGGCCGGTTCCTCCAACATAATGCAGGGAGTAATTTGCAAGCATGGCTATCGGTCTGCCTTCCGGAGTTTGTATTGAAATTATGGGGAGTTCCGGATCTGTAGGGCCGGATGGCTCCAGGCGATCCGGATTAGCTACGCCGGGATTCATTTTTATCTGATCTTCTGTACCAAATGGATTCATTAATGGCTTGCCGGGTTTCATTTTCCAGCGACGATTAAACACCTGATTTGGCTCATTGCCAACAGCCCAGCCAATACGTGCCGCGACAAGATTATTATTGGCCCTTACCACCGCATCAGCGATCCTTTCCCTGAGAAACTTAAGATAATCCTTGTCGGGATCACTTTGGAATACAGAACAGGCAGTCCCACCGGAATGAGTATGAATTGCCGATATCATCATATTCTCAACAGGAATCCCGGTTATTTCATGCGCCCTGAGTTTGGCAGCGTCCAGTTCTTCCCTATAGATCATACAAAGATCCACGGTTACCAGAGCCAGACGCGTTTGGCCATCATCCAATACGATACAACGGGCATGCGTTTCATCATGAATTTGTTTTACAGTACCATCCTTCATATTTCCATTAATGGATGTGCCTATTTTAGGCGTGATATTACTGGTAGCTGCACCGGCCCTGAAAACTTTGGCAGGCTGAGCAAATCCATCCAGCCCATTCATCAGGAAGCAACTAAATAGCAGGACAGAAATTCCGGGAGAAAACCTGAGTTTAATCATTTGTACAAAATAAAACATTATTACTTTCAGGGAAACAGATTGACAGATCTGAGCTCCATCGTATCTTCTGATAATACCGGCCTGGTTTCTTAAACTTTCAATATTCCTTTTCATTTGCTTTTGTTTTCAATGATAGCGCTATAATTAAAATATGCCTATAAAATTCTTATGTTTTATTAGAAGGGTTATTAATTAACACAAATTATTCTAAAGAGACCGGAACAGGATCATCAACCTTTCCCGGCTGTCTTTGATTTGCTCCCGGCCGGTTAGTATCCCCCAAATCTTCACGACCCTTTTCTGCTAAAACCATTAATCGGCTGACAATTTCCGGATGCTTATCAGCCACATTATAAGTTGAAGAAATATCTTCTTCAACATTGAACAGCAGTGGCTTTTTGCCTTCCCCATTCTTAAAATGCGGATGTACAACAAAATCCTTCAAAGGCACAAATAATTTCCAGGGGCCAGATCTTACTGCCTGTAACTGATCAGCATTATAATAGTAAAATACTTTATACGGTGATTTTGCCCCCTTTTTCCCTATAATTAACGAACGGTTATTGTATCCATCAATAATTCGGTCGTTGGGAGTTTTACCACCAGAAAGTGCAGCAAGAGTAGGTAATATATCCATAGTAGTCATAAACTCAGTACACACTGTTCCGCTGGGTATAGTTCCGGGCCACCACATAATGGCAGGAACCCGGAAAGCACCTTCTGCTGTGGTATATCCTCTGCCAAATAATGGTTTATTTGTTCCAGTTTCAATACTTGAACTATCCTCTGTCATCGGTGCACCATTGTCGGAGGTAAATATCAGTAAGGTGTTTTGGTCAATCCCCAAATGGACCAGTTCATTCATAATCTGCCCGACAGACCAATCCAATTCTTCAACACTATCTCCCCACAAGCCTCCTTTACTTTTCCCCCTAAAGGCCTCACTTGAAAATGGGGTCTTTGTGCTTCCTGGCATTGCCTGCGGGAGATAAAGAAAAAAGGGTGATTCTTTGTTCTGATTGATAAATCCCAGGGCTTTTTCAGTATATCGTTTGGTAAGCAGATTCCTATCAACTCCAGCTTCAATTACCTTATTATTGAGCATTAAAGGCAGTGCAGGCCAGCGATATCCATCATAACGATCTCCTAATCTCCGACCAACATCCTGTGTCATATCATCACTGTAAGGAATACCAAAAAAATAATCAAAGCCCTGTGCAAGGGGTAGAAAAGGAGTTTGGTCTCCTAAATGCCATTTACCAATCAAACCGGTTTTATACCCCTGATCCTTTAACACTTCCGCAACAGTTATCTCATCGGGATTGAGTCCATAAGGTGAAATTGGACGAATTACATTGCCGTCACGCGGATTCAGATGCATGCCAACTCTTTGAGAGTAGCATCCCGTCATAATTGATGCACGGGAAGGAGTACAAACACCTGCTGTTACATAAAAGCTTGTAAATTTTCTCCCTTCTCTGACCATACGATTCAAATTTGGTGTCCTGTTTACCATCGATCCGAATGGCTCAATATCGCCGTATCCCAGATTATCACAAAAAAAGATGATTACATTGGGTTGTTTCGATTTGGATAACTTTACCTGAGAAGAAATACTTCCGGCATTATTTACTGATTCAGCAAAGACCTGAATACCTGCAAAAAAACACAAGCATCCTGCAAGAATAAAAAGCTGCCTGAATAATCTCATCTTTAATATTTTAAATAGAACATTAAATAATTTCTTAATGGTAAAATATTGAAATCAAAGTTTCGAGGGCAGACTCAACCAAAGCTTCACCACCCCCTGAGCTATATCGTACACTATTCACTTCATATTGACCTTCAGGAAAAGCCTTTTTATTTGGCATATAGCTAATAGTTCCATTTCCGCTTTGCTCACTCACAATTGTAAACGGATAGGGTGAGTTTAGTTTTATACCGAGGCCTAGTTCGACAAAGGCATCTCCGGGAAAGCCAACCAGCGCCATTTGATCGCCAAATGCTATAACGGAAACTTCACTTTCCAGTGCTGTACCATCCTCTGTAAGCGGTACAGTTGTAGTCGATCTATGCCTTGTCTCCAGTCCGCCCTGGTACTTTACAAGGTCAAGAATTCTCCATGCACTTACTACATCCGCAAATCCGTGACTATCCGACTTCCCAAATTTTGAAATAACTCCCTTTGCCCAATCTGCTTCACTTCGTTCTACATTCCGAAAAACCGGTAAATGAACAGTTTGGATTTTGGCTTTTAATGACTTAATTGGGATTGAACGCAAGGTGGGGAGTGCAGAAAGCACCCGGCCGGCCAGAACAGTGCCAATCCGTCGGGATTCATCAAATCCACTTAACTGATCAGGATTTGAAACATCAACATGATTGATATTTCCTGAAGTTCCATTCGTGAACATGGTCACCACCTCATCCCCCTTAACTTTCCCAATCAATTCAGACATTACACCGGGGAAATCGGATGAGAACTGCTTACCTCCAACCACAGCAACGTGCAAGGCGAAATTTACCAAAATAGCCACCGGCTTCTTATCCCGGGATTCGAAATAGACAATCGATAATGCCGGATCAATTGGTCCGGCGGGCCTGACTACATTCGGGTTCAATTTTCCCGGATTTGTTTTGAAAGTACCGTCTTTCATTAAATAGCGCCGATTGAAACTTATTGAAGTCTCCTGAACGCTTCCGACTGAAACATGAACTGGCTGAATTTTTGAAACAGCCGATTTTACACTTGCCATTATAAGTTCAGGCAGCTTATGCGTGTACTCCTGACTCTTTAATTTTGCTGATCCTCCTACAACATCCCAAAAAAGAGGATTCATTTGAGGACCGGCATGCGCATGAGTGGCATTCAGAATAATATTGTTTATTGCTATCCCCGTTTGCTGATGAATTAATTGCCTGCTTTTCATCACCAGCAAATGTGGTAAACTGACCACATCAAGAGTGATAAATGCAACCTTCTCTCCGCCATGTTCAAAAACCAATGTTTTGATGTAAAGTTCATCATGCACTCCTTCAGAAACCCTGATACCATAAGAATCCCCAATTATACTCCCCGGAGGAGGAGTCATCCTGGTTTTAGCGGCTCCAAGTTTAAATTCCTCAGCCTGAAATGATGAACTTGCAGATAACAGTACTGATTTCATCACCAGAAACAACATGAAAGTAGATGAAAGAAGATATTTTTTTGTCATTTAAACCGGTTTAAAATGTCTTTACATCCTATAGTTTTTATTAATTATTTATTTCCCTGTGGTCGGTGAAAACACCGACCACAGGAGTGGGATTTTTCTCTCCCAAAGACGCTAAGCTTTACAATTTATTTATAATCAGTTGTTTAAGTCATAAACTCGCGTCTCTGCGTCTTTGCGAGACCATTTTTTTCCCTCTTGTCATAGAAATCACCGTACCTTAAGCAACTCACATCCCATGGTCGGTGATAACACCGACCAGAGGAGCGGAATACCAGAGGAGCGGAATTTATCTCCAATGACCATATTATTTCAATTCCGCTGGCAGGTTACCATAGGCCCATGGAGCCTTAAAAGGTGGTGGTGGAGGAGGCAAAGGAACTTTACCAGGTACCATTTGATTTGCCAGTTCAATACCTGTATTGGCAAACTGCCTTCCGGCAGAAACCTCCAGATTGCTGTAAGAAGTCAGACGGGTTTCATAACCCCCACCATTCGGACCTAATGCTTCTTCAGTCGGCACATATCCTGTGATTCCATTGGCCAGCTCAACCACAAAGGTGAATGGGAATTTGCTACCCGCCTTGATGTCCAATGCGTACTGAACAAAATACTCTGCAGGATTGGATACGAATACCATCGGACCAACCTGGATGGCCTGAACTTCAACCTCCACTAATGGCCTTGCTTTTATGATCGCATCCAGTACGAGGATCTCCTTTGCAAAAGTCCATTCAGTGGTACCTGACTTTTCAGGGCCTGCCTTCACAAGTTCTAATGCCTTCTGAACTTTCTCGGGTGTTGGGATCCGGCGTTTAACTGTCCAGACCCGCTGCCTGGTGTCCAGTGGAATATCACTTCCGGCACCCCGGCGAATGAGAAGGAGGGTCTTATAAGCCTCTGCACCAACACGGCCTCCAACGATCTCCCACCAATCTTCTGCCGCAGGATTTTGAAATTTGGTCAGGTTATCAACCTGCGTGATATCACCACAGGCGCCCTGCATGAAAACGACAGGTAATGCGGCATTTCCGGTAGCCCCGCGTATCGTCCTTTCCATGGATCCAATCCAACTCGCTGAAATACCGCCCGGACTGGTAGTTGCATGGCATGAAAAATTCACTACCGTACCCAGCAAATTACCTTTTAAGTCCCATACACCAACGGTGCCTACCTGCGGATCGATTGGACCTGCATAATCAACAATATCAGGATTACCTGCCCCCGGATGGGAGTAGCTCATTCCATTCTTCATTCTCAAACGACGGTTGTACGAAACTTTATCCTCATGACCGTTCCCAACTGCAAGTTTAGCATCCACACGGTTCTCATTGGCGAGCACAACCGCATCAACGATCTGCTTTTTAAGCAGCTGGGTATATCCCGGATCAGAAACTATCGAATGGTTATTAACCAGATCTTTCACCAAAGGAGAGGCTTTGTCAAAATCTCCGGGTTCGCCCATACCGATCGGGCCGGATGAATGAGAGTGAGATGCACCAATCATCACGTCACCCGGCTGGATACCGCAGCGCTTCTGGATCTCAGCACGCACTTCCTGCACAAGATGGCGGGTTACAAAAAGCAAATCGAGGCCCACAAGCGCCACACGCTTCTGGCCATCATCAAATACTACAGCACGAACTTTACAGGGATCGTGAAAGGTCTTATGATGAGCCTTGCCATAGTTACCCGGTGATTCCATACCGATATCCGGGGTAATATCACGCTCTGCAAATCCGGCTTTAAAAACCGTTGCCGCTTTAGGACCCTCTCCTGCCATGGTAGCCAGGGCAAACAGACAGGAAGTGAAGATTGCTAAAAAATATTTCATTGTTTTACCTGGTTAAAAAGTTTAAGAATTTCGTTAACAATTTTTCGTGAAGCGACAGTTTCCACCCGGTTTGTACCCAACCAGGTTTCATATCCTCCAACCTGATGTTGCTCAGGAGAAGGCAGGTATCCATAACTGCCATTTGCCAGTTCAATGGTAAAGGAAGGCTTGAAAGGACTTCGTGCTTTGACTTCAAGGCCGATCTCTGTAAAAACCTCAAAAGGAATAGCTGCCACACCCAGTTCTCCGATACGGAAGGTTTGCATTAGTACATTAACATTCTCCGGCCATTTATTCATTTGAATAGTTCGCTCAGCATAGGTTTTTTCCAGGCGGTGAACCGGTGTTTCTGTCTCAGGTTTGGCAAGGACCTTTTGGGCATAGGCAAGCATTTCAGGAGTTGGCTTGCGAACTTTCAAATTCAGTTCAGACTGTGCCGCACGCAAGGGTACCCAGTCTTTGTATTGTATGCTCTGATATACGCGAAGAACTTCATTAGCTACATCATTGGCAACGATACGCATTTTGGCATAGGGCTCATGTTTTTCTGCCGGAGCACCAAAATTGATATTATTGACATCTCCTGATGTTCCATTGGACATGATTCCCACAAATGGCGGATCCTGACGATCTGCCTTTAACAATTCCTGAATACGGTCTGCAAAGACAGCAAAATAATCTGCTGAGATATGATCCCTGGGTACTCCTCCTACATAATGAAGGGAATAATTAGCGAGTATGCCAATCGGACGACCTTTGAAAGATTGTACCGAAATGAATGATACCTGCGGATCTGTCGGGCCGGCTGGTTCTACCAGATCCGGATTCCCGATCCCGGGATTCATCTGAACCTGATCCTTCCCACCGAAAGGATTGACTACCGGATTTTTCATTTTCCAGCGGCGGTTAAAGAGATGCTGAGGCACATTCCCTACACCCCAACCGATACGGGCCGGTTCCAGATTATTTAATGCGATTCGCACTCCATCGGCAATACGGCGGACAAGAAAACGCTGATAATCATCGAGAGGCATACCGGCATTCCATCCGCCTCTTAAGTTTCCAAGTCCGCTGGCACTACTGGCAGAATGTGTATGGTCTGAAGACATCAGAATCTGA
>JAKFBV010000044.1:0-70259 GCA_036677005.1 Pedobacter sp.
ATATCTCACGATAAACCACCTTGCGGCTTACTAATGTTTCCGGGCGTTACCCCGGCACATAAGGGACTTTAACCCTCTAGCTTTTAGGATTTTATCCTATATTTACCATTCAAGGCACACACAACGGTTTCAAGCTATAGCCGTCACTGCTATTTGAAACTACCTGCTTTCTAACTACTTTAGTGCTAAAGGCCGGGCGAAGTGCAGCTAATCCGCTACAGCTTGAAGCCTTGAACGTTACCAGCAACCCTAACGAACGACAAAACGACAACATAAGTGAAGAATAGAAAACATATCGGACAATTAGTTTCTGTAAAATTCACAGACAGAAAAACACCCATTTATGGTTATGTTGTTGACTACAATGACGATTGGACTTTAATGAAATACAATCCTGTTGACTACATTATTGACGGTTACATAATTTTTCGACACAAAAACATTGAAGGTTTTCGCAGAGACACAGACGAAAAATGGAGAGAAAAAGTAATTAAGCTTAAAGGACTTCAACCAACGGACGAAGACATTATTCCGCTGACCGACCTGGAAACGATTTTAAATTATTTAACTGTCAACTTTGGAGCTTTTCAAGTTTATACAAAATCAGAAACAGCTTGTTATTTAGGACGACTTAAATCAATCGACAATAAAGAACTTGTTATGGACGACCTAAACCCAAAAGGGAAATGGGACGGACAAATGAAATTTAGAACTGGCGACATTAGAGTAATAGAATTTGACACTGACTATATAAATTCACTTAAACTCGTTTCGACAACTAAAGCGACAAAGAAATAATGAACGGACTTCTCGACACAGATAGAAGGGCAGCTGGTAACAGGCATTTGGCAAAAAAGCGGGTTCAGTGGTTAAATGAAGCTTTGTGCTTCGTATCAAGTTCATTGCTGGCAGACAGTTTTGTGCTTCGAAATCCGCTTCTTCGCCAAGCGCCAAACCGTTAGCTGCAAGCGTAACGACACTGCAATAATCGACAGGCTGCCAATTAAACGAAAAAAGTAAACCATTTTGACAAGTGAAAAACATACAGAATATATTACAAAGGGACAGCAAGTAAGCCGACACTCAAGCCAACCCGATGTTTTTTCCCCTCCCCGCATTTTTTAAAAACAATGTTAGCCAACGCACCGCCAAAAATGATGTTTCATATTTGATATATCAGGTTTATCCTGACAATTACACTATAAAATATAATTTTTCAAAGCAAAAAGGCAAAATATTAAATTACCTTTCGTATCATTGTAGTCAGGTTTATCCTGACAATATTACTATGAAAAGTAAATACATATCAACGCAATCAAACGAACTTCTATCCTATTTCAATGGACAGAACAAGACTTGCTTTGACTATAGCGAAGCATTCCACGCAATGCCTGATTCAAAGGAAAGCACACTTCGGGAACTTCTAAGCGACATGACAAAGCGTGGACTTCTGATGAGATTGAAAGATGGAGTTTATTACATCATACCATACGAAGCAAATGCTGAAAATTTTATGCCCGACTGGCATTTAATAGCTGGAAACTTGGTAAATGATGCCCAATATTATATTGGTTACTATTCAGCTTTGCAGATTCATAATCTCATCACACAACCTTCTTTGAAGGAACAAATTGTTGTTTCAAAACAAATTCGACCATCGGAAATAAAAATCAAAAATATTCCCTTTCAATTCATTTATCACAACGACAAACATTTTTTCGGTGCAAAAAAAATATGGATTGATAGTTTCAATAAAGTGCTTTGTTCTGATTTAGAAAAAACATTTATCGACTGCCTATTCAAACCTGACTATGCTGGTGGTATAGTGGAAGTAGCAAGGGCAATTTATACTTCAAAGGGAAAAATAAAATATAATATACTGTTTGATTATGCAAAAAAATTCGATTCTCAAGCTGTAATAAAACGGTTAGGATTTTTGTTGGAAATGCTCGACATCAATTCAGAAATTATTGACGATTTACATAAAATAAAAACTGCTTCTTATGTAGTGCTTGACACCGAATTGCCAAAGGTTGGCAAACGCAACAGTCGGTGGAGCATTCAGCAAAACTTAGAAACAGAAACCATTAGATCTGCTATTTACACATGATTAAGCCCGGAGAAATACAGCAAAAAGCAAGAGCTGTTGGCGTTCGTGACCAGCAGATTGAAAAAGATTATATTCTTTCATGGATATTAAAAGGCATTGCACAACATGAACAACTTTCAAAAGTTACCGTGTTTAAAGGAGGAACTGTTTTAAAGAAAATCTATTTTGAAGATTACCGATTTTCAGAAGACTTGGATTTTACCCTAATCAATAATGAAATTTCTAATGAACAAATTTTTGAGTGGTTCAAGGAAACATTTGAATACATTAAGGAAGAAGCCAATATTCCACTTGAAATCATTGATAACAACGAACACGAAGATGGTGGCATTAACTTTTACATAAGCTATATCGGCCCGCTTGGCGGACAAGGAAATAACAAACGAGTAAAGATTGACATTTCAAGAAGCGAACAACTGGTTTTCGAAGCAGTAATGAAAGATGTTTTTATTGGCTATTCTGATATGGAAGCACACCAACTTTTGTGTTATCCATTGGAAGAAGTATTAGTGGAAAAAATGCGGTCAGTGATGCAAAGAATGCAAGCACGTGATTTTTACGACATCTGGTATCTTTTGGAACAACACGGAATGGGCGTTGATTTTTATTTGAATGAATTCGAAACAAAGTGTAAAAGCAAAGAATTAACTCACACAGATTTTCCGAAAAAATTAACTGAAAGATTACCACAATACAAAGGTCGTTGGCAAAGTTCGATGAGTGAACAAATAAAAGGCTTGCCCGACTTTGACCAAGTAGAACGGGAAGTGCAAAGGCATTTAAAGAAACTGAACCTGAAATGAATAAATTGAAATTTATAGACTTATTCGCAGGACTTGGCGGCTTCCATAAAGCTCTACATGAGCTTGGACACGAGTGTGTGTTTGCGAGTGAGTTTGATCCGACTTTAAGAAAACTCTACGAAGAAAATTGGGGTCTTGAAGCACAAGGCGACATTAAAAAAATAGTTGAAAAGAATATTGACAGCATAAAAAGCCTGGTTTGTGCAAAGCGAAAAAAACTATTATCAGCAACATCAAATCTATTACAAGAACATTCGGCTGTTAGGCCTGGAATATCCTGACTTAAATTATTCAAAGGCATTGCCGTTTTTATTGATGCTTCCAAACTCAATTAGTATTAATTAAAACACCCGACACTCAAGCAACCGACAAAAAAATATACAGACGATGACAGCAAAACCCACGTCATACAAGAACTGCAACCCCTCGATAAACAAAATTTACCTTGAATTATAATTCCCGTCCGGATTTCGATCAAAATACATTCCATCAAACTCTTATCTTTGCAGCTTGTTAATACGGATAAATGCCAAGACAGAAATTTTTTGATACCACTTTAAAGCCGGAAAAGGCGGTACTTGTAGGTATAATTACACCGGGCGAAACGGAAGAGCAAACCAGGGAATATCTGGATGAATTAAAGTTTTTAGTAGAAACGGCGGGTGGTGAAACTCATAAAGCATTTACTCAGAGGATGCTGCGCCCCGACAGGGCGACATTTGTAGGTACCGGTAAGCTGGAAGAGATTAATGCCTATGTGAAGTCGGAAGAGATCGACATGGTTATTTTTGACGATGAGCTCTCTCCCTCACAACTCCGGAATATAGAAAATGAACTTCAGGTAAAGATACTTGACCGCAGTAACCTGATACTGGATATTTTTGCCAGAAGGGCCCAGACCTCCCAGGCCAAAACCCAGGTTGAATTGGCGCAGCTTCAATACCTCCTGCCAAGGTTAACCCGGTTATGGACCCACCTTGAACGGCAAAAGGGCGGAATCGGTATGCGTGGTCCGGGTGAAAGCCAGATCGAAACCGACCGTCGTTTGATCTTAAATAAGATCTCAGTTCTTAAAGAACGGTTAAAGGAAATTGACAGGCAAAATGAGACCCAGCGGAAAAACCGGAGTCAGCTTGTCAGGGTTTCCCTTGTCGGATATACCAATGTGGGGAAATCAACCATCATGAACATGATCTCAAAATCAGAGGTCTTTGCTGAGAATAAACTTTTTGCCACATTGGATACAACAGTACGGAAGGTGGTTATTGAGAACCTGCCATTCCTGCTTTCTGATACCGTTGGGTTTATACGCAAATTACCCCATCACCTGATCGAATGTTTCAAATCAACTCTGGATGAAGTGCTGGAAGCAGATATTTTAATCCATGTTGTGGACATATCCCATCCAAATTTTGAAGATCAGATCAATACGGTTAACGAAACCCTGAAGGAAATGGGGGCGATTGATAAGGAGATTATAACCGTATTTAATAAAATTGATGCCTATAAGCCTTCAGATTTTGATCCGCAGGATGAGCATCCCCCGCTTACTCTTGCCGATCTTAAAAACAGCTGGATGAATAAAGACAGGAATCCGGCCATCTTTATATCGGCGCTGAATAAGGAAAATATTGAGGAATTCAGAGCCCTCTTGTATGAAAAGGTAAAGGCAATCCATACAAAGCGCTACCCATACGATAAATTGCTTTACTGATAACCCTGGCCCGATACCAGGATAATATCTGAAAGCTATCTGTTATCCTGATAGGTTTCCATCGGTCAGAGTGGATTCAGTAATAGCCCCTTCACATTCACATGGAATTTTAGTTAATTTGTAAATCATCCTACCATAGCCCCAATTTTATGGAATCTAAACGTCAACAGAAGTTTGCAGGAGTTATTCAGAAAGATCTGGCCGAAATATTCCAGAGAGAAGGAATGAATTTTCTGCCCGGTATTATGGTAACGATAACCAAAGTAAGGGTAACGCCTGATCTGGCAATAGCCCGGGTCTATCTCAGCTTTTTTAACAGTACTAATAATTCCCTCGCCCTGAATACGATCAAATCCCATTCCAATGAGATTCGATATAAATTAGGTAATCGTATCAAGGACCAGGTTAGAATAGTGCCCCAGCTTGATTTTTTCCTGGATGATACAAGCGATTACGTTGAACACATGGATAAGATCTTTGATAAAATCAGTAGAGAACCCCGTCAGGCCGAAGAACCCGAACAGGAAGATTAATTCAATGAGGACCATTCGCGAGCCTGTTAACTTTTATACCCACCTCATTCCGGCTGTTCTGGCTATCCCGGGAACCTGGTTATTGCTTGAACGGTCTGATATACCAATTGAATACACAGCTGCATGGATCTATGGCATTTGTACTTTCGTTCTTTTTGGAATAAGTTCTGCCTATCACAGTTATCCAAGTACTGAAAGAGAGATCAGGTTCTGGCAGAAATTTGACCATTGCTGTATTTACCTGATGATAGCCGGATCGTACACCCCTACGTCCTTATTGGTTTTTGACGGCTGGATCCGCTGGACCCTATTCGTGATGATCTGGACAATTGCACTGGCTGGCTGTATTCTGAAGATATTCAACCGGCTTCAACATACCGGTCTGTCACTGGCCATTTATATTGCCATGGGAGCTTTGATCGTGCCCTTAATGAGTGAGATGGTCGAAAAGCTTCCGATCCTAGCGATAGCATGGATGTTGCTTGGAGGTGTTTTTTATGTCGGCGGCACCTTTTTTTACTATAAGGATAAACCCATGGGCCGAAATATACACAGTCATGAGATATGGCATTTGTTCGTAGTTGCAGGAGCGCTGTCTCATTATATTTATAATTATTTCTATTTGTTCGCCTGAAGCGGTAAAAAAGATCGTTCCTTTGAAAGATCCCCGGAATTTATTTCCCCGGTAAAATTTGTGAAAACCTCCGTTAATTAAATTCTTAGAATTTTCCTTAGATTTAGGATATGGCAATTAACCTGCTTTTAATCTTTTTGCTTAATATAGCTTCCCTATTAGCTGAAGAGCAGCCTGTGTTTAAAGGGGGGCAGAAAAGCCTGCACAGCTTTATATATAATAATCTGATCTATCCCGAATATGCCAGGGAAAATTGTTTGCAGGGAACAATTCAAATCAGCTTTAAGCTGAATAAACAGGGCAGGATCTACCAATCTGAGGTTCAGAAGGGCTTCGGGATCGACCTTGACAGGGAGGCTTTGCGCCTGGTTCGCTTAACTTCGGGGAAATGGATCATGCCTGCTGATCATGATACCTTAGTTGCTATGGTACTGCCTGTAAATTTCAGCCTGAAAGATTTCAAATGCGAGGAACGTTCCAGGGATGATATCAATGCTGCTATTAATGCTTATCAGGCCAGGCAGGGCCTCAATGATGCCATTTTTAATTTCTATGATAAGAAAGCGGAAGGCAGTTACGATCCGGCTGATGAAGCCCGGATCGAATCACTGAAGCTCCAGATGGGCTACAATGATAAATTTATTGATCGCCTGCTGAAACAGGCTCAGCGAAAGCTTAAACAGGGTGATAAGGAGGGTGCCTGCGAAGACTTTCATATCATCCGGCGATTAGGCAGCGACAGGGCAACAGTTTTTATTGATCTGAATTGCAGGTAAGCGGAATTTATTACATGACCTTAAATCCAGGTCTAAATTTAAGGGCATGACAGAAAGTTCAGCTTTTTTTCAAAATTCCGGGAACAATAGGCTGGTATTTATCCTGAGTATTATTACAGCCCTGTATTGGTTGGCAGGCAAATTTTGGAACGTTTATAATTTCGCCTTCAGCGGTGCTGTTTATGAACTTCTCTGGCTTCCCATGCTTGCCTCAATTTTTATAATACCCCTGGTTTCTTTGGTATTCTTTGTAAAGGACAAATTTGATCTCCGGTCCCTTTCATTGTATTCTTTTCTGATCATGTCGGCGCTTATACTGATGCTTTCAGACAATAGTTAAAAGGCTTTTATTTAAATGGTTTATCAGTTATCTGAAAATACGATATGGTTCCCGAAGCCAGAACTCGCGGATGAGGATGGCCTGCTGGCTGTTGGAGGTGATCTTTCGGCTGAGAGACTGGTTTTAGCTTATCAGAATGGCATTTTTCCATGGTATTCTGATGAGAGCCCTGTTTTATGGTATGCTCCTCATGAGCGATTTGTATTATTCCCCGAAAAAGTAAAAATTTCTTCCTCGATGCGCAAGCTCATGAAAACCGGGAAATTCAGAATCACTTTCGACCAGGCATTCCCCGAAGTCATCCGGTTCTGCGCAAATATCCCGCGCGAAGATCAGCCCGGGACCTGGATCACCGCAGATATGCAGGCAGCATACATCAATTTATTTCAGCTTGGTTATGCTCATTCTGTGGAGGTATGGGAAAACGATCTCCTTGTTGGCGGATTATATGGGCTGCATATCAATCGGGTTTTTTGCGGGGAAAGTATGTTCAGCACGGTGAGCAACGCTTCAAAAGCTGCTTTAATATACCTATGTCAGATTAAGGACTATTCCCTTATTGACTGTCAGGTTTACACAAGCCACCTGGAGAGTTTGGGGGCTGAGTTTATCAGCAGGAGCAGGTACCTGGACTATCTGAAAGCCATCTGAAATGATTTAAGTCGAAAATCGTTCAGACTTACGAATTTACTTCTCCGACATGCTTGAAAAATTCGTCAGTCACCTATCCACGGCGACTGACGAAATCGATTTTCCGCTCGCCCAGGTGATTTCGGTAAGTCGAAAATCGTTCAGACTTCTTTACTTCTCCGGCAAGCATGATGAAATTCAGTCGCCTTTTTAGTTTTCTAAAAGCGACTGAGGAATTTATCCTGAATATGGGATAGGTAATTAATAAGTTGACAGTTGACAATTCATTGGTGTCTTGACTGATTTGTACATGAATCGCCGATGGGAATTGAATCGAATTCGCACCTTTTGAAACCCTTCATTTTTGCAGAGTATTAAATCTCTTAAATATTAAAAATTGCTAAATTAACTTTCTAAATCTATTCAGGAAATATAACATGCAGTTACCTTATTATATCGATCTGCTGGGCACCCTGGTGTTTGCAGTTTCAGGCGCATTGGCGGCCTCAGATAAAAACATGTACCGCGATATTTTCGGAGTTACCTTCACCGGCTTCGTGACCGCAGTGGGAGGCGGTACCCTGCGGGATATGATCCTGGGTGTCCGCCCAACCTGGGTGGTTGATGGCAACTACCTGATTGCCATTAGTATAGGGGTTTTATTTGCGATCTTCTTTAAATACTATATTCTAAAATACAGGCGTACCTTTTTCCTGTTTGATACACTGGGGATAGCCCTGTACACGATTGTGGGGGTTCAGAAATCACTGGAATTCGGTGTATCTCCGCTTGCCGCCATAATCATGGGTATGTTTTCGGCAGTGATGGGAGGGGTGATCCGGGATACTTTAATCAATGAGATCCCGCTTATCTTCAGGAAAGAGATCTATGCTACAGCCTGTTTATCTGGTGCGGCAGTATTTGTGGTACTAAAACTGTTGAAAACAGACGACAATATTAATTCCTTTATCAGCGTGATCGTGATCATTCTGATCCGGACCCTTTCAGTTAAATACAGGTTTACACTTCCGAAAGTAGGCAACAGGTGATCAGCTCAGGATCTCCTCAATATCCCTGGCTGTTAAAGATTTCACAAAACTTTCTTCGGTGGTAATCAGCGATTCGGCCACCTTACGTTTCCGGTTCTGTAAGGCCAGGATCTTCTCTTCCACCGTGTCTTTGGTAATGAATTTATAGATAAATACATTTTTATTTTGTCCGATCCGGTGTGTCCGGTCTATAGCCTGCTGTTCAACCGCAGGGTTCCACCATGGATCTAAAATAAATACGTAATCAGCTTCTGTCAAATTCAGGCCAACTCCTCCTGCCTTGATAGAGATGAGGAATAGTTTGATATCCTTATTCGACTGGAATTCTCTGACAACTTCTCCCCGTTTGGCGGTAGCCCCGTCTAAATAAGTGTATGGGATATTTTCAGAATTAAAATACTGGCGGTATATATCAAGATGCTTCACGAATTGAGAAAATACAAGCACTTTATGCCCCCTGGAAAGTACATTTTCGAGTGTATGAATAACATTTTCGAATTTGCCTGAATCGCCCTCATAACCCTCATCTATCATTCCGGGGTGATTGGCTATTTGCCTGAGTTTGGTCAGGCCCTGTAAAACCTGGATCTGAGATTTTTTAAAGGAACCGTCTTCCAGGTTCAGCAGCAAGGCATTGCGGTATTCTGATTTGATCTTTTCATAATATTCTTTCTGGTCCTCGCTCATCTCACAGTAAAACAGGTTTTCTGTTTTCGGAGGTAATTCTGTAGCCACCTGGGCTTTGGTACGTCTGAGTACAAATGGTTTTATCAATGCCTGAAGTCTCGCAGCTTTTTCCTCATCCTTTTTCTTTTCAATAGGCACTACGAATTCAGTATAAAAAAAGTGCTGATTGCCCAATAATCCGGGATTGATGAATGACATCTGGGTCCAGAGGTCGTTAACTGTATTTTCTACCGGTGTACCGCTTAATATCAATTTATGTTTTGATTTAAGCGCCTTCACTGATCTGAATGATTTTGAAGCCGGGTTTTTTATGTTCTGGCTTTCATCCAGTATGATATAATTAAAATAAATGGTCTTTAACAATTCAACATCTACCCGGCTAATACCATAAGTGGTGATCACGACGTCATAAGCGGCAAATAATTCGACATCTTTATTTCTGAAACTTCCTGTATGAGGGTGGATCTTAAGTTTAGGAGCGAACTTTTTAGCTTCATTCATCCAGTTATAGACCAGGGAAGTAGGCATAATTATAAGCGAGGTTGCATGTATTCCGCTTTCCTGGTTTTCTTCTTTGATCTTTTGCAGCAAGGCCAGGGTTTGTACAGTTTTACCCAGACCCATGTCATCGGCCAGGCATCCTCCGAAATTATATTTTCTTAAAAAATGGAACCAGTTATAACCTGCCTTCTGGTATGGACGTAATATCCCATGGAAAGCTTTCGGTATGGCTATATCTTCAATTTCTTCAAAATCAGCAAGTTTCTGAAGCTTTCTGTCCATACTTACTGTTGCCAGTTCACTGTTACTGAAATCATTGACCAGGCCAATATGGTGTTTCTTTAGTTTCAGCTGCTTACTGCCTTCTGTAAACTGAAGCAGGTTGCTGTATTGGGCGAACCATTGTTCCGGGATCACGGCGATCTCTCCCGAAGGAAGCCTGAATTCATGGATCTTATTCAGGATATGATTTTTCAGGTCGATAAAAGGGATCTGGTAAGGCCCGAAATGAACAACAGCATGAATATCAAACCAGTCATTGTTCTCACGGATCTCAAGATCTACTTTACTCCGGCCAATCACATACCGCTTTTCGCCTTCGGTTTGCTCGAATGAAAATCCCCTTGCCTCCAGTTCATCATGATGTTCGTTTAGCCAGCTAATAATACTGAAAGGGGAGATCTCAGACTCCTTATTTGAGAGCTGGGGATCATACACATTTAAAAAAAGTGAACCTGAAGACCTGAGGCCCAGTTCCTGTAAAATATTCAATTTATTCTTTTCCCAGCTCAGGGAACGCTTGATGCGATGAAAAATGTAATCATTACCATGCTTTTCAGTACGAACAGTTACTCGCCTGTCACTTCCTGCCGGAAAAATATAATCGCCATACCGGAAATATAGCTGCAGCTGCGCTGCCTCAGTATCGCTATGCAGTAATTTCAGTATCGGAATCGCCTCGAATTTTTCTGTGCGGATCTCAAATCCTTCCGCATAAACCGCATGTTTTTCAATTAAGGGGGCGACAAATTTCTCGAAATATGTTTTTTCAGATGATTTGGGGATCGAAATAAACCGCTTATTTAGAAAAGGCTGCAATTTTTTGCCCTCTAAATCTTCCTCAAAGTAATAAAGCACCTCATCAAGCAGCAGCCAGGCAGGCTGGTTACATATAATTTGTGCATCCCTGAACATAAATTCAATTCGTTGCCCCTGAAATTTAATGGTGGGGAAATACCTGGTTTCTGTAACACTGCGCCTGAAATGAAAGAGTACAGAAGCGGGTTCTGATGCAATGCATAGTTTCCGTTCCACCGGCCAGCCTTCTTTGCTCATCAGGTAAAGGTCCCTGTCGCCCATTAATTTTAAGGCTTCAACTATTCTCTTTTCGATCTTTGGCCTTAGTGTTTCGTAGATCTTTTCATTAAATATGTTGCTGAAATATTCAAGCGGCCTGATCGGCTTTTTATGATAGCGCTTGATAATATGCCCCTGTTCTGTTTCTTCCAGAAGTTTAATCAGTTTATAATCTTTTTCATCCAGTATGGATGAAAACTCAAGAGCGGTAGTACTGAATAATCGCTGGTAGGTAAGAGAGAAGCCTTCGTCAGGATTTAACTGAACGACATGAGGTTCGATGAGATATCCTAAGAATTCATGCTTGCAGATGGAATATACTATTTTGCATGGCTTTTCGCTGTCAACTCTTAACATGGGTAATTGGAAAAAATATTAGCAAGCTGACTAATAAAAAATTCTAAATCTAATCAGAATTTTCTTTTCTTTTATAAATACCCCTAAAAAATACCATAATTCAATAACAGAAGCTATTATTTTGACATTTTCGTAATTATTATGGTTCAGATCCTTATGGTATTGTTGATTTTGGAATCAGGACTGGCTTAGTTTTAAAAGCTGATGATGAATTTTATACTCATCATTAAATATTAATTGCTCCCAGAAAAACAAATGTTGCAGGCCCTTCTAAAAATACTCCTGTGAATTTGTCACCGTCATAATTGAAATTTACCTGAAGCTTTCCCCCCGGTACTCTGATCGCTGTTTGGATCTTTCCGCTTAATCCTTTTTTCCTGGCCATAGCCATGGCAACTGCCGTAACACCCGTTCCGCATGCCAATGTTTCATTTTCTACCCCTCTTTCGTATGTTCTGACAAAATAGTGGTCGCCCATGTCCTGAACAAAATTGACATTTATTCCCTCGGCTTTATAGGTATCATTGTATCTGATAGTCTTACCGTCATGAAACACATCTTTATTTTGGATCCCGGTTACAGGTAAAACATAGTGAGGCGAGCCGGTATTAAGTACAAATGCCTCAGCATCATTCCGGATATCCTGAACATCAGCCATCTGTAAACTTACCCAGTCACCTTTTTCTGAAATTCTGGCATAATGTGGGCCGTCAACTGCCAAAAAGTTAGTTTCATTTTTAATGAGCTCCAGGTGATAGGCAAATGCGGCAATACACCTTCCTCCGTTACCGCACATACTTCCTTCCCTGCCATCAGCATTAAAATAAATCATCTCGAAATCAAAACCCTCTTTGAGCTGCAGTACCATCAAACCATCTGCTCCAATTCCGAAATGGCGGTCGCATAATTTTTTTATTAATTCCGGATCGCTGAGTGACTGAAATGTTTGATTTCTGTTATCAATGAGGATAAAATCATTTCCTGCGCCTTCGTACTTAAAAAAATTCAGTTGCATAATGTAGGTGTATTTAAAACAGCTTGACCGAATTGCCTGCCTGATTAACCAAACATTTTTTAAATTTCGGAATTATAATTGGAAATGTTTTAACCGAGGGTATAATCGCCAGTGTAACAATGCAATTCATTTAACAATTTTTAACATAAAAAGGATACCCGGATTATACGAATAACGTTTATCTGGTATTAAATTTGGAATAGTATTTCAATACAGGAAAATAAACATATGAAACCATCATGATTTTGCCAAAACCCGCAAGGGTATGATGATCAAATCATGATCGCTTCATCACCATTAATAAACAAAAAATAAACAGATGAAAAAGATAGGTGTAACATTTTTGGCGGCATGCCTCGGAGGGGCGGTTGCTATCGGATCGTATAAATTAATTGAGAATAAATATCAGGATGGGATGTCTTTTGAGGATAAACAGAAAGTTTATTTAACCAATAATCCCGCTCCGCTTATAAACTCATCTGCCGGTGAACTCGATTTTACCCAGGCGGCAGCAGCTGTTACTCCGGCGGTTGTGCATATCAAGACCACCTACAATAACAATCCGAATGAAGGGTCTTTAGGTCGGGACCAGATGCAGGATATGTTTGAAGATTTTTTTGGCGGGCGCAGACGTCCCCAGGGTCCGGCAATGGGTTCCGGTTCAGGTGTGATCATCTCTGAAGACGGATATATTGTAACAAATAATCATGTTGTTGAAAACGCTGATAAAATTGATGTGGTTCTTCCTGATAAGCGATCTCTGATTGCAAAAGTAGTAGGAAGAGATGCAAATACTGACCTGGCATTAATTAAAATTGAAGGTTCCGGCTTTCCGATCATTAAACTGGGCGATTCAGATAATGTACGTGTCGGCGAGTGGGTATTGGCAGTAGGATATCCCTTTGCCCTGAATACCACAGTTACGGCAGGTATTGTTAGTGCTAAAGGCCGGCAGATCGGAATATTGGATCAGGGTTCAACTCCGGGCCCGGGCGGGGAGCCCCAGGCACGTACTGCTATTGAATCATTCATTCAGACCGATGCGGCTATAAACCGTGGTAACAGCGGCGGAGCCCTGGTGAATACCAAAGGAGAACTGATCGGCGTAAATGCTGCTATTGCTTCTCAGAGCGGAAGTTACGAAGGTTATGGTTTTGCGATCCCAATCAACCTGGCAAAGAAAGTTCTGAATGATTTCAAAGAGTTTGGCTCTGTTCGCAGAGGTTATGTTGGTATTAAATTCACTGGGCTTGATGCAGAACAATCTAAACGTCTTGGAGTTTCAGAAATAAACGGACTGTACGTAGATGAGGTTATTCCCGGAAGTGGTGCTGCACAAAGTGGATTAAAAGAAGGTGATATCATTACTAAAGTTGACGGAAACCAGATCTATTCTCCATCCGACCTGCAGGAACGGATCGGCAGGCTTGGCCCTGGCGATAAAGTGCAGCTTGCTTACCTGAGAGATGGAAAATCTTTGTTAACCAATGTGACCCTTAAAGGGGAAGAATCTGTTAAAACTGCTGATAACCGTGCTTCAAGCGCGGTAACCAAAAACCTGGGTGCAAGCTTTGCCCCGGTTGGCGATGCCCTGAAAAAGAAATATAAAATAAGTTCAGGTGTTATTGTAACCAGTGTAAAGCCTGGCGGTTTTTTTGATCAGATCGATCTTCCGGAGGGAACCATTATAACATCCATAAACGGTGATCCTATTAACAAAACTGCAGATATAGAAAGCTCGATCACTGCCGGCAGGAATAATATGGCTACAATGAATGCGATTACTCCTGAAGGTATTCAAATGAGATATCAGTTCCAGGTTAAATAAACCGGTTTAAAAATTAAGTTTCAGGGAAGCCTTCTCCATTTATGGAGAGGGCTTTCGTATTTTGGTATGCTGACCTGTCTTCTCTCTGCATCCGGTAGGTTTCCCGGAAATCATTGTCTGAGGAATGAATCCCGCTTCTGTTTTTGAGTGCTGAAAAACCGGTTTAACGGATTTATAATTCTCCTCCGGCTTCCTGAAAATTTAGATTGTTTCTAAATAGATACAAATCTGCTTTGCCAGTCTTTAATCTGCGTGAATTTTACGATATAATGATAAATTTGCGTTCAGAATAATAAAAAATAGAACAAGGTAATGAGCAATTTCGCAAAAACGTTCTCATCCACATTGGGCAAGAAGCTGATAATGGCCTTAACAGGCATATTTCTCTGTACTTTCCTGATCGTGCACTTAATAGGGAACCTTCAGTTGTTTAAAGATGATGCAGGTCAGGCTTTTAATGCCTATGCCTATTTCATGACACATTTTACACCGATCAAGGTGGTTTCTTATTTGTTGTATGCCTCAATTATTATACATGCATTATATGCTTTAATAATAAGCACAGGAAATAGAAAATCCCGCCCTGTAGCCTATGCTGTACAGGCCGGTAATCAGAACAGCAAATGGAATTCACGTAATATGGGCATCCTTGGTACAATCCTGTTTATTTTTATCGTCGTACACATGGGTGATTTCTGGTGGAAGTATCATAATGCTGAATTGCCTTATGCGAAGTATGAGATCAGCCTGGATGATCCGAATTCTATTCAGGTTTCGGAATTACCATATGATGCGAACAGGCCGGTACATTCAGAATACCGTGACATCCAGGCTGGAAAGCAGGTTGTTATTTCCAAAGACCTGTATAAGATCGTTCAGAATGCATTTCAAACCTGGTGGTATGTATTATTATATGTTATTGCCATGGCTGCCCTGTCATTCCATTTAATTCATGGTTTCTGGAGCGCTTTCCAGACGGTGGGCTGGAATAACTCCAAATATATCCCCCTGGTTCGTTTTTTAGCGGTCTGGGTGTTTGGTGTAATTATCCCTGTACTGTTTGCTGCCATGCCGGTATATTTTTTCCTTTTTAAATAAGAATATCACATTTCCCGGGTGACCGGGATTAAAATAAATTTCTGAGATGAAATTAGATGCTAAAATACCAGAAGGCCCCTTAGCCGAGAAATGGTCTAAACATAAATTTAACCTGAAGCTGGTTAACCCTGCAAATAAGCGTAAGTACACGGTTATTGTTGTTGGAACTGGTTTGGCAGGTGCTTCGGCAGCTGCTTCACTGGCTGAACTGGGTTATAATGTAAAAGCTTTCTGTTACCAGGATAGTCCCCGCAGAGCACATTCCATCGCTGCCCAGGGGGGTATTAATGCTGCAAAGAACTACCAGAACGACGGAGACAGCGTTTATCGTTTGTTTTATGATACCATTAAAGGTGGTGATTACCGGGCCCGCGAAGGCAATGTGTACCGTCTGGCAGAAGTATCTGTAAATATTATTGACCAGTGTGTAGCTCAGGGTGTTCCATTTGCTAGAGAATACGGCGGCTTACTTGACAATCGTTCATTTGGCGGTTCACAGGTATCACGAACTTTCTATGCAAGGGGTCAAACCGGGCAGCAATTATTATTAGGTGCCTATTCTGCTTTAAACCGTCAGATCAATTTAGGAAAAGTAGATATGTACACCCGCCATGAAATGATGGATGTGGTTAAGATTGAAGGAGAGGCTAAAGGTATTGTTACCCGCGACCTGATCACAGGTGAAATTGAAACTCATGCAGCGCATGCCGTACTTTTATGTACAGGCGGTTATGGCAATGTTTTTTATCTGTCAACCAATGCGATGGGCTGTAATGTTACGGCAGCCTGGAAAGCACATAAGCGGGGAGCTTATTTTGCTAATCCATGTTTTACCCAGATACACCCAACCTGTATTCCTGTAACCGGAGATCATCAGTCAAAGCTGACCCTGATGTCGGAGTCATTACGTAATGACGGAAGAGTTTGGGCTCCAAAAACTGTTGAATTAGCTCAAAAACTGCGAAATGGTGAGTTGAAAGTGACCGATCTTAAAGAAGAGGATCGTGATTATTTTCTGGAGCGTAAATACCCTGCATTCGGCAACCTTGTTCCCCGGGATGTGGCATCACGTAATGCCAAAGAGATGGTGGATGAAGGCCGCGGTGTCGGGGCTTCCGGTATAGCTGTTTACCTGGATTTTGCCGAGGCGATCGGACGTTTGGGTGAAGATGCGGTTCGTGCCAGGTATGGCAACCTGTTTGATATGTATCAGCAAATAACGGATGAGAATCCATACAAGCAGCCGATGCGCATCTATCCTGCAGTACATTATACCATGGGAGGTTTATGGGTTGATTATAACTTACAGACCACAGTAAAAGGTCTTTACTGCCTGGGAGAGGCTAATTTCTCGGATCACGGAGCGAACCGTTTAGGAGCTTCTGCACTGATGCAGGGTCTGGCTGACGGATATTTCGTAATTCCTTATACCCTGGGCGATTATCTGGCAACTATCGGCCCTAAAGCTGTTGATACGAAACATCCTGCATTCGAAGAAACTAAAAAGAGTGTTCTCGGCAGAGTAAATCAATTATTATCCCTGAAAGGAACTAAGACGGTAAACGAATACCACCGCGAGTTAGGCCATATCATGTGGGAATACTGTGGAATGGCGCGTACAGAAGAAGGTTTAACTAAGGCGAAAGGGCTTATCCGTGAACTGAGGAAAGATTTCTGGGAAAATGCACTGGTTTCGGGTGTAAACGAAGAGTTTAACCAGAACCTGGAGAATGCCGGACGCATTGCCGATTTTCTGGAGCTGGGTGAACTTATGGTTGATGATGCCCTTCATAGAAAAGAATCCTGCGGGGGCCACTTCCGTTTGGAGAGTCAGACAGATGAAGGCGAGGCATTGCGTAATGATGATCTGTATGCCTATGCAGCAGCCTGGGAGTATTCTGCCGACAACCAGCCGGAAGTTTTACACAAGGAAGAACTGGTGTTCGAAAATGTTAAATTATCACAGAGAAGTTATAAATAGTACGAAGTACTTAGTATATAGTATTTAGAAAGCCTAACTATTATGTACTGGTCAAAAAAATCTGGATCATAGTCTAAGTACTAAATGCTACATACTAAATACTTAATACAATGAGTAAAAATATGAATTTGACGTTAAAGGTTTGGCGTCAGAAAAATGCCGAAGCTAAAGGTAAATTCGTTACTTATCAGGCAGATCATGTATCTCCGGATATGTCTTTCCTGGAAATGCTTGATGTTGTAAATGAAGGCCTGATCATGAAGGGTGACGAGCCGATTCATTTCGATCATGATTGCCGCGAGGGTATTTGCGGATCCTGTTCCTTGTATATTAATGGACGGCCTCATGGTCCGAAGCAGGGTATTGCTACCTGCCAGCTGCATATGCGCAGCTTTCATGATAAAGAAACTGTCGTTATTGAACCCTGGCGTGCTGAGGCATTTCCGGTGATCCGGGACCTGGCGACGAATCGTGCGGCTTTCGATCGAATTCAGGCTGCAGGCGGATTTGTATCGGTTAATACCGGAGGGGTTCCTGATGCAAATGTGATCCCGATCCCCAAGGTTATTGCTGACGAAGCATTTAACTCGGCAACCTGTATCGGTTGCGGGGCTTGTGTGGCAGCATGTAAAAATGCTTCAGCTATGCTGTTCGTAGCTGCAAAGGTTTCCCAACTGGCCTTATTGCCTCAGGGTCAGCCAGAACGTTATCGCCGGGTGCAGGCAATGGTTGCCCAGATGGATGCCGAAGGCTTTGGCAGCTGTACCAATACAGGTGCCTGTGAGGCGGAATGTCCTAAAGAAATATCGATCACCAATATCGCCAGAATGAACCGCGATTATTTCACTGCCAAATTAATCAGGCAGGAAGAAATATAGGAACAGGGCTTTTTGCTTAATATCTTAATAATAAACTCAAATACAGATAGCTGTGTTTGAGTTTTTTACTTTTTAAGCTTTAGGCTTTAAGCTTTCACATTTCAACCTTCAGCTAAACGATAATAAGCTTCAACTAAATTTAAAATTCTGATTTCCAATGAATTAACAGACTTTCCTGATTTTAACTTATAAACCTGAGTTCGATCATTATTTCCCGGCTATATCTTGCACAGGTAGATATTTAGTGAACTTGCTGCGTTAACGATGGGAGCGGCATCCTTTTTGGCTTTTTTGAGGCCAAAAAGATATAGCGGACAGCGTGTTTAAACGCCAAAAATACTATTTTTAATATCTTGGTGCATTTTTAATTTCGAACTCAGGTTATAAATTAATTTTGGCTTGCATCTTGCAGTCTTAAAATAAAAAAATATATGCACTTAAGCTTTCATGGTGCTGCCCGGAATGTGACCGGAAGCAAGCACTTAATCAGGTTAGAAAATGGTATTCAAATCTTACTGGATTGTGGTATGTACCAGGGAATGGGCGATCAGACAGATCTGCTCAATGAGCATTTTGGTTTCAACCCCTTTGAAATAAATTACCTCATATTAAGTCATGCCCATATTGACCATAGCGGCCTGATTCCCCGTTTGGTAGCACAGGGCTTTAAAGGAGAGATCTTTTGCACCGCTGCGACCATGGATCTTGCCAGGATATTATTAATGGATTCGGCTAAAATTCAGGAACAGGATTCAGAGTACAGTAATAAACACCGTATTCGTAAAGGCTTGCCCCTGCTGAAACCGCTATACACTGATGATGATGCGATGAATGCATTGCATCAGTTCCGGATCATAAAATACAATACCGAGTTTAAGCTAAATGAAGACGTTACGGTCCTGCTGACTGATGTAGGACATATTATAGGCAGTGCCGCAATTCATCTGACCATTCAGGAAAATGGTAGGACAAGCCGTATAACTTTTAGCGGGGATGTGGGGCGCTATGGCGACCTGATCCTGAAATCACCTGAGAAATTTCCGCAGGCGGATTATATTCTGCTCGAATCGACCTACGGCGACAGTTTGCATGAGGATGCAGAACCTGCTGAAAATCTGCTGAGGGAGATAATCTTTCAAACCTGTGTTCTGCGCAAAGGAAAGCTAATTATTCCTGCATTTAGTGTCGGCCGGACACAGGAATTGCTTTATTCATTAAACCATCTTGAACAAAGAGGTATCCTTCCGGATGTAAAATATTATGTTGACAGCCCGCTATCCATTAAGGCGACCAATGTAGTCAAAAGCCATCCTGAGAATTTTAACAAACATGTTCAGGAAGTCATGCTTCATGATGAAGATCCCTTCCTGTTCAAAAATTTAACATTTATTCAGGACGTCAATGCTTCAAAAGCCTTAAATATCAATCCTGAACCCTGTGTGATCATTTCTGCATCAGGAATGGCTGAGGCCGGCAGGGTAAAACATCATATAAAGAATAATATCGCTGATGAAAAAAATACGATACTGATGGTTGGTTATTGTGAGCCTAATTCTTTGGGCGGCCGGCTGATGGCGGGTTACACCACTGTTACGATCTTTGGTGAAGAGTTTCAGGTCAGGGCAGAGGTGCGGACTATCCGTTCTCTGAGTGCGCATGGTGATTATGATGATCTTCTGCAGTTCATCTCATGCCAGGAACCATCAAAGGTTAAAAAGGTATTTTTGGTGCATGGTGAATATGAGGTACAGCAGAACTTCAGGGAAAAGATACTGGCTATGGGTTTCCCAATAGTCGAAATTCCGGAAAGGCATCAGGAAGTGCGCTTAGATTAAACAGAAAAGCATCCATTAAGGGATGCTTTTCTGTTTAATACCACGCTTAATTGCTTGCCTGTGATTTTGGAAGTTCCTTTCTTGGGATTTTTAAGTTCCTCTGGGCTGTACTATAAACAAATGCCGCCACAATGGCAGCAGACTGCTTCAGGTCATTCGCAATCAAACGATCGTAGGTGTCCATATTGGAATGATGTGTCCTGGTATCATAATCGATGCCATCCTGTATGAACTGGAAGCCCGGAATTCCTAAGGCGTCAAAAGCAAGATGGTCTGTACCGCCTGTATTGCGGCTGGAAATAGTAGTGGCATCGAGGTCTTTAAACGGGGCTAACCAGGATTCAAATATTGATCCGGCAGCAGTATTGCCCTGTAAATAAATTCCGCGGATCTTGCCGGTTCCATTATCCAGGTTATAATAGGCTGATATCTTTCCCTGCTCCGGTTTTAATACCATGGTTTTAGGATCTCCAAAATGATTGGAAACATATCCCCTCGAGCCATGTAAGCCCTGTTCTTCTGATGACCATAATGCGATCCGTATCGTTCTTTTCGGGTGTAAATTCAGGGATGTGATTATTCTTACCGCTTCTATCATTACAGCACAGCCGGCGGCATTGTCTGTTGCTCCGGTAGCTGCATGCCATGAATCCAGGTGGCCGCCCAGCATGACAATTTCATCTTTCAGATCCTTATCTGTGCCCGGAATTTCGGCTATTACATTGTAACCCTGCAGATCACTGGTAAAAAACTGGGTTTTGATCTCTGCTTCCATTTCCACTTTAATACCGCCTTTTATCAGGCGAATGATGCGCAGGTAGTCTTCTGATGACATTTCCAGCTCCGGAAGTACCGGTGCGGCATCCTCTGCATAGGAAGCGCCATTAGTTGTAAACAAAGTTCCATGGGCCCCGCGGCTCAGGCTCAGTAACAGGGCTGCATTTTCTGCTTTCAAAAAATCGCCGATCTTCGTCCTCATTGCGCGACTCTTGCGGAGCTGGGCCATTTGTTCGGGAGTAAAAGCTCTGCCCGGTCTGCCGTCATCAACAGGAGGTGCAGCTAATGCACTGAGTTCTTCTTCAGTATAACGTTTGCCATCAGCCTTGAATGTAGTGGTTAACACCGTAGGAGAATCAAAGATCACGATCTTACCCTTTAGTTTTCCCTGGTAAGAAGCCAGTTGCAGAACGGTATCAATCTTGCTGATATCAATGATCACTATCTCCGATTTTACCGGGCCATTTGTTCCCGGGGTCCATGCTTTTGGCGAGGCAATGATAGCATGATAGTATGGGGCTGTCATGGCAGTATAGCTTTTTTCAACCTGCCATCCCTTTCCGAATTTTCCCCATGGTTCTAATTTAACGTTTTGTAGTCCATAGGATTTCAGAGTGTTTACCGCCCAATCCTGGGCACGTTTCAATCCCGGTGAATTGGAAAGTCTGGGTCCTGATACATCAGTTAAGTAAAAGGCAGTTTTCATTACCTGAGAATTGTTCAGACCTTCGTTTCGGATCTTTTGAATTATAGCCTGATCCACAACCTCCTGCTGTGCAAAAACACTGCTCAGAATTCCGATAAAAAACGAAACAGAGAGTAAATAAATTTTCATAATTAATTTTGGTTTATAATGGTTATTATTTAGAATGAGTCCGCCCGGCACAGGCAGTTTTCAATTGGTTTTTAATATTGAAGGTAACAAACTTATTCATTCAATTAATAATGCAGCTTCAAATTCTTAGGTTTGAAAGATATAAATCGAAATGATGAGATATTTTCCGGCTTTAATTTTATTTTTTTCAGGACTTCAGGGCTGGTCACAGCCTGTGATTGTTAAACAGGACCAGCGAATTAAAGGGATGGTTGAGGAAGTGTCAGTTCAGAATATTGAGTCGATCGTGAGGAAACTCGTGACCTTTGAAACGCGGCATAGCATGAGCGATACGGTAAGTGCCGCTACCGGAATTGGCGCAGCCCGGAATTGGATCAAATCAGAGCTGGAGCGTTATTCCAAAGCTTCGGGAGGGAGACTGAAGGTTGAGTTTGATACCTTCACCCAGCCTGCCGATGGAAGAAGAATTGCTACAGCAACCGTAATGAAAAATGTATTGGGGATCCTTCCGGGTACAGATCCAGCCGATGACCGGGTTTTCATTGTTTCGGGCCATTATGACTCGAGGGCTTCGGATGTGAACGATTCAAAGATCTTTGCCCCCGGTGCTAATGATGATGCTTCGGGTACTGCCGCTGCCATGGAACTTGCCCGCGTAATGAGTAAGCATAAGTTTAACTGTACCCTGATCTTTGTCGCTATGGTGGCTGAAGAGCAGGGTTTATACGGTGCAGTAAATCTTGCGAAAAGAGCCAGGTCAGAAAAGTGGAATGTGGCAGGTATGATCACCAATGATATTGTGGGCAATACCTATGGAATAGAGACCGGAATAAAAGACAATAACAGTGTCAGGGTATTCAGTGAAGGGGTCTCGATAGTTGAAACACCGGAAGAGGCTGCCCGTCGTACCAGTACAGGTTCTGAGAACGATGGCCAGGCCAGGCAATTTGCCAGGTATCTGAAGGAACTTGGCGAACGGTATGTGGATCAGCTGGATGTGAAACTGATCTATCGCCGCGACAGGTACCTGAGAGGGGGAGATCATACCCCATTTTCCCAACAGGGATTTGCGGGTATCAGAATTACTGAAATGAACGAAAATTTTGACCGTCAGCATCAGACCGTTCGTAAAGAAAATGGCATTGAATACGGCGATGTCCCTGATTTTGTAGATTATAACTATACTCAGAAAGTAACCAGAATGAACCTTGCCTCCCTTGCAAACCTGGCCCTTGCTCCGCGCGAGCCTTTAAATGTGGGTATTGTTACCAGCGGATTGACTAATAAAACGGTACTTAAGTGGGGAAATCCGGTCGGAGAGAAACCAGCGGGATACTATGTGGTGATGAGAGAGACTACAAGTGCTGTATGGGAGAAAAAATTCTTCGTAACAGGTAATACCGCCAGCCTGAATTACTCAAAAGACAATTATTATTTCGGAGTACAGTCCGTCGATGCAGATGGACATGAAAGCCTGGTAGTGATTCCGAAGTCGGTTCGTTAATTATTTAATGCTGCGTTTGATGATCACAAAGTAACCGATGATGAATGTCACTGCTGCCACAGCAAGGCTGACATAGATCTCCTGACTCATCAGGTCAAATTCCATTTGCTTATCCTTATTGTTCAATGCCTGTTGCATAATACTTTTTAAAGCAAGCATTGGGTGGGTATATGGAATTGTATAGGCATATTTCCAGCCAAGATTGGCTGTAATTATTCCGAAAATAGTGAGTACAAAACCAATTCCCATTGGTTTCAGGAAATCAGCCCACAGCAGGCTAAGTAAAAACTGTATGGATAAGATTCCGGTTGAGGCAAGGAAAAGTTTCAAATGTATCTTGAATAAGATTCCTGAGATGTCAAATTGATTGAACTTCAGTTCAGGATTGAGAATATTCAACAGGAGTCCGGAAGTAATTATAAAACTGGCAAACAAGCTTAGGCACAGTGCATTCAGGAATACTGCGTAAACATATTTAGCCGAATAAATACTCCATTTGGAGATGGGAAGTGAAAATAAGCTTTTCCACATTTCAGCCCTGTATTCTATATTATTGATAGAAAAGGTCTGGAAAATGACCAGAATAGGCAGGAGGAGGCTGCCCATTACCCCTAAAAATGCCCCGCTGAACTTGAACCATTGCATATTGGCCGGATAGAACATTATTTTATCTGCATGGGTATAAAATCCGGCTGTGATCAGGATACATAAAATCAGTGGTAATAATATTGCCGAAAGGAAAGCAAGGGTCTTTCTTGTCTTATAGAACTCTGATCTTAGTGAAAGTATAAAGCCCGGCATCATTTATTGTTGGGTAATGGATAGAAATAAATTTTCCAGATCTTGTTTACTCTGAGCCAAACTGTAAACTTTGTAATCGTTTTTTACCAGCAAACTGTTGATCTCCGCACTTTGATTTTCGGAAACGAAAGGGATTTGGATCAATTCAGATAAAATTTCGGCCTGATAACCATGTTTGGATAAAAGCTCTTTTGATCTGAGCAGATCATTGGTTTGGATCTCAAGCTTTTTCTTGCTTGCATCATACAGTTCTTCTATTGCACCCTGAAAAAGTAATTTCCCCCGGTTAATGATCCCGACATGTGTGACCATTTTTTCTATTTCAGAAAGAAGATGGCTGGAAACAAATACGGTTTTGTCCTGTTCGGATACAAGCTTCTGAAGTAATTGCCTTACTTCAATTATTCCATTCGGATCCAGGCCATTGGTAGGCTCATCCAGTATCAGCAGTTTCGGATCAGGCAATAGTGCCAGCCCGATACCGAGACGCTGTTTCATGCCAAGGGAATATTTTCCGGCATTTTTCCCGGCGCTTTCGCTGAGGCCAACCAATTTAAGGATCTCATCCACTCTGGCCCCGGGAATCCGGAGCAGCATGGCCCGGTTCAGCAAATTTTCCCTCCCTGACATATGGGGATAAAGTGCAGGCTGTTCTATTAGGGAACCTATTCCCGACAGTATTTCGATCCGGTTCTGCTTAAGCTCCTTACCAAATATAAATACCTTTCCTTCGCCGGCCTGCAAAAGATTAAGCAGTACCTTGATCGTGGTTGTTTTGCCTGCACCATTCTGCCCAAGAAATCCATATATACTTCCTTCACTGACTTTTAAAGAAACATTCTCCAGAACCTGCTGACTACCAAAGCGGTAGGACAGACCTCTGGTTTCAATGATCAGGTTTTCATGCATGCTATTTAATTGCAGCCTGTATGAGGTTCTTAAGGGATGGCACCTGTAATTTTAAACTTGCACTCTGTTTTTCAACCGGAATGGTATTGTTAACATTCATTGCCAATAATCCGATAAGCAGGAATAATGGAACTAATAACATAATGAATGGTGATAGGCAGCTGGTCAACTTTTTCATAATTTTGAATTTGATAGAACAAATAAATACTTAATAAAATTTTCCTTAAAATGTATTAGACCAAGCTGCTTTTTTCGAAGACGAACGGGACTATTTGCCTATCAAATGATTAATAGCTTTTTAAGGGGGTTTGGCAGATTGATTATGCCAGTTGGTCGAAACCGGAGATTATGAATAGCCGGAAATGCTACTTTTAATTATGAAAAAATCACGACAGGTAATTCTTCATACAATTTTTTGGATAGCAATCATCCTGCTCTTTATGTTCATGGCCAGTAATGGCAAAATTGTTTATACTACCCTTGTCGTATTCGTTTACTTCGGATTGATCAATATTGCGATTTTCTATATTAATTACCTGTTTATCCTGCCCACTTTCCTGAACCGGAAGAAATATTTATGGTGTGCCCTGGCCATGCTGATTCTGGTGCTTGTATCCACATTTATAAAATGCGGACTTGCTTATTATTTCTATGATATTGTTATTAAGAGGAATGCCGGAAAGCACATTATGGACTTTTGGGACTACTTTTTCAGTGCTGTCTTTGTGAGTTGCTTCTTTATATTTTTAAGTACTGTACTGAAATTCATGGCCGATTGGTTTTTAAATGAGAAAATAAAAAGCAAACTTGAAAATGAAAAACTGACCGCTGAACTGGCATTTCTTAAATCGCAGATAAATCCCCATTTCCTGTTCAACTCCTTGAATAATATTTATTCGCTGGCCTATCAGAAAGCAGAGAAAACACCCGAAGCAATATTAAAGCTTTCAGAGATTATGAGATATATGCTTTATGAAAGCAATGAAGACAAGGTGGCCCTTTCTGATGAAATACGTTACCTGGAAAACTATATTGAGCTGCAAAAATTAAGATTTAAAGATAAAACGTATATAAAATTTGAGATAAACGGTGATCCTCAGGGTCAGAAGATCACACCGCTTGTTTTGATCTCTTTTGTTGAAAATGCCTTTAAGCATGGTGTTGCAACAGACATAGAGAACCCCTTAAGTATTATCCTGAATATTGTTTCCGGCAAACTATTTTTCCAGGTAATTAATAAGAAGTGTAATCAGAACAAGGATGAAACAGGTGGTATAGGATTGCAGAATGTACAGCGGAGGCTTGATCTGCTGTACAAGGATCAGTATCGTTTACATATTGAGGATAGTAATGATATATATAATTGTGAATTATATCTAAATTTATAAAATGATACGATGTCTGGTTGTTGACGATGAGCCCCTGGCTCTGGATATTTTAGAGGATTATATCAGTAAGGTTCCATTTCTTACTTTGGTTAAGACCACTACCAGTGCCATTGAAGGCTTGTCACTTGTTCAGAGCGATGCCATTGATCTTGTTTTTCTGGATGTCCAGATGCCTGAACTTACCGGGATCCAGTTTTTAAAAATAATCAACGGAAAATGTGATGTCATACTTACAACAGCCTATTCCCAGTACGCGCTTGATGGTTATGAGCTGGACGTTGTGGATTATTTGCTTAAACCAATAGCCTTTGACCGTTTTTACAAAGCCGCACAGAAAGTTCTGCAGAATGCAGGCAACAATCATCCGGCAGCTCCTGAACCGACCCCGGCTCAAAACAGCAACGATTTTATTTTTGTTAAAACTGAGCATAAGATCCAGAAGATCTACCTCGATGACATTCTTTATATCGAGGGATTAAAGGATTACATATCTATTTTTACCAGGACAGAAAGGATTATAACTTTACAGAATATGAAAAAAATGGAAGAGTCACTTCCTGTAAAATCATTTGTAAGAGTTCATAAATCTTATATCATCGCCCTGGGTAAGATAGAAAGTATCGAACGCAGCCGTATTCAGATCGGAGAAAAGATTATCCCTATAGGGGATACCTATCGGGAATATTTCTTTAAGCAAATTGAAGATAAAAATATCGGATAGGTTTATTCCAGGGCTTTTCTGATCGATTCTTCGGCGATAGCCACAACATCTTCCAAAGGTTTATCACCCGGTTCAACAGGTTCTAATACCTCCCAGCTCATTTTTTCTCCAAAACTTAAAGGGAATGCTCCGTATTGTACCAGTTTCCATGAATTCTTAATGGCTACGGGTACGATCAGTGCATTCGGTGCTTTTTTCAGAATGGTAGCTACTCCACCTACAGCAAAGGGTTTTAATCGTCCATCTTTTGATCGTGTTCCCTCAGGAAATATAACAGCCGACCAGTTTAAAGCTTTCATTCGTTCAGCCAGTTTCAGGATCTCAGCTACTGCCTGTTTACTATCCTTTCTGTCAATATTAGCACCTCCGCCATATTTCAGGTTGAATGAAATACTGGGAATGCCGCTTGTCAGCTCGATTTTTGAAATGAATTTTGCATGATGCCCGCGCAGAAACCAGATAAGAGGGGGAATATCATACATGCTCTGATGATTGGAAACAAATATAATTGGCCGGTCAACCGGTAATTTATATGGATTTTTGAAGCGGATCCAGCTTCCAAGCGCAAAATAAGTACTAAGCAGGAATAAATTCATCAGGTCAACAGATCTTTTATGTGCCTCCTGCCCACCCAGTTTGAGAGATAGCCATTGAATGGGGTGGAAGATGCAAAGGATAAGGCCGAACAGAAGATAATGCAGTGGTGTGAAGATATACCCCAAAAGTTTATTCATAATTCTTCGGATTTAGCTAAGAATATTATTCTTTAAATTTAATGTTTATGGTAAATGTTTATTACAATGTTAAACAAAAAAGCCTTCTTTCCTACGAGGAAAGAAGGCTTAAAAGCTTTTAAAGCTTTGCTTAAGCTATTTTGAAAGCTGCTTTAACTTTTTCTGTATAATCCAGTTTTTCCCAGGTAAATAATTCTACCTCCACACTTTTAGTTTCTCCATTTGTACCGGTAAACTTTTTAGTCACAACTTCATTGTTACGGCCCATATGCCCGTAAGCTGCAGTTTCAGAATATATTGGATTGCGAAGCTTTAAACGGGTTTCAATTCCGTAAGGGGTCATATCAAAAATTGATGATATTTTTTGTGCGATCTCTCCGTCATTAAAATCAACTTTGGCAGTACCATAGGTATCTACAAAAATTCCCATTGGGTCTTTAACACCGATCGCATAGGAAACCTGAACCAGGATCTCATCACAAACACCTGCCGCAACAAGGTTTTTGGCGATATGGCGTGTTGCATAAGCTGCTGAACGGTCAACTTTTGAAGGATCTTTACCTGAGAATGCCCCGCCGCCATGAGCTCCTTTTCCACCATAAGTATCAACAATGATCTTACGTCCTGTTAATCCGGTATCACCATGCGGTCCGCCGATCACGAATTTGCCGGTTGGATTGATATGATATTTGATAGCATCAGTAAACAGGGCCTGGAGTTCAGGTTTTAATTGTGATTTGATCCTTGGAATTAATATGGAGATGATATCCTGCTGGATCTTTTTCTGCATATTTACTTCGGTATCGAAATCATCATGCTGGGTAGAAACCACAATAGCATCGATACGGATTGGCTTGTGATCATCACTGTATTCAATGGTTACCTGTGATTTAGCATCGGGACGAAGGTATTTAATGGAGGTATTTTCCCTGCGAAGTATGGCAAGTTCGGTTAAAACCTTATGTGCCAGGTCTAAAGCCAGGGGCATGTAGTTATCAGTTTCGCTGGTAGCGTATCCAAACATCATACCCTGATCACCTGCGCCCTGATCCTGCTTTTTAACACGGTCAACTCCCTGATTAATATCTGCAGATTGTTCATGGATTGTTGAAATAACGCCACATGAATCTGCTTCAAACATATATTCAGATTTTGTATAACCAATTTTACGGATCACATCGCGCGCAATTTTCTGTACATCTAAATAGGTTTGTGATTTAACTTCTCCCGCTAAAACCACAAGTCCGGTAGTAACTAAAGTTTCACAGGCAACTTTAGAATCTGCGTCCCAGGCTAAAAAATTATCGATTAATGCATCTGAGATCTGATCTGCAACCTTGTCCGGATGCCCTTCTGATACAGATTCTGAGGTAAATAAATAAGGCATAGAGTTTTAATTAATATTTAATAATTTAGACCATTTAGTACATTGCAGAAAGTAAAAGAATGGAGATTGATCAGAGTAAAAATCAGCAGAATGTTTTAGCACTTTTTTTTACGTGGTTGCAATCAACGCAAATCGATCCACTTTTTTGCAATGCAAAAGTATGATAATTTTTAAGTTCTAAAAAAATTTTAGAGTATTTTTGATTTAAAATCTAAATTTACTTGAAAAGAAAAATTTTATTTGTTATTAATCCGATTTCAGGTGGAAAAACCAAATATAATTTGCCGGAAAAGGTTGATAAATATCTGGATAAGAGCAAATTTGACCCTGAATGTGTCTTTACGGAATATCATGGTCACGGATCTCTTCTTGCAGCTGAAGCACTCAGAAATGGAGTAGATATTCTTGTTGCAGTGGGAGGTGATGGTACAATAAATGAGGTGGCAACTGAAGTTGAGGGAACTAATAAATTAATGGGAATAATACCATTTGGATCAGGGAATGGACTGGCCAGATCTTTAGGAATCCCACTTGGTGATGTGCAGGCTATAAAAAGAATAAATAAGCTTCATGTCAGTAAAATCGATTCAGGCACATTTAACGGCAGGAAATTCTTTAATATGGCTGGTATCGGATTTGATGCACAGATCAGTGCACGTTTTGCTGAAAATGTTAAGCGAGGCCTTAGCAGCTACGTTAAAATAGCTTTCTCAGAAGTTTTAAATTATCGTTCTCAGCATTATCGCCTTTTGATAGACGGGAAAGAATATGAGCATCAGGCCTTTATGATTAGTGTTGCCAACTCATCGCAATATGGTAACAACGCGCATATTTCCCCTTTCGCCTCCCTGAATGATGGTATGCTGGATATTTGTATACTAAAGCCATTCCCGCTGTATAAGTTTCCTGCAATAGCGCTTAGAATGTTCAGAAAGAATACACATAAATCAAACTATCTGGAGATAATTCAGGGCAGTAAAATTAGTATTATGAGAGAGCGCGCTGCAGCAGTTCATCTGGATGGAGATCCGTTTAATATGGGAACAGAACTGAGAATTGGAATTAACCCTCATTCATTAAATATCCTTAATTAATTTATGTCTAAAAAGAATAAAGGTTTTCAAGGGGTTGTATTTTCCACAGATCCTGACTTTGAGTATGTTTCTGATGATTCAGAACCCCTGGAACGTCTGGAACCCCGCCTGCAGAATCTGAGGGTACAGCTCGATAAGAAGCAGCGCGGCGGTAAAGCCGTTACCCTGGTGACCGGCTTTGTGGGAAGCAGGGAGGACCTGGAGATCCTTGGCAAAAAACTAAAGCAGAAATGTGGTGTTGGCGGATCGGCAAAGGTAGGTGAAATTATCATTCAGGGAGATTTCCGCGAAAAAATAATGGCTTTACTGCTGAACGAGGGCTTTAAAGTAAAAAAAATCGGAGGCTGATCCGGGCTTTATTGGGTATTTATCACACTGAAATATAGGGCTTTATATCTTAGTGTTAATACTACAATTAGCTGATTTCGAGATAGTTTTAATTTAGAAATTGAAATTCAACTCATTACTTTTGTAAAAATATTGTAACAAAAGTCATGGCTATAAACAAAATCTCAGTTGAAAATTTAGACTTCCGCTACCTTAACCTTAACCAGGCCAAATTAATCCATTACCAATTATCTCCTGCTGAATTAGTTGAATGTGCAATACGTGATGGTGAGGGCCTGCTTGCCGACAGCGGTGCTTTGGCAGCTGATACCGGGGAGTTTACCGGCAGGTCACCCCGTGACAGATTCATAGTTTGTGACCCTATTACTGAAGAGGCCGTTTGGTGGGGCGATATTAATATTAAGTTCAGCCCGGAAAAGTTCGATGCTTTATTTGAGAAAGTAACCCGATACCTTTCAAACAAAACTGTTTATATCCGTGATGCCTATGCCTGTGCCAGTGAGGAATTCAGGATGGATATCAGGGTGGTCACGGAAACAGCCTATCAAAATCTGTTTGCCAACAATTTATTTTTGCGTCCGGAAGTAGCAGACCCGGGTTCCCAGCCTGAGTGGACAATAATTGCTGCCCCCGGATTTCATGCTGATCCGGAACCGGACGGAACAAGGCAGCATAATTTCGCGGTTCTTAATTTTACCAGGAAAATTATTCTGATCGGGGGAACAGGCTATACCGGAGAAATTAAGAAGGCTATATTTTCGGTTTTGAACTTCATTTTGCCTCACCAGCATAAGGTTCTTTCTATGCACTGCTCGGCTAATTATGGGAAGGATGGTGATACTGCCATATTTTTTGGTTTATCAGGAACCGGAAAGACCACTCTTTCTGCGGATCCGGAACGGAGTTTGATTGGTGATGACGAACATGGATGGAGCAAAAATTCTGTTTTCAATTTTGAAGGCGGCTGTTATGCCAAATGCGTGGACCTTAGTCAGGAGAAGGAACCACAGATCTTTAAAGCTATTCGGTTTGGGGCCTTACTTGAAAATATCAATTTTATGGAAGGTACAAGGACCGTGGATTTCAGCGATATCTATAAAACCGAAAACACGCGGGTGGCCTATCCGATCAATTTTATTGATAATGCGGTTATACCATCCATTGCCCCGGGGCCTAAAAATATTTTCTTTCTTACCGCCGATGCTTTTGGAGTGTTGCCGCCAATCTCCAGGTTAAACAGTTCGCAGGCGATGTATCACTTCATTTCGGGCTATACCGCTAAAGTTGCCGGTACTGAAGCGGGTATTAATGAGCCCCAGGTCACTTTTTCAGCCTGCTTTGGAAAAGCCTTTCTTCCATTGCACCCTACCCGGTATGCTGAACTTCTGGGCCAGTATATTGAACAGGGTGCGGTGAATGTCTGGCTTGTTAACACAGGATGGACAGGCGGTCCATTCGGAATTGGGACAAGAATGAAACTATCTTATACCAGGGCAATGATCAGCGCAGCTCTGAATGGCGGATTAAATGAGGTTGAATATGAAGAACATCCGGTGTTTGGGTTGTCAATGCCTGTATCATGTCCGGGAGTACCCTCAGATATTTTGAATCCAAAAAATACATGGGATGACAAGCAGGCTTACGATTTGCAGGCTGCAGGTTTAGCATTGGCTTTTGTATCAAATTTTAAACAATACTCAGAATACGCTGATAATGAAATACTTAAGTCTGAACCTAGAATAGTTCAACCTATTTAAATTTTTAATTCATAGTGTAAATTTGCTTTTACAATAAAAAATAGTTTTTATTGTAAAATGATTACCGGGTTTTGAGGGTAATCTTCTTTTAGAAAGGCATAGTTCTTGCTTAATTCTAGGGAGGGCTTTGACAGGAATGAATTAATAGGATTAATAAATTCACAAATAATTTTTTATTAAGTTGAAAATTATATTTTTGTTATCCCGTTTGTATTCGGATAGCAATTAGAGGATATAATTAATTTTGAACTAATTTTATATAGCATTAACAATCAAATTTTAATAGTGAATTACCAATCAAAAATCAATTAACTCATATTATTTAATCAACAACTAAAAACTAAAATTTAAAAAAAATGGCGAACGCACCAAAACCAACAACAGCTAAGAAAGAGAGCTCTGGTTCAAGCATTTTTGCAAGTCTATCTATTGTGATGTGTATTCTTGTCGGAGTACTTTTATGGAAATTCGTAATGGGCGATCCATCGAATTTTGAGGGCGGCGATCCTGAGAACGGCCACCCATTGCCAGGAAACTATTTCGGAATGGTTTATAAAGGCGGATATGTGGTTCCGGTATTGATGGGACTATTTTTAATGGTGATCGTATTTTCTTTCGAGCGCTTTTTTGTGATCAGCAAGGCTACAGGTAAAGGAAATATTGATGCATTTGTTAAAAAGATCCAGGGATTTATTGGTGCAGGCAATATAGACTCAGCGATTTCAGAATGCGATAAACAGGAAGGTTCTGTTGCAAATGTGATCAAATCAGGTTTGAAAAAATATAAGGAAATGGAGGTTGAGCCTAAAATGGATACTGAGCAGAAATGTCTTGCTATTCAAAAGGATATCGAAGAAGCTACTGCTTTAGAGATGCCTATGTTAGAGCAGAATCTGACCGTTATTGCAACCCTTGTATCCATCGGTACATTGATGGGACTGTTAGGTACAGTAACCGGTATGATCAAGGCCTTTGCGGCTTTATCAACTGCGGGTTCTCCGGATCAGGCAGCATTGGCAAATGGTATTTCTGAGGCTCTTATTAATACAGCAACCGGTATTGCTACTTCTGCATTAGCGATTGTTATGTATAACATATTTACTTCTAAAATCGACAAGTTGACCTATGCGATCGATGAGGCTGGTTTCTCAATCGTTCAAACATATGCCAGTACCCATAAATAATAGGTTTTGAAATAAAAAATTCCGGGCTTATGGAAAACCCGGATTTTTTTCATCTCTATATTAATTCTATTTTAATTTAAAAATAAGCAATGCCTAGAATTAAAGTTGCCAGAAAAAGTACAGCTATCGACATGACAGCAATGTGTGATGTGGCGTTTTTGTTGCTTACCTTCTTTATCCTTACAGCAACAGCACGTCAGCCAGAACCACTTCCTGTAGATACTCCGGCATCTACGGTAAAGTTCAAATTGCCTGATATAGATATAGCTACAATTACTATTGGCCAAAACAAAGTGTTTTTTGGAGTACCGGGTCAACCTATCCGGAAACGTACTCTGGAAATAATGGGCGAAAAGTACCAGATTCAGTTTTCAGATGAGGAGAAGACGCGATTTTCAGTTATGGAAAGTTTTGGAGTGCCTATAGGCAATTTAAAACAGATCATCATGATGAAAGGCGACGAACGTAATGCAGCCGGCTTACAGCCTGGCATACCTACAGACTCTGTTGGTCAGCGTCCTTCTGAACTGCATGACTGGATCTTATCGGCCCGCTATGCAACCAAAGAACTGAACAATGTTGATATGCGTATCAGTATTAAGGGTGATGCCAGGGAAGAATATCCATCAATCAAGAAAATTACCAATATTCTTCAGGATCAAAATATTAATAAATTTAGTCTGATCACCTCTTTGAGGGCAGACGAAAAGTAATTCGTAAAATTAATATAAAACGCGATGGCAGAATTAGATACCTCCGGCGGGGGTAAGAAAAAAGGCGGAAAAGTAAGGAGTAAGAAGCAATCTACACGGGTCGATCTAACCGCAATGGTGGATTTGGCCTTCCTTCTGATCACCTTCTTTATGCTTACCACTACACTGGCTAAACCTCAGGCAATGGATTTAGCCATGCCTGACAAGGAAAAACAAGATCAGCAGGAATTAACAATTGCTGATAACAGGACAATGACCATACTATTAGGTGCCGGCAATCGATTGGAATGGTACATGGGACTTGTTGATAAACCCCTGACACCTCCCCAGGTTGATAATTATGGAAGGAATGGCATCAGAAAAGCATTGATTGAGAATGCTAAAAAGGTTATTGCAACCACTGGTGATCCAAGTAAAGGATTAATCGTTTTGATCAAACCGAGTGATCAGTCAAATTATAGAAATTTTGTAGATATCCTCGATGAAATGAAAGTTTCAAATATCGAAAGATATGCAATTGTTGAGATCTCTGATCCGGATATTGCTTTGTTAAAACGCGATGGACTCTACAAATAGTCATTTAAACCAATATTTACCCTTTAAAGAATTATAATATGTTAGGGTCTAAAATAGATTTATTCAAAACAGAATGGCTTGATGTTATATTCGCCGGGAGAAATAAGACCTATGGTGCTTATGAGTTAAGGAAGGATAATTCCAGGACTACCAGCCGGGCAGTGATCATTGGTTCAGTACTATTTATAGTATTAGTTTCATTGCCATTGATTATACGGTATATCTCAGGAATTTTACCGGAGGCCGAGAAGGAAAAAATAACAGAGGTTGTTCTTCAACCCCCACCTCCGATAAATAAGGAAGAATTACCTCCCCCTCCTCCTGAACCTCCCAAACCTAAAATTGACCAGGTTAAATTCCCTCCTCCTGTAGTTGTACCAGCTGAACAGGTTAGAGATGAAGAGCCGCCAACAGTTGAAGAATTGAAGGTTGCTGATCCTGGCCAGAAAACTATTGAAGGTGATCCGAATGCGGAAATCAAAATTGATGAGCCTGTAGGGGAAGCTCCCAAGGAAGCAGTAGTAATTGAGGATAATAACATCAGGGATTTTGCCAGTGTTGAGGTTCTTCCTGAATTTGCCGGTGGTATGGCCGGATGGGGTAAGTATCTTCAGAAAAACCTGAAATATCCTCCAATGGCTCGTGAAAACAATATTACAGGCCGTGTAATCATGAGCTTTGTTGTAGAAAAGAATGGTAATTTAACAGATATCAAAGTATTAAGAGGTATTGGTGGTGGCTGCGATGAAGAAGCTACCCGCGTATTGAAAAATGCACCGGCATGGAAGCCAGGTATTCAAAATGGACGCCCTGTCAGGGTTGCTTATACCATGCCTATATTCTTCCAGCTGGCAGGACAATAGTTTTTTGATGCCTTTTTCAACAAAAGAAGAGAAAATACAGAAATCGCCCGCAAAGCGATTTCTGTTTATTTTAGGGCTGGGGATGTTCGCCCTTTACTTTGCCCTTGGTATAGCTATTATGTTTTGGAAGGATTTTCCTATGGACCTGTCTTTCGGATACAGGCTTGCTTTTGGACTTCTTCTGATCGTTTATTCATTTATCAGATTTATTCGGTTGCTTCGTTCCTAATGATTGGTATGAAAAGATTCAGATTTTTATGTTTTTCAATTCTTTCATTGTTGCTATTCTCCTGCCAGGGTAAGGTTGCGGTTCAGCAGTCTTATACCAGTGGGAAAGAACAGATACTGGTTGATGAATCATTTGCCCCGATCATTGAAGATCAGGCATATCTGTTTGAAAGTACTTATTCTGATGCAAGTCTTGAACTCGTATTGAAATCTGAAAATGAATTATTAAATTTGTTCTTAAACGATAGTATTCAGGTTGCTGTGTTATCAAGGCTTCTGAATGCCGGTGAAACAAAGCACTTTGAAAACAGGAAAATTAAGGTTCGCGTCAATCGTTTTGCTATAGATGGTATTGCACTGATTACACATATATCGGCAAAAGACTCTACCGCTAATGTTGCCGACATTATTAAGATATTAAAAGGAGATAAGTCCTCTATTCAAAGTTTGGTTTTTGATAATGCAAATTCCAGTACTGTAAGATACTTTAAAGAACTTGCCGGCGTTAAAGTCCTTCCCACTGAGGGAATTTATGCACTTAAATCGAACGCTGAGGTTATTAAATATGTCAATGATAACCCCGGTTCAATAGGTGTAGTTGGCGTTAACTGGATGGTGCAGCCTCCGGACGAACTGGAGATTGTTGTCAATAGTTTGAAAATAATGGGAGTAAAGAATATTGAAGGTCAGCCAGGTTCAGATGCCTTTTATAAGCCTACTCAAAACGATATTGCTTTGGGATTATATCCTTTAACGAGATCATTATATATAATAAATTGTGAAGGCGGTGCTGGTTTGGGCACAGGTTTTGCATCATTCATAGCAGGAGAACGCGGCCAGAGGATTGTACTAAAATCGGGACTTTTACCCGATAGCATTCCTTCTCGTGAAATAAATATTGTAAATTAAATTAAAATTTGAACATGATGAACAAGGCAGTTAACATAACCCTGGGGTTGATATTAGTAGGTTCAGCAGTTTTTGCTCAGAGTTTAGCTGATGCCCGGAAAGCCATTGATGCGGAACAGTATCAAAAAGGCAAAGCGATTTTAAATACATTAACCAGTGCTCAGCCAACGAATGCTGAGAATTTTTTCTATTTAGGTAATCTTTACCTGACAACAAGTCCGATTTATATCAGGCCTGATTATATCGATTCGGCCAAAACAGCATTCAATAAAGGAATTGCAGCAAATATTGAATTCCCATTGAACTATGTCGGACTTGGCGCCGTGGATCTTGCACGCAAATCAAGCCCAAAGGCGAATTTTGATAAAGCGCTTTCTTTGACCAAGAAGAAGGATCATACCACAGACCTTTATATCGGAAGGGCATACGTCAATGCACCAAGCCCCATGATTACAGAAGCTCTGGTTCATCTTGAAAAAGCGAAAGCTTTAAATGAAAAGGATGCTCAGCTATACCTGGTATTAGGAGATGCGTATCGGACACAACTTAAGAACAGCGAAGCATTCAGTGCTTACAGAAGCGCTTTTGATCTGGATAAAACTTTCTTAAGATCTAAAGTTGAGCTTGGAAAGATCAATAAAATGTCTAAAGCATATCCCGAAGCAAACACAGAATTTAATAGTGTAATCGCTTTGGATCCAAATTACGGACCCGCTTATCGTGAATTAGCTGAAACGCATTATGACTGGGCATGGACCTCACAGAAAGAATATGAAGGCCGGATGAAACAGGCTTTGCAGTATTATGAAAAATACATGGATCTAACCGATCGTTCATTAGAATCGCGCTTACGCCATGCAGATTTTCTTTATCTGGCAAAAGATTTTAAAGCTCTGGAGGCAGAAGCCAATGAAATGGCTAAACTGGATAAAGTAAACCCAAGGGTTTTACGTTACCTGGCTTACTCGGCTTTTGAAAACGGTAATTTTACCGCCACTGCGCAGGCCTTAAAGGAATTTATAGCCAAAGTGGAACCTTCCCGTTTGATCTCTCAGGATTACCTTTACCTGGGAAGAGCACAAATGAAAGATACTACTATGATGAATGAAGGGATGGTTAACATTATCAAAGCTGTTGATATGGATTCAACCAATGCTGCTGTAATGAGCGAGATCGCCCAGACCTTGTTTAAGGCAAAGAAATATGAAGATGCAGCGAAGGCTTATGAGATTGCTATTAAAAATCCTGAACGTGCTTTGCTTGATTATTATTATTTAGGCCTGGCTTACTACTTTGATTATGGATTGAAAAAAAATGCGAACCTAAGTCCTCCTAAAGATTTGCTTGTCAAAGCCGATTCGGCATTTAGTTACCTGATACAACGGTCTCCGACTACGCATGCCGGATGGCAGTACAGAGGCCGGATCAATCGTTTAATGGATGACGAAAATGATAGCCAGGGATTAGGAGTTCCATTCTATGAAAGATATGTCGCCCTGGTAACTGTAGATAAACCGGAACTTGCAGCAAAGAATACAGTTGGCTTGATCGAAGCCTATAATTATCTTGGATCAGTTGCTGCCAGAAAGGATGGTGATAATGTGAAGGCTAAGGAATATTTCGATAAAGTGCTTGCATTGGACCCTTCAAACGTCACAGCTACACAAGCGGTTAAAGCCATCGGCGGAAGTAAATAAATTAAATATATTAAATAAAGAGAGGTCTCTGAACATTGTTTAGGGACTTCTTTTTTTTATATTTGCATCGTAAAATTTACCATGGAAGCTCAAAGTACATCCCTAAACTATCTGCCTATTATTTTTCAGATGCTTGTTGCACTGGGTTTTGTGGTGATGACGATGGCATTAACTCATTTAGTTGGACCGAAACGTAAAACATCCGATAAATTAGTTGCTTTTGAATCGGGGATCAAGTCGGTAGGTAATGCCCGCCAGCCCTTTTCTATTAAATATTTTTTAGTCGCTATATTATTTGTCCTGTTTGATATAGAAGTAATATTTATGTATCCATGGGCCGTTAATTTCAGAGAATTCGGAGTGAATGGTCTGATTGAAATGTTCATATTCATGGGAACCCTGCTGCTGGGTTTTATTTATATCATAAAAAAGAAGGCGCTGGATTGGGAATAGTATTTAGAATCTTTCTAAATAAGGGTTTGAATAATTGAAAACATTTAATTTCTTAAATTTGGGCTCAATTCAGACCTGTCTGAACTGAGCTTTTTCTTTGGTAGGATTATGAGTGAAGTAAAATTAGTAGAAGCACCTCCGGGTATCGAAGGGTCGGGTTTCTTTGCAACATCTATGGATAAGGTAGTTGGATTGGCAAGATCACATTCCTTGTGGCCATTACCATTTGCTACCTCCTGCTGCGGAATCGAATTCATGGCTACTATGGGATCCCACTACGATTTTGCCCGCTTCGGATCAGAAAGGCCCAGCTTTTCGCCGCGTCAGGCAGATCTGTTGATGGTAATGGGAACTATTGCAAAGAAAATGGGACCAGTATTAAAACAGGTATATCTTCAGATGGCAGAACCTCGCTGGGTTATTGCTGTTGGTGCATGTGCCAGCAGTGGTGGAATTTTTGATACCTACTCTGTGTTGCAGGGAATCGATGAGATCATTCCGGTTGATGTTTATGTCCCGGGATGTCCTCCAAGACCCGAAGCTATTATTGATGGCTTCAACAAGATTCAGGAACTGGTACGGAATGAATCACTTCGCCGGAGAGAATCTCCGGAATATCAGGAATTATTAAGCAGATACGGAATTCTGTAATGGCCAAACTCAGCAATCAGCAAGTCATACAAAGTTTAACTTCAGGTTTTGGGGACCGGATCTCTGTACCTGCAGAACCTTTTGGTTTACTTACATTCGAAACTTCTGCTGAAAATATCAGTGAAGTACTTCGCTTTCTCAAAGAGAATAAAGAACTAAAATTTAATTATCTGACCGATATTACTGGAATTCATTTCCCTGAACAGGTTAAATCGATTGGTGTAATATATCACCTTCACAGCATGTCAAATAATATTCGTATCAGGATTAAGGTCTTTCTTGATGGGAAGGCTCCGCATATTCCCAGTGCCACGATATTTTGGGAGGGTGCAAACTGGATGGAACGTGAGACCTATGATTTCTTCGGAATTATATTTGACGGCCATCCGAATTTGACAAGGATTTTAAACGTTGATGACATGACGGTTTTTCCGATGCGCAGAGAGTATCCGCTGGAAGACCCGAATCGTGTTGATAAAAAGGATTATTTCTTCGGAAGATGATAAATCAGCCCATATTTACAGATAACGACCCTCAGAAGGAAACGATCACTTTGAATCTTGGACCTACGCACCCTGCTACGCATGGTGTATTCCAGAATGTGCTGGAAATCGACGGAGAACGGATTGTAAGTGGTGTTTCAACGATCGGATATATACATCGTGCATTTGAAAAAATTGCAGAACACCGCCCTTTTTACCAGATCACTCCGCTGACAGATCGCCTTAATTATTGTTCATCTCCCATAAATAATATGGGCTGGCACATGACCGTTGAAAAATTACTCGGAATTGAAACTCCCAAAAGGGTTGATTATCTCCGGGTGATCGTTATGGAGCTTGCACGTATCTCTGACCACCTGATATGTAACGGAATTTTAGGGGTTGATACAGGAGCATTTACGGGCTTTCTCTATCTGATGGAAGAAAGGGAGCATATTTACGAAATTTATGAAGAGATATGCGGTGCCCGACTGACAACAAATATTGGGCGAATTGGAGGTTTTGAGCGCGATTTCAATGATATCGCTTTTGCCAAGATCAGAAAATTTCTGATAAAATTCCCCCCTATTTTAAGGGAGTTTGAAACCCTGTTTAACCGTAACAGAATTTTTATTGAGCGTACCTCAGGAGTGGCTGCGGTTGATCCGGAAACTGCCTTGAACTACAGCTGGAGCGGCCCTATCTTAAGGGCTACCGGAGTGGATTATGATGTCAGGGTGAATGAACCCTACTCATCCTATCAGGATTTTGATTTTGATATTCCTGTTGGTACAAGCGGGGATGTGTACGACCGCTATATAGTTCGCAATGAGGAAATGTGGCAGAGTTTAAGGATCATAGAACAGGCATTGCAGAAGATAGAAAAGGAACCGAAAGGTGTTTTCCATGCCGATGTGCCTGAGTTCTATCTTCCCCCAAAAGAAGAGGTTTATAATAATATGGAAGCTTTGATCTACCATTTCAAAATTGTGATGGGTGAGATCGATACTCCTAAAACAGAGGTTTATCATGCTGTGGAAGGTGGAAACGGTGAATTAGGATTTTACCTTGTCAATGACGGGGGCAGATCGCCTTACCGCCTGCACTTCAGAAGGCCAAGTTTTATTAACTACCAGATGTATGCGCCGATGAGTGCCGGAATGTTATTATCAGATGCCATTATCAATTTGAGTAGCTTGAACGTAATTGCAGGAGAATTAGATGCTTAGTGTAACTGAAAATAATGAAATTGAATTTTCATCAGACATGATTGCCAGGTTTGATGAGATTGTAAGCCGTTATCCCAAGGGAAAACAGAAATCGGCCCTTTTGCCGGTACTTCATCTTGTGCAGGCAGAATATGGCTGGGTTAGTCCGGAGGCCATGGATAAAGCAGCGGCCTATCTTGACCTGCCGCCAATAGAAGTTTATGAAGTAGCAAGTTTCTATACCATGTTCTTTCTTCGTCCTCTGGGTAAATTTGTTCTCGAGGTATGCCGCACCGGGCCCTGCTGCCTGGTTGGTGCTGAGAAAATCATGGGTCATATAGAGCGTACTTTAGGAGTTAAGGAGGGGGAAGTTACAGCAGATGGAAAATTCAGCTGGAGAGGCGTTGAATGTTTAGCTGCCTGTGGAATGGGACCGGTTTTACAGATCGGGCCGGAGTACACTTTTTATGAGAATTTAACAGAAGAAAGTGTTGATAAATTGATTGAAAATTTAAAGAATAAGATATGAGAAATGAGATATGAGAGCCGGGGGGGATTCTCATATCTCACATCTCATATCTCACATCCAAAAAAGCATGGCGCGCAAGTTATTATTAGAAAATATTAATGTTCCCGGAATTCATACTTTCGATATATATCGTCAGCATGGAGGATACCGTTCGGTAGAGAAGGCTTTAAAGACCATGTCGCCAGAGGCCGTGGTCGAGGAGGTTAAAACTTCCGGCTTACGCGGACGCGGTGGCGCGGGTTTCCCTACAGGTATGAAATGGAGCTTTTTGGCAAAACCGGAGGGCCGTGAACGTTATCTGGTTTGTAATGCGGATGAATCTGAGCCGGGAACTTTTAAGGACCGGTATCTGATGACCCATATCCCTCATTTGCTGATCGAGGGGATGATTGTGGCCAGCTTTGCCCTTGGTGCTAAAACATCCTATATTTATGTTCGTGGTGAGATGATGCCCCAGATCAGGATCCTGGAAAGAGCCATTGCAGAGGCAAAAAATGCGGGTTTCCTGGGAGAAAATATACTTGGTACAGGTTACAATCTTGAATTATATGTTCAGCCCGGAGGCGGTGCATACATTTGCGGTGAAGAAACCGCCCTGATCGAATCACTGGAAGGCAAACGGGGTAATCCCCGGATCAAACCACCCTTTCCTGCAATTTCAGGTGTATGGGCATGCCCTACTGTTGTAAATAATGTGGAAACCATTGCCGCAGTAGTGCCGATCATTAATGAAAGCGGTGAAAAGTATGCCATGATCGGTAACGGAAGAAGTACAGGAACAAAACTGATCTCAGCCTCTGGTAACCTGAATAAACCTGGAGTATATGAAATTGAACTTGGCCTGCCTGTTGAAGAATTTATTTATTCTGATGAATATTGCGGCGGAATAGCCAATGGAAAGAGATTAAAAGCAGTAGTTGCCGGAGGTTCTTCTGTGCCCATTCTGCCGGCCAATCTGATCCTGAAGACCATTAACGGACAGCCGCGTTTGATGAGTTACGAATCCCTTTCTGACGGAGGTTTCAAAACAGGCTCAATGCTTGGTTCCGGGGGCTTTATTGCCTTTGATGAAGATCAGTGTATCGTAAGGAACACCTGGAATTTCTCGCGTTTCTATCATCATGAAAGCTGCGGACAATGTTCACCCTGCCGTGAAGGTACGGGATGGCTGGAGAAAGTGCTTCACAACCTGGAATATGGGCATGGTAAAATGAGTGATATCGACCTTTTGGTGGATGTTTCAAAAAAAATTGAAGGTAATACGATATGTCCTTTAGGTGATGCTGCTGCCTGGCCGGTTGCCAGTGCGATCCGTCATTTCAGGGATGAATTTGAATGGCATGTCTCCAATCCAAAGGAAGCAATGGAACGCAATTATGGTTTGGCAAAATACGCTGATCCTTTGCCAAAACTAGAAGAAGTGAGTAGTAATTAATATGAGTGTCATCCTGATCCGCCCTTAGCGGAGAAGGATCTTTCGAGATTGATGAAGATCCTTCATTACATTCAGGATGACAAATAAAAAGAATATAATCTTTAACAATGAGCGATAAAGTTAAAGTTACCATAGACGGTATTACCATAGAAGTAGAACCAGGAACAAGTATTCTGAATGCTGCACGTCAGATCGGTGGGGATATTGTTCCTCCTGCTATGTGTTATTATTCTAAACTTGAGGGGAGTGGAGGGAAATGCCGTACCTGTATGGTAAAGGTAAGCAAGGGTTCTGAAAAGGACCCCCGGCCTATGCCAAAACTGGTAGCTTCATGCCGTACCGGAGTAATGGATGGAATGGAGGTTATGAATATTACTTCAGCAGAGGTGCTTGAAGCACGTAAGGGCGTAGTTGAATTCCTTTTGATCAATCATCCGCTCGATTGCCCTATTTGTGATCAGGCCGGAGAATGTCATCTGCAGGATCTTTCCTATGAGCATGGAGTAGCCGATACCAGGTATGAATTTGAGCGCCGCACTTTTGACAAAATTGATATAGGTGATAAGATACAGCTGCACATGACACGCTGTATTTTATGTTACCGATGTGTATATGTTGCCGATCAGATCACTGATAAGCGCGTACATGGTATTTTGGGCCGCGGCGATGCATCCGAGATATCCACCTATATAGAAAATGTCATAGAAAATGATTTTTCGGGAAATGTGATCGATGTTTGTCCTGTCGGAGCTTTGACAGATAAAACTTTCCGTTTTAAAAACAGGGTATGGTTTACCAGGCCGCTTAATGCCCACCGCGATTGTCCCGCCTGTAAGGGCAAAGTGACACTGTGGTATAAAGGTGAAGAAGTACTGAGGGTTACCGGCCGGAAAGATCAGTTCGGCGAGGTGGAGGATTTTATATGTAATACCTGCCGTTTCGAGACCAAAAAAACCAGTGATTGGGTAATTGAAGGACCGCGTCATATTGCGCATACTTCAGTCATCTCATCCAATCATTATGAAATAGCTCCTTTGCCGGTCATTCAGGAGAATCCGGTATTGATAGAAGCCAATAAAATTGAATTTGACAGAGCAACTAAGGTCTGATGGAACTAGCATTTATAATAGAAAAATTCGTTTTAATATTGGTCATATTCCTGATCAGTTTGACTGTTGCAGCCTATTCAACTCTTGCTGAAAGGAAAATAGCAGGCTACCTTCAGGATAGGGTCGGACCAAACAGAGCCGGTCCCGGAGGGATGTTCCAGCCATTAGCCGATGGATTGAAAATGTTTTTCAAAGAGGAGATCATTCCTGCAGAATCAAGCAAGGCGCTTTTTATACTCGGGCCTTCTCTGGCATTATTAACTGCATTAATGGGCAGCGCAGTGATCCCATGGGGAGAAAATATCCGGATAGCGGGCCAACTGTACAGCTTGCAGGTAACCGATATCAATGTGGGTATTCTTTATATTTTCGGAGTTGTTTCTCTTGGGGTCTATGGAATTATGATCGGAGGCTGGGCATCAAATAATAAATTCTCTTTAATGGGAGCTGTCAGGGCTGCCTCTCAAAGTATCAGCTATGAGATCCCGATGGGTTTATCTATCATCGCTTTACTGATGGCTACCAATACTTTAAGCATGAAAGAGATCGCCGGGCAGCAGCATGGCATTAACTGGAATATTTTTTATCAGCCTTTGGGTTTCATCATTTTTCTGGTTTGTTCCTTTGCGGAGACCAATCGGACTCCATTCGATCTGCCTGAATGTGAGACAGAACTTATAGGGGGTTATCATACTGAATATTCAGGCTTTAAGATGGGGGCTTTCATGTTTTCTGAGTATTTAAACATGTTCCTTTCTTCTGCCGTAATGTCAACACTATATTTCGGGGGCTATAATTACCCGGGTATGGATTGGGTAAACAGCCTGACAGGCCCCTTGTTTGGCCCTTTGATAGGGATGGCAGTATTGATGTTAAAGATATTTGCCTTTATATTCTTTTTTATGTGGGTGAGATGGACTGTTCCGCGTTTCAGATATGATCAGCTGATGAATCTGGGATGGAAAGTATTAATACCCCTGGCAATTGCTAACATCGTAATCACAGGAATTGTGATCACACTATTTGATAAACTTTAATTGGTCTGGCTTTTAAGAGCTGAAGACTGATTTATTATAATTAAAATCCCATTTAGGAGGATTAAGGGTCTATGGAACCATTAAGTAACAGGAAAAAAGTTTTAGAACAGAAACCAATGAATTTCTGGGAGCGTCTATACCTCCCGGCAATTTTTCAGGGGATGGGAATAACGTTCAGGCATATGTTCAAAAAGAAGGAAACTATTTTTTATCCTGAAATTGAACGTGAATTTTCTGAGAACTGGAGAGGTATGCATTCGCTTAAGCGGGATGAGGACGGCCGGGAACGCTGTACAGCTTGCGGGCTTTGTGCCCTTTCATGTCCTGCAGAGGCAATTACTATGATCGCCGCCGAGCGGCAAAAAGGAGAAGAGAAATTATATCGCGAAGAAAAATACGCTGCGGTTTATGAGATCAATATGCTTCGCTGTATTTTTTGCGGATTGTGTGAAGAGGCCTGCCCGAAAGAGGCAATTTACCTGGATGGCCCGATCGTTCCTTCAGATTATTTAAGGAAGGATTTCATTTACGGTAAAGATAAGCTGGTTGAAGAGCCTATGAGGGCAGAGGAAGTAAAATGATTGCCTGAACCGATAAATTTATAATTCGGGAAGCCGTACCCTGTTAATATTTCGGCAGAAATTATACCTTTGCCCCAGATTCGGTTAAAGATTTAAATACCTTATTAATGAGTATGTCTCTTTTCTATTTTGTTGCTTTCCTGTCCATATTCTTCGCAATTCTGGTGATCTTTGCGAAGAATCCGGTACATAGCGTGCTGTATCTCATTATTACTTTTTTCACTTTCACCCTTCATTATATTTTACTGAATGCGCAGTTCCTTGCGATTGTGAACTTCATTGTATATATGGGTGCCGTTATCGTATTATTCCTCTTTATGCTCATGCTGCTTAATCTGAATACAGGCTCTGATTCATCAAAATCAAATCTGCTGAAAATAGCAGGTGTAATAGCCGGTATGTGCCTGATAGTCACCATTGTGGGATCTGTAAAAGCATTGCACGTTTCAGATCCGCTGGTTCTTCAAACCCAGGATCTTGGCCTGGTTAAAAATCTTGGCAAAGTATTATTCAGTAAATTTCTTCTGCCTTTCGAAATTTCATCGATCCTATTACTTTCAGCTATGGTTGGAGCAGTTCTGTTAGCTAAAAAAGATATAAAACAGGTATAGATAATGGAAAATGTAACTCAGGCAATTCAAGGCGTACCTTTAAATCATTATATCCTGCTTTGTACGATCATATTTTCGATCGGTGTGATCGGAGTTTTGATCCGCAAAAATGCTATCGTTATTTTCATGTCTGTCGAGTTAATGCTGAATGCTGTAAATTTATTGCTTACCGCATTTTCAGTGCATCATAATGATCCTTCAGGACAGGTCTTTGTATTTTTTATCATGGCATTAGCCGCTGCTGAAGTAGCCGTTGGTCTGGCGATGATTGTTATGATCTTCAGGAACAACAACTCAACGGATGTTGATATTCTGAGCAAATTAAAGTGGTGATAAACAAGACTTACGAAGTCTCTGAGAAAGCGGAAAGAAACTTCGTAAGTCTGTTCAATATATAATAAGAATGATAAATTTAGTTTGGTTAGTTCCATTATTTCCACTTTTAGGTTTCCTTATCAACGGTTTAGGACGCAATACCCTTTCTAAAACTATTGTAGGTTTTATAGGATGTCTGACCGTTTTTGCCTCGTTTGCGATCAGTCTCGGAATATTTATTGAACTGAACTCTGCAGATACAAAATCCTTTATTATTCCGCTTTTCGACTGGATCAGTGCCGGGAGTGTAAAGATTCCGTTTTCTTTCCTGGTAGATCCTCTGAGTACATTGATGCTTCTGATCGTTACCGGTATCGGCTTTCTGATACATGTTTATTCTACCGGTTATATGCATAATGATGCGGGGTTTGGCAAGTTCTTTTCCTACCTGAACCTGTTTATATTTTTCATGCTGCTGTTAGTGCTGGGCTCTAACTATGTGGTCATGTTTATCGGATGGGAAGGCGTGGGCTTATGCTCGTATCTGCTTATAGGTTTCTGGTTTACCAATGCATCCTATGCAAGTGCAGCCAGGAAAGCATTTATAATGAATCGTATTGGTGACCTTGGTTTCCTGATCGCTGTATTCATCATTTTCGCCACTTTCAACAGTGTGGAATTTGCCAGTATATTCCCTCAGGCTGCTAAAATGGTAGCTGGTGACCCGGTACTTATTCTGATCACTGCCCTGTTATTTATCGGAGCAATTGGTAAATCAGCGCAAATCCCATTATTTACCTGGCTGCCTGATGCGATGGCGGGTCCAACGCCTGTTTCTGCCCTGATCCATGCCGCGACCATGGTGACAGCGGGTATCTATATGATCGCACGCTCAAACATATTATTTACCCTGGCTCCGCAAACACTGGGGGTGATTTCCGTCATTGGCCTGGCCACACTTTTTCTTGCAGCAAGCATCGCTGTATCACAAACTGATATCAAAAAGGTTCTTGCCTATTCAACCGTTTCACAATTAGGCTATATGTTTTTAGGTTTAGGGGTCGGAGCCTATACAGGCGCCTTCTTCCATGTGATCACCCATGCTTTCTTTAAAGCCCTGTTATTCCTGGGTGCCGGATCTGTTATCCACGCCATGAGTAATGAACAGGATATGAAAAATATGGGCGGACTTAAGAAGAAGCTGCCCGCAACCTTCCTGACCATGATGATCGGAACAATAGCCATTTCCGGTATTCCACCTTTCTCGGGCTTCTTTTCAAAAGATGAAATACTTGCTCATGTTTATGAGCACAACAAGGTGTTCTGGGTAATTGCTGTGATAGGAGCCATGTTTACCGCGTTTTACATGTTCCGGATGATGTTCCTTACGTTTAGCGGGAAGTTCCGTGGTACTACAGATCAGGAGCATCATCTGCACGAATCACCGGCATCAATGACAGTTCCGTTAATCATTCTGGCGGTATTATCAGCGCTGGGAGGATTCATCGGAATTCCCGAAGTATTTGGCGGCGGGCACTGGCTGGCAGGATTCCTGGCGCCGGTTTTTGAAGCTTCAGCGGCCAAAACAGGCCAGCTCAACCTGAATCATAATACGGAATATATACTGATGGCTGTTTCAGTTGGAGGTGCCCTGGCGGCTATATTTTTTGCATATAACCGGTATGTTAAGCAAGCTCATATTCCTGCGGCTGAACTATCGGTACGAGGTACCCTTTCACGCCTCTCATACAATAAATTTTATGTAGATGAAATTTATGATGCCCTGATCGTCCGTCCTTTGGATGCTTTATCAGGTTTCTTTTACAGGACAGTTGATAAATTGGGAATTGATGGTCTGGTTAACGGATTTGGTAAAGGGGCGGTAGAGGCCAGCAAAGGTTTCAGATTACTGCAATCAGGTATAGTAGGCTTTTACATCTTTATGATGGTGGCCGGGGTACTGGCATTGCTGGTTTATAGTATGTACAAAATTTAATATTAAGGAGTAGAACGAATTAAATGGAAATTTTACTGGTACAAATTTTTATTCCCCTTATTGCTGCGCTCATTATCCTTGTGTCAGGTAAATCCCTGGCGAGGGGCCTTGCTGGTGCATTTTCTCTAGTATCCTTACTCATTACCTGTTACCTGTATATTAATTTTGTACCTGATGCCTCAACGCAGTTTCTTGTTGATCTGGCCTGGATACCACAGTTCGGTATTCATTTTAAAGCCGGACTTGATGGTATCAGTATGTTGCTCCTTATACTTACCAACCTTTTAATTCCAATTATTATCCTTTCAAGCTTCAAACAGGAAATTAATAATCAGAAAGCCTTTTATGCCCTGATATTCTTTATGCAAAGCGGATTATTGCTGGTATTTACGGCCCTGGATGCCTTTCTTTTCTATATTGGCTGGGAAGCTGCCCTGATTCCTGTTTATTTTATCTGTGCTTTATGGGGTTCTGAGAACCGTATCCGGGTTAACCTGAAATTCTTTATCTATACCATGGCAGGTAGTTTGCTGATGCTGATCGCAATTATCTATTTGCATATTCAAACCCCCGGCAATAGTTACGATATCGCAGAATTCTATAAACTGGAACTTGATCCGGTATCGCAAGGCTGGATCTTTTGGGCATTCTTTATTGCTTTCGCCATAAAAATGCCTCTTTTTCCTTTTCATACCTGGCAGCCTGATACCTATACGGAAGCACCAACAGCAGGAACCATGCTCTTATCGGGTATCATGCTTAAAATGGGAATTTATGGTGTGATACGCTGGTTAATTCCGGTTGCTCCACAGGGCTTTGATGCCTGGGGCCAAACCGCCTTGATCCTATCACTGATCGGTATTGTTTATGCATCCATTATTGCATTTACACAGAATGATATGAAGCGCCTGATCGCCTATTCTTCTATCGCACACGTGGGACTTATTTCTGCCGGTATATTTGCCTGGAACCTGCAGGGATTACAGGGGGCCATGATACAAATGCTAAACCATGGTATCAATGTGGTGGGTATGTTCTTCATTGCCGATATTATTATCCGGAGGATGAACACCCGTGAATTAAGCCAGCTTGGCGGAATAGCCAAACCTGCCCCCCAGCTTGCCCTTGCCTTTCTTATTATAGTATTAGGTACTGTGGCCTTACCACTAACCAATGGTTTTGTGGGCGAATTCCTGTTATTGATGGGAGTTTACAATTACAATATCTGGTTTTCGGCAATTGCCGGATTAACCATCATACTGGGCGCGGTTTACATGTTCAGAATGTATCAGAAGGTAATGCTTGGCGAAGTTAATGAGCGCACGGCAATGTTTAAAGACCTTGACGGGACAGAAAAATCGGTATTGATCATTATTTCACTTCTTGTCATAATTATCGGGGTTTATCCTCAGCCTCTTCTGCATATTTCAGAAGCGGCAGTTAATAACCTGTTAGATCAGGTCAATCAAAAGATTTTAGTTAAGTAAAAGCATGAACGCGTTAATAACCCTATCTGTTTTAGCCATACTGGTACTTTACCTGGGCTTGTATAAGGCAAAAAATGCTTTGCTGCCTGTTACCCTGCTTGGTCTGGCAATTAGCCTGGTATTAACCATTATGGAATGGAATTCAGGTGCAGGCCCGATCTACAGCGGTATGATGCTGTTTGATAATTTTGCTGTCGCATTTACATCGATATGCATTGTTTCAACCATGCTTATTCTGCTTATATCCAGAGAATATTTTGAGAATATAAGCGAACATGTTGCTGAATATTTTACTCTCATACTTTTCTCACTTATAGGAATACTGGTCATGGTTTCATTCCATAACCTTTCTATGCTCTTTATTGGTATTGAGATCATGTCTGTGAGTTTATATATTCTTGCGGGCATCCGTAAGAAAGATTTTAAATCCAATGAGGCTGCTCTGAAGTATTTCCTGATGGGGGCTTTTTCAACGGGTTTTCTCTTAATGGGAATTGCATTTCTGTATGGTGCAAGCGGGAGCTTTGATCTGAGTGCCATTAAAGAATATGTGATCGCGAATCCAACAGGCATTTCACCTCTCTTTTACGGCGGACTGATCCTGATGATCGTTGGATTAAGTTTTAAGGTTGGGGCGGCTCCTTTTCACTTCTGGGTGCCTGATGTTTATGAAGGTTCACCAACCATCATAACGGCATTTATGAGTACAGTTGTAAAGACTGCCGGATTTGCTGCATTCCTCCGTTTATTTATGATCTGCTTTGCTCCACTGCATGATTTCTGGATGCCGGCGCTTTTGGGGATCTCTGTACTAACCCTCTTTATCGGAAATATCACTGCCCTTTATCAGCATAGCTTTAAAAGGATGCTTGCATATTCCAGTATCTCTCATGCAGGATATATGCTCTTTGCCATTGTTGCCCTTGGGCCAATGTCGGGCAATTCAGTATTTGTATATGCCAGCGCTTATTCTATCGCTACCATTATTGCCTTTGCCGTATTGATCCTGGTTAAAGGTCAAACTGGTGCTGATAATTTTGATAGTTTTAACGGACTGGCCAGAAAGAATCCTTTTTTAGCTTTTACGCTGACAATTGCCATGCTTTCATTGGCCGGAATTCCTTTGACAGCCGGATTCATTGGCAAGTTCATGATGTTCTCTACCGCTCTTACTGAGTATCAGATCTGGCTGGTTGTTCTGGCAGTTGTGAATGCAATTATTGGTATCTTTTACTATTTAAGGGTCATAGTTGCCATGTATTTTAAAAATGAGGAACGTAACGAGATCCAGTCTTCTCCATACTTTAATTTTGTCCTGGGTTTTTCTGCTCTGATTACGATTGTGATCGGGGTGTATCCCGGCATCATCTCAAACCTTTTCTAGGTTAAAGTATTCCATAAATATTGTAGCTTTACGCATATTGAATTTATGCACGAGATCTGGGATTACCTTCAACATCTTATTGATCCTGTAAAACTGCTTCGGGAAGGTGGTTTTTACCTGCTGCTATTTGTTATTTTTGCAGAAACAGGATTATTTTTTGGATTTTTTCTTCCCGGGGATTATCTTTTATTTCTTGCCGGGATGTTTGTAGCAACAGATAAACTGGATGTTTCCATCTACATATTGATTTTTGGCTTGATCGCTGCAGCAGTAAGCGGCAATTTTGTCGGCTACTGGTTTGGTAAAAAAACGGGTCCTGTTCTATACCATCGAAATGATTCTTTCTTTTTTAAAAAAAAGTATCTGAGAGCCGCGGAAACATATTATAAAAAGCAGGGTGCCTTCGCATTAATTATGGGCCGTTTCATACCTATCGTAAGAACTTTTGCACCGATAATTGCCGGGATAGTGAAACTGGATTACAGGAAATTTGCATTTTATAATATTACTGGTGCTTTTCTATGGATTTCATCCTTAACTTTGCTTGGGTTCTTTCTGGGTAGAAGTTTCGAGAAGGAGATCAATGATTACCTGTTGTACATAATTGTTGGTTTTATATTGATAACTGCCATTCCGCTTATTATTACCTATTTAAAAAGAAGGATGGTAGGAGACAGAGGAGATGAAGAAGAGCTAAATCCTTAAAAAATATGAATAAAGACCATCCCTGGCATTGTGTTTCTCCCGGCGAAGATATCCCTTCCATTGTTAATGCCATCATAGAGATCCCAAAAGGATCGAAAGCAAAATATGAAATTGACAAGGAGTCGGGCCTGATCAGGCTTGACCGCGTATTATTCTCATCGGTAATGTATCCGGCGAATTATGGCTTTATTCCGCAAACCTATTGTGATGATAAAGATCCTCTGGATATATTGGTATTATGTTCTGTGGATGTTTATCCAATGGCTATTGTTGAAGCTAAAGTTGTCGGAGTAATGCATATGGTGGATAATGGTGAGCAGGATGATAAAATTATAGCGGTTGCCAAAAATGATATGTCTGTAAATTATATAGAAGACCTTAAGGAACTGCCTCCCCATACAATGACTGAGATCGTCCGGTTTTTTCAGGATTATAAAGCCCTTGAACATAAAAACGTAAGCATTGAACATTTATTGGGTAAAAGCTATGCCTACAAGGTGATCAAAGAAAGTTTAGATTTGTATCAGGCTACTTTTGTAAATAAATAAACAGTATGGGTCTCGCTCTGTTTTTTACATTTTTTCTTGTTTTTCTTAACGGATTTTTTGTTGCTGCCGAATTCGCATTAGTAAAGGTAAGGGCATCTCAGATTGAAATTAAGGCAAAAACAGGCAGCCGGGTAGCCAATATTGCCAAACACATGACCCAGCATCTGGATGGTTATCTGGCTGCTACCCAATTGGGAATTACATTAGCTTCACTGGGCTTGGGATGGGTTGGGGAAGCCGTCATGACAGATATAGTGAGCAAGTTCTTTCACCTCCTCAATATTGATATGTCAACCCCTGTGGCCACCAATATAGGCCATGTCCTCGCATTTGCTATCATTACGGTATTACACATTGTTTTTGGGGAGCTGGCACCAAAATCATTGGCTATTCAGCGCCCAATTGTAACGACCATGGGCATAGCACTGCCTCTGCATTTTTTCTATATCGTGTTCAGACCCTTTATCTGGATGCTTAATGGTTTCGCCAATTTTATTCTGAAGCTCTTAGGTATAAGTACGATCAGCGGGCATGAGGCCCATCATAGTTCTGAGGAATTGCAGTACCTGCTCGATCAGGGCAGGGAAAGCGGTGCACTAGAAACCAATGAACACGAGCTTATAAAAAACGTATTTGATTTTAATGAACGGGTTGTAAAAAATATCATGGTTCCAAGAACCAAAATATCCGGAATAGAATTGAATACACCTCATAGGGAAGTTCTGGATATAATTATTAGAGAGGGTTATTCTAGAATTCCCGTTTACGATGAAACTATTGATAAGATTGTCGGAATCGTTCACGCCAAAGATATTCTTCCGCTTTTAGCGGAAAACAAAGAGTGTATTCTTAAAGACATTATTCGTAAACCTTATTTTATCCCTGAAACCAAAAAGATTAACGACCTTCTGAGTGAACTTCAGTTGAAACGGATACAGATCGCTATCGTTCTTGATGAATTTGGAGGAACAGCTGGAATGGTTACTCTTGAAGATATTATGGAAGAGCTAGTCGGTGAGATCCAGGATGAGTATGACGAAGAGAAGCCTATTGTAGAGAAAGTTTCGGCTAATGAATTCATTATTGATGCAACTGCTTCCATCTATGATGTAAATGAGTACTTGCCGCATGATCTTCCTGAAGATGGTGATTATGATACTGTTGCCGGGCTGGTAAGTGAGATCTTTGGAAGAATCCCGGAGGTTGGCGAGACCCGTGAATTTAATGGCTATAATATTACCATACTTAAAAAGGCAGATCAGAATGTAGAGTCTGTCAAACTGGAACTGGTGATCAGCAGTGAGGATGCTGTTGATATCCATTAAGCGGGGTTCAGCCGATGCATATTTTCTATACTCCCGATATAAATTCAGATACTTATATTCTTAACGAAGAAGAAAGCCGGCACTGCGTTAAGGTATTGCGTCTTGAAAACGGCAGTATGCTACAGCTGGTGGATGGGAAGGGAGGTTTCTATACCGCAATCATTGAGGATCCTCATCCTAAAAGAACAAAAATAAAGGTTCTGAGTTTCCAAAAGAACTATGGGAAGAGAAACCATTACCTGCATATTGCCATTGCCCCACCAAAAAATATTGAACGTATGGAGTGGTTTCTGGAGAAAGCCGCCGAGATCGGAATTGATGAGATTACGCCGCTGATATGTGACAGGTCAGAGCGCCGGGAGATCAAAACCGAACGTCTGAACAAAGTAATTACTTCTGCAGTGAAGCAATCCATAAAGGCTTACCATCCCAAATTAAATGAAGCAGAGCGGTTCAGCGATTTCATCCTGCATCATGCTCAAAGTCAGAAATTTATTGCTCACTGTATGGACCGCGAGAAATTCGCGTTAAAAGAACAGATCAAATTGAATTCTGATTATCTTGTTATGATTGGCCCGGAAGGTGATTTTACTCCTGATGAGCTGAATTCGGCAATAAAACAGGACTTCGTCGGGGTAAGCCTGGGGAATTCCAGATTAAGGACAGAAACTGCTGCATTGGAAGCCTGTTTTGAAATAAATTTCTTAAACAGATGAAACATTTAAAACGCCCCGGCTTATTGCTCTTATTTTTTATTCTACCCGGGATATTTTTTTCCTTTAATGCCCCGGGATATAAGATTGCCAAATTGAAATATAACGGTGGAGGCGATTGGTATGCAAACCGAACTGCCCTTCCGAATCTCATTAGTTTTTGCAATAAGAATCTGGGGACGAATTTTGATAAGGATGAAGAAATAGTTGAAGCCGGAAGTACTGATATTTTTAACTATCCTTTTGTTTATCTGACAGGGCATGGGAATATTGTATTCTCAGATCAGGAAGCTGAAAATTTGCGTAATTACTTAATGGGGGGCGGTTTTCTGCATATTGATGATAATTATGGACTTGATAAGTTTATTCGTCCGCAGATGAAAAGGGTTTTTCCCGAACTTGATTTTGTTGAGCTGCCTGTTAATCATATCCTTTATAATCAGAAGTTTAAGTTTCCGGCCGGGCTCCCAAAGATCCATGAGCATGATGGAAAGCGCCCGCAGGGCCTGGCCTTAATTTATAAAGGACGGATCGTTTGTTATTATACTTTTGAATGTGACCTTGGAAATGGTTGGGAAGACGCAGGAACATATGCCGGCGATTCGGAGGATGCCCGGCAGAAGGCTCTGAAAATGGGTTCAAATCTTATACAATACGCTTTAACTCAGTAATATATGCTTAAGATAAAGGTAAATGACAAATTTAACTTTGAGATCAGTTCAGAAAAGGATCAGATACTGCTTAATGGACTGCCGCTTCAGGCTGATATGCTCAGGATCAATGCCAGGACTTATCATGTATTATATAACAACAGGTCATTTAATGCCGAACTGATCGAATTAAACAGGGAAAAAAGAACCTGTTCAGTTAAAGTAGGCTCTAATATATATATCTTGAATATAACTGACCGGTTCGATGAGCTTTTGCATCAGTTGGGAATGGATAATTTCAATACGGCCAGGGTTTCTGAAATTAAGGCCCCCATGCCCGGCATGGTAATCAGGATTCTGGTCTCGGAAGGCGATGAGGTGGAAAAGGGCGGTAATCTGCTTGTCCTGGAAGCCATGAAGATGGAAAATATTATCAAAGCTCCGGCCGATGTTAAGATCAGGACAATAAAAGTAAAACCCGGCGATAAAGTTGAAAAAAATCAGGTGATGATGATCTTTTACTGATGCCAGCGGCTGTATAATAGGATCAGTTGCCTTCACTGGCCTTCCATAAATTTTAATTTCTTCAGGCAATTAAATATTGTTTATTTTCAAGAAACTTTTTTGGTAGTAGTTTAAAAAAATAATCAAAGGATGGCTATAGAAATTAAAACTAAGGGTGAATTATACGATGTATGTATCGTGGGCTCAGGTGCTGGTGGTGGAATGGCAGTTAAAATACTCACCGAAGCCGGACTCAAAGTGGCCTTGCTTGAAGCCGGACCTGATTATGACCCGGCCAATCCTGAACAGCAAACTCAATTAAAATGGTCTTATGAATCTCCCCGTAGAGGGGCTGGTACAAACCGCGCTTTTGGCGATTTTGATGCCGCATACGGTGGCTGGGAAATAGATGGCGAACCCTATACTAAAACAGGCGGGACCGAGTTCGACTGGTTCCGGTCACGTATGCTTGGCGGGCGTACAAATCATTGGGGGCGGATCTCACTGCGTTTCGGTCCGAAGGATTTCAAACGCAAAGATTTTGACGGCTTAGGAGATAACTGGCCGATCGGCTACGATGATGTTAAGCCATATTATGACAGGGTTGATAAAATGATCGGTGTATTCGGTACCAAAGAAGGGATATATAATGAGCCGGATGGTTACTTTCTTCCCCCGCCGAAGCCAAGGCTTCATGAGCTGATGATCAAAAAGGCTGCCGGCAAAATAGGAATTCCGGTGATCCCGTCAAGACTTTCTATTTTAACCAGGCCGGTAAACAAGGACCGCGGAAGCTGTTTCTTTTGTAACCAATGTAACCGGGGCTGTTCCGTTCATGCTGATTTTTCATCCTCAACTTGTCTGGTGAAACCTGCAAGGAAAACAGGGAATGCGGATGTTTATGTCAATGCCATGGCTCGTGAGGTACTGACCGATAATGAAGGTAAGGCTACCGGTATCTCCTATGTTGATAAAACAGATATGCAGGAGTACCAGGTGCATGCCAAAGTAATTGTTCTGGCTGCAAGTGCCTGTGAATCTGCCCGTTTGCTCCTGAATTCTAAATCATCGGCTCATCCTAACGGCCTTGCAAATTCAAGCGGGATGGTGGGTAAATACCTCCATGATTCCACAGGTTCCTCCCGCGGAGCTTTTATTCCGCAGCTGATGGACCGTAAACGTTATAATGAGGATGGTGTTGGCGGTCTTCACTTATATATTCCCTGGTGGCTGGATAATAAAAAACTCGATTTTGCCCGCGGTTATCATATTGAATTCTGGGGAGGCATGGGCATGCCATCTTATGGTTTCGGCTTCGGAATTGAAAAAACCAATGGAAAATATCCTGGTAAAGATGGTAAAATGAAGGCAGCCGGAGGCTACGGTGCTTCTTTGAAAGATGACTATCGCAGGTATTACGGTTCAACAGTTGGATTTGCTGGACGGGGCGAAAGTATTCCCAGGATCGAGAACTATTGCGAAATAGATCCCGGGGTAGTTGACAGATATGGAATTCCGGTATTAAAGTTTAATTATAACTGGACCGATCAGGAAGTGAAACAGGCAAAGCATATGCAGGATACTTTTGAGGAGATCATCCATTCTATGGGTGGTGTCCCGACTGACGATAAACCCGGTGAGGATAGGCAATATGGCTTACTGGCTCCCGGAAGGATCATTCATGAAGTAGGTACTACCCGGATGGGAAATGACAAAAACACCTCTGTTTTAAATAAATATAACCAGGCTCATGATGTTAAGAATTTATTTGTAGTTGATGGAGGTGCCTTTGTTTCGCAGGCAGATAAAAATCCGACATGGACAATTTTAGCCTTATCCATGCGAGCCTCAGAATATATTATTGATCAGTTAAAAAAGCAAAATATTTAATCAGATGAACAGAAGAGATTCACTCAAGGCACTGGCTGTAGGAACAGTAAGCGTTGGCACCATTTTAACTTCATGTGATAAGAAAGGGGATACTCTGCTGGCAGGTAAAGGGAAGCCAGGAGATTATGGCCGCACAGCTGAAGAAAAGCTGATCGATGAAAAGCTGATGGCCGAAAAGTTCTTTACAGCTGCGGAACTCAGTACGATCACGATCTTAGCTGATATTATTATACCCCGTGATGATCATTCGGGAAGTGCCAGTGATGCCCAGGTGCCCGAATTCATTGAGTTTATAGTTAAGGACCAGCCCAGGTATCAGACACCTCTGAGAGGCGGCTTGAAATGGCTTGACCTTAAATCGCTTAAGCTATTTAAAAAAGCTTTTGCCGATGCAAACCATGCCCAGCAGATAGAGCTTGTGGAACTGATTGCCTTCCCCGAAAAGGCGGCACCTGAGAATTTGGCTGGAGTAAGCTTTTTTAATACCATGCGAAATCTGACTGCTACCGGGTTTTTTACCAGCAAGCAGGGTATTGGGGATATGGCTTACAAAGGCAATCAGCCCAATGCATGGAATGGGGTACCTGACGATGTATTAAAACAATATGGCCTGGAATATGATGAAAAAACTCTGGCAGAATGCCTTAAGGAAGAAGACAGGGGGAAAATGATGACCTGGGATACTTGAGGTTTAAGTTGTAGGTTTTAAGTTGTAAGTATCAGGTATTGGCCTGATACCTTTAAATTCACTGATTGGTTTAATAGTGACATTCGTTTAATGTTCAGTTAATATTAATCCAGTTCTTTTACAGTATTGAATAATTCAATGCCCTTATATATTCAGGTTTAAGTTTTAAAATTCCGCCATGCAGTTCTTCAAAAAAAATCCGATCTTATTTTCAGTAAGGCCGGTTATTCTCGGGCTGTTCCTTTTAGCAAATTCTGCTGCAGCACAAACAATACCCAATAGTTCAGACCATTCGAATGTGCTTTTGCCTAATGGCTGGTCATTAAGTCCGGCTGGCCGTTCCCTTCCATTGGGGGATCTGCCTCTAAATATCCAGATATCAGCCTCTCAAAAGCTGATGGCTGTAACTAATAATGGACAGAGCAGACAAAGTATTCAGCTCATTGATCCTCAAACGGAAAAGATACTTCATGACCAGACTATTGGAAAGTCCTGGTATGGTTTAAAATTCAGTGCCGATGAAAAAAAATTATATGCATCCGGGGCAAATGATAATATCGTGCTGGTTTACCCCATTGAGAACAGGAAATTAGGCAAGGCAGATACCATCGTACTGGGAAAGGCCTGGCCTGCAGAGAAAATTGGTCCGACGGGGATAGAAGTTGATGACCTTCGGAACCGTTTATATACTGTTACCAAGGAAAATAATTCCCTGTATGTTTTTGATCTCAAAACAAAGAAACTTTTAAGCAGGATAGGACTTGGTTCCGAGGCTTACGATTGTATCTTATCTCCTGATAAAACCAGGCTGTATATTTCATTATGGGGAACAGATAAGGTTGCGGTTTATGATACCAGAACGGGCAGGGTGATCACAGAGATCCTGACTGAAAGCCATCCCAATGAGCTCATCCAGAATAAGAACGGAAAATACCTGTTCGTTGCCAATGCCAATGATAATTCAGTCTCAGTAATTGATACAAAGGCAGGCAAGGTTATAGAAGTTATTTCTACCGCACTTTATCCTACTAAATTAACGGGTTCCACTACTAATGGCCTGGCATTATCTGAGGATGAAAAAACACTATACGTTGCCAATGCCGACAATAATTGCCTGGCTGTATTTAATGTGTCGATTCCGGGAAAAAGCAGTTCAAAGGGCTTTATACCTACCGGATGGTATCCAACAAATGTGCGTGTATCCGGCAAAAAAATATTTGTATCCAACGGGAAGGGATTTTCTTCAATGGCCAACCCTTATGGACCCCAGCCCATAAAAAAGACTGATGACAGCGGCGTTCATAAAGGAATAAGTGAGCAAAAAGAGGTTCAATATATTGGCGGGCTTTTTAAGGGTACTTTGTCGGTTATCGATCAGCCAAATGATGTCAAACTGGAAGTGTTTTCTAAGCAGGTATATGCCAATACTCCGTATAATAAGCAGACTGAAACAATTTCAAAAGGTCTGAAGAATAATCCTGTTCCAAATATTCAGGGAGGAAAGTCGCCGATCAAATATATTTTTTACGTAATTAAAGAGAACCGGACCTATGATCAGGTATTAGGGGATATGAAAGAAGGTAACGGTGATCCGAACCTTTGCATTTTCCCTGAAAAAGTGACACCCAATCAGCATGCTTTGGCAAGGGAATTTGTTTTGCTTGATAATTTCTATGTTGATGCAGAGGTTAGTGCTGATGGCCATAACTGGAGTATGGCCGCATATGCAACAGATTATACCGAAAAAACCTGGCCAACCAGTTATGGCAGCAGGGGCGGTACCTACGATTATGAGGGCAGTCGTAAGATCGCTTATCCGCGCGACGGATATATTTGGGATTATTGTAAGCGTGCTGGACTTAGTTACCGAAGTTACGGACAGTTTACCACGAAAGAGGGGGCAAGCACAGAATCACTTATTGGCCGCATAGCGACTAAATATCCGCCCTATAACCTGGATATAAAGGATATTGACAGGGTTGCTGCTTTCAGGACCGATTTCGATTCTTTGCTGAATATAAACTCAGTTGCTCAATTTAATACGATCCGTCTTGGAAATGATCATACCAGCGGGCAGCGTATAGGAAAGATCAGTCCGACGGCCGCCGTTGCCGACAATGATCTTGCCCTGGGTCAACTGGTAGAGCACATCTCAAATAGCACCATCTGGAAAGAATCGGCTATTTTTGTTTTAGAGGATGACGCTCAAAATGGCCCGGATCATATCGATGCCCATCGTTCCCCGGCTTTTGTGATCAGTCCTTTTATAAAACGAAATTCTGTAAACAGTACGATGTATTCCACATCAGGGATGCTCCGAACCATGGAACTGATTTTGGGCCTGCCGCCAATGAGCCAGTATGATGCCGCCGCCATACCCATGTCCGACCTCTTTACATCCAGCCCTGATTTTAAGCCTTATAAGGTAAAAGCTGCGAATGTTGATCTTGAACAACGGAATATTGCCTGGAACAAAAGTGCCGGGCGTTCACAGGAATGGAATTTTGCGAAGGAGGATGCAGCCCCCGACCTGGACCTGAATGAGGTGGTTTGGAAATCAGTTAAGGGTGAAGATTCCATCATGCCTGCCCCGCGCAGGAGCGCTTTCCTAAAACTGGAACAAAAAAGGAAAGACGATTAATTAAATTCATACTAAGGCCCCAAAAAATAGATCATGCCGGGATCCCGGGGTTTAATCCTGAATTTGGAATTTTGACAAATTGGAATGAAAAAATATTATTTTACTTTTTTAATTGTTAGCCTCTGCTTTTCTTTATCTGCCCAGAATATCAGAGGACGGATTTTTGACCAATCCAAAAAAGACCTGTTGACCGGGGTTAATATTATGCTTGAGGGCCCAGTCAGATCCAATACAAGTTCTGATATTAGAGGGGAGTTCAGCTTTGAGAAACTTGTGCCCGGGAGGTATAATCTGAAAATAAGTCATATTGGTTATGAGGTTTATCGAACCCAGCTGGACTTAATTGCTGAAAATATAGATCTGGAGATCCCTTTAATCGGGGTTCTAAATTCTCTGCCGGAAGTGGAGGTCCTTTCAGCGTCAAGAAGGAGTACTTCTGATCTTAACTTACCCTTCGCATCCAGTGTTTTAGTCCAACCTTCCCGCTCGGGAAATATATTCCGTTCAACTCCCGAGGCATTAAGTGTAATCCCCGGAGTTTTTGTACAAAAAACAAATCATGGCGGAGGTTCTCCCTTTATCAGGGGATTAACAGGCAACCAGACACTGATTCTTGTTGATGGGATACGATTGAATAATTCCACCTTCAGATATGGGCCCAATCAATACCTGAACACGGTAGATCCATTTACCATCAATAAAGTGGAGGTGCTCAGGGGGAGCGGATCTGTTCAGTATGGTTCGGATGCTCTGGGTGGAGTAATTCAGGTGTTTACAAAAGACCCCGGTTTTTCTGAGGAAAGAAAATTCAGGGGAAGCCTGGATGGACGCTATGGAACGGACGCTATGGAAAAATCCGGTAATACAGAATTCGTATATGCATCACCAAAAATGGTCTTTTCGGGTGTTTTAGGGCTTAAAGATTTTGGGGATTTGATTGGCGGGGATACCACCGGAAAGCAATCTCCTTCAGGCTATACTGAAACTGATGCCAATGTGAAGATCAAATGGAAATTATCTGAAACTTCTGAACTTACACTGGCAAATCAGTTTGTTCAGCAAAATGGTGTTGATGTTTTCCATAAAATCAGGCTTGAGAATTATAAAATCAATGAGATGGGTATTCAGGAGAGGAATCTTTCCTATTTAAAGTTCAGGATGAAGCAATCCAATCCGCTCTTTCAGGAAATAAATATAATTGCCTCTCTTAATAATACGAATGAGGAAAGAAACAGTCAGAAAAACAATAGCCGGGTTTCCGGTCAGGAAAGGGATAAGGTCGAAACATCTAACTTATCGGCAGAAATCTTTTCTGACCTGAATGATCGCTGGACCGCTAATAGCGGTGTGGAGTATTATCATGACCGGATAAAAAGTAACCGAAGGACTATTGATGATCTGGATGGATCAATTAAAATGCTCCGAGGCTTATATCCCGATAATTCATCCTATTTAAATACCTCTGTTTACTCAATTCACCATATCTTATTGGGTGGAGGCTTTAATTTAGAAGCAGGGCTTAGGTATAACTGGCTCAAAGCATTGATAATTGATAAAGACCTGGGGCAAATAGCAGTATCGCCGAATGCTTTTGTATGGAATGCCGGCTTAAATTACGCAATGAACAGTCACTATGTTTATGGCTCTCTGAATAGTGGTTACCGGGCTCCTAATATTGATGATATGGGCACCTTAGGTATTGTAGATTTCAGATATGAGCTGCCTTCTTATACATTGAAGCCGGAAAAAAATTTAAATTCTGAGATAGGTTATAAATACGCTTCTGAAAAGTGGAATCTGGGGACCGCTTTGTATTATAATAAATTGGATAACCTGATTAACAGAATTCAAACAGGCCAGCTGATAGACGGTTATAAAGTTTACAGGAAGGAAAATACTGAAGAAGCAGTTATAAAAGGGATAGAAGGTGTATTTGACTGGCAGGCTAGCCCCCAATTGAGCCTTGATCTTTTTGCATCCTATAACCATGGCCAGAATTTATCGAGATCTGAGCCACTCAGGAGGATACCTCCATTTAACGGGCATGTTTCTATGAAATATAAGCTGAGTAAATTTTATTTGAAAGGGGAATTGGCCTGGGCTGATTTGCAGGACCGTTTGGCTCAGGGCGATAAGGAGGACAACAGGATTCCCCTTGACGGTACCCCAGGCTGGAAGGTTTTAAACCTGTACTCAGGTTATCAATTAAAAGCCATGCAGTTACGCCTAAGCGCCCAAAATTTGTTTAATGCCGATTACCGTACCCATGGAAGCGGAATCAATGCGGTTGGAAGGAGTTTATGGCTTAGTTTCCAGTATGATTTTTGATCACTGTTTTAGAGATTAGCCAGTTTAGGTCGTATGTTATACGTGTTATGTTGTACGTTTTTAAGGCAGCTAATAACAAAAGAAGCAGTTTTCTCCCATTTGCTCATTTGCTAATTCTCTCATTTGCTAATTGACAAATTGACAAATTGAATTCTATCTTGCTTTCTTAGGAGCTTTTGATTTAGGCTGGTTGAACTGAGGTTTTCCCTTGCTGATGATCTCAGGTGCACCAACCAGTGTCATGGCAGAACGGAAGCCCATTTCTGCACTTGTTTCATCCTGCTGCATAAATCTTCTGGTTGCAGGATTTAACCAGTAAGCCCTGTCATTCCATGATCCGCCTTTATATACACGTGAACGGTCATTGACCAGGGTAGTAATCCCATAAAGATTCGGGTTCACTGAATCCAGATGACCGCGAAAATCAGGATTATAAGGCTTGCCGGCAATGGAAGAGGAATCAACACTTGCTGTATTGCCCTGCATTTCAGCCCATTTTTGCTTCTTACCTGTTTTAGCCGGATCTTTGATCGGACGGCCATATTTATCTTTGGCATAAATACCCTTATCCTTATCAGATAAACGCTTGTTTACAAACTCATTACCCCTGAATGGGTTAAAATCGTTAAAATCTTCAAAACTTAGTTTGCGATAAACATCCGCGGTCCATTCGTTAACGTTTCCAGCCATATTGTACAAACCGAAATCATTGGGTACGTAACTTCTTACCGGAGCAGTAATATCCGCCTTGTCATTCAGGTAACCCCCTGTTCCCATATTATCACCCTCGCCACGCTTAAAGTTCGCCAGGATCATGCCCTGGGTACGTTTTTTTGGTGATCTTACTCCTAAGCCATTCCATGGGTATATTCTGCCATCGGCTATGTTTTCATATTCAGTGTTTCCAGCTAATGCCAGTGCAGCATATTCCCATTCAGCTTCAGTAGGCAAACGGTAAGGCTGTTTCAACACCCCGTCCTCAATGCGAACCGGGCGAACCGGACCCTTATTGCCAGCTGCTGTACCGCCAGCTGCTGCATTAGGATTAAGATCTTTCATCATTTTTTTACCGTCAATCCCTTCACCGCGATACTGGCCATTCAGGTAAATATCTGTGTTAAACGGATCTGTTGAGGTTGAAACGCTGGTTGCACCGGTATTTTTACCAGCTCCGCCCGCCAATGTTTTATAATCGAGCAGGCGCCCTGTGCTTCTTAATATTTCTTCATTGACACGGTCTGTACGCCATTCGCAATAAGCATTTGCCTGTTCCCAGGTTACGCCAACAACGGGATAATCCTGGAATGCAGGGTGGCGAAAGTAATTATTTACGTAAGGTTCATTGTATGAAAGGGGCTGTCTCCACACTAATGTGTCGGGAAGGGCATTGTAATAATATTCGGCATCGTTGACGTAATTGCGTTTTATCCAGTGTAAATATTCCAGCCAATCTACATTCGCAACCTCGGTCTCATCCATATAAAAAGAGGCGACAGTAACCCGGCGACGGACATTATCAAACTCGTATCCTAGGTCCTGGTTCAGGCTTCCACCCATTACAAAAGTTCCGCCTTCTACTGCTATTAAACCCGGACCGGGCCCGGCTTTTACTTTGCTGTTAACCTCGAAACCACCATTATACTTATTATTATAAGCCATACCGGTTTTTGAGGACTGGCCTGTTTTTTTATTGCATGAGGATAGAATTCCTAATAACAATAAGCATGCGGCAAAATATATAGAAATTTGTTTCATTACTTTCGATGTAATTGGAGCATTAATTTTTTAAAAATACGAAATTGCTTAATATCCCCAATGGATTTTTTTATATCAATCTCATGAGGACATTAGATAGCTATTCAAACGAAAAAGTTAAAATAATGTTACAAATCAATATACGTAAAATCGTTTTCCAAACGCTGTGATGCAGGTATTATTGTATGACTTCCTTAATGTGGAAATAAATTTTTCTTTAGAGAATTAAAAATTATATAAAACATAAATAATTAATAATCAGTTAATTAGTTGCAATTCAGATACTATTTTCCTGATAAATTCTTTTTGAACTTTTTATATTAATCTACCGGTAAAAGCGTTTTATATATCCTGTCAATTATTAATATATCTATAAAAATACGTATATTTAATGCACAGGAAAGTATAGATTTGAGTTGGATTTTTTTGAAATTAATGGTTAACAAACTCTCGTTTTGTCATTATTTAGCTGTTTTTATTGCCGGGATACCCACCCTGGCAGTAGCCCAGACCACGCAAAGCGATGGGAAACGTACCAATACCATTCAAACTGCTGCCCCCTTCCTGCTGATCTCACCTGACGCCAGGTCGGGTGCAATGGGAGACGCAGGAGTGGCTATTTCGCCTGATGCAAATTCACTCCATTGGAATCCGGCCAAACTTGCATTTATGGAGAAGCCAACCGGGCTTTCGGCTTCCTATACTCCATGGCTAAGAAATCTGGTTCCTGATGTTGATCTTGGCTATTTAACGATCTACCATCGTTTAGACAGCAGAAATACGATCGGTGGGGCCTTGAGGTATTTCTCCTATGGATCCATACAACTCACAGATAACAGTCAGAATGATATTGGGGTCTATAGCCCGAATGAGTTTTCTGTTGAAGGTACCTTCTCCAGAAAATTTGGCGACGATTTTTCCCTTGGAACTGCTGTCAGGTATATCAGATCCAGTTTAAGTAACGGACAATTCAACGGGCAGGATATCCAGCCGGCTACGGCACTGGCTGCTGACGCCTCCGCATATTACAGGAAGGGCACACTCATGTTCGGAAAAGATACTGAACTTGCCTTCGGTATGAATATTTCCAATATTGGCACCAAAATGAGTTATTCTGAGGGGGGCTCGAAATCATTTCTGCCCACAAATATGAAACTGGGGGGTGCCAGCACTTTTATTCTGGATGATCTGAATATATTTACAGTTGCCCTTGATCTCAATAAGCTATTGGTTCCCACAAGCCCGATCAGGGATTCGAACGGAGCAATAATCGATGGAAAGGACCCTGACCGGTCGGTACCTTCGGGTATTTTTGGTTCCTTCAGTGATGCGCCCGGGGGATTTTCTGAGGAATTAAACGAGATAAGTTATTCAATAGGAACTGAATACTGGTATAACAAACAATTTGCAGTTCGTTCAGGATATTTTTATGAAGCGCCAACTAAAGGCGACCGAAGATATTTTACAGTTGGTGCCGGCTTAAAATACAATGTATTTAATCTTGATTTTGCCTACCTTTTGGCTAATCAGCAGACAAGTCCTTTAGCTCAGACCCTTCGGTTTTCGCTGGTCTTTAATTTCGATAAGTAATTTTTAATGAAGATACGTGTAGGTTTTGGGTTCGATGTGCACCAATTGGCAGAAAATCATCCATTTATTTTAGGGGGAGTTAAATTAGAACATCATTCGGGCGCCTTTGGGCATTCGGATGCAGATGTACTGGTACATGCGATATGCGATGCTCTGCTTGGAGCTGCTAATTTGCGCGATATCGGCTATCATTTTTCCAATACGGATGATCGCTGGAAAGGCATCAGCAGCCTGATCCTGTTAAAGGAGTGTGCAGCGCTTTTAAAGCAAAAGGGCTGGAGCGTAGGAAATATAGACGCTATGCTATGCCTTGAAGCTCCGAAGATCAACTCGCATATTCCGCAAATGAAATTAAATTTAGCGGAAGCAATTGGAATAAGCGATGAAGATATCTCTATCAAAGCAACAACCAATGAAACAATGGGCTTTATCGGACGGCAGGAAGGGCTGGTAGCCTATGCGGTATGTTTGATTGAGAAGAATTCTTAAGGCTTTAATTTGCTTTTGAACCAGGAATTTTGACCTCACTGAAATCAGCGGCGCATTTGCCGCAATTACTTGCACATCCCTTTTTACTGTTCATGCTTTTATACATTAAGCGGGCCATATAGATCAAAGCCAGCAGGAAAAGCAGCAGAACCAAGATTAATTGAAGATCCATAAAGTAAAATTACAACTATCCATTATAGTTTTCGTCGGGCCCAGGTAAATTTTCGGGTTTTTTTATTGAAAATGCGTTTAATCTGATCCGGCTTAATGCCTTAGGGTTTAATTGAGTCCTGATAAATCAATTAATCGGAACAATCCGGGCAGGGCTTTCTCTTCATTTAGCTCACATTATAATTTTCTCCTTAATAAAACGTACCTTTGCAAAAAAATTTAAGAGTAATTTTTTAATGCAAAAAATAAGAAATATAGCGATCATCGCTCACGTTGACCACGGTAAAACTACATTGGTTGATAAAATTTTACACCAAACCAATTTGTTCCGTGATAACCAGGAAACTGGCGATCTGATACTGGATAGCAATGACCTTGAACGTGAACGTGGTATTACCATCGTTTCCAAAAATGTTTCTGTAAATTATAAGGGTGTAAAGATTAATATTATTGATACCCCGGGTCACGCCGATTTCGGTGGTGAGGTAGAACGGGTTTTGAAAATGGCTGACGGGGTTGTCCTCCTGGTGGATGCCTTTGAAGGTGCAATGCCCCAAACCCGCTTTGTTACTCAAAAAGCACTTTCATTAGGATTAAAGCCTGTAGTTATAGTAAACAAGGTCGATAAGGAAAATTGCCGGCCGGAAGAAGTTTATGAATCGATCTTCGAATTGTTCTTCAACCTGGAAGCTACTGAAGATCAGTTGGATTTTCCTGTCTTATATGGTTCTTCCAAGCAAGGCTGGATGAGTACCGACTGGAAAGTACCGACTGAAGATATCACACCTTTACTGGATACCATCATAGAACACATACCGCCAGCACCTAGTTTTGACGGTACGCTGCAGATGCAGATCACATCCCTGGATTATTCATCTTTCGTTGGACGGATAGCTGTAGGCCGTGTGGCCCGTGGCGTGATCAGGGAAAATCAGCCTGTATCTTTGGTTAAGCGTGACGGAAAGATCCAGAAATCAAGGATAAAGGAATTATATACCTTCGAAGGTTTAGGAAAAGTAAAAGTAACGGAAGTTTCATCAGGAGATATCTGCGCAGTTGTAGGTATTGAAGGATTTGATATTGGCGATACCATCGCCGATTTTGATAAGCCTGAACAGCTGGCTGTTATCAAGATCGACGAACCAACTATGAATATGTTGTTCACGATCAACAATTCACCCATGTTTGGTAAGGAAGGTAAATTTGTAACTTCTCAGCGTTTGCGTGAGCGTTTATACAAGGAGATGGAGAAAAATCTGGCATTGAAGGTTATTGAGACCGATTCGCCGGATTCATACCTGGTTTACGGACGCGGTATCCTTCACTTATCAGTTTTAATTGAAACGATGCGCCGTGAGGGTTATGAGTTGCAGGTGGGTCAGCCGCAGGTAATTATCAAGGAGATTGATGGTGTTAAGTGTGAACCGATAGAAACCTTAATTGTTGATGTTCCTGCAGAAGTATCCGGTAAGGTAATTGAGCTGGTCACCCAGCGTAAGGGCGAGTTGCTGGTTATGGAGCCTAAGGGCGATCTTCAGCATCTTGAATTTGAGATTCCTGCACGCGGTATTATTGGTTTGCGTAATAATGTTTTGACGGCTACGGCAGGTGAGGCTATTATGGCACATCGTTTTAAGGCTTATGAGCCATGGAAGGGTAATATCCCGGGTCGCCTGAACGGTGTTCTTGTTTCTATGGAAAAAGGATCCACTACAGCCTATTCGATTGATAAACTGCAGGATCGCGGCCGCTTCTTCGTGGAGCCCGGTGTAGATGTTTATGAAGGCCAGATCATGGGCGAGCATATTCGCGATAATGACCTGGTTGTTAATGTGGTTAAAGGAAAACCATTAACAAATATGCGTGCCTCTGGTACGGATGATAATACACGTATAGCTACAGCTATTAAGTTTTCGCTTGAAGAAGCAATGGAATACATACAGGCCGATGAGTATATTGAAATAACTCCGAAAAGCATGCGTTTACGTAAGATCTATCTGACCGAGAATGAAAGGAAGATCAATGCCAAGAAGTTTGTAAATCAATAAGATATCAGATTTTAATCTGAAAATAATAGAATTAAGGTCCGGTGCAAACCGGGCCTTTTCTTTTAATATTCCATCCAGTGCTTTTCTTTTTCAATTCTGATGAGAGCTCATAAAGTTTTTTATATGCTGTTTCATTATTGGTATATAGAGACCCTTATGAGCCACCTGCCTGCCGCGGGTCTAATGTCAGTTTATGATTTTAATACTTGATATAAGCTTTTATGTTTTCCTTACGGATATTGCTATTAAACCCAAAAAATCTATAAATTAACGTGAGTTCGATATAAAATTTTGCGAAGTACTATTAAAATTGACTGATTTTCTGTTGTTTTAGAAAGCAGGGGCTATGCCTCTTCGGTCCTGCCATTCCCGTGTTCTGCCCTAGT
>JAKFBV010000045.1:0-9121 GCA_036677005.1 Pedobacter sp.
CTTAGTCTCCCTGTTTTTACTTTAGGCAGCTTGTTTGTTTCCAACATTTTTGTTGGGTGGGGGAATTTGTATGTCTGTACTAAAATAATACCCTATTCAGTCAAATTTTTATACAGATGAAACTAGAAATATTAACACCAGATAGTAAGATTTTCGAAGGAGAAGTAAGATCTGTCACCGTTCCCGGTACAATGGGATCATTCGAAGTTCTGAATGATCATGCTCCTGTCATTTCAACCCTGGAAGATGGAAAAGTGATCATCAGGACAGACAAAGATGAAGAAACTATTTTTATCAAAGGCGGGGTAATAGAAGTGCTGAATAATCATATTATGGTACTGGCTGAGGGAACTCAAAATCCTTAATTCATCAGGCTCTTAAAAGCCCTTCTGATCTGCGGATCAGAGGGGCTTTTTTTTGATAAAGCGAATCTGAATTTTTCTGTTAAATCCAATTTTCAGGCAGAAAATCACTACCCCTTTCAAAGTTTAATTTTTTTGAACCGAAAACCCAAAACCGTTTTGGTATATTTACACAAAATTAAATATAGATATTATACCATTTTGCAATATTTTATACTAAATATGTAAATATTTTAATATTTTATTCTTAATTAAAATAATTGCCCTGGCTATTGATAGTTAAATCCTAAGCACTTAAATTGAGGATTAAATAAATAAGCTTAATATAAATATTTGAATAATGAACGGAACATTGAAATTTACGGCTCATAAACTGACCATTCCGGGAGTACTGTTTCTTACTTACATTCTATATATTATTCTGCTCATTCCTGCGATAAAGGCATAAGATTTAATTAAAAACAATAAAAATCCAGCGCCTTCCTCTAACAGAAAGGCTTTTTTTTTAGATATCGATCATTAAAATAGGATACAGGGGATTTTAAAGATCCGGGAATGATTAATAACGATTTATAATTGATTAAATGGAACTGAACAAATACAGTAAAACGATTACACAGGACCCTACACAGCCGGCTTCTCAGGCTATGTTATACGGGATAGGCCTAACCAAGGAAGATCTGGCCAAAGCACAGGTTGGAATTGCAAGCATGGGCTATGATGGCAATACCTGCAATATGCACCTGAACGACCTTGCTGAAATTGTAAAACAGGGAGTTTGGAATAATGATCTGGTGGGTTTAATGTTTCATACGATAGGTATCAGTGATGGTATAACCAATGGTACCGAAGGAATGCGTTACTCCCTGGTATCCAGAGACCTGATTGCAGATTCGATTGAGACTGTCTGCGGAGGCCATTATTATGACGGAGTGATCACACTGCCTGGCTGTGATAAGAACATGCCCGGAGCGATCATGGCTATGGGAAGATTAAACCGCCCTGCAATTATGGTCTATGGCGGCAGCATCCATTCCGGTAGTTATAAAGGGCAGTCACTGAACATTGTTTCTGCATTCGAAGCGCTGGGGCAGAAAATGGCTGGAACCCTTGCAGAAGAAGATTTTCAGGGGGTGATACAGCATGCCTGTCCGGGTGCCGGTGCCTGCGGAGGTATGTACACGGCAAATACCATGGCTTCAGCTATTGAAGCGCTGGGCATGAGCCTGCCTTACAGTTCAACCTACCTTGCACTGAGCGATGAGAAAAAGCAGGAATGCCTTGAAGCGGGTAAATACATGAAGATCCTGCTTGAAAAAGACATCAAACCCAGGGATATCATGACAGAAAAGGCATTTCACAATGCAATCGTTACGGTAATGGTCCTTGGAGGCTCAACCAATGCGGTTCTGCATTTAATTGCCATGGCCAAATCGGTTGGGTTGAAACTTGATCTTGCTGATTTCCAGAAGGTTAGTGATGAAACCTCCGTTATAGCTGACCTGAAGCCGAGCGGAAAATATATGATGGAAGATGTCCATGCAATAGGCGGCTTACCCGCTGTTTTAAAATATCTTTTGCATAAAGGATTACTGCATGGCGATTGTCTGACAGTAACCGGTAAGACCCTTGCCGAGAATGTTGCTGCTGCAGCCGATCTTGATTTTAGTAAACAGGATGTTATTTATCCCTATGAAGCTCCTTTAAAGAAAACCGGGCATTTGCAAATGCTTTACGGCAATCTCGCCCCTCAGGGCTCTGTAGCCAAAATCAGCGGCAAAGAGGGAGAATCCTTTACCGGTCCGGCAAGAGTATTTGATGGTGAATTTGAACTGATCCATGGAATAAGCAGCGGGAAAGTTAAAGCAGGTGATGTGGTCGTGATCAGAAATGTGGGTCCGAAAGGTGCTCCGGGCATGCCTGAAATGCTGAAACCAACATCCGCCATCTTTGGTGCCGGTTTGGGAGCATCTGTAGCCCTGATCACCGATGGACGTTTTTCGGGAGGAACACATGGTTTTGTTGTGGGGCATATCACTCCGGAAGCTTTTGAAGGCGGAAATATCGGTCTTGTAAAAGATGAGGATATCATACAGCTGGATGCAAGAACCAATTCAATAAACCTGATGATCCCGGATGAAGAGCTGGAACAAAGAAGAAAACTCTGGAAGCAGCCCGAGGCTCCTGTAAAGAACGGCGTATTATTTAAATATTTTAAACAGGTAAAGAACGCAAGTGAAGGCTGCGTTACTGACGAAGAATAAAATTATGCTCCGATGACTTAAGGATATCGGAGCACTGAACAGAACACATAAAGATAAAATTATGGAAATTGAGCAGCAGGCATTGAGCAGCCCCACAGGAGTTGAAACGATTGAGATTTCAGGTTCTGTTGCCCTACTCGAAGCATTGATCATAGAAGGTACAGAGGTTATTTTCGGGTATCCCGGAGGTGCAATTATGCCGATCTATGATGCTTTATATGATTATAAGGAAAAGCTTAATCATATCCTGGTAAGGCATGAACAGGGGGGTATTCACGCGGGGCAGGGCTTCGCCAGAACTTCAGGAAAGGTTGGGGTAGTTTTCGCCACCAGCGGACCGGGAGCCACTAATCTGGTCACCGGACTTGCCGACGCCATGATAGACAGCACCCCACTGGTTTGTATAACCGGACAGGTGTTTGCACACCTTTTAGGTACCGATGCATTCCAGGAAACTGATGTGATCAACATTACAACACCAGTAACCAAATGGAATTATCAGGTCACTGATGCTACTGAGATTCCGGAAGTGATCAGCAAAGCATTTTATATCGCCAGAAGCGGAAGACCGGGACCTGTATTAATTGATATCACCAAGAATGCGCAGATACAGAAATTCGATTATAGCGGTTATACTCCATGTAATCATATCCGCAGTTATCGTCCTAAACCACTTATCCGCAAAGAATATATTGAGAAAGCTGCAGAGCTGATCAATCAGGCTAAAAGACCATTCGTATTATGGGGCCAGGGAGTTATTCTGGGGGAGGCCGAAAAAGAATTTAAGGCATTCATCGAAAAAAGCGGCATTCCTTCCGCCTGGACCATTCTGGGAGCTGGAGCGATTCCTACAGATCACCCATTGAATGTGGGCATGCTGGGAATGCATGGAAATTACGGACCCAATGTCCAGACCAATGAATGTGATGTGCTGATCGCTATAGGAATGAGATTCGACGACCGGGTAACCGGACGTTTGGATAAATATGCCAAACAGGCCAAGGTCATTCATCTCGATATTGACCCTTCCGAAATAGATAAAAATGTTCAGACCACCGTTCCTGTATGGGGCGATTGCAAGGAGACCCTGCCTGCATTAACGGAACTCATACAGGAAAGATCGCATACGGCATGGCTTCAGAAATTCAGGGAGTTTGAACAAAAGGAAATTGAAACCGTAATTAAGGACGAGCTTCATCCGGTATCAGGAGAACTGACTATGGGTGAGGTGATCCATCAGTTAAATGAACTTACAGGCGGCGAAGCCATTATAGTTACCGATGTAGGTCAGCATCAGATGGTTGCCTGCAGGTATGCAAAACTGAATAAAACACGCAGTAATGTAACCAGCGGCGGACTTGGGACGATGGGATTCGCTTTACCGGCGGCTATAGGTGCGAAATTCGGCGCCCCTGAACGTGAGGTTGTTGCCGTAATCGGTGATGGTGGATTCCAGATGACCTTACAGGAACTGGGCACCATTATGCAATGCGGCATCGACATTAAGATCATTATTCTGAATAACAAATTTCTCGGAATGGTAAGACAATGGCAGGAATTGTTCAATGAGCACCGTTATTCTTTCGTTGATATTAGCAGCCCTGACTTCGTAGCACTTGCCGCTGCCTATGGTATCAAAGGCAGATCGATCTCTGAACGTCAGGATGTGTCATCTGCCTTAAAAGAAATGCTTGATCATAAGGGTTCCTTTTTACTCGAGGTAATGGTAACCAAAGAGAACAATGTATTCCCGATGGTTCCGCAGGGATGCAGCGTCAGTGAGATCAGGTTAAAATAGGCCCTTATCCTCCCCCCCGGGGAGATTATCAATAGAATATGAAAACAGGTAAAATCAATATTGAAACAGCCGCTTCAGCAGAAGAGCATCGTGAGGCTAAACAGGAATATAATATTACCGTATATACTGAAAACCAGATAGGGCTCCTGAACCGGATCGCTATCATTTTCACAAGGCGTAAAATAAATATTCACAGCCTCAATACCTCTCCTTCCGAGATCGAGAGTATTCACCGCTTTAATATCGTTGTGCATGAAACAGAAGCCGTGGTCAGAAAACTATCCAGGCAGATCGAAAAGCAGGTAGAAGTCCTTAAAGTGTATTTCAATACCAATGAAGACGTGATCTGGCAGGAACTGGCGCTTTATAAAGTGCCCACTGATGTAATTGCTGAAAAAGCAAGCGTGGAGCGATTACTTCGCGAAAACGGGGCAAGGGTTGTTGTGATCCGTAAAGACTATACCGTTTTTGAAACTACCGGCCACCGCGAGGAAACCGATGCCCTGATCAAAATATTACAGCCTTTCGGCCTGATCGAATTTGTGCGGAGTGCAAGGATACTGATCATTAAAAACAGCGATGGCTTTAACCGTAAACTCCGTGAATTTGAAAAAGCGGAACCAGGTGAAGAAGCGGCAGAGAATGAATATTTGAATAACGGACAGAAAATATTTACCATGTAGCTTCTTCTGAATAGAATTCAGCACAGATAATAAAATAGAAATCATTAAATAAAAAAACAAAAAGTAAAAACAAAACAATATGGCAAAGATCAATTTCGGTGGGGTTACAGAAGATGTGGTAACCCGCGAAGAATTCCCCTTAGACAAAGCTCGCGAGGTTTTAAAAGATGAAATCGTAGCAGTTATCGGCTATGGTGTACAGGGTCCCGGACAAGCATTAAACCTGCGCGACAATGGTATAAAAGTCATTATCGGCCAGCGTAAAGATTCAAAAACCTGGGCTAAGGCCATTGCCGATGGATGGGTACCCGGAGAAACTCTTTTTGAAATTGAAGAAGCTGCCGAAAGAGGTACCATCATTCAATATCTTTTATCTGATGCAGGTCAGATCGCCTTATGGCCTACAATCAAAAAATACCTGAGCCCCGGAAAAGCCCTTTATTTTTCTCATGGATTTGGTATTACTTATAAAGATCAAACAGGGATCATCCCTCCTGCTGATGTGGATGTGATCCTGGTTGCTCCAAAAGGTTCAGGAACTTCATTGCGCCGCATGTTTTTGGCAGGAAAAGGATTGAACTCTTCATTTGCCATTCATCAGGATGCAACAGGTAAAGGCAGAACCCGCGCTATTGCATTGGGAATCGGAGTTGGATCAGGTTATCTTTTCGAAACGGATTTCCGTAAAGAAGTTTACTCTGACCTTACAGGTGAGCGCGGAACTTTAATGGGTGCCATTGCAGGAATTTTCGAAGCTCAGTATAATACACTTCGTAAAAACGGACACTCCCCTTCTGAAGCTTTCAACGAAACGGTTGAAGAACTTACTCAAAGCCTGATGCCATTAGTAGCTGAAAATGGAATGGACTGGATGTATGCCAATTGTTCAACTACCGCTCAGCGCGGAGCTTTAGACTGGAAAGGCCGTTTTCGTGAAGTAACCCAGCCTGTTTTTGATGAACTGTATGAAAGCGTTGCATCAGGAAAAGAAGCGGAACGTACCATTAAATTAAATAGCCAGCCGGATTACCGGGTAAAACTGGAGGCTGAACTTAAGACTCTGCATGATAGTGAAATCTGGCAGGCGGGCCAGGCAGTAAGAAGCTTGAGGCCTGAGAATCAACCGGAGAAGTAATAAGTAATAAGTAATAAGTTATAAGTACTAAGTTGTAAGTTATAAGTAAACAGCCATCGCGCAGAAACTTAAAACTTACAACTTATAACCTACAACTCTATGGCACAAACACTGTTTGATAAGATCTGGAATGAACATGTTGTTAGCGGAAATGCCGGGTTTCCGGATACCTTATATATTGATTCCCATATCATTAATAAGGTAACAAGTCCGGCAGCTTTTGAAGGCTTACGCAAACGCCATATTCCGGTTTTCAGGCCGAATCAGACCATTGTTTTGACAGAACCCGCCTTCAGTCAGCATATTCCGCTCAGCGATCTTTGGAGATTCCAGGTTGATATGCTGAACAGGAATTGCAGCGATTTCGGATTAGAACAGACGGAACTTAGTCAGCATGAAGCCCTGCCTGCCCAACCCGGTCAGACGATCGTATGCGATCAGCAAAACACAAATAACATGGGTGCCTTTGGGGCTATTACGATCGGCATCAGCGAATTGCTTGTTGAGCAGGTTCTGGCTACCCAATGCCTGCTGATCCAAAAACCAAAACGAATGAAGATCGAGGTAAATGGGAGACTGGCGAGAGGTGTTGGGGCGAAGGACATTAACCATTATCTCCTATCGGAAATATCGGCCAATGGTGCGGATGGTTATTATATTGAATTTGCCGGTGACAGCATCCTGAATTTAAGTATGGAAGGACGCATGGCCATTTGTAATATGAGCAGAGAGATAGGAGCTGTCGGCAGTATAATCGCTCCTGATGAAACTACTTTCGATTTCATGAAGAATTCCGGTTTTATCCCTGAAGCTGAAAATCTGGAATTCTGGAAAAGCTTATATTCTGATGAAAGTTCAGTTTTTGATGAGGTGCTGGAGTTTGATGCAGAAGATATCGGTCCGGGAAATTATGGCATCAGCCTATCCAAATTAATTGGATCCGGCTCAGAATCAGCCAGATCAGGCCTGATCATGCAGGATGGAGAAGCGATCATTGCAGGTTATAATGACGCGGATTACCTCTTCAGCCGGCTGGAAAGTATTGAAGAATTTGAAAGATCCAAGGTTTATAAAATTTTTAACGGGGCTTAAAATCTAGGTTAAAGTTCAGGGCCGCAGAAATTAAATTAAGAAAAAAATGCAAGCCCACAATAAAGCAGCAAAGCTTTATTTAAAAAAATAAATATGTTACACGACCCAAACCGCATCTATATTTTTGATACCACCCTCAGGGATGGCGAACAGGTACCCGGATGCCAGTTATCTACTGTTGAAAAGATCGAAATTGGCAAAGCGCTCGAAAATCTTGGAGTGGATGTAATTGAAGCCGGTTTTCCCATTTCAAGTCCGGGTGATTTCCAAAGTGTGGTCGAACTCTCAAAAGCAGTTCGCGAGCCCGTGATCTGCGCACTGACCCGCGCGAATAAAGGCGATATAGAATGTGCGGCCGAGGCCTTAAAATTTGCAAAAAGACCCCGTATTCATACAGGAATAGGTTCATCTGACAATCATATAAAATATAAATTCAACAGTAACCGTGAAGCGATCCTGGAGCGGGCAGTTGATGCAGTAAAATATGCCAAAAGCTTTGTTGAAGATATTGAGTTCTATGCAGAGGATGCAGGAAGAGCTGATAACGAATACCTGGCCAGGATGGTTGAAGCAGTAATTGCAGCCGGTGCAACAGTCGTTAATATTCCGGATACAAACGGATATTGTCTGCCTGAACAGTACGGAGAAAAGATCCGCTTCCTGAAAGAGCATGTTAAAAATATCGATCAGGCGATCATATCAGTTCATTGCCATAATGATTTGGGCCTGGCTACCGCTAACAGTATTGCCGGAATCCAGAATGGGGCGAGGCAGGTAGAGTGTACCATTAACGGGATCGGGGAACGTGCGGGAAATACAGCATTGGAAGAAATTGTGATGATCCTTAAAACTCACCATAGTTTAAATTTCACACACCATGTGAATAGCAAACATCTGTATGAAATAAGTGGAATGGTCAGCCGCATGATGCGTATGCCGGTGCAGCCGAATAAAGCTATTGTGGGTAAAAATGCATTCGCACACAGCTCAGGTATCCACCAGGATGGTGTATTAAAGAATCGTGAAACGTATGAGATCATCAATCCGGAGGATGTCGGGATCGATCAGTCTGAGATTATTCTGACTGCACGCAGCGGCCGGCATGCACTGAACCATCACCTGGAGCGCCTTGGTTATACCATTGATCGTATCGACCTCGACCAGGTGTATGAACGTTTTCTGACTCTGGCGGATGGCAAAAAAGAGATCAAAGATGATGATATCCTTCTTTTAATGGGTGATGAAACCGGAAACAACTATAAGAACGGCCTTGCCATCAAAGGTTTGCAGGTTAGCTGCGGCGATCAGGCAAGTCCGACAGCTACTATCAGATTAAATTATAACGGAACGGACAATGAAGCTACGGCAACGGGTAACGGTCCGGTAGATGCCACGATCAAGGCCATTGAAAAGATCATAGGAAGAAGTTTCAATATTAAAGAGTTTAATATCCATGCCATACACAGTGGAAGTGATGATGTGAGTAAGGTAGATATGAGGGTAACTGACGAGGGTAAATCCTATGTAGGTTATGGCTTTAGCACCGATATCGTGCGGGCATCAGCCAATGCTTACCTGGATGCGCTGAATAAGTTTGTGTAGGGTTTTTAATTTGTAGGTTATAAGTAATAAGTAATAAGTTATAGGTTGTAAGTAATAAGTTATAATGCGAATCAAGGGTTAAACTAAATAATAAAAACAGTAAAATAAGTATAAAAAGGTGTCGATTAATTTGCATAAAGCCTTGAAAATCAGTATCTTAAAGAAGATTACCACACCTTACTTTA
>JAKFBV010000046.1:0-17339 GCA_036677005.1 Pedobacter sp.
CATATCATCCCTTCGGGATTTATGTGAAGATAGGTTCCCTCAAATATAATAATCAAAAGCTATACGTATAAGAATAAAGGGTTAAGCTTCCAGGAGAGATACAATTAAAGAGACAGGCAGATTATATCAAAAACCCAGAAAGGGTGATATGATCAAGAATAAATTATTCATCTGGGTGGCAAAGCCTGAAAGGCTGACATGATTATAGCAAGCGGTTAGATTGGGTCAAACCCTGAAAGGGTGACAGTATCAGGAATGAGTATTCATCTGAGAGGCAAAGCCTGAAAGGCTGACATAATTATAGGATTAAAAGCTTGAATCATACAATAATGCGTAAAAACCGCTTCATCGGTCTGATCCTCATAAGCGCCATATTATGTTCATCATGGGGCTTTTTTGCGCACCAGCGGATCAACCGCCTGGCTGTTTTTATTTTGCCCGGAGATATGATCCGCTTTTACAAGAATAACATCCGTTTTATTTCAGAACATGCTGTTGATGCCGATAAACGCCGGTACGCCGATACTGCTGAAGCTTCCCGGCATTTCATCGATGCCGATAGATATGGCGATGAGCTTTTGGAAAATGTCCCGGAAAAATGGGCGGATGCCGAATCTAAATTTACCGCTAAGGTCCTTCTCAAAAATGGAATTATTCCATGGCAAATTGAAAGAACCTATTATTCCCTGGTAAAAGCCTTTCAGGAACGCGACTCGATACGTATCCTCAGGTTATCGGCCGACCTGGGTCATTATGTTTCTGACGCGCATGTGCCCCTGCATACCACAGAAAATTATAACGGACAATTAAGCGGCCAGGCTGGGATCCATGCTTTCTGGGAGAGCCGGCTTCCCGAACTGTTTGCCGCTGAGTATGACTTTGTAGTTGGCAGGGTTCATTACCTTGAGTATCCTTTAAAGGAGGCCTGGAAGATTATAAGAAATGCCCATAAATACACTGATTCTGTCTTGCTGATTGAATCCAGATTAAACAAAAGAATGGCCTCTGACCGTAAGTTTACTTTTAGCGAACGAAACGGGAGAATAGAACGGCAATACTCGGAAGAATATTCCAAAGCTTATCACCTGGCACTTCAGGGCATGGTAGAAAAACAGATGCGCTCATCTGTGCTTATGACCGGAAGTTACTGGTTTTCTGCCTGGGTTGACGCCGGACAACCAGAGCTTAAAAATTTTATCAGACAGGAGCTGAGTGCGGATGAAATAAAATCCATCCAAAAGGAAACCGATCTGTTCAATCAGGGGAAGATCATTGGTAGGGAAGAGAATTAAACATCCTTACCTTCCATTGTCCTCTTTGCCTTTATTGCTGCGAATACAGCAGGCATAATGGTGAGTACAATGATTACCAGCATGACATAAGTAAAATGATCCTTTATAAAGGGGATATTACCAAATATGAACCCGATTCCAAGAAAGCTGACGATCCATAGAACCCCTCCCACAACATTGTAATAGGTAAACTGAGCAATATTCATTTTCCCTACTCCTGCAACGAATGGAGCCAGAGTTCTGAATATTGGCATAAAACGACTGAATATCAACATATTTCCGCCCTTTTTATTAAAATATTCTTTGGTTTTATTATAATATTCCAGCTTGAGTATCCTGTTTCCGGGTTTGAATACTTTCGGGCCGAAATAATTCCCCAGTGCATAATTCAGGGTATTGCCGCTTATCGCAGACAAAATCAACAGCAGACCCATCAGGTAAATACTCAGTCCGGTATCTCCTTTTGCGATCAGGGCGCCTACTGCGAACAGCAGGGAATCCCCGGGCAAAAAAGGCGTCACGACAAAGCCTGTTTCTGCAAAGATGACCATGAAAATTATCAGGTACGTCCAGGTACGGTAATCGCTTACGATCTTTACCAGGTACTTATCAATATGAAGTATAAAATCAAGAATATTGCTTATTATTTCCAAAAGTCAAATTTTAAAAATTAATTTAAAAGATTAAAGATCAAGTGATTAAAGAAACATCCGGGTTTATATTTCGGACATTTTCTTTTGTTTTCCACGAATTACTTCAATCAGGGGTGGTAATACAGAAAGGATAATAATTCCAAAGATGACATAGGTAAAATTATCCTTGATGACGGGCAATCCTCCAAAGAAATATCCTATAAAAAGAAATGAGATTACCCATAGAACAGCACCGGTTACATTATAAGATGCAAATTTCAAATAGCTCATCGTACCTATTCCGGCAACAAAGGGGGCAAAAGTGCGGATAATAGGAATGAAACGGGCATATATGATCGTCTTACCGCCATGTTTCTCATAAAATGTCTGAGTTTTCTCCAGGTATTCCTTTTTCAGCAGTTTATACTTTCCGCTGAAAGCCCTTGGCCCTATATAATTACCAATATGGTAGTTAACAAGGTCCCCAAGTATGGCTGCCAGGATCAGCAAAAGACACATCAGGAAGATATTCAGGCCGCTTTCAGGCTTGGCAATAATAGCTCCAGCTGCAAACAAAAGGGAATCCCCCGGTAAAAATGGAGTTATAACAAAGCCTGTTTCTGCGAAAATGATCAGGAAAAGGATAAGGTAGGTCCAGGTTTGATAATCCTGTACAATTTCAATTAAATGCTTATCAATATGAAGGATGAAGTCGAGAAGCTGCTGAATTAGTTCCAATTTGATCTGTAATTTTAAACAAAAATAGAAAACTCAGGACCTTTGTCCTGAGTTTTCTGCTTTAATTGCATTAGCATGATTAATTATGCATATGTGTTCAACATAACAGGCATAACCAGCATCAGAACATCTTCCTGTTCATCATGGGTCTGCGGCATTAATAATCCGGCGCGGTTCGGGCTGCTCATTTCAAGTAAAACCTCTTCTCCGCCAAGGTTGTTGAGCATTTCGATCAGGAATTTAGCATTGAAACCAATTTCCATGTCTTCACCTTCATACTGGCAGGAAAGACGTTCATGTGCCTCATTGGCAAAATCTATATCTTCAGAAGAAATATTCAGTTCGCTCCCTGTAATTTTTAAACGTACCTGATGAGTGGTCTTATTTGCAAAGATAACCACACGGCGCAGGCAGTTCAGAAATAAGGTCCGGTCAATGATCAGTTTATTTGGATTATTTGCAGGTATAACCGCTTCATAATCAGGATAGCGTTCGTCGATAAGCCTGCAGATCAGATTTATATTACCAAATCTGAAAAATGCGCTTGTATTATTGTATTCAATGGCAACGTGAACATCGTCTGAGGGCAGGGAGGTCTTTAAAAGCGCCAAAGCTTTTTTCGGCAGAATAAATGTTGCCGGCGAATCCGATCTGGTATCCGTACGGCGATATCTCACCAGCTTATGAGCATCGGTAGCAACAAAGGTGATGTGCTCAGGACTTAACTGGCAATATACCCCTGTCATAGCCGGGCGTAATTCATCATTGCTTACTGCAAATAAGGTTTTATTTATGGCTTCAGCCAAAACGGAGGTCGGCATGGAAACCGAAGAAGGATTATCAACTACCGGTATTTTTGGAAAATCCTCACCATTCTCACCGCTTAACTTATACTTACCGTCACCGGCGCTAATCTCAATAGAGAAGGTTTTATCATCTACAGAGAAAGAAATAGGCTGATCTGGCAATGTTTTCAATGTTTCCAGCAGGATCTTCGAAGGAATGGCCACTTTCCCATCTTCCTTTGATTCAACGGCCAATGTGGTGGTCATACTGGTTTGCAGATCGGTAGCAGAAACAGTCAGTAAGCCATCCCTGATCTCAAACAGGAAATTTTCAAGAATAGGCAATACCGTGCTGCTGCTGGATGCACCATTAACAGCGAGCAGCTGCTTTAATAATGTAGATGTTGAAACTATAAATCTCATATTCAAATATCTGAAAAACAATAATAGTAAAGCTTTTTGGTACTTCCTAATCAGCCCTTATCCGCAATAATTCCAATTAGGTAAGCGGATTTTAACTGGTCAAAAATATACAATTTAACGTGCATACTTCCTAATACGATAGTAATGTTGAAAAATACCGCATACTATCAACAATATTAAGGGCAATCCTATATTTATCAGCTGCCAGAAGGTTTTTCCCTGGCGAATTCTTGCCCGGTCGAGCAGCCTGAGTTTGATCTCCTTATTTCGCAGGCCAATTATCCCGGAGTCATCTGTAAGATAATCGGCTGCATTCAGCAGAAAACTCTTATTGGCATATTGCTCCCGGGTATAACGATCGAATCCTAAGGGATATGGAGAACCGTCGGTACTATTGATCTGATTCTTAAACAAGTCACCATCGGCCAGCACGATCATTTTTCCGGATTTACTTTTTTCAGGAATGCTCACTTTTTCTGTGATCCCCTCAGGTACCGGCCTGTTTTTGAAATTTGAAGGGAACTCCCCTTCCAATAGAACGCCAACAGTCTTCGGAGCATTTTGGAACAGTTTCGGATCGGGCTCCTGTTCCACCATTTGCAGGGAAAGCATAGTGGGTACCTCCAGCTTTCGGTTATACGGCGAAGATGACAGGATCACTTCAGCACGGACATTTTTTACCGCGATCAGATCAATGGTTCCGGGAAACTCCGATCGCAGGCCATCCAGGTTTTTCACCACAGGATGAGTGGAAACAGGTACGAAAACAGGGTAAAATAACCATGGCAGAAGCTGTATCTGGGACTGACCGGCAATATCACCAACGTTCAGCGGGATCTGGGCGCAATTCATATCGGCAAGCAGATCATAGTTCAGCCTGACTCCGTATTTAAAGAGCATATCATCCAGTTCCAGCTTTTTAGGGAAGGCCAGCTGCTCCCCGGCTCCGCGCAGGCTGTCGAGTTCGGCATTGACCTGATCAACGGCCCACATCACCCGCCCGCCCTTCATCACAAAATAGTCGATCTTATATTTTTCGGCCTCAGTAAATGCCTTATCAGGCTTGGCGATGATCATCAGATTCAAACGGTCCAGCCCGGAAAAGGCTATGGAAGCCAGATCGACCCGGCCTACTTCATACGTATCGCCCAGGGACCTGATGGCATCGGCCAGCTGCTGATCATTCAATTCGCCATGGCCTTCGGTAAAACCAATACGCCTGGATCCGCTGCTGCCGGCTTTTTTAATACCGCTGGCAAAGGCATATTCCAAATTCTGAATGGAATTATTCAATACCTCTTCCGGACTAATCCCTGAACGGTTCTGGAGAAGTTTAACAGGGATCTGAATACCTTTATAGCTGATCAATGCTGCCGGAAAAATTATTTTTTGCGACATTCCGTCTTCGGTCTTCACGCTCAGGCTGGTCGCTTCGATACCCTTTTCAAGCAGTTGCTGATAGGCCTTCTCCTGGGCTTCCTGGTCTCCGGCCATCGGATTTACAAAATCAAAGTCCAGATTATCATTGGAATAGGCTTTAAAATCGATGAGCAGGTCCCTTGTAGAATTTCTTAAGCGCTTAAATCCAGCCGGAAAATCACCTTCAAGATAGACCGTTACCTGAACTTTATCATTCAGACCGGCAAGAATTCGCTTGGTGACCGGAGAAAGGGTATAGCGTTTTTCGGATGTAAAATCGAAACGGGTAAAAAAAACAGAAGCAAGAAAATTAAGCAGGAGGATGCCGGCAAGAAAGATGGCAAGCATGGTCAGATCCTTTTTACGCCGGTTTACCATTTCCTTCCTCCGAGTATCGTTTTGGTGAATAAAAGAAATACCGCCGTAAAACTCAGAAAATACAGGAGATCACGGCTGTCAAGCACTCCCCTGCTGATGGATTGATAATGCTGATTGATCCCGAGAGAACTCAGAAAATTTTCAATTCCCTGCATGGAAATTATCCTGCTCAGTGAATCAAAACCGCTGAACGTAAAAAAACAAAGAAACATGGCAAGCGTAAATGCGATGATCTGATTTTTCCCGAGGGAGGATGTGAACAAACCAATAGAGGTGAATGCCGCTCCCAATAATATTAAACCGAGATATGAACCGGTCACAGCCCCCGTATCAACATTTCCTATGCTGATGCCCAGCTGATAAACCGTAATATAATAGATAAGGGTTGGAAACAGGGTCAGAACAACTATCGCCAGGCAAGCCAGAAACTTTCCCAGCACGATCTGCCAGTCGCTGACCGGACGTGTTGCCAGAAGTTCAAATGTACCATCCTTCTGCTCCTCTGCCAATGAACGCATGGTAATAGCCGGAATTAGAAACATAAAAATGTATGGGGCAATATTGAAAAAGCTGTCCAGCCCGGCATAACCATATTCCAGAATACTGGAATCAGGAAAAACCCAGAGAAAAAGACCGGTGACCAGCAGGAACGCCGCCATGGTGATATAGGCCACCAGGGAGCTGAAAAAACCACTTATTTCTTTAGTAAGGATACTTAGCAATGTGCCGGATTTAAATTTTAATTCTTTGCAACAATTTTAAGAAAATATTTCAGGTGCCGGAGCTTAAAGTTTATACAGTATTATTTTGAAAGCGATGATCTGCGTTAGGGATTGCAACGAAAATACTTTTTGCCACAAGGTGGCGAAAAGATTGCAGCGAAAAGCCCGGCCCGCTCCCGGCGGGAAAGGCCCGAAAAACTTAAATATTCCCTTCATGGATCATGCCTGCAGGATCAGTTTGAGCAAAATTTTTGCTTTAATTAATATCAGCACTGTTCGGGCCGGTTAGTTCTATAAATATATCTTCCAGGCTATGGTTATGATGCTTCATTCTGAGGCTGCTCAGATCATCATCGGCCACAATCCTTCCCTTATCGATAATGATCACCTGCTCACAAACGGCCTCCACCTCCTGCATGATATGTGTTGAAAGCAGTACCGTTTTGGTTTTACCCAGCTCTCTGATCAGTTTCCGGATCCCAATAACCTGGTTAGGGTCAAGCCCGGAGGTAGGTTCATCCAAAATCAGCACTTCAGGGTCTGAAAAGATAGCCTGTGCCAGTCCCACCCGCTGCCGGTACCCTTTTGATAAGGCTCCTATCTTTTTGTACTGCTCATCCCCCAGGCCGCAAAGCTCAATCACTTCATGGATGCGTTTATGCCGATCATCCAGCTGATGAATAGCCCCAATAAATCCCAGGGCCTCCTTCACATACATTTCCAGGTAAAGCGGATTATGCTCAGGGAGATAGCCAATTTTCCGGCGAACTTCCATAGAGTCTGTACTCACATCAAAACCACATACCGCAGCAGTTCCTGAACTCTGGGGAATAAAGCAGGTCAAAATTTTCATGGTTGTGGATTTTCCGGCACCATTCGGACCCAAAAAACCTGCGATCCTGCCCGGAGATACCTGAAATGAAATTCCGTCTATTGCTTTTTGCTCTCCGTATATTTTACAGAGGTTTGCTACCGCGATACTCATGCTTCAAAGTTATAGGATAGATGTGAGATATGAGACAGGAGATGTGAGATTGTTGAGTGTTGCCTGTTACGGGTAAATATTACTAAGTGTTAAATGAATAGTTATCTGTTGCCTGTTATCTGTTGCCTGTTGTCAGCGAATATTACTATAAATGTTAGATGAATAGTCAATTGTCTTTGTTCTTTGCTCCTGGTTCTTGGATCTGTAATCTGTTGGCTTTACCTAAAACCACCGTGAAAAGATAAAACGTAGCACTTAAAATTAATTTTCAATACTATCTTTGCGCTGTTATGAGCAAAAACAAGGACGAACTTTTTAAGAATGTAATTTCTCACAGTAAGGAATATGGTTTTGTATTCCCTTCGAGTGAAATATATGATGGTTTGAGTGCAGTGTATGATTACGGGCAACTGGGATCTGAATTAAAGAACAATATCAAAACCTACTGGTGGAAAAGTATGGTGCAGCTGAACGAGAATATTGTGGGCATCGATTCGGCTATATTCATGCATCCCAAAGTATGGAAGGCAAGCGGACATGTGGATGGTTTTGCCGATCCGATGATCGATAATAAGGATTCAAAAAAGCGATACCGCGCCGATAATTTAATCGAAGATAAGATCGTCCGTTATATTAAGGACGGCAAAGCAGACAAGGCTGATAAACTGCAGGCAGATATGGATGCCGCCCTGGCTGCTGATGATCTGTCCAAATTAAAAGATCTGATCGAGCTGCATGAAATTGTCTGCCCGGTTTCAGGAACGCGTAACTGGACTGATGTCAGGCAGTTTAACCTGATGTTTTCTACGCAGATGGGTGCCATGGCAGAGGATTCAGATGAGGTTTATCTTCGTCCGGAAACGGCGCAGGGAATCTTTGTCAATTTTCTGAATGTTCAGAAATCAGGCAGAATGCGGATCCCCTTCGGGATAGCCCAGATCGGAAAGGCTTTCCGTAACGAGGTGATAGCCCGGCAATTCATTATGCGAATGCGCGAATTTGAGCAAATGGAGCTGCAGTTCTTTGTAAAACCCGGAACAGAAATGGAATGGTATGCGCACTGGAAAGAAGCCAGACTTAAATGGCATCTTGCCCTGGGTACCCCTGCCGAAAAGTATCGCTATCATGACCACGCGAAATTAGCGCATTATGCCAATGCCGCTGTCGATATCGAATTTGAATTTCCATTCGGATTTAAAGAGGTGGAAGGAATACACAGCCGTACGGATTTTGACCTGAGCCAGCATGAGAAATTTTCGGGCAAAAAACTTCAATACTTCGATACCGCGGAGAATAAGAATTATGTGCCTTATGTGGTAGAAACATCTATTGGTCTAGACAGGATGTTCCTGTTAACCCTATGTAATGCCTATGAGGAACAGAATCTGAGCACGGAGGAAAAGCAGGATTCACGTACAGTATTACGCCTTCACCCCTGCCTTGCCCCGGTTAAAGCGGCTATTTTCCCGCTCACAAAAAAAGACGGTTTGCCCGAAAAGGCCCGGCAGATCATGGATCTTCTGAAACTGGACTTTAATCTTCAGTATGACGAGAAAGATTCTATAGGAAAACGTTACCGCAGGCAGGATGCCATCGGGACACCTTTCTGTATCACCATAGATCATCAAACCCTGGAAGATGATACAGTGACCATCAGGCATAGGGATAGCATGGAACAGGAACGTGTTTCTGCTGCTGATCTGGAAAAACTCATCACGGACCGGGTCAGCTGGAAGAATCTTCTGAGCTGATCAGGTAATACCTGTCAATTCTATGATATTGCCTGTAAAATCCTCGCTATCGCGCGCGTGTCGCGCGTGATTTCTAAGTTTTTACCTCCAGCACGCGCGACACGCGCGCGATAGGGAGGAGGGAGAGGGATTTTAATCTTTCCTGCCTGATTTACCACCAGGTCTCATTTTTTACGTAAAGTACCTGGCAGCAGAAGGGGAATCGACCATTTGGATAGGAAGAGAGCCCTTTTAGCCTGAAGGTTTATACTTTTCGCTGACAATTCATATTTTAATTATCTGTATATTTGTATCATAATTAAAAAAAGAAATTATAGCAAAAACCTATACTCATTAAATAAACAGTTTTAATCGGATTATTCGTTCAAATTAAAGAAAGAGTATTTTTATGAGGAAACATTCATTTTTGGCTTTAGGCATCGTCCTCTTAGCCTTCACTTTTCCGGCACTAAGCTGGGTATCGGTGAACAAATCACAATTAGAGTTTTTTGATGCAGAACCCGCAGCTAAGAATTTAAAACCCATTGCTGCTAATAATACGGTATCAAATATGGAAATATTTGATCAGTATATTGGTTCAATCTACGATCAGGCCCAGTTAGGGGTAGCCGGTTTAGATCTGCAGGTATTCAAAAAGGCGCTGATCGGTTATTATAATTTTAAGACAACCCAATTGGTTACCGGCAAAAAGGCTATTCTTACAATTATAGATTTTACCAAAAAAAGCAGTCAAAAAAGACTATGGATAGTCGATCTGGCCAGCAATACACTTTTATTCAATACCCTGGTGGCACATGGACAGGGCAGCGGCTTGGATATGGCAACAAATTTTTCAAATCTTGCCAATTCGCATCAAAGCAGCCTTGGATTTTATATTACCAGCGAAACATACTTTGGCAAACATGGACTATCCATGAAACTGGAAGGTATGGATAAGGGATATAATACCAATGCCCGCGACCGCGCTATTGTGGTGCATGGAGCTGAATATGTAAGCCAGTCATTTGTTAATCAGACAGGCCGCTTAGGCAGAAGTCATGGTTGTCCGGCTTTACCGGTTGAACTGACCAAAACGATCATCGAAACCATAAAAGGGCAAACCTGTTTATTTATAAACGGTCCGGCTGACAATTACAAATCGAATTATTTAGATCAGGATCTTGCTGCTTCCAACTTTATTTCAACTGCAAATACAGTACAGGCCAGCATTTGATATTCTGAATTAATACAGAAAAGAGAGGTTTGACGATTCAAATCTCTCTTTTGCTTTTATATCTTTGCCGGTAATGATGCAAAAACCGGAAAGCTTCCTGATCAAATATCCCGGACAGGTATTCTTTTTCCTGATAGCCTTATCCATACCTGCCTTCCTGATCAATCTGGGCATGCTGCCGCTTTTTGCAGATGAGCCAACCCGGGCGAATGTAGCCCTGGAAATGATACTCAGCAATAATTATTCTGTACCAACCATCGGGGCTGAATATTATTATAACAAACCTCCTTTATATAACTGGATACTCGCCGGCAGCTACCTGCTTACAGGGAGCTATTCAGAGTTCGTAACCCGTCTTCCGGCCGTCATTCCGATGTTTTTATATGCCATCAGTATATATTTTTCAGTATCTTTTTTTCTGAAGGATAAGCGGATAGCAGCCCTTAGCGGGATACTTTTCCTGCTGAATGGCCGTATGCTCATTTATGATTCAATGCTTGGCCATATTGATATATTTTATTCCTGGCTTACGTTCAGCTCCTTTATGCTGATCTTTTATTTTCTGCAGCGTAAGAACTGGTTCCTGTTATTCTTCGTATCCTATCTGATCACTGCCATCACATTCCTGTGCAAAGGTCTTCCATCCATTGTATTTCAGGGCTTCACACTGATTTCGGTGCTCGCCTACAGCAGGAATTTCAAAAAGCTGTATAGCTGGCAGCATATTGTCAGCGGTTTGGTATGTGTATTGATCATCGGGGCGTATTTCTGGAACTATTATCAGTATAATCCTAACCTGCAGGGCTATTTCAGAACCATCTGGGATCAGAGCAGCAGAAGAACAGCTTCTGAATTCGGACTGATCCCAACTTTGCTGCACCTGGTCATCTTTCCTTTTGAGCATGCGGGCCATCTCTTCCCGGCAAGTTTGCTCCTCCTGTTTTGTTTTCACAAAGATTTTCTGAAGGGAATTAAGCAGAACCCATTCTTAACGTTTATATCGGTCGTTTTCCTGGCCAATATCTGGGTTTACTGCTTATCCCCGCAAACAAGGCCGCGTTACCTCCTGATGCTGTACCCGCTCCTGTTCATTCTCTGGAGCCATGCCTATTATACCTACCGGGACAGATTGCCGGCAATAAATAAACTTTTCAATACCAGCATCCTGATCCTGGCCGGACTGCTTACCCTTTGCCTGCCTGCGGCATTATTTTTCGGACTGCAGGCCTATGTTCCTGACCTGGAGATCAAGGTGATCGTGCTGACATTTGCCTGCGGTTTTTTAACCTGGATGATCTATCGCCTGAAATCCGCGAAGATCATCGCATTTCTTGCCATTCTTATCATGCTAAGAATGGGATTCAGCTGGTTTATACTGCCTCACCGCCTCGAAAATATGAGCGATAATTATTACCGGAATGCAGGCATAGAAATGGGTAAGATCGCCGGAAAGGAACCTTTCTATCTTTACCAATATCATCCGGGCGAGGCCGATATCCCCTTCCATGACCGCCTGATCTTTTATGTTCAGCGCAGCCGGATGCAGCAGGTGAAATTTACAGAGGACGATGCTAAGCCAGGTTATTATTTTACCTTTGACCGGGATTTAAATAATCCGGAAGCGACATTGATAAAAACATACCAGAACCTCAAACTGTTCCATATAAAATGAGAGAACTATCTGTTATAATCACCGTTCTGAACGAACGGGATAATATCGTCCCGCTTATCGGGGCCATACGGAATGCCCTGGGCGAAATAGATTACGAAGTGATCTTTGTGGATGACGGTTCGGATGACGGAACACAGAAACAGATTCGCGAGCATGCCGATGAGCGTATAACTCTGGTAGAATTACGAAAAAATTACGGACAGAGCACCGCCATGACAGCAGGCATCGACCATGCCGCAGGGCACTATATCGCCCTGCTTGACGGCGACCTTCAGAATGATCCGGCCGATATTCCTTTCATGCTTCAGAAAATGAAGGATGAAGACTGGGATGTAGTAGCCGGGAACAGGGCGAACCGCCAGGATGGTGTGTTCCTGCGGAAGATCCCTTCAAAGATCGCCAATGCCATTATCCGAAGGATGACCGGAGTTTATATTAAGGATTATGGCTGTACCCTGAAATTATTCAAACGGGAGATCGCTGAAGACCTGGGCATCTATGGTGAACTGCATCGTTTTATTCCTGTACTGGCTAAACTGCAGGGAGCAAGTATTACCCAGGTTGATGTGAAACACCATGCCCGGATACACGGAAGTTCTAAATATGGCTTAAACCGTACCTTTAAAGTGATGTCCGATCTGATCACGATGGTTTTCTTCCGGAAATATATCCAGAAGCCCATGCACCTTTTCGGCAGCCTCGGTTTCATCTCTTTCGGACTGGGTATCCTGATCAATATCTATCTCCTTATCCTTAAACTAATGGGCCAGGATATCTGGGGTAAGCCGATCCTGATATTGGGACTTATATTTTTGCTGGGTGGTATTCAGCTTATTACATTCGGGATCTTAGCCGAAATTAATGTACGCACCTATTTCGAAGGAACTAACAGAAAAACATACCAGGTAAGACGAATTTTTAATGGACAAAAAGAAAATCTGGAACATCCTTAAAATCCTGTTAAAAATCAGCATTACAGGTTTATCATTATATCTGGTTTCAAAAAAGGTTGAGTTCAATGATGTGAAGGAAGCCTTTAATAAATCGAATCCGCTTTTTTTGTTTCTGGCTTTCCTGGCTTTTGTTCTTTCCCAGATGATCTCTTCTTCCCGCCTGAATACATTTTTCAGGGGCATCGGTTTAAAGGTCTCAGAAATTTACAATTTCAAGATTTACCTGCTGGGAATGTTCTATAACCTTTTTCTGCCAGGTGGTATCGGCGGCGATGGCTATAAGATCTTTTTATTGCGTAAAAAGTTCGAAATAAAGGGCAGAAGGTTATTTCAGGCCATATTTTTTGATCGCTTAAGCGGATTATGGGCTCTGGGACTGATCATTTCCACCCTGGTTATTTTCATTCCTTACCTGGGTATCCCAAACTGGGTTCCGGTACTGGTCGTTGCCCTGGGCACGATAGCCTATTATATCGTGATGAAGCGGTTTTTCAGGGATTACAGTCACCGCTTCATTCTGACCCATATCAAGGCATTAATGGTTCAATCGATGCAGATCGTAGCGGTTATTTTGCTCTTATATGCCTTAAACTTTGAAGGCAAATTCTCTCCCTACCTGTTCATGTTCCTGATATCTTCCCTGGTGGCTATATTCCCATTTACTGTCGGAGGTTTGGGAGCAAGAGAACTGGTATTCGTTTACGGGGCCCAATATTTACAAATGGATCAGCACCTGGCGGTAATTATCAGCCTCCTTTTCTATTGCATATCAGCCCTGCTTTCATTCAGCGGAATTTATTTTGTTTTTCATCCCAGGGAGATCGGGGTGAATAAAATAGAGCTTAAGCAGAATATTGAAATCGAATAGTTTTTGATTCTTACCACTGTCCCCGCTCCTAACATGATCGTCATTCCAAAGGAGGTACGACTGAGGAATCTGTCTCAAATAGCACAAATTCTTCAATAACTATCTTCAAATCAAGCCAATAGTAATTTTCAACAGATTTCTCCACGCGATAGAATTGTCATAAATGGAAGAGAATATTCATCGCGTGTTCGAAATCACGTTAATTGGACGTCATTCCGAAGGAGGCCCGCCTTGCAATTAATCCTACTTTTACCGTCATTCCGAAGGAGGTACGAAGAGGAATCTGTTGCCTTTAGCATGATTCCTTGAGGGTTATCTTAAATTCAAATCAGTACTTTCCTTCAGCAGATTTCTCCACGCGATAGAATTCTCATAAATGGAAGAGAGTATTCATCGCGTGGGCGAAATGACGTTAATTGGAGGTCATTATCTCAAAAATCCGAAAATTGCTGATTGAAAAAACTTAAAACTGCCTTAACATGGAATGATTATATTTAGCGTATCAGATGGGAGGATGTCTGTAATTAATCCCGATTAATATTTTAAAGTAAAAAGATATGAAGTCTATAATAGCATCAATCATTAAATCTATTTTTCAGAATAATTTAAGATCAGGACAACGGTCCGGCCTGAACAAAGGGAGCTACACATTAGCCCTCATCATCATTTCTTTGCTTTGGCTGGCGGGATGCGGTTTGAACAGGCAATCAGGAGCATTAAGCGATCTGTTTGAAAAAACGCGGGATAAATTTCCAAAAGATGCAAAGGTAGGACCTCAGGACGACAGCACTCATATCGTTGCCACCTCACAGATCATCGATCCTGCAGGTGAAACAAAGATCTTCCCGGGCAGGCCTGTCGATCTTGCCCTGAATTCGAAAGGGACCATTCTGGCAGTGAAAAACCTGAACTCGATCGTCTTCATGGATGCTGTAAACCATCAGATCATTCAAACATTAAAATTGCCCGCTGGAGGCCATACTTTTAACGGGATTGCCTGGACTGACAATGATCAAAAGGTTTGGACAAGCGATACCAAAGGATTCGTTCGTTCTGCAAAAGCATCTGCTAAGGGTGAGTTCGCCTGGGATGATGCTATATTGATCTCCGGCCCCGATCCAAAGGACAAAAGCGGGCCCTACCCCGGAGGGCTGGCGATCGATAATAAAAGAGGCTTTCTCTATGTGGCATTAAACCGCAATAACACGCTGGGCCTGATCAATCTTAAAACAGGAAAATTAGAAACTCAGATCCCGGTAGGAATGGCCCCGTACGCGGTACTTATTCATGATGATAAAGCCTATGTCAGCAACTGGGCTGGCCGCAGGCCGGGCCTAAATGAAAAAACAGGCCCATCGGGCGGATCTGAAGTGCTGGTTGACCCTAAAACAGGGATTGCCTCATCCGGAACGGTTTCGGTCATTGACCTCGACAGCCGCAAACTGATCAAAGAAATCAATGTCCATTTACATCCCGGAGGGATGGCCCTGTCTCCTGATAAGGATCTGCTTTATGTAGCCAATGCCAACAGCGATCTCATCTCTGTCATTGACACCCGGTCAAATACCGTCCTGAAGAATCTGAGCACTAAACCTATGGAAGAACTTCCCTTTGGTAGTGCCCCAAATTCATTGGCGGTCAGTCCGGATGGTAAGACCTTATTTGCAGCGAATGGCGGCAATAACCACCTGGCTGTGATTGACCTTAACAATGGCAAAGTGAAAGGACTGATACCAACAGGCTGGTACCCCGGTGCTGTTATTTTATCAGGCGATGGCAGCAGCCTGTTTGTTGCAAACACCAAGGGTACCGGCAGCAGGCAGCCCGGCATAAGAGCTAAGGGGCTAAACTCACACGACCATTCGGGTTCTGTATCCTTTATTCCGGTACCGGATGCTGAAAACCTGCGGGAATATACGATCCGGGCAGCAACGACCATGCGGCTTCCTAAAATAACACAGGCCCTCAGGCTGGAACGGGTCAATGAACGGATCGTTCCCGTACCTACCCGGCCTGGTGAAAAATCAGTATTTAAACATGTACTCTATATCATCAAAGAGAACCGCACTTACGATCAGCTATTCGGGGATCTGCCCCAGGGAAAAGGCGACAGTTCGCTAACTCAGTTCGGCCGTAAGGTCAGCCCAAATCATCATGCACTGGCAGAAAAATTTGTTTTACTGGATAATACCTATTGTAACGGGGTATTGAGTGCCGACGGGCATCAATGGACAAATGAAGGCTATGTGACAGACTATCTCGAAAAAAGCTTCGGCGGTTTTATTCGCAGTTATCCTTATGAAGGAGATGATGCCATGGCATTCGCATCTTCAGGCTTTATCTGGGATAAGGTCCTGGATGCCGGCTTAAGCTTCCGGAATTATGGCGAATTCGTGAAGGCACAGATAGAACCAGCCAATGCAAGCTGGACTCAGATCTATAATGACTATAAAAACGGAACCCGGAATGTGAAGATCAAAGCGACCAGCAAATTACATACGATGGAGCCTTATCTCTGCCCGACCTTCGTGGGCTTTCCAGGCTCCATACCCGATGTGTACCGGGCGGGTGAGTTCCTGAAAGAATTCAGGGAATTTGAAAAGAAAAACGCATTACCCAATTTCATGATCATGCTCCTGCCAAATGACCATACGAACGGAACAAGGGAGGGTTTCCCGACCCCAAGAGCGCAGGTAGCCGATAATGACCTTGCCTTAGGCCAGATCGTGGAGGCGGTCAGCAAAAGTGAATTCTGGAAAGAAACCGCCATTTTTGTCATTGAGGATGATCCGCAGGCGGGTTTGGATCATATTGACGGACGCCGCACAGTGGCGCTCTGCATCAGCCCCTACACGAAAAGAGGAGCGGTAATAAGTACTCATTATAATCAAAATAGCATTTTGAGGACTATCGAATTAATTCTGGGACTCTCCCCGATGAGTCAGTTTGATATGATTGCCGAACCTATGGTAGATTGCTTCACCAATAAAGGTGATTTCAGTCCTTTTACTGCCTTACCAAACCAGATTCCATTAGACGAAATGAATCCTAAGCTATCTGCATTATCGGGCAGGAAAAAATACTGGGCTAAAAAATCGATGGAAATGCCGCTCGATGAGCTTGACATGGCGAATGAAGATACGCTAAACCTTATTCTATGGTATTCGGTTAAGGGATATAATACGCCCTATCCTAAACTGGCAAGAAAATAATGTACTCATGTAGAAATATAAAAAGCTAATGCTTGTCGGTGCTAATTGAAAGACCCTGCTTCTGTTTCTGTTTTTTGATTTTGCCGGCACTTATCCAGGTTTTAAACCGGGAGAATCGTTCTAACTATAACCGTCATTCTGAAGGAGGCCCGTTTGCAATTAATCCAAAATAACCGTCATTCCGAGTAGGCACATTTTAAGAAAAATCAAAATATAGGAATGACATTTTGTGCACGTGTTTTAACTTGCAATAAGAAGCAGGCTAACTACATAACCTGGTTACTCATTTGGTACCT